>CAZOKH010000080.1:0-16752 GCA_964580315.1 uncultured Anaerolineaceae bacterium | reverse complement strand
ACCTGCGCCTGATGCCCACCCAACCGTTTGCCATGAACCTGAGCAACACGCTGCGCAATGTGGTCAACCTGCCGCAGGGTGCTCAAAATTCAAAGCCGCCGGTAAGACGCAGCCGATTGCTGGATTTGCCCCCGGTGAAAAAGATATTATTAAGTTTGTATGATGCCATTTTTCGCTGGTATTATGACCGGCAATGAACCGAACAAGGAGAGTTTGAAGATTTGACGACCAAACGGGTTTTTATCAGCGCTGACCACGGGTTGGCGATTGTGTACTTTTTGCAGAGCGATGTGGTGCCCACGTTGTTAAAAAACGGCGTGGAAGTGGTGCTGCTGACCGATGACGGGCTGGTGGAGCAGATTCAGAACCGCTTTGGCCAGCCGGGATTGATCATCGAAGGGCTGCGCCTGAAGGAAGCGCGGCGTTATTCAGAGACTGTAGACGGCACGCGCCAGTATTGGATCCACTTTCTGCGGCGGGTGGGAGCTTCCAAACGGATTAATGTGGAAGCCATGACCAGCAACGTGAAACAGGTGGAATTTGAAGCCGGGGGCAAACGCCGCCTGGTGATGCCGTTTATGAAGCTGGTGGTGGGTGTGCTGCGGCGTTCTAAACAGGCGCGGCGCATGCTGGTGGAAAGCCAATTCCGCTACACATCCAATATCTATGCAGAATTGTTTGACAAGTACCAACCCGACCTGGTGGTTGCCAGCACACCTGGCTGGCGACTGGACCGCTATTTGCTGCGCGAAGCCAGCCAGCGCAACATCGCCACGGCAGCCGTGGTGGTGGGTTGGGACAACCCCAGCAGTTACAGCCTGCCGGGCGCGCCGGTGGACTGGATCAATTGCTGGTCGCAAATTCAAAAAGAAGAACTGATCTATGGGTCAGACTGGGACCCGGCGCGAGTCAACATTGGCGGCATTCCGTCCTATGACGGTTACTTCCGCAAGCAGTGGTTGATGCCGCGCGAGGAATACTTCAGGCTGCACGGGCTGGACCCCAACCGCAAGCTGTTGGGCTATGCTGCCAGCTTTATCACTTTTTCACCCAATTACCAAAACATTGAGGCGCTGGCGAAACTGGTGGCGGCTGATGCTTTCAGTGAGCCGTGCCAGTTATTAATCCGCCTGCACCCCAATCACTTTATGGAAGAACCATTGTTTGCCGGTGAGCGCGAGAAAATTCGGCAACTGGCGCGCGAATTACCGCATGTGCATGTGGTGGAACCTGTTCCACTGGGGGGCGAATTGGGCTATTATTCTGGTGAGGATATGCCCGAGAAAACCTCCATGATGGCGTATTCGGATGTGTTTTTAACGGTCTATTCGACCATGGTGGTGGAAGCCGCCATCCATGAACGCCCGATTGTGAGCATGTGCATTGATGCACCGGGCGGCTGGAACCAGCCGGACAAGTTCTCGCTGCCGCTGTCTGAAATTGGCGGCTGGCCTACCCACCAGCGTTTCCGTGAAGCGGGCGCCGGGCGGGTGGCGATGAACGAAAGCGAATTGAAAACGGCTGTGGAACTGGCTTTGCATGAGCCTGAAGAGGAGCGGGAAGCCAGAAGGCGCTTTATCGCACGCGAATGCACCTACACCGACGGCGGGGCGGGCAAACGCACGGCTGATTATTTGCTGTCGCGCATTGGAAAAAGGGCCGGGTGATGATTAAGGATGGGAAACGATGCGATTTCTGATTGCGGGTTATGGATCGATTGGCCGGCGCCACATGCGCAATTTGCTGGCGCTCGGAGAAAAAGATATTGTGCTGTATCGGACGAAACACAGCACGCTGCCGGAAGATGAACTGCAGGGCTTCCCGGTGGAAACTGACCTGGAAGCGGCTCTGGCGCATAAGCCCAAAGCGGTGATTATTGCCAATCCCACTGCGCTGCACCTGGATGTGGCCATCCCGGCGGCTAAAGCCGGCTGTCATGTTTTGATGGAGAAACCCATTTCCAGCACACTGACCAATGTGGATATCTTGAAAGATGCCCTGCTGACCAGCGGCACGCAGTTGTTGATGGGGTTCCAATTCCGTTTTCACCCGGGGCTGGAACGGATCATCACTGAACTGAAAGACGGCGCCATTGGACGCCCGCTTTCCTTTCGCGCTGACTGGGGCGAGTACCTGCCGGGCTGGCACCCCTGGGAAGATTACACCCGGAGTTACAGCGCGCGCAGCGACCTGGGCGGCGGCGTCACCCTGACGCTGTGCCACCCGTTGGATTATTTGCGCTGGATATTTGGCGAGGTGAAAGAGGTGTGGGGAACCACAGCCAAATTGAGCGACCTGGAAATCCAGGTGGAAGATGTGGCTGAAATTGGCCTGCGTTTTGAAAGCAGTGTGATCGGCAGCGTGCATTTGAATTATTACCAACAGCCGCCGGTGCACCGCCTGGAAATTGTAGGCACGGAAGGCACCCTGCGCTGGGACAATGCGGACGGCGCGGTGCATGAATACCGACGCGGCGCGCACGAATGGGAGATTTTCCCGGCGCCGGAAGGTTTTGAACGCAATGAGCTATTCCTGGAAGAACTGCGCCATTTCATGGATGTTTGCAATGGTTATGTTCGACCGGTGTGCACACTGGAAGACGGGAAGCGGTCGCTGGAGATCATCCAGGCGGTATATCAATCATCCAAAGAGAAACGCACCATCGAGATTTAAACCATGTCAGAAGAAACCCTGTTGAAAAAGCGCTGGTATCAGCGGAGCGGTTTGTGGGCGGCGGTCTATTTTGCCGCCATGACTGTTTTCATGACCATGCCGCTGACGCTGCGGGTGTTCGATTCGATGGTGGGCGAGGTGGGGGATAACATCTATTTTGTGTGGTTGATTGGTTGGTTTCGCAAGGCATTGTTTGAACTGCACGTCGATCCATTCAATGTGTGGTTTCTCAATTACCCGCAAGGGTGGAGCCTGGCATATACCGAAATCACCCCGGCCAACCTGGCACTGGCGCTGCCTTTCAGCCTGCTGGGCGGCGAGACGTTTGCCTACAACATGGCAATGCTGCTCACCTTTTTCCTGTCGGGTTTGTTCATGTTCCTGTGGGTGCGCCAGTTAACCGGGCGCACCGATGCGGCGTTGATTGCCGGAACCCTGTTTGCCTTTTTACCCTACCGTTTTGCGCATTTTCGCATTGGTCATCTCAACCTGTCGGGCACGCAGTGGTTCCCATTGTATTTCATGGGATTGTTCAACCTGTTTGAAACGCGCCGCTGGGACTGGAAGCCTGTGCTGGCGGGCGGTATCGGCCTGGGGTTGATTGCCCTGACCTCGCAGTACTATCTGTATATGACGCTGTTCATCAGTGCCTTCATGGGCATTTTCTACCTGCTGTTCCAGGCGCGCGATATGCTGCGCAGCCCGGCCTGGTGGGGGCGCCTGGCCGCCATGGGGGCAGCCTCGCTGCCTTTAACCATTCTGGGCGTGCTGCCGTTCTTTGCGTTGCTAGGCGAAGGCGGATTACCCAATCGCAATGTGGGACTGGCGCGCCTGTATTCCGCCAGCCCGACCGATTTTGTTCTGCCGTCCACCGACCATTTTCTGTGGGGGCAGTGGGTGGGCAGCCATTTCAACCGCGACCTGTGGGTGGAAGGCACGTTTTACATCGGCGTTGTGGCGGCGGCGCTGGCTGTGCTGGCCTGGGTCAAGCGCAAAGATTTGCCCTCGCCGCGCCTGATGCCGCTGCTGCTGTGGACCAGCGTTTTTGCATTTATCCTGGCACTGGGCATTGATTTGCACTGGAACAACCAGTCGGTTACCATCCCAACGCCGGCGTTTCTGGCCGAGCGGTTGGGACGGACTGAGTTACCCATCCCGCTGCCGTCTTATTTTCTGTTCTTATATTTCCCATTCTTTGCCAAATTGCGCGCCATCATGCGCTTTGGCTTTTTTGTGCCATTCTTTTTCAGCGTGGCGGCCGGGTTGGGCAGCGCCTGGCTGCTGCAAAAATTTAACGGCAAGGTGAAGTTGGCTGTAACGGCATTTTTGTTGGCCCTGGTCATCTTTGATTTTTATCCCGGCGCTTTCACCGATTTCAGCAAGGTGGAACCGCGCGCGGTGGATAACTGGCTGGCGCAGCAAGAGGACGAAGGCGCTGTGATGCAGCTCCCGTATTATCAATTGGAGAACCAGGAAGTAATTTACGGGCAGCTCATCCACGGCAAACCGTTTGTGGGCGGCTTCTTCAATGCCTTTCCGCCTGAACAATACCGGCGCATCAAACCCGCCATGGAAGGTTTCCCCAGCGCTGAAAGTGTGACGATGCTGCGTGAGATGAAGGTTCGCTATATCGTGGTGAATGTGAAAGAGTACGGCGGCCTGACAGAACTGCGCGCAAGCTGCGAGCAGCTTGGACTGGACTTTGCTGGAGATTTTGAGGGTGAAGCGGTTTTTCTTTTGAAGGATGGGGTGGCAAATGAGTGAGAACCGGAAAGCCTTGATTTTGATTGTGCTGCTGGCCGTGCTGGCGATGGGTGTGCTGGTGGCCAGCACGGTGAAAGGCCCCGGGGTGGGCGGTGATGCCACGATTTACATGGAATCAGCGCGCAACCTGCTGGCCGGCAAAGGACTGGGCTTGATCGGTCCGCGCGGCGAGTTTCGCCTGCTGCCTTATTTCCCGCCGTTTTATTCGCTGGCGCTGGCAGGCCTGGCGGCTGTGGGTTTTCCCATGACCGGCGCGGCGCATGTGTTGAATATCTTCCTGGCAGGCGCATTGACGGCGCTGGTGACCGGCATGACCTGGCGCGCTTCACGCTCGCTGTTGATTAGCGGCGCAGCCGGCGGCCTGACGGCCATTTCGCCGGTGTTGATCCCGGTGTATTCCTGGACGATTTCGGAACCGCTGTCGATCTTTTTGGGGCTGGCGGGGCTGTGCCTGCTGTTGACCTATTTCGATGGCCCGCGCGCGGCAGAATTGATCGCATCAGCCGTGCTGGTTGGCCTGGCCATGCTGACGCGTTACAGCGCGGCGGGTTACGTGGGGGCAGGCGCATTGTTGATTCTGCTGCTCAGCCAGGATTCGAAGCGGGCGCGGCTGCGCGACGCCCTGTTGTTCGGGGTGATTGCTGTGCTGCCTACGGCAATCTGGATATTTTATGATCTCTCTGTGACCACCACGGTTTCTTCGCGCAGCGTGCTGACGGCGCAGGTGATGGCTGAACGCCTGGCTGATTTTGCTCCGCAGTTGGAGCAGGTGGTTTTGTTCTGGCTAATACCCGATTCGTGGGTCACTGCGCCGCACTATCCGGCGGTGGTTAATCACCTGTTGGCGATTGGGCTGGCAATTGGCACGCTGGGGTGGGTGGCGGCTGTATGGCGCAAGCACAGTTTGGAGCAGATTGACGAACCACCGTTGAGCCACAACCTGGTGATTATGCTGGCAAGCTTTCTTGTTGTTTATTTGATTGTGATCGCCGGGGTGTATTTCACCACCTATCCGCCCATCACCATTGGCAGCCGCATGTTTTCACCCATCCACGCCGCCTGGCTGTGGCTGGTGGTGGTTCTCATGGGGCGCAGCATGCGCCTGTGGAAAATGGGCGACTTGCTGCAAAACGGGCTGCTGATTGCGCTGGTGGTGCTGCTGGCCTGGTACGGCGTGCGAAGCCTGCGCATTGTGAAGCAAAACATGCAACTGGGGCTGGGATACAACTCGGTGGAGTGGCAAAACTCGGATACGATTGCGGCTGTGAAGGCGCTGCCGCAAAATGCCCTGATTGTAACCAACGAAGAAATGGCGGTGCTGTACCTGACAGGCAGAGCCACTTACACCATGGCGGAGATTTATGACGATGAGCCGCCTGAGTTTTTCACCCGCTATGGGGAAGGTGATTTGACCGAAGATAACTCGGAAAAACTGTTCCGGGAAGATGGCGCCAGCCTGGTGTTGTTCAACTCCATCTATGTCCAGATGGAAGGCGCTTACGGCGACCGCACCGAAGCCTGGGCGACTACGCTGACCGATGGATTGGAGAAATCACACCAGGGTAATGACGGCGCGATCTATCAATACCCGCGCTGAGAGCCTTGATGGCATGTGTGGTTTATAATTGGCGGTTGGCTCAAAAAAAATGGATTTGTAAGAAAAATCAACGGATTGCAAATGGGATGTGGCAGGCAGTGAAACAAAATAATCATGTGAATGTGCGTTTCTGGATACTTCTGATTGCCCTGGCGATTGCCGGTGCGGCGTTGATGATTTATATCACGCCCTACGGCATGGGGTTGGTGAACGATTCGGTGGGATACATTGGCGGGGCGCGCAATATCCTGGCGGGCAACGGCTACAGCCGCTTGAGCGGCAACGGCGAACCGCGACCCATCACCAACTATCCACCGCTGTTTTCCATAGCCATCGCCGCCGTCAGCCTGACGGGATTGGAAGCGCTGCGTTCAGCCTGGTTGTTGAACGTGGTGCTGTTTGGCGTCAATATTTTGTTGATCGGCCTGGCTGCCCGCAAAGCCAGCGGATCGGACTGGTTTGGCTTGCTGGGCGGCCTGTTTTTCGCGGCTTCAGAGCCGTTGTTTGGGGCGCATTCCTACGCCATGAGCGAGCCCATTTACCTGTTTTTGGCAACTCTGTGCTTGCTGCTGCTGGGTAAAGCCCTGCAAGATCAGCATTGGGGGTGGCTGGCGGCGGCGGGAGTTACAGCTTCGCTGGCGTTCCTGGCGCGCTATGTGGCAATTTCACTGTATGCCACGGCGGTCATTTGTTTGCTGGTGTTCCGCGGGGAATGGCGCAAAAAAATCACCGACAGTGTCATCTTTGTCGTTTCCGGCATTCCACTGGCAGCCATCTGGCTGGTGCGCAATTACCTGATCAGCAGCAACGTAGGCAACCGCATGGTGTCTTACCATCCCATTCCGTTGGATAAGATTCAAGAAGGTGTGTTGAACTTCTGGAGCTGGCTGCTGCCTGAGCGCGGCGGCTTGATTGAAAATCACCTGAACCTGTGGGGTATTGTACTGGCGGTGTTTCTGCTGGCCTGGCTGGCAGCCGTCCTCATTGCGCTGGTTTTGATTCTGCGCGCCAGGGTGGACGGCAGTTTGCAGCAGGTTCAAACCGGCTGGGCGTTTGCGGTGGAAGGCTGGGTTTACCTGGCGGTGCTGGTGTTGACGTTAACTTTTGTAGATGCCAGTCCCATTTTCGAACACCGCATCCTGTCGCCATTCTATATCTGTGCGCTTGTGCTGGGCGCAGCGGCTCTGGCCTGGGTCTGGCAGCAAAAACACCCTTACGGACGGGTGATTGCCGCAGTTTTAGCCCTGGGGTTGCTGGTGTCGTTTGCCGAAGACAGCCTGGACAGCATTCATTTACTGCATCAGGACGGGCAGGGATTTGCCAAATCGGACTGGCTGGAGTCGCCGACCATTGCTGCGGTAAGCCAACTGCCCAAAACGCAAATCTACACCAACCGCAACACGGCGTTGTACATCCTGACCAACCGTCCCGCTTATGTGCTGCCCTCGCCAACCAACCCGGCCACACAGCAGCCGCGGGAGGGGTACGCGGAAGATGTGGCAGCCATTCGGCAGCAAGTGTTGGACGGCGATGCTGTGCTGGTGATTTTTGGTTACCGCACGCTGGACGCGGATTTAAGCGGCGGGCATGACTGGATGCAGGATTTGACCCAAGACCTGCCAGTGATTGAAGCTTTTGATGATGACGCAATTTTCGGGCTTTCGGAACTAAACTAGAAAGATCGAAGGAATATTTAATGGCTGATATTTTTGACAAGTTTCGCATGATCGGGCAGACTGCACTGGTAACCGGCGGCTGCGGATTGCTGGGAAAAGAGTTTTGCCGCACGCTGGCGCAGGCCGGGGCGGCGGTGGTGGTGGCTGACGTGAACCAGGCTGCCGCCGATGCCTTTGCCGCTGAACTGGCCGGGGAAGGTTACCAGGCCCTGGCAGTGGCGGTGGATGTGACCAGCCTGGAGTCGGTGAACGGCATGGTTGAAAAGACCCTGGCCGCCTTTGGCAGGCTGGATGCGCTGGTGTGCAGCGCGGCCATGGACCCCAAGTTTGATGATCAACACCAGGGGCAGCACAGCAGTTCGTTTGAAGATTATCCGCTGGAAGCCTGGAAACAGGCGCTGGATGTGAATTTGACCGGGCTGTTCCTGTGCGCACAGGCGGCTGTCAAGCCTATGATTGCCCAGAATCACGGTTCGATCATCAATATCTGTTCAACCTACGGGCTGGTGGGACCCGACCAGCGCATTTATGAAAAACCGGGCAAGCCGCGCCAGTACAAACCGGTGTTTTACTCGGTGACCAAAGCGGGTGTGCTGGGGCTGACGCGCTATCTGGCAACTTATTACGCGGGAACGAACATCCGCGCCAATGCTTTGACGCCCGGAGGGGTGTTCAACAACCATGATGAAACCTTCCTGGCGAATTACTCGGCGCGCACGGTGCTGGGGCGCATGGCCAACCGTGATGAAATGAGCGGCGCTTTGCTGTTCCTGGCGTCGGATGCTTCGTCGTACATGACGGGCTCCAACCTGGTGGTGGATGGGGGATGGACGGCATGGTAGATCGCAAGGAAGTGTTGGCCATCATCCCGGCGCGGGGCGGTTCCAAGGGCATCCCGCACAAGAACATCCGGCTGTTCTGCGGTTACCCGTTGATTGCGTATAGCATTGCGGCGGCCCGGCAAAGCCAACTGGTGACGCGGGTGATCGTTTCAACTGATGACCCTGAAATTGCCGAAGCAGCCAAAAAATTTGGCGCAGAAGTGCCTTTCATGCGGCCGGATGAATTTGCACAGGATCAAACCCTCGATTTGCCGGTGTTCGAGCATGCCCTGAACTGGCTGATAGAACATGAAAACTATCGACCGGACGTGGTGGTGCAATTGCGCCCCACGTCACCCATTCGTCCCACCGGGTTGGTGGATGAAGCCGTTGAGATGCTGCTCAAACACCCGGAAGCCGATTCGGTGCGGGGTGTGGTGCCGGCGGGGCAGAATCCGCACAAAATGTGGCGCATTGATGATCACAGTGGTAGAATGCAGCCTTTGCTGCAAGTGGAAGGCATAGCCGAACCTTACAATGCTCCCCGCCAAATTTTGCCGCCGGTTTACTGGCAAACCGGGCATATCGATGCCATTCGCCCCTCCGCCATTCTGGACAAACACTCCATGAGCGGCGATGTGATTTTGCCGGTTTTGATTGACCCGCGTTTCACGGTGGATATTGATAACCTGTTTGATTGGAAACGCTATGAATACCTGGTGGTGAACGGCAACCTGGACATGGTTTACCCCGGTCAACGCCGCCGACCACTGCCTGATGAAGTGGAATTGATTGTGTTTGACTTTGACGGCGTGATGACCGACAACCGGGTGTGGGTGGGCGAAGACGGCTACGAGCAGGTGGCTGCCTCGCGCGGCGATGGTTATGGCTTGAACCTGCTGCGCAAGCACACCAGCATAAAATGCATGGTGCTGTCCACTGAAAAGAATTCAGTTGTGGCAGCGCGCTGTAAAAAACTAAATTTACCGGTCATTTCAGGGGCGGCAGATAAACCGCCTCTCCTGATGCAGTATTTGAAAGACAATCATATTGATCCGCAAAAAGTAGTCTATTTAGGAAATGACGTCAACGATATTCCCTGTTTCCCACTGGTGGGGTGCGCCGTAGTGGTGGCTGATGCCGAACTGGCTGCTCTGCAGCAGGCAGACATGGTGCTCAATCACCGCGGTGGACACGGGGCAGTACGTGAACTTTGTGATATATTTTTGCAGCGAACTGAGGAAAGGAGCTCAAATGCCTAACGCAGTAAAGATAGGTGAACGAATGGTTGGAGAGGGGTACCCCACCTTTATCGTGGGTGAAGTTGGCATTAATCACAATGGCGACCTGGATATTGCCAAAGAATTGATTCGAGTTGCCAAAGAAGCCGGTATGGATGCCGTGAAGTTCCAGAAACGCACCCCTGAATTGTGCGTGCCCAAAGAGCAGCGCGACCAGATGCGCGAAACTCCCTGGGGCTACATAACTTACATGGAGTACCGGCAAAAAGTGGAGTTCACTCCTGAGCAATACCAGGAAATCGACCGCTATTGTAAAGAGATTGGCATTCACTGGTTTGCCTCGGTGTGGGATGAACCTTCGGTGGATTTTATCGAAGCCTACAACCCGGTGTGCTACAAGATTCCTTCTGCTTCTTTGACGGATCACAACCTGTTGAAACACTTGCGCAGCACCGGCAGAACTTTGATTTTGTCCACGGGTATGTCAACCATGGAGCAAATTCACCGATCGGTGGATTTGCTGGACAAGGATAAATTGCTGTTGATGCATGCCACCAGCGCCTATCCATGCGAACCGGAAGAATTAAACTTGCGTATGATTCAAACCCTGAAGAAGGAATTTAACCTTCCCATTGGTTATTCAGGGCATGAAGTTGGACTGGTGCCGTCAGTGGTGGCGGTTGGACTGGGCGCCTGCTCGGTGGAGCGCCACATCACCCTGGACCGTGCCATGTGGGGCAGCGACCAGGCAGCTTCGGTGGAACCGGGCGGCATGGAACGTTTGGTGAAGTATATCCGTGTCACTGAACAAGCCCTGGGCGACGGCGTGAAAGTGGTATACGAAAGCGAAAAATCTCAAATGCGCAAGCTGCGCCGGGTGGACGACTCGCTCTAAGCGGTCGGAATCCTCTGGAAAGGTTAACTTGCTGCGCACAATGAATGCTTTTGTGAAACGCGTGCAAAATGCAGTGCACCGCCGGCGTGTGCATGGCTGGAATAACCAGAGAATACTCGAACTGGCGGGCAAAGTGGCTGCCGAGGCAAAAAGCAGCGACAATGCCCGACCAGTTGTAATGTTTAATGCCTCGTCACGCCTGGAAGGGATGAGCCTGAATGCTGCATTTCAGCTTTTAACCGGCTGGTCGCTGCGGTTGGCAGGCGTGCCTGTGGTTCAGTTTGCCTGCCAGGGCGGCATGAAACAGTGTGTGCTGGGCACCAACCGAGATAAATTGGATTCGCCGCCGCCATGCGAGCGCTGCACGGCGCAGTCGCGTGTGTTGTATACCGGCGCTGATGTCAACTGGTTCCAGTATCAGGAAGATGCCGGCCTGGCTGACAGGCTTAAAGCGCAGGATTTGGATTCCCTGATGGTGTTTGAATACCAGGGAGTTTCATTGGGACAGCTTGTGCTGCCCTCGCTGCGCTGGATTTTGCGGCGGCATCATTTGAAGGACGATCAAGCCACACGAAAATTGATTGGCAATTACATGCTGTCGGCCTGGAACATTGTGCAGCAATTTGATGCGCTGTTGGAGCGCGTCAATCCGCAGTCGGTGGTGGTTTTCAACGGCATGTTCTATCCCGAAGCGGCAGCACGCTGGGCGGCGCACAAACGCGGGATTCGCTGCATCACCCACGAAGTTGGTTTACATCCTTTTTGCGGGTATTTCACCAACGGCGAAGCCACGGCTTACCCCATTGACATTCCACGCGATTTTGTGATGTCGCCGGCTCAGGATAAACTGCTGGATGACCTGTTGGCTGAACGATTTAAGGGCAATTTCAGCATGGCGGGCATTCGCTTTTGGCCTGAAATGCAGCCGTTGAGCGAAGAATTCTGGCAGCGCGCCCGGCAATTTAAACAGATTGTGCCGGTTTTTACCAATGTGGTTTTTGACACCAGCCAGGGACACGCCAATGTGCTTTACCCGCACATGTTTGCCTGGCTGGATGATGTGTTGGAAATTATCCGCGCTCACCCGGAGACATATTTTGTCATCCGGGCGCACCCCGATGAGACCCGTCCCGGCAAAGCCAGCCAGGAAAGCGTGACCGATTGGGTGAAAGCAAAAGGTGTCGATCAATTTCCCAATGTGTTGTATGTGGACCCGGATGCCTACTTCAGTTCGTATGAACTGATTGCCCATTCGAAGTTTGTCATGGTGTATAACTCGACCATTGGGTTGGAAGCATCATTGCTGGGGGGAGCAGTGTTGTGCGGCGGAAAAGCGCGCTTCACCCAGATTCCCACCGTATTCTTCCCGGAGACTGCCGAAGCATTTCGGCAGCAAGCGCAAAACTTTTTGTTGGCTGAAAAGGTGGAAGCCCTGCCGGAGCACCGCCAGAACGCCCGCCGCTTTTTGTATTACCAGATTTTCCGCACTTCACTGCCTTTTGGCGACTTCATCCGCGAGGACGGTATCTGGCAAGGGTATGTAACCCTTAAGGATTTTAATCTTGATCAATTGAAACCTGAAAATTCGGTAACCTTGCACACCGTGGTGGAAGGCGTGTTGGAAAACAAGCCCTTCCTGCTGCCTGATCCTGTGGAAGGGAATTTAACGTGAAACCCACCTGTTCTGTCATCATCCGCGCTTATAACGAAGAGAAGCATATTGCCAGGCTGCTGACCGGCATTGCCCAGCAGTCGGTGAAAAATGTGCAAATCATACTGGTGGATTCAGGTTCCAAAGACCGCACGGTGGAAATTGCGCAACAGTACCCGGTTGATATTGTGCATATTCGACCGGAAGAATTTACGTTTGGGCGGTCATTGAATAGGGGCATTGAAGCTGCCCGATCCGATGTGGTGGTGTTTGCCAGCGCGCACGTTTACCCGGTGTATCCCGACTGGCTGGAGAAAATGATCGAGCCGTTTTCCAATCCGCAAATGGCGGTGGTCTATGGAAAACAGCGCGGCATGGCAACCACCAAGTTTTCAGAGCACCAGATCTTTCAACACTGGTTTCCCGACCGATCGCAACCGCGCCAGGATCACCCATTCTGCAACAACGCCAATGCGGCCATCCGGCGCGAGCTGTGGGAAAAACATGCCTATGATGAGACTCTGCCGGGGTTGGAAGACCTGGCCTGGGCGCGCTGGGCGCTGTCTCAGGGTTACCAGATTGCCTATGTGGCTGAAGCTGAAATTATTCACATTCACAATGAAACCTGGCAAAATGTTTATAACCGCTACAAGCGCGAAGGTATGGCTTTCAAACACATCTACCCGCAAGAGATGTTTCACTTGAAGGATGTGTTCCGTTCCTTTAGCTCGAATGTGTCCAATGATTTTCGGGCGGCACGGCAGCAGGGTGTGCTGGGCAAAGAGTGGAAATCCATTTTGCATTTTCGCTGGAATCAATTCTGGGGAACCTACCAGGGGTATCGGCAGAGCGGCGAGCTGACCTGGAAGTTGAAGCAGGCATTCTATTATCCGCGTATGGATGAGCAGCCAGTTGAAACTCCCGCACGGGCAGTTGAACCCATTCAATATGAACCACTGGAGAAAAAAGGTTGAGCGGATCGGGAGAACTGAAACAATGAATCCAAAACTGAAAATCGTGGCGCTGGTGCCCATGCGGCATCATTCCGAGCGTGTCCCGGGAAAAAACTACCGTCCTCTGGCAGGTAAACCGCTTTACCAGCACATCATTGAAACCTTGCTGGCGTGCCCGGAGATTGACCGGGTGATGGTGGACACCGACAGTCCGGTTGTGATGCAAGGGCTGCAAAAAGATTTTCCACAGGTGGTTGTGTTGGAACGGCCGGAGCACTTACGCGCTGACAGCATTCCGATGAATGAGATTTTGCTGCATGATACCGCCCAGGTGAAAGCAGATTTTTACCTGCAAACACACAGCACCAACCCGCTGCTGAAAACTGAGACTATTTCGCGCGCCATCCAAACCCTGACCGGCAACCTGCTGTCTTATGACTCGTTGTTCGGCGTGACGCGCATTCAAACCCGCCTGTGGGACGCCCTGACGCGGCCCATCAATCACAACCCGGCCATTTTGCTGCGCACCCAGGATTTGCCGCCCATCTATGAAGAGAATTCCTGCATGTATATCTTTTCGCGCGAGACGTTGATCGCGCGGCGCAACCGGCTGGGCGACCGTCCCTACCTGTTTGAAATCAACCGTGATGAGGCCTGGGATATTGACGAAGAACTGGATTTCGAGATCGTGGACTTGCTGCTGCGTAAACGGTTGGGACAATCGTTGGTATAATCCACAGGTTGGATGATGGCGATTTTCCGCTAGAAGTTATCCAAAAAATTCATACTCTGGATTGTTGAATGAATACCCTATTGCTTTCAGCACCCTATATGATCCCGGTCGTTGATCGCTTTCGACCGGTTTTTGCTCACTATCATTTGAACCTGCTGGAACCCGAAGTGTTGGAACGTTTGGAAGAGCCCGAGCTGTTGAAAATGGCAGGCGAGTTTGACGCTACCATCTGCGGCGACGACCGCTATACCGAGAAAGTGATGCAAGCCTGCCAGCCGCGCCTGAAGGTTATTTCCAAGTGGGGCACCGGCATTGATTCGATTGATCAGAATGCCGCCCGGCGGTTGGGGATTCAGGTGCGCAACACCCCCAATGCTTTCACCCTGCCGGTGTCCGATTCGGTGATGGCATACATCCTGGCTTTTGCCCGTCGGCAGCCGTGGATGGACAAACGCATGAAACTGGGTGAATGGAAAAAATTGATGGGGCGCTCGTTGAGTGAATGCACCCTTGGCGTGATCGGTGTGGGCAATGTGGGCAAGGCGGTTTTGCGCCGGGCGCGCGCATTTGGCATGCAACTGCTGGGCACTGATATTGCGCCCGTTGCACCGGATTTCCTGGTGGAAAACGGCGTGGAAATGACCGATTTGCCGGACTTGCTGCAGCGCTCAGATTATATCAGCCTGAACTGTGATTTGAACCCGACCAGTTTTCACATCATCAATGCCGAGGCGTTGAAACAGGTGCAGCCGCATGCTGTGCTGGTCAACACTGCGCGCGGCCCGCTGGTCGATGAAGCGGCGCTCATCCAGGCGCTGCAGGAAGATCGACTGGCCGGTGCAGGCCTGGATGTGTTTGAAGTGGAGCCCCTGCCGTTGAATTCTCCCTTGCTGCGCATGGATAACGTGATGCTGGCGCCGCACAATTCCAATTCCAGCCCGGCAGCCTGGGAGCGGGTGCACTGGAATACCATCCGCAACCTGCTGGACGGCTTAGCCATACCTCACGAAGATTTTGAGCAAATCATGCAGCAATATCGCACTGCTGTTTAACCAATTTATTACCGAGGAGATCAGCAAATGACAGAATCAAAACGCGTGGTGCTGATTACGGGCGCTGCCGGCGGCATTGGTAGGGCTTGCATCGATCTGTTTACCCGCAACAACTGGCGTGTGATCGGTGTGGACATGATTGACTTTGGGACTGGATTCCCTGCTGATGGTTTGTTTGTCAAAGCAGACATATCTCAGGCGCAAGAGATGGAACGCATTTTTCAGCAGGCAGCCAAGTTTTCACCCATGCTGCATGCTGTTGTCAACGTGGCTGCCTACCAGGTGGCGAAACCCTTAATCCAGACCACCCTGGAAGAATGGCAGCAGGTGATGGATACCAACCTGCGCCCGATTTTCCTGTCGGCCAAGCTGGGTTTTGAGCTGATGAAAGCCGCGGGTGAGGCTGCCATTGTGAACGTGTCATCGGTGCACGCTGTGGCAACCTCAGCCGACATTGCCGCCTATGCTGCCAGCAAGGGCGGTGTGATGGCGCTGACCCGCGCCATGGCGATTGAATTTGCGCCGCACAACATTCGCGTCAATGCCATTTTGCCGGGGGCGATTGATACCCCCATGCTGCGTGCCGGATTGTCGCGCGGGCATGTGAGCGGCGGCACGGTGGAAGAACGCATGGCTGATCTGGCGCGCAAGACGGTTAATGGGCGCATTGGCAAACCCGGTGAAATTGCCAGTTCCATTTACTTTTTAGCCGATGACAACCAGTCATCCTTTATGACCGGGCAGGCTTTGATTGTGGACGGCGGGGCTACCTGCCGCTTAAGCACGGAGTAAACCTTTTGCGACAGGTTATAAAAA
Organism: uncultured Anaerolineaceae bacterium; assembly: GCA_964580315.1. Lineage (GTDB taxonomy): Bacteria > Chloroflexota > Anaerolineae > Anaerolineales > Anaerolineaceae > CAZOKH01. The sequence continues at coordinate 880 of CAZOKH010000080.1, read as the reverse complement.
AGAACTTACCCGAATCGGTGGTGAATTTCGCGCGTGAAACGGTCGATTTCTTCGGCCGTCTGGGCGAATTGCCGGCAGCCAATTTTCATCCCTGGCGGCGCGATTCGATTGAACGGCTGGCAGCGCTCAAAGATATTCATAAAGGGCAGCGCTGTTTCATCATGGGCAACGGCCCCTCGCTGAAAAAGACTGACCTGGTCAAGTTGAATGGTGAAATCACCTTTGGCATGAACCGGGTGTATATGGCTTTTGAGGAGATGGGCTTTCCAACCACCTATTATGTATCCATCAACAACCTGGTGGTGGAACAATGCGCAGCAGACATTCAGAAGTTGAAAATTCCGCGCTTCATTGCCTGGCACGCCCACCAATGGCTGCAGCCCGATGATGACCTGTATTTTTTGTTTTCCACCTACACCGGCCCCAAGTTTTCCACGGATATCCGCGGGCGGTTATGGGAAGGTGCCACGGTGACCACTGTGGCTCTGCAAATTGCCTATTACATGGGTTTCAGCGAAGTGGTCTTGATTGGTGTGGATCACAACTTTGTGACCCAGGGAAAACCCAATACCACGGTGGTCTCGCAGGGCGACGACCCCAACCACTTTTCACCCAACTATTTTGGCAAGGGTTTCCGCTGGCAATTACCCGACCTGGAGACATCTGAACGCGGCTATGCCCTGGCGCGCCAGGCATTTGAGGCAGACGGCCGGCGCGTGGTCGATGCCACCATCGACGGCAAGCTGCGCATTTTTCCGCGGGTTGATTACGACACCCTGTTTGGCTAGGTTGGCATGGATTCTTTGCCGCGAGTTACCATTGTCACTCCCTCTTTTAATCAGGCAGCGTTCCTGGAAAGAACGCTGCGTTCTGTTTTAGA
>CAZOKH010000079.1:0-16866 GCA_964580315.1 uncultured Anaerolineaceae bacterium | reverse complement strand
CGGTGGTGCTGCCCGCCAGCAGCGACTCGGCATAGCACAGGTACGAGGCGGTTTCGGCTTCGGCGGGGGTTAAAACGCGGTGCATGGGGTCGATGTACTCTTGCAGCCACTCCCACACCGGCAGCCCCTCGGCGGTGCCGCGCAGCAAACCGCTGTGCATGTGCACGTTGCACAGTCCGGGCATCAGCAGGCGGTCGGCCAGGCGCTTCACCGGCACGCCGGGGTGCGCCGCCAGCAGCGCCGGCGCTTCGCCCACGGCCTCAATGCGCCCGCCGGCGCCCACCAGCACCGCGCCGTTGGTGAGCACACGGTTGTCTTCCGTCATACAGACGATGTGATCGGCATGCAAGATAAGAGGGTTCATGGGTTGGCTCCTTGGGGAGAGGATGGTTAATGGAATAAGGTACGATTGAGTAATCGTACCTTATTATTGTATCAAAAACCTTATTTGTGGGGTGTTACTGTCGCACGAATTTTGCTTCCTAAATAAATAGCGGGTGTGGTTTGTTCTGTAACCGCACCAACACAACCTTTATTTCATGTTTTTAAGTTTGTGGTGCAGTATGGAATACGACTGCACCCTTGATTTTTTTGACATTTTTAGGAATTATTTGAATCTAATGAATTCTAACTATTGAATTACCACTTAATTTTGATAGATCATAAATAAATCCTTGCCAACCACTTCTTTTTGCATTATTGCTAAGTGGCTTACGTGGTACAAACAATTCGGGAACTTGCAAATCTGCTGGTAAATAATAAATACCATACTCGGTTTGGGAATTGTAAAGGATTATAAAAAGAGGCATATAGATGCAAGAATCTAAACGTTCCTTTTGGACACCCCATGCTGCTCCTAATATTTTGGGTGGAAGAAGGTCAATATTGTGAGATCTAACAGTTTTGACTTGAGCGAGATATCCACAAAAATCGCAAATAATATCTGCACACTTAAAGTTTCGAGGTTATCGCTTTAAGGTATTTCCTTTTTTACACTTAGGACAATTACAATTTTTGATAACCAGAAATTCACCTACTTCACCTAGAATTTGTTTATCTGTTGACATAATTATCTCTCAGCTAATAGCAGGTAGGGTGCGGTTTGTTCTGTAACCGCACCAAAACAACTATTTTATCCATTTTTGAGGTTAATATTTCTTAAATCTGGTGCGGTCACAACCCGACCGCACCCTACGGTAACTTTTACCTGCCTGTTTTAAACTCCTTGTTTCACCGCATCCAACACCGCCTCGGGGTGTTTGGCTGCCATGGTCACCAGCAGCATGGCGGGTGGTGCGTGCAGCTTCTTTTTCTCCACGCAAGAACGCACCGCCTTCTTTGACGCTGGCAACCAGTTCGGTAAATAGTTCATCGTTCATAGAAAATCCCCTTATGGAAAAACTATATATCATTGTCAGAAATGAGTCAACATCAACGCTGCAATGCCGGCCGAATGCCATTTTCTATTCCAATTATTGCTATAAAACAACGCCGATTCTGTCATTTCGATGAGCGCAAAGGATTGCTCTCGAAGTGTAGCCATGAGCGCGAAGAGAAATCTTTGCGCCAATCATAGAAATGCCATATTGAGAAATTATCGCCAGGATTTCTCGACCCTTTCTGATTTCTTAACCAGATAAATTCCTTGAATCGGGTCTCGAAATGACAGAGCAGGTTGATGGATTTTCAACGATGTGGGTGATGGAAATGTCACTTAACACAAGACCTCAAGGGTTTCCGGAAACCCTTGAGGTCTGTCGTGTAATTCTCATCCATTCAAACGGGCGCAAAGAACCCCTTTCCCAAGGAAAAAATTGCAATATTTTCATTCTTCCGGTACAGTTCAAGAAGGATTTCTTTACAACAGGCATCCTGACCTGATAAATTCAATATTTTTTACAGAAATTATACATACAGCGCCATCTAAATCGCGGGACAATACATATACGCATGACCTCGACAATAGACCTTCTTCACCGCCTGCGCCGTTTTGTCCGGGCAGAAGCTGAATTGCAATATACCGCGTTAGAGCGCCAATGGTCTCATCCCCTTTCTGAGCGGGTTTCAAGGGGCTGGGCAATTGAGGGTTTAAGCCTGGTTGAAAGAGATAAAAATCTCTATTCTTTCAAATGTGACACAAACCAATCGCGCTTTCGTGAAGGCGATTTGCTGGTTCTCCACCGGGGGATGATTAAAGACCCTAATTCACTGCATGTTGAATTGCAGTATGACGGCGAAACCGAACTGGTCTTCAGCATCATTTGGGGCAACCCCTATTTTCTTCTGGCGCAGCCAGACGGCTGGATTGCCGATCAGGATTGGTTTGATTCAAGCCCTTTTTACCTTTCAGCATTAGACTCGGTGGCTGATTCTCTGCGCGGGCGTTCCACCATCCTGCCGCTCTTGCAAAATTCACTCATCCCAAAAATGGATTATGCCAAATACGAACGGATTGCCGAACAACTTGCCGAAACGACTTTATTAAATGACAGCCAAATTGAAGCGGTGGCTTCGGCTTACGCTTCTGATTTGTTATACCTGATCCAGGGTCCGCCCGGGACGGGCAAAACCTGGGTGCTGGCGCATTTATGCAATTTGCTGGTAAATGACGGTCTGCGGGTTCTGGTCACGGCGCTGACGCACCGCGCCATCCACAATGCCCTGAACAAGATCCCTCTCATCGATGACAGCATCCCGGTGTGTAAAATTGGAGAAGAACGCCATACCGGCGATTTGGATGTGCCCAATTTCACAGATTTTGACGCTTCGTATTTTGCCGATTTGAACAGCGGGTATGTGATTGGCGCCACGCCTTTTTCAATTCAGACTAGCAGGCTGGCAAATGTGGAATTTGATGTGGTGCTGTTCGATGAAGCGTCGCAGATCACCTTACCCCTGGCCATCATGGGAATGCTGGCGGGCGGTAAATACGTATTTGTTGGCGATGAAAACCAGCTTCCGCCCGTCACGGTGCTTTCAGATCAACAGGCCTCACAGATTTCCATTTTTAATTACCTGGCGGGGCGCGGCAATGAAACCATGCTGAATATCACTTATCGCCTGAATGAAGAATTGTCTGCATGGCCCAGCCGAACGTTTTATGGAAACGAATTGAAACCCAGTGAAGAGGCTGCTGTGAGGCGACTTCAGATTTCTGACCGGGCGTCGCGCTGGGATTTTGTGCTTGATCCTGCAGCCAGCGCGGTTTTTTTGGACCTGTGTCACCGCAACAACACGGTGCGCAGCCGGCGCGAGGCTGATATTGCTGTTGAGATCATTCTAGCGCTGCTGCATCACGGCCTTGCCGCGAGCGAAATTGGCGTGGTAACACCCTATCGAGCCCAGAGCAGGTTGATCCGCAGCCTGCTGCGCAGAAATGTCACAGATCACTCCATTTGCGACCAGGTGGTGGTTGATACGGTGGAGCGCATGCAGGGACAGGAAAAAGAAGTGATCATCCTATCCTTCACCTCATCCAGCCCGGCATTTATTAAGCAAATGGCTGATTTTTTGTTCCAACCCCAACGTTTGAACGTGGCTGTTACCCGGCCGCGCACAAAACTCATTCTCATTGGCAGCCATCACATCTTTGATGCGAAATTTGATGACCCGGAAGAAGCAAAATCCATCGAATTATTCAAAAGCCTGGTTGATGACTGCCTTCAATTTTCCATTCCTGATGGACTGCTGGAATAAATTATGGCTCACATACTTCCTGAAACAATCCCTCAATCATCGCCCACGGAAGTGATCAAGACATTCCGGGCATTGAAAACCTTGCCCGATTCCATTTACATCTGGCATCACCTGGCGCCGTGGGAGCAGAATACCCCCGATTTTCTCATCATCACACACGATAAACATGCGCTGCTGGTTAAAGCCAGTTCGGCGGCTGCCTTCCAGGCGAGCAACGCTGCGCAATTGATGTTGATTGATGACAATCGCCCCTCTCTGGGGACAACGGAAGCAGCCGTCTTGAACACTTTCATTCAAAAACTTAACCTGCCTGCCGATCTGCCGCTGGAGACGCTGGTTGTGTTTCCCAACATCGCGCATAAGCAGGTGCTTGAAAGCCGACTGGAAAGGCAAAAGGGAGAACCAGCCTGGGCTGGCAAGGAAATCCTGTCATCCGATTCAAAGGTCAGGTGGGAAGACTATATCCCTAACGTGCCAGTGGACGGAACGTGGTTGGAAAAACTTCGCCAGGGTTTCACCCCTGAAACGGTGGTGCCGGCTGAAATGTCAGTGCGTCCAACGGTTCAACGCCGCCTGGATGCTGGCATAAGCGATTATTTGCTGGATTACAACCAGGAAAGTGCCTTGAAATCGGATTTGCACATTGAACCCGAGGGGCAGACTTTAATCAACGATTTTCGCCTGAACATCATCAACGGTGTGGCTGGCAGCGGAAAAACGTTGATCCTGTTGTTTCGGCTGCGCCTGTTATTCGATCATTACCCCAACAAGAAATTCCTGGTTCTCACGCATAACAGACCATTAATCCACGATATGCAAGGGCGTTTTGCCCGCTTGAGGGGGGCAGACCTTCCAGAGAACATTGAATGGAAAACTTTCAGTGCCTGGTGCCACCATCTCTTATCTGAAGCAAAAGGGAAGGTCGAACCGATGGGCATGCAGAAGCGAAAAGACATCATCAAAGATATCTGGCAGGAAAAATTATCCGAAACAGCCATTACCGATTTCATGCTCCACAAAGAAATTGACTGGTTCAAAGACCAGCTTCCCATGAACCGGTCGGAATATTTAAATTTTGATCGACGGGGGCGCGGGTTTGGCCTGAACCTGGAGCAGCGCAATCAAATGTGGGCTGCCATGCTTGCCTATCAACAGCGCCTGGCTGAATTAAATAAATCCGACTGGGGCGATATTCCTCAACGGCTGTGGAAATATGTTCAAGCAAATGAAATAACGCTTCCGAATTATGATTTTGTTTTTATTGACGAGGCGCAATTTTTTGCCCCAATCTGGATGCAACTGGTTTTGAAATCGTTAAAAGAACAAAATGCCCATTTGTTCCTGGTGGCAGACCCCACCCAGGGTTTTTTGGGACGCGGAGTTTCCTGGAAAAGCCTCGGACTGGAAGCGCGCGGAAGAACCCACCTGCTGCGGCGCAGTCACCGCACAACCCATGAAATTATGCAATTCGCCTCTTTGTTTTACCGCTTGCGGCTGCCGGCAGAACGAGACGATGAAATACTGGCCCCTGATTTCATGAATATGCCCAATGGTGCCTTTCCGGTTGTTATCTCGCTCAGTAGTTCACAGGATGAGATTGCCCGTGTGGTGAATGAGGTGGCTGAATTGGTTAAGAATGGCGTTCCACGCAAGCATTTATTGCTCTTGCATGCCAATGGTCAGGGGTGCGAATCGTTAATTCAATCCATTAACCGTAAACTGGGGAACAATGCCGCGATTAATCCCAAAGAAACCTACCCCGGTGATTATATCCGTGTCACCACGTTGAATGCAGGTGCTGGGATTGAAAGTCCCATTGTTTTTCTGGTAGGGTTGCGTGAATTATTTGAAGAAGAACAATCTTTACGGTTAACAGACGATGAACGAATGGCAATTATTCGAGATAATACCCGCAAGATTTATATGGCGGCTACCCGCGCCGGGCAGCGCTTGATCTTCACGTATGTGGGTGTATTGCCGGATATTTTAGCGAAAGCTTTTAATAATTCATAGGTGTTGATGCGTGCTTTGTTATTCAACAACCTTTTTCATTGTTATTGATAAAGTTCTCGCTATACAAGCATCGAAATTCATCCTCCCACCAATTGCAGCGCCTCTTGCATTTTGCCCGTATTCATCAAATCGATTAATTCATTGAAAGCGCCCGGCTTGAGCTTGTCATCGAAGGTGGAGATCAACTGGTCGACAGCCACCCTGTCGCTGCCGAAGTAAGCTTTGCGCAGCAGGTCTTCTCCCACCATGTCGGAGATTTTTTCAATTACCTGCGTGCTGCCGTCGGTGTTATAACGGGTCACATGCTCAACGTTGTTCATTTGAGCCAGCCGGGTGGTGAAGTAGTCGGTGGTGGCTTCGTTCAAAGCGTGCTTCACCGCCTGGCGAAAGTCATACGAGGAAGAAAGATGCATCATTTCATGCACCACATCGTAGTTGTAATAGTTATCCTGGTCGACATAAATGGTGCGTGAGCCTGACAGGGTATAGGCGTGGGTGCCCTCCTGCATGGGAACGGTCTGGTTTTCATTCCAGCACTTGATGAATTCAGCATGGCTCTGGAAGATCACATTTTCGGGCTCAATCCCATCTAGCCGTGCTGGCGAAATGTAGGAGCCAAACACCTGGCTGATGGTTGCCTTGGCCTCGGCGGCTCCCAGGCGCTGGCTGCGCAATTTATCCTCGCTGGATGATTGCTCCGCCTCCTCCTGCGGTGTCTCGGGTGCGGGCTCGCTTTCGGCGGCGGGCGGTTCTGGGAGGGGTTCTTCTTCCACAGCAGGTGTGGGTTCCGGACAGGCGGGTTCAATGGCTTCCTCTACGGATGGCAGTTCCGGCTCGGACGCTGGCAGGGTCACCTGTACAGAAGGAGTGGGCGGCGCGGGTTTGGCGGAGGTTAGTGCGAGAATGGCGCCCATCACCGACCCTGCCACGGCGCCCAGAATTGGCACCAGCCAGTTGCCAATAGAAATCCAGATGGGCATTTCAGCTGATTGGGATTCTTCCGGTGATTGCTCAAATGGGATGGGAACATCAGCTGGAGGGTTGTCGTCGGACGGTTTTTCTTCCAACTGCTCCTGCGGCTTCTCTTCCGGCATGGTTTGAGATGGCTGTTCCTCCACGGGCGGGAGAATTTCTTCTTCGCCGGTATAGGCTTCATACAGCCCGTGGTTGGCAGCAGCCTGGTACAGAGCTTCTGCCAGGGGCATTGCGTCGGCTTTTTCGGCTCCGGTGGAACTCAAATGATTGGAAGAAACCTGAAACTCCAGGTACTTTCCGCCGGGACCGCGTTGACCGGTGGACCATGCGATGAAGGTGTCATGCTTGCCGTTGCTGGTGGCGCAGCCGTGCATATCGTTGAACATGAAGCCAGAATCGTTGCACAGACGAGATGCGTCGTCATACTGCAGGATGATCATTTCTTCAATGACTTCTTCCGGCAGCATCGGGTTTTCCTGGATGTCTCGGCGCATTTCATGCTTGCTGCCGAAGAATTCAAAACCGCCTCCCAGCGCGCTGTTGGCTTCTTCCAGAGCAGCAGCGATCTGTTCCTCCACCCCACGCAATTTTGCCGGGTTGCTGCTGGCTAAAACCGGCTGAACCAGAATTGTGGCAACCAGCAGCCCGACTGCCAGCCAGGCAAAAGGTTTCACCCGAATTGGAACGCCGGGTTCACGGCCGTTGGGAGATGAGATGTTATTGGTAATGAATTTATTCATGTTTGAACCCTTCTGGCAGCCTTTAGCGGCGCTCCGGATTTTTGAATATGCGGTTGAGCAGCAGGTTGACCAGGTAGGCCATGACAAAGGTTGCGAAGAACAGGATGCAGTAGGACGGTAGGCAGATCAGGGCAGAGATGCCTCCAAAATACTGGTAGAGAAGACCGCCCGCCTGACCGATCAGCACACCGATACTAGATGAAATGCAACAACTCAGGATGGGGAAAAGCAGTAAAACCAACAATTTTCGGTTTGCCTGGGAAGAATTAGGCGAGGGAGAGGTCATGGATCGAGGTCCCTTTCACGTAATATTTAACCTGGTCACTTGCAGATTTTCGGTTTATACGGTTTTCTATATACAAAACTGTTTTCAAAATTCATTATATCCAAGAACTGGAAAGAGTATTCCATGATGGTTTTACAACAGAAAAGGTACGGAGAAGTCATTCATCCGCACCTTTTCTCTTCTACAATACCCCTCGCTTTCGTAGATGCTGTTCTAAAAATTGGAAATGATTTGCCAGCGATTTTGCAGGGCATGTTCTTGCAAAAAATTATCGGGCGCCACTGCCACCGGGTGATCGACCAGGTTGAGCAGCGGCAGGTCGTTGACCGAATCGCTGTAACCCCAACTGCCTTTCAGGGTCAGCCGGTGATCCGCCGCCCAACTGCGCAGCAGCGACACCTTGCCGCTGCGAAAAGCCGGGGTGCCAATGATTTGCCCGGTGAAGTTGCCGTTCACCTGCTCGGTGCGGGTGCACAGAATATGCTCGAAACCCAGCATGGCGCCCACCGGCTCAGCCAGAAAATCGATGCAGGCGGTGATCATTACCAACTGGTGCCCCCGTTCGCTGTGCCAGTTTAATTGCTTCAACATGCGTTTGGACAGCACCGCGGGAATGATGCACAGATACTCTTCGCGCAGGTCGAGTAAAAACCTTTTGGGGAAGGTTTGCAGCGGTTTCAGCAAGAAGCGTTGATAGGCGTAAAAGTCCATCACGCCTGCTTCATAGTCACGGTGAAATTCTTCAAGGGTGTCGAGCGTCTGCTCATCGACCAGCCCGTGCATCAGCAGAAATTTTATCCAGAAATGTTCCAGGTCAACCTTGAGCAGGGTTTTATCCAGATCAAAGAAGACCACAGTCTTTTCCATCACTTCATCGGAAACGATGGTCATACTCATTTGGTTTTCCATAAAGCGTACCCTCCTGAAATCCTCTGTTTTTTACCGCTTTTGCCTGGAAAAGGTTGTTGAATCTGCCATGCACCAGGTTGTTTCAACCTAAATCAACCAGCTTGCCTCAACCGGAAAGCTGATCTGATACGATTCACCTACTGCCGGGAGTTTGAATTTGCGTTCATTGAAAACATCCAGTGAAACCGGGTGTCCTTCCACGTCCACGCGAATGCGAATAATGGAACCCAGGTAGGTGATGGCGCCCACCTTGCCCGATAGATTGTTTAACCCTTCCTGATAACCGGGGTGCAGTTCTTCGGGGCGGATTGCCAGGCGCACGGGTTTTCCGTTTAGCTTGCCATACCTGCCGGCGCGCAGCAGGTGATCTCCAATTTTGATCACTCCATCCCTGGGGTTAACCACTTCAACCGGCAGCAGGTTGATTTGACCCACGAAACGGGCGACAAATTCAGTCTCCGGGAAGTTGTAGATCTGGTCGGGTGTGCCCACCTGTTCCATGCTGCCCTGGTTCATCACCACAATGCGGTCCGAAAGCGACAATGCCTCTTCCTGATCGTGGGTAACGTAGATGGTGGTGATGCCCAACTGCTGTTGAATGCGGCGAATCTCGTGGCGCAGTTCGACGCGGATCTTGGCATCCAGGGCAGAGAGCGGTTCATCGAGCAGCAGCACCTGCGGTTGAATTGCCAGTGCGCGCGCCAGGGCGACGCGCTGCTGCTGACCGCCGGACAATTGATAAGGATAACGGTCGCCCATGCTTTCCATATGAATCAGCGCAAGCAATTCTTCGATGCGGGCTTCAATGGCTTCTTTGGACTTCTGGGCAATTTTTAGCCCATAGCCGATATTCTGCGCCACGGTCATGTTGGGGAACAGCGCGTAGGATTGAAAAACCATGCCGATGTTGCGTTTGTTGGGCGGGGTAAAGGTCAGGTCTTTATCCTGCAGGGTGATTATTCCGGATGTGGGATATTCAAACCCGGCGACCATGCGCAGGGTGGTGGTTTTGCCGCAACCGCTGGGACCCAAAAAAGACACAAACTCGCCCTGCTCAACGGTGAGGTTGAAGTTTTCGACGGCTGCGGTGCTGCCGAACTTTTTTTGGATGTTGGAAAGTTGAAGAAATGACATGGAAGTATCCTCGAATCGGGTTGATTAGCGACCGGTGATCTGCTGCTGCGCGTCGCCGCCATGGCTGAAAAATTGAATGAACCCCAGGCTGAGCCAGGTTAAGGCATAGCTGATGATGGACAGGGCGGCTGGTTCATAGGCTTTGGTTTTGCCAATGGATGCCATATAGGGGCCCAGCGCCGGGCGCACCAGGAAGTCGCCCAGGATTAATTCGCCCATCACGGTGGCAAAACAAATTAGCGCGCCGCTGAGAATGGCGATGCGCAGGTTGGGGAAGATGACATTGAACAGCACTTGCAGCCAGTTTGAGCCCAGACTCTGGGCGGCTTCGGTCAGCGAACGCACATCGATGGAGCGCATGCCCACATCGATGGCGCGGTACATGTAGGGCATGGTGATGACGAGGTAACCTGCCAGCATGAGAATATCGGTCTTGAATGGGGTCAGGGTAAGCTGAAACGGCGGACGCCCAAAAGTGCGGATCAATCCGAACACATACACGATCACCGGAACGATGAAGGGCAGGATGGTGATGATTTCAACCACCGGGCGAATATGCGGCAGTTTGAGGTAAATCCAATACACGGTGGGCACAAAGATCAGCACGCTGACGATGATGGTGACTACCCCCATCAGGGTGGAATAACGAAAGCTTTCCAGGAAGCGCGGATCAGAAAAGACAATCTGGTATGCCATCAGGCTGATTTCGCCGCGTTTCATGCGCAAAGAGAAATCGAGGGTGCCGAAAATGGGGATGAAGAAATACAGCAGGGCGACGATTGTCCAGAACAGCGCCCATAAATTTACTTGTTTTGAATTCAGGCTTTTATCCATCGTACCGTCCTGCGCTGCAATACTGTGTATCCAAAGATTGTGAGACCCATGATCACCACCATGCCCAGCGCCAGCGCATAACCGTGGTGGGGGTTGCCCAGCACGTCGCCGCGAATTTGCTGACCGATAAGAATGGGCACCAGCGGAATGCTGCCGCCGGTTAGCGCCTGGGCGGTGGCAAAGGCGCCAAAAGCGTTGCCAAACAGCAATATGGTGGCGCCCAGAATGGACGGCAGCAAAATGGGTAAAGCCACATCGCGCCAGTATTGCCAACTGCTGGCGCCCAGGTTGGCAGATGCCTCACGCCACTCTTTTTTCAAACCTTCCAACGCCGGTGTGATGGTGAGAATCATCAACGGGAATTGAAAGTAGGTGTAAGCCAGTACCAGCCCTGCCAGGCTGTAGAGGTTGAAGCCGTGATCATACGGATTGAGCGGGCAAACCTGCTCGCCGGCGGCGCCGGCATAGCACACCTGTTTTAAGAAGGCGGTGATGAAGCCGGTGCGCCCCAGGGTGGCAATGAAGGCAAATGCCAGCGGAACGCCGCCAAAATTTGCCGCCAGACCTGAGAAGGTCATGATCAAATTGCGCAGCCAGCGCGGCGCACTGCCCACGGTGATGGCATAAGCCACGAAGAAGCCGAAAATGCCGCCGACCAGTGACGTGATCAGGCTGACCTGCACGCTGATGAGATAGGATTTGAGAACAAATGGATTGCTGAAAACTTGCAGGTTTTCAAGTGTGAAATGACCCTGGATGTTATAAAAAGCGCCGGTGAAAAGATTAAAAGAAGGAAGGATGAGAAATAAGATGATAAAAACAAAAAATGGCGCAATGCCAATCCATTTCCACAGCGAACTTTCCTGAATAATGCGTGGGGGGTGTTTTAATGGGGGGGATTCGAGAGGAGGATTCATGTTTTTATGGGTTGTCGGAGAAGTGGCTTTGCGTAGCCTGATTCAACCAGGCTACGCAAAGGTAAAAAGGGACAGATGTTTCTGAATTATTTGATATCGAGTCCCACCACACTGTCCCACTGTTCTTTGATCAGATCGCGGGCAGCGGAGAGCTGGTCACCGCTGGGCACAACCGAGCTTTCGATGATGGCAGGATCGGGCAATTTGGCTTTCAGTTCGTCGGAAACCACATCGCGTTCGAGCATGTCAGCCAGGCGAGCCGGGGCGCAGTAGCCTTTCATCCAGATGCTTTGACCTTCGTCAGAGTACATGAATTCCTGCCACAGGCGGGCGGCAGCCGGGTTGGGCGCATAGGCGCTGACGGCTTGCAGGTAGAAACCACCCCAACTGACTGATTTGGGATAGACGATTTCGATGGGGGGATTGCCGGCAAAGTTGTCTTTGTTGGCTAAAGCCAGATAGTTCCACTGGAAGGTGATGGGGGTTTCGCCTTTGGCGATGGGACCCGAGTCGGCGATGAGGGGCAGCAAGTTGCCAGCCTTGTTCAATTCTTTGAAGAATTCCAAACCGGGTTGGATGTCATCCAGAGAACCGCCCTGGGCAATCGCAGCGGCGTAGACGGTCTGGGCAGCCTGGTTTGAGGCACGCGGATCGCCAGCCAGGGCTACCAGCCCCTTGTATTCAGGCTTGAGCAGGTCGGCATAGTCTTGCGGAACATTTTTTACGACATCGGTGTTGATTTCGAAAACCAGCACACCGTTGTAATCGGTGTAGAAGTAGCCTTCGTCATCTTTGACGCCGGCAATTGTGTCCCAGGTGGCGACTTTATAGGGGGTGAGCAGACCCTGTTCTTTTGCCTGCGGACCATAAGCGGGACCCACATCAATCACGTCGGGAGCCTGCGGTCCTTTATTCTCTTTGTTGTCGATGATGGCTTGAATTTCATCGGCTGAGCCGGCGCCGGGATTGATGGAATTGACCGTAATGCCGTATTTTTCAGAGAAGGTCTTGATCATTTCGCCGTAATTGCACCAATCGTCGGGTAGGGCAATTACATTGAGGGTGCCTTCAGCCTGGGCGGCGGCGATAAGGGCATCCATTCCACCGGCTTCTTCAGCCGAGGTGACTTTGCTCCAGTCGACGGCCTGGACGGGGGAAGCTTCTTCAGAAGGCGCGGCGGCTTCCTGGGCAGGTTCGGCGGCTGCCTGCTCTTCAACAACCTGGGTGGGGGCGGGCTGCGGGGCAGCTTGGGGCGCACAGGCTGCCATGTATAGCGAAACCATCAGCAACAGTGCAACAGTCATCAAAATGCGGTTCGATTTCATCTCTACTCCTTGTGGTTTTGAATTAATGGATAAGTTTCTTCTTTAGAGTGTAGAGACCAATCAATAACGCTGAATTAAGGGAATTTTTGGAAAAGGTTAATTGTTTTTAAAAAAAATCATTCCAGAATCCGGTAGATTAACAATGTATCTCATAGTCTTAATAAAGTTTTCGCAAGGCGTCGTATCGTAACCAATTGCTCTCCATTTTTCCCGGTTGCCGAATGAACGTTGTGGTGATACGATTGACTGAACAACTTATTGATTAAGGGCAATCTTATGACAGAGATGCAGCATTCGTATGTTATTTCCATTATGTCACGCGACCGGGTGGGCATTGTGCACGAGGTGTCGCAAGCGTTGAGTGAAATCAACGGCGACATTGCCGACATTCGCCAGAGCGTGCTGTGCGGCTATTTCACCATGATCCTGCTGGCTTCCTTCCCCGAGAAGGTGACCGCGCGCGATGTGGAGCGCAAGCTGGCTGAGATCGACGCGCGCAGCGACAGTGCCATTGATGTGATGGTGAAGCAGGTGGAAGGAGATTTTGTGCCTTTCCGCCCGTCCATCCCCGAAAACGCCTATGTGCTGACCGCCACCGGCCCCGACAAGGTGGGTTTTGTCGCCACGGTGTCGTCGTTTTGTGTGAAGCACAACATCAACATTCTCGACCTGTCAACCACGGCGCAAGACGGCATCTATATGATGATCCTGGTGATTGACATCAGCCAGTGCACCTCCATCAGCGATGTGCGCCGCAATTTACAGGAATTCTCAAAGCAAACCGGTTTGAACATGGTCTTGCAGCACTACGATATTTTTAAAGCCGTAAATGATATTGCCCTGCCGCTGCATTAGGCGGATAAAGTCAGGAAAATCGCATGATCCGATCAGAAGAAATTTTACATACTGTTGAAATGATCCAGAAAGAAAACCTGGATGTGCGTGCGGTGACCATGGGCATCAGCCTGCTGGACTGCCACCGCGCCAATGTGAGCAACACCTGCCAGGCCATCCGTGAGAAAATTCGCAAACACGCCTGCCAGTTGGTGCCGGTGTGCGAGGCCATCAGCGCCGAATATGCCATCCCGGTGGTCAACAAGCGCATTGCGGTCACGCCCATTGCGCTGGTGGGGGCTGGTTTTGATGTGGACGGCTTCGTGGAGATTGCCAGGGCTTTGGATGCGGCCGCCAGCGATGTGGGCATTGACATTCTGGGCGGTTTCTCGGCAGACGTTTCCAGCGGCATGACCTGCGGCGACCAGGCGTTGATCGACGCCATCCCGCGCGCCCTGAACTGCACACAAAAGGTGTGCGCCTCGGTGAATGTGGGCACCACCCGATCGGGCATCAACATGGACGCGGTGGTGCAGTTGGGGCAGACGATTAAAGACCTGGCCGAGGGCAGCGCCGAAACCGGCGGGTTTGCCGCGGCCAAGTTTGTGGTGTTCACCAACCAGCCGGGCGACAATCCCTTTATGGCGGGGGCCATTCACGGCGTGGGGCAGCCCGAGGTGGTGATCAACGTGGGCGTCAGCGGACCGGGGGTGATTGCGCGCGCCCTGCAGCGCAGGATTGACCAGGCTGGCGAGCAAAAGCTGGGTTTGCACGACCTGGCCGATGAAATCAAGCAAACCGCGTTTCGCGTGACGCGCAGCGGCGAGTTGATCGGCCGCCAGGTGGCGCGCGCGTTGAACATTCCGTTTGGCGTGGTGGACCTTTCACTGGCGCCGACCCCCAATGTGGGCGACAGCGTGGGCGAGATTATGCAAATCCTGGGTGTTGATGCCATCGGCGCGCCGGGTTCCACCGCTATCATTGCCATGTTGAACGATGCGGTCAAGAAAGGCGGCGCTTTTGCCAGCCAGAGCGTGGGCGGGTTGAGCGGTGCGTTCATCCCGGTGTGCGAAGACCAGGCGCTGGCCAACGCCGTGCGCGACGATACGCTGGGACTGGAAAAATTGGAAGCCATGACCAGTGTGTGCTCGGTGGGATTGGACATGATCGCCCTGCCGGGGTCGGTTGATGCGGCTACTCTGTCAGCCATCATCGCTGATGAAATGGCCATCGGCATGATCAATGGCAAAACCACGGCGGTGCGCGTCATCCCGGTGCCGGGCAAAGAAGCCGGCGAGTTCGTTTCGTTCGGCGGGCTGTTCGGCGAGAGCGCCATTGCCCGCGTGCGCAACGTGGGCAAATCGAGCCGCTTTGTGGCGTTTGGCGGCAAAATTCCGGCGCCCATTCACAGCCTGAAGAATTAGCGATTTACCATAGATCATCACCGGTGGACACGAATTGGTTTCAATTTGTGTCCACCGACGTTTTTTAATCACGGCGCCAGGTTGGGGGTGAGCTGCCCGCTATCGCTATCAAACGTGAATTCGATGGATTCAGGCGATGATTCCATCAGTTCTCCACCGCCGTCGCTTTTCTTAATGCCGGATAATTGATATATCGGACCCATTTGGGATTTTCCGGTGACGTAATACCGCACCCGGCCGCCGCCGGGACAGTCGTGAAATTTCACTGTGCCAAAAATTTCTCCGGTTTGCGGATTTTGCATAAGATCTACGGACCAGCGGTAGAGAAAAGTTCCCTCAGCTTCATCACAAAATGCACCATACCAGCCGCCAATCACTTCAGCACTGCTGGTTTCTTCTTCTCTCGGAGGATCGTTTAAATCTGGATCATCATCAGAAGATTGTTGTAATTCTGGACGAATTGAATCAGGTTGCTGAACAGTCTCATCGGCGGCTTGCTCTTCTTCGGGGAACAGCATATCAATAATTTCTTCGGGCGACACGGAAAGGGAAATTTCAGGTAGTTCGAGAGGAAAAAATGGTACTTCGCAGGCGAGCATGAGAAGCATTAAGATCAACGACAGGGCAGCAAGGTGAAATTTGTGTGCGCCATTTTTCGATCCATCAGAATGAGGGTTCATATTCCGCTCCTTTTCTTTTGATAGATCATTGAATAAATTTTCTTGCCAGGATTATTGTAGCATCCGGTGTACTTAAAAACCAATGTCCAATCTGCTATACTTTTTCTATGGGATAATTTCAACTGATCGGTTATCCCGGGAGTTGATGATGGCTAAACGATCCTGGTGGATTATGCTGGCAGTGTTCGTTCTGGTTTCATTCGCCTGCACATTACCGGTGTCGCTACCTGATGGGGATAATCACAAAGATGATTCGGTAGGCGAAGAGAATAAAACAAATTCAATCATTAAAAATTTAATGGACGATGAAACAGAAGAAGCGCCTGCTGGGGCAGGAACCACCCGCCAGGCGCCACTGCCGGTTGGAACGCTTTTATCTGTGCCTGGATGGGAAATGCAAGTGATTGAATTATTGCGCGGTGATGATGCCCTGCTGGTCATTCAGTCGTCAGGACAACAGGTGGAGGAACTAGCGGCCGGAAAAGAGTTTGCCCTGGCAAAAATATTCGTTCGTTGTACTGCGCTGGACAGCGATGCACATGATCTTGGATTAACAGAACTATTCATCACAGGAAACAGTCATATTGCCTATGGTGATACACTGGACGGCATTCCGCAGCCCGAGTTCCTGTATGAAGATATGTACAGTGCCGAAGCTGTTGAGGGTTGGATTGACGCGGTAGTTCCGGTGGATGAACAGGATTTGATGGTTGTTCTGGATTTACAGGAATATAAAGCAGACCGAATAACCCGCTTTTTTGCCCTGGAGGAAGGCGCCTCAATCTCTTTACCAGGGAATCTTTCAGAACACGAACCGAACAAAACTGGCACAAGCATTGATACTCCCGCAAAGGTTGGCGAGCGAATCATTACTTCGGAATGGGAGATCAGCTTGCTGAACGCTTTTCAAGGTGCGCAGGCGGAGGCGGCCATTAAAAACGAAAATCCTTTATTCAATCCACCTGAAGAAGGTATGGAATATGTGCTGTTGGAAATTGAGCTGGGTTATTTTGGCAAAAATGATTCACCAGCCTATATCGGGCCGGACAATTTTTATGCAGTGGAGCATGATGGTAGTATGCTTGCCGGAGAACAGGTT
>CAZOKH010000078.1:0-17004 GCA_964580315.1 uncultured Anaerolineaceae bacterium | reverse complement strand
TAAAGAACTGTGGATATTTCTGACTCGAATTTACAGAAAAAAGGTTGCGTAATCCTTCGGTCGAGTTATTAGTTATTTTTTGCAAAAGTTCACTTGCATTCTGTGTATCGTTTAAACATAATTCCATGAACGACTCAAATCGTGACATCGCATTGCCTAGTTCATTTATATCCATGATGGCTGTATTGTTACTTTTAAAAATATAAACAAGCCCATGTTCCGCCTTATGCGTGTCAACGGAAAAGGCTTTTTGCTCAACATTGCGTAGATAATTTTCTAGAAGACGAAGAAAACTATCCAATTGTTCTGATTGGTATCTTCTGTTTGGAACATAGAGGCGTAAAAGTACACCATCTTCTATCTCATCAAGAAATTCTTGTATTCTAATAGTAAGGTCTATTCGTTTTTTGTAAGGCACAACTCCAACTTTGGAGTTAAATAAACTTCTTAACAATTCCATTGCTCGGCTGGTATCACGCTGAGGGCCATACCATTCTGATTGCGTAAATTTCCCGGCCAAATTATCTTCATAAACAAAAAATAGTGATTTCGATTTGCTAATTTCTTCTAATAATTCTTGCCATTCTTTTTGGTATTTATCTTCAAGACATCTGTATATAAGACCTTCTGTAAAATGTACAAATACAGAAACAAGATTTCCTGATGCGCGAAGGCTAGAAATTAATTCTTTAGTAATAGCCCAGTTTTTTGGAAAAGATGAATACAAGCGCTTTTGCTGATAAATATACCCCAAGGCTTTAATCTTTGTAGTTACGCCCTCTTGTGTAAGATCACCAATCAGGACAACTGTTTTGCTTTCATCATTATCAAATGTGTTAGTGACCATATTAAGCACTTTCTTTCATTGAAGATTACAAACTTTCTATAACAAGCGGCTAACGGTTTGCGTTACCTGTGTGTGGGCGGGTATGGACTTTCCTTGGAAGCAGGAAAAACTCGAAGTTAGAAAAAAGGTTCAACATACTTCAAATTCCTTGATCTCTAATGCACGTTTTGTTAACTTGCTTTTGATTGATAAAAGAAGTCATTTAGTGTTGAGGGTGAACAATATTCACCATTTTCAGGGTCGAAAACAATATCGTGTTTATGGCAATAATACAACCTATCCCAGACTCTCATTGCATTATCCCATTTTGGTTTCTCTTTACGATATACAATATCTTCCCTTTCTATTTTGCGTCTTTCATAATTTTTAAACTGTCGAAACCAGAAGCGCCCACTAATCCAAAATATAATAATTGTTGACACACCAAAAACAAAAACTGCCATCTTTGCTGTTAATGAAACAATTGAAAAATCATTCGAGTTGACGTATTCACCAAATTCAGAAAAGATTGCTGTGATTATCATAATAGGCACAAGAGCAGAAAAAACAATTAAAAATGGCATTATGGGATACCAAATCAATATCCACCAACAACCTAATCCACTAGGCTTAATCGGTGGGGGGGGAGGAGCTAATAATTGTGCAAGGCGGCTGGTTGAAGTCCCACTTAATGTAGTATATCCGCTAACACTTCCTGTTTTTCCATCATATGAAACTGTTCCGCCTGTCGGTCCGGAAAATGTGCCAGTAGACTGACCGCCTGATACAACAGCAGATACCTTTTGAATTGCATCATCCTTGTTATCTATCGGGCAAGCTAAAATCATATGCAACTCCAGCACTTAAATTTCAAGATGATGACACACAATTATTTATTCAGAAATTGCTACATTGCATGCAATCAAATCATTAATAATCCTTGAATTCCGTTCTCAGAATTACCCACTAATACAAATTATTATAGCTATCCTCTTTAATAAACGCAACGAAAAAGCGCCCTCCATTTTCGGAGAGCGCTTCATGATCCACCATAATTTGAATTTACCGCGTCCCAGCCATCACCGGCCTAAATTTATACCCGTACACCAAAATCCCCTTGTCGCCGTCATCAGAGCGCAGGCGGCGGGTGACCATCTCGACCGGCATGCCGATCTTGACCGGGGCGTCGCCCAGGTCGGTGAGCTGGGCAGTGACCACGGGTCCTTCTTCCAGCTTGACCAGCGCCACGGTATAGGGGGTAGTGTGTTGAAAGTCACTGGGGGCGTCGTGCATCACCGTGTAGGAAAACACCTCGCCGCGCCCGCTGAAGTTGTAGGGCTGCTTGGCTTCGCCGCCGCAGTGCGGGCAGACGTCGCGCGGGGGGAACAGCTTTTCGTTGCAATGGGGGCACACCTCGCCCACCAGAGAGTATCGCTGTTTGCGTAAACGCCAATGACGTGGATTTTCCATAAGAGACTCACTTCCTTTTCATCAGGTACGCTGTGAGTCTATCGGAGAGTTACTATCAATTGCTATCAAGTTCGCGGCGGGTTTGGAAATGTCCTGTTTAAACAGGTTCATCTGTCCTTTCGGCAATATTTGGGAGAAGAAAGGACAGATGAACCACACATAAACACAGATGCACTCAGATTTTTGTCGTCTCGACAGGCGCGCATTTTGCGCGGGGAGAAATCCTGGTTCAGGGAACCTGTCAGTGCTTGCTGGCTTCGACAGTCTCAGCCGGCAGGTTTTGCCCAGGCGGGATACTCGTGGTCAAAGTTGTAATACACGGTCTGGAAGGGCTCGCGGAAAGCGGTCACGTCTTTGCCAACCTTCTCCACATCTTCGCCTTTCACCAGCACGCGCGCCATAAAGTCGGCAATGGTTTGCATGTCTTGTTCGTTCATGCCCAGGCGGGTGACCTCGATGGTGCCCATGCGCAAACCGCTGGGACGGTCCCAGTCGGCAGGCTGGTCGCCCGGCACCAGGTTTTTGTTGGTGATGATGTTGGCTTTAGCCAGGTGATGCGCCACCTCCAGCCCGCCGCCAAACGATTCGACCCGCGCGATGACCTGGTGACTCTGGCTGTAGCCGCGCTGCGCGCCCAGCATGGGAATGCCGCGCTCGTCCAGCGCCTTGCCCAGCGCCCTGGAGTTTTTGACGATCTGTGCCATGTAGAATTTGCCAAACTCGATGATCTCGGCAGCCGACACGGCCAGGGCTGCCACGCGGTTCACCTGGTGGGTGGCTGCCAGCACCGGGAAAATGGTTTGCGCCAACGGTGGGGTCAGTTCAGGGTCATTCCACAAAATCATGCCGCTCTGCGGGCCGCTGAAGGTTTTGCCAGCCGAGCCGGTCAGCACCACCGCGCCTTCGTTTAAAGGATCCTGGAACTGCCCGCCGGCGATCAACCCCGCCTGGTGCGCGCCGTCGTAGATGAACTTGCCGCCCCACGGCTCGATCACCCGGCTCATCTCGCGCACCGGCAGCGGGAACAGCGTCATCGACATGCCCATCACCACCAGTTTGGGCTGGTGCTGGCGGGCAACCTGTACGTACTGATCCAGGTCCACCTCCAGCGTTTCGGGGTTGAAAGGCACGTCCACAATGTTCAAGCCGCGCATGCCGGCCGGGCCGTCCACGCGGTTGCTGGAATGCCCGCCGTACGGCTGCGGCGCAGTCATCACCGTGTCGCCCGGCTGGCACAGGGCGGTATAGACCGCCATGTTGCCCAGCATGCTGCCCATCAGGCGGTGATCGGCGTAGTTACAGCGGAAGGCGGTTTTCAACAGTTCCACGCACAGCGCCTCCACCTCGTCGATATACTGCGTGCCGGCAAACCAGCGGTTTACCCGCCCGATGTGCCCCTCGGCTGCGCGCGTGCCAATCTCTGACGACAGCAGCGAGCGCACCATGGGGCTGGTGGGCGCCTCGGGCGCCAGCAGGTTAATGCATTGCTGCCCGCGCCATTGCTCATTGCGTTTAACAGCATTGATCACTTCCTGCGCCCACTGGCGCGGCGACTCGCTGGCGCTCATAATTGCCCTGGCGTTCGCCAGCGACTCTCCATCATGAACTTCAAATTGGTGTTGTTCAGGTGTCGACATGCATAACCTCCAGGAAAGAGAAATCAAGAAAATAGCAAACACTAGTGCTGTTGCAGAAACACGGTCATGTGCTGCGCCGCCGTTTGCAGGTGAGCCTCCAGCAATGCCAGCGCCTGCTCGGTTTGACCAAAGCGGCAGGCCTCCAAAATGGCGCGGTGTTCTTGCTGCGAAACGTGCTGGTAATCCATCTGCGCCAGGTAGAGAATGAGATAGCGCGCCACATTGACGTGCAGGGTATGAACAGTCTCCAACAGGCGCGGCATGGCCGCCGGCGCATACAGCACGGCATGGAATGCCCAATTCAGCTCGCCCCAGCGGGCGGGGTCTGCCTCGCGGTCCAGTTCGTCCAGCACGGCTTCGGCCTGCTGCAACTGCGCCACGGTGAGGTGCGGGATGGCGCGCCGCAGCGCCGTCGCCTCCAGTGCCATGCGTATCACGTAAATCTCATCCGCCTCGGCTGCCGAAAGCTCGCTCACCACCGCCCCACGGTTGGGATGGAGGTTTACCAGCCCCTCTGCCTTCAACTGCACCAGCGCCTCGCGCACGGGAATCTTGCTGACGCCAAAACGCGCCGCCAGTTCATCCTGGCGCAGCGGCTGGGTGCTTTTCAATTCACCTTTCAGAATCTGGGCGCGCAGCGCAGCCGCAATTTGTTCGGGGGTGGATGTGAGAGGATGGTCAGGAATCATAGTTTGATCGTATACGATACTTGAGAAGTGTAACATTAGTATACTATATTGTAACGTAGAGTCGGGTGAAGGTGATCGAATGACAGAACTAAGAACTGTTTCAACCCTTTCACCAACTCCTGTGGCTATAATTAGATATGGAAAAGCTGTCTCCCCTTCATCTTCAACTGATCGAACAGATTGTTGATCACCTGGCGCCCCTGCCGCAGGTTGAAGCGGTGGCTGTGGCCGGGTCGCTGGGGAGCGGCACAGGCGCATGCGACCCCGCCTCTGACATTGACCTGTACGTGTACACCCGCGCCGAAATTCCGCTGGAGGTGCGCCGCGCCCTGGTCAAGCGCATCGGCGGCGCTTCCCGCACCGATTTTGACCTGCACTACTGGGGCAGCGGCGACCTGGTGGTGCACGCCCCCAGCGGCATCGAGCTGGACCTGATGTACTTCGACGCCGCCTGGATGGAAAGCCAGATCGCGCGGGTGGTGAACGATCACCAGCCCTCCCTGGGTTACACCACCTGCTTCTGGTACACCGTGCGCCAGTCCATCCCCTTCCACGACGCGCGCGGCTGGTTCGCCGAGCTCCAGCAGCGGTGCAGCGCAGACTATCCCGAAGCGCTGCGCCAAAACATCATCCGCTATAACCACCCCGTGCTGCGCGGAATCATCACCTCGTATGCCGCGCAGATTGAAAAAGCCGTGCAGCGCCGCGACCTACCCGGCATCAACCACCGCCTGGCGGCAATGCTGGCCAGCTATTTCGACATCCTGTTCGCCTTCAACCGCCGCCTGCACCCCGGCGAAAAACGCCAGCTTGAATTTGCGCTGCAAAACTGTCCCATCCTTCCAGAAAACCTGCAAGCCGACCTGGCCTCCCTGCTGCTGCTCACGGAGGCAGACATCCCGCAGCTTCCCGGGCGCGTGAACACGCTATTAGACCGGCTGGACGAGATGTTGGAGTAGTCCAGCATCTCCTGCAAGGGCAACCAGGACGCGGTCATCCCCCTTAAGTTAATTTTTTCTATAAATAACTTACAGGTTATTTACAACCATTCTTTTTTACTGGACAAAAAGAGGCAAGCCAGTATATATTTTTAGAAGAAAAAATTAATATCAGCCTGTTTTCACTATTAAAACCATGCCAATTTCAGGCCATCTTCAGCCATCCACCTTCCCTGTTCCAACAGGGTACGCATCCCTGCAGACCAGGTGGATGGTTTTGCTGTTTTAATGTCGTGAAGACATTATCAGACCATCTCGCAACACTATTCATGGAGGGCAATAAAATGAAAAGTAGTATCGCACTCAGAAAAGCAATCCCTTTCACCCTTTTGGTGGTCATGATATTGTCGTTTGTCATGCCGCAGTCGGTTTACGCCGAGGAAGCATTGCCAGATCAAGAGCCTGCACCGGCCCAGGAATCTGCTCCAGGCGGGGAAGCAGACCCATCTGAAGAACCGGCCCCGGCTCAGGAACCCGCTCCGGGCGGGGAAGCAGACCCATCTGAAGAACCGGCCCCGGCTCAGGAACCCGCTCCAGACGGGGAAGCAGACCCATCTGAAGAACCTGTCCCAGATCAGGAACCCGCTCCAGACGGGGAAGCAATCCCATCTAAGGAGCCTGCACCAGCCCAGGAACCCGCTCCAGACGGGGAAGCAATCCCATCTAAGGAGCCTGCACCGGCCCAGGAGCCTGTCCCAGCCGGAGAACCTGCCCCAGTTCTGGAATCCGATCCATCCGAGAAACCATTCATGGCGCAAGATTCCGCTCCGGCTGCAGAATCTGATTCCATTGGAGGTTTCACTCCAGATCTGGGATCGCATACCATTGTCCAAAACGATGGGATTGGCTATTACTCAGTAGAAGCAGACCCCGACGGCGTTGGTCAAAGTTTCAGAGCGCCTTTCTCCGGTTTGCTAACCAAAATTGGAACAGTAGTGAATGCCGCGACCAGTGGAATAATCATGATTTTTTCCGGCGAAACAGCAGTTGGCGATCCACTCCATGCGCAGGAATTTGCATTTGACGCAGGGGTGAACGAGATTACCCTTAATGATCAGGTCTCCGTAGCAGCTTCCCAGTTATATACCTTTGCATTGTTTTTCGGGACCACCACTTCCATAATGTGGCAAGATTTTGGGAACAGTTACACAGACGGTAAACTGATCCAGACGGATGGAACCGAAAGTGTTTCATCCGACAGTGAAGATTTAACCTTTTATGTGGATATCGCCCGTAAGAAAACCAGTAACCAGAGTAGTGGAGGCACTGAAGAAAACAATCCGCCGGCGAACAGGGTCATTGTGCCGGTTGACAGCGGGCAACAGGAGGCCATTCGTTGCCATGTCGCCAGCACCCTGCTGCTGCTCCCCAATGACAACAGCGCTGAGTTTTCAGGATTGTGCGGCTGCGATGCTTCTTTGAATTCGCTTCAAAACAGTGGGTTACCCGGCGTACTTCCAGCGGGAGTCGTTTTTAGCGACGGCATGACCACCAACCTGATATCGGCAGGCACACCGGTTGATCTCGTTCCCGGCGGCAGCGTGACGGTTCGATTTGCCCTTCCGGGCGCACTGACTGACAAAACGCTGGTTTTGATGTTGTGGGATGAAGGGGCCGGCACATGGGTTGAAATTCCCCTGTCGGGCAGCGAAAGCAGCTTCAGTTCATCCAACTCGTTGATGAAAGTGCTGAAGGGAGTAACCATTTACGATGGCGCTGTCCAGGTGACTGTCAATTTCATGGGATCATTCGTGTTGGCGGCAAAGTAAAAGAAGCAAGGGCGCGGTCGTTTTGAGCGACCATACCCACCCGTGCGCGATGAACCGCTCTCCATCCAGAGAGCGGTTTTTTCTGTGGCATAATTACACCCTGTCTAACGCGCCAATCATCACCACGCAAGAGCAAAGGAGAGAACATCGTGCCGCAGCAAACGCAAAAGCAACCCAACCCAGCCATTGTCTTCGACTTTGGGGGCGTTCTACTCGATTGGAAACCGTACTATTTCTTCGGTAAGTTTTTCCATGACGACCCCGCTGCCGTTGAAAACTTTCTCACTGAAATTGATTTTCACGAATGGAACCTGCGGCAAGACAAGGGGCTTCCGGCTGACCAGGCCATTGATGAACTGATTGAACGCTTCCCGCAATATACCCATATCATCCAGGATTACAGCGAAAACTGGCTGGATTCAATCGCCGGTTCCATCCAGCCCACGGTGGATATGCTGCATGAATTGAAAGAGAAAGAATACTCCTTGTATGGTTTGAGCAACTGGTCAACAGAGAAATTTCACATCGTCAGGCAGGACTACGATTTTTTTGACCTGTTTGATTTCATCCTTCTTTCCTCAGACGTGAAACTGCTCAAACCCGACCCGCGCATTTACCTGGCCCTGCTGGAACGGATTGAACAAATCGCAGAAGAATGTGTCTTTATTGACGATCAACAAGCCAACGTGGCCGCCGCCCGGCAGTTGGGATTTGACGCCATTCGTTTTGAGTCGCCGGATCAATTGCGGGAGGCATTATCGATGCGAGGACTGCTGGCAAATAACAACAATTAAAAAATGGGTTTTCATTTTCGGGGTCGACCCATGTAAACGAGGGCAGGCACACAGGTTGACCCCCACAGTAGATCACAGGATTTGCACCAACCCCTTGCCGCCGTCCACGCGCACGCGGTCGCCGGTTTTCAGGCGCATGGTGGCGTTGCCGCAGCCCACCACCGCCGGGATGCCCAGCTCACGGGCGACGATGGCGGTATGGCTGAGCGGCGCGCCCAGGTCGGTGACGATGGCGGCGGCGCGCGGGAAGAGCGGCGTCCAGCCGATGTTGGTCATGGTGGTCACCAGCACCTCGCCCGCCTGAAAGGTTTCGCTGTCATCCATCGAATCCAGGCGGCGCACGGTGCCTTCTACCACGCCCAGCGCCCCGGCAAAGCCGTGCAGCACAAAATCGTCCTGTTCAGCCGCGGCGGTTGAAGGTGCTGCCTGGCTGTGCGCATCAAACACGTCAGAGCGGCGGTTGGGGTCAGCCGCCCAGGTAAATGGATCGAAACGCCCACAAATCAGCGCCGGGTAGGGCGGCAGGGCGCAGTAGCGCTGGAAGGTCTCTTTGCGCGCCGCAATGCGCTGCACAGCCGGGATGGCTGTTTCACTTTTCAGCGCCTGCAGCACTTCATCGATGGTCAGTAAGAACACATCCTCGCCCAACTCCAGCAGCTCACCGGCGCGCAGGGCAAACGCGCGCAGCACGGTCATGCCGCGCGTGGCTTCCGAGCGCACCGCCTCGCGCTGGCGGGTGGCTTCGGCGGCCTGCTGAATGCGTTTTTGCATGCGCTTCGACTGGCGCGGATAGCGCCGGCAAAAGCGCTCCCAGGCAGCTTCATAAGCGGCCTGCTGGCGGGCCAGCAGCCCATCCACATCCACCGGGGCTTTTTGCCATTCGGCCAGTTTGCGTTCCAGCCAGGCGGGGTCTTCCATGGGTCGCGGCCAGGCGCATTCAGGTTCGTTCACCCCGCGATGACCGTAATTGTCCAGGTATTCCGCGCGGCTCATCTCGCCGCGCAGCACCTTGCCCAGCCCGGCTGCCGGCCCCAGGCTTTCCAATTGCGCGGCTGAGCCGCTCAGGTTCGAAAGCAGGGCATTGGCATCATCGTTGCCCACCAGCTCGCGCAGTTCGCGCTCCAATTTCATCTGGGCGTCCGAAGACGCCGCCACAACGTGGATCATCGAATCGCGGTAGAGCGGGCCGATGGCATTTTGCCACAGGGCTGCCAATTCTGATTTACCGGCTGCCTGCTGCACCTTGTGGCGCAAGTCGGCGCACTTCTGTCGGTTGGCTGCCAAAAAACGCGGCGCCTGTTTGCGGTATTGCCCGAACATCAAAGTCGACTGCACCAGGCCGGGCAGCACACGCTTGAACCAGTCCTCGCCGGTCAACGGCAGCACGGGAATATCCATTTCCGGCGGCACCTCGCCCCACCAGCCTGAAATTTGCTGGTATGCCCGGCGGGCATCGCCGCCGAAAAGTAGTGCAAAAGCTGAAACCTGCACGCTGAGGTTGGCATAGAAACGCCCGCCGATGATGCCGTTCAGCGAGTGATTTTTCACGTTCAACGCCGGGCCGCCGTGTGCATCCAGATACGAGCGCAGCGAGGCGGTGAAGGGCGTCAGCACTTCGGGGCTGGCTTCCATCAGGTTGGTGGCCGACCACAAAAAATTGCCTTTCAGGGTGTCATTCCACACCGCCAGCACGGGGTCAAAGCCGTTCAGGGTGGTGATGGGGCGCGCCTGCAAAATGTACACTTTGCCGCCCGCCGCCGCCCATTCGATGTCTTGCGGGCAGCCCAAATCGTTCTCGATGCTGTGCGCCAGCCGGTGCAGCGTTCTGGCAACCGGGTTCAACTCCGCCGGGCCGTGATAGGCGCCGTCCGGGCGGTCAAAGGTGAACGTGCTGGCAGACACCTGCCCCGACACCAGCTTTTCGCCCAGCCCGCTGACAAAATTGCCGGTCATCTGGCCCAGGTTGCCGCTCAACGGGTCGGCGGTGAACAGCACGCCCGCATAATCGGGGCGGATTAATTTCTGGATGACGACCGCAATGACATGTTCCCCTTCTTCCAAGCCCTGTTCCCGGCTGTAGCTGCTCACCCGGTCGCTGCGGCGCGATTGCAGCACCGTGCGCAGGGCTTCGCGGATTTCTGCATCGCTTTGCACATCCAGCACGCTCTCGAATTCACCGGCAAACGACGCGCGCGCCGAATCCTCCTGCAGCGCCGAGGAACGCACCGCAAAGGGAATGGACTTTCCGGCGCGCAGGCGGGTTAATTGTTTGGCGACCTGCTGCCAGGCCTCGGGACGCAAATCATCCCCATCAAAAGCGCCGGGCAGCACAATGCAGCCGTCGGGCACCGGGTAGCCCGCCTGAAACAGGCGCGCCAGCGCCCGTCCTTTGCCGCCCGCCGGGGCAAAGTCCGCGTCTTCCAGTGGGTAGCTGCCGAAAGCCGCCGCCACTTCGCCGGGACGGGTGCGCGTCAGCCGTTTGTGCAGATCGAGCAGCCGGGCAACCATCCAGGAGAAAAACAGGTTGCCCAGCGTGCCGGCCAGGGTGGTCAGCAGCACCAGCGCGGCAATGTTCTTAACGCCGCTGAACTTCAACACGCCCAGAGCGCAAGCTGTGGCGCCCGCTGCTTTGGCAATGGAAAGGATTATTTCACGAGTCTTGTCATTCATGTTTCTTGCCTTTGGATGCATTCATATCTGCCATCATATTCAGCAAACCGGGATGCTTTTCGAGCAGCATCGAGGCTTTGATCAACGCCAGCCCCTGTTCCAGGTCGCCTAACACCAGCAGTTTGTCGCCCACTTCGATGTTAAAATCACGCCGCGCCTCAGCCGGGATGACAATTTGTCCGCGGTCACTCACGGTAATGGCTCCGTAAAATCGTTTTCCTTCGGGTTGTTTGGTCATTTGCAACTCCATGTAAGATATATCTTATATACAAGACATATCTTACTTTTTTAGCGAGATTCTGTCAATGCCTGTAACCCGTTTTTTCACCAGAATCACTAATCCGGGTCATTAACTGAAAGCCAACCTTGTTTCTTACAACCAAGTTTATAAATTCCCGTATATCAGAATAGATGACTGCGCCGCCAGAGAAAACCCGGAGGAAAAAAATGAAGGCTTTTATTTACACGAAATACGGTTCGCCGGATGTGCTGCATCAGAAAGAAGTGGAAAAACCCACCCCAAAAGAAAATGAAGTGCTGGTTAAAGTCCGGGCGGTTTCGCTCAACGCTGCTGACTGGCACATGCTGACCGCTGACATATTCCCGGTTCGCCTGATGAGCGGACTGTTTGCCCCCCACAAAACCATCCTTGGATTAGACGTCGCCGGGCAGGTTGAAGCCGTTGGCAGCGGGGTCAACCAGTTCAAAGCGGGCGACGAGGTATTCGGCGATATATCCTTCCACGGCAGCGGCGGATTAGCTGAATGTGCGACAGCGCCTGAAAATTTTCTGGCGTTTAAACCTGCCAACCTCACCTTTGAACAGGCCGCAGCCGTGCCCGTGGCGGCCGTCACGGCCCTGCAGGGGCTGCGCGACCTGGGGCACATCCAGGCCGGGCAGAATGTCCTAATCAACGGGGCGTCCGGTGGGGTGGGCACTTTTGCCGTGCAGCTTGCAAAAGCCTTTGGCGCCCGGGTCACCGCGGTGTGCAGCGCCCGCAACATCGAACAGGCGCGTTCGCTCGGCGCCGAGCATGTCATCGACTACGCCCGTGAAGATTTCACGCAGAACGGCCAGCAGTATGACCTGATCCTGGGCGTCAACGGTTATCACCCCATTGCTGCCTATCGGCGCGCTCTGGCTCCTAAAGGAATCTATGTGATGACCGGGGGAAAACCCGCGCAGCTCTTCCAGGCATTGCTGCTGGGGCCCCTGTTTTCTAAAAAGGGGGGCAGAAAGCTGTGCAGCCTGTCAGCTCAACCCAGCCAAAAAGACCTGGTTTTTCTCAAAGAATGGCTTGAAACAGGCAAGATTGCACCGGTCATCGACAGGATTTTCCCATTTGACGAGACGCTGGATGCTTTCCGCCACCTGGGAAGCGGCCACGCCCGCGGGAAAGTGGTCATCACCGGCGCAGCATAATGCGTTCAACGTTTTCGAGGTTCTTTACGCAAGCCGTCCAGCAAATGCAAAATAGCCAGAAGCGGATTCACAAACAACATGCGCGGGCCGGCAAAGCGCATCACCTGTTTGATTCTTTCCCGCATTTCAGGTTTGTAGCAGTGGGTTGGGCATTTCGCGCAGGTGGTTTTGTTTTGCTGGTAGGGACATTTTTGCAGCCGTTCCATTGCATAATCCAGCAATTCCTGGCATTCGGGGCATAACGCCGCTTCAGCCTTGTGCTGCTTTTGACAATACAGCCAGATCATGCGCTGCAAGGTTTCCGCTTCCCGTTGCATCCGTTTATGAGTAAACATAGGCCATGATTATAATTTGAATAGCCGTTTGCGGGATGTTTCCAGGACGGATTAAGAAAAGCTAACCTTGAGTCAGGTCTTTCGCCAGCCATTTTCCCAGCGCTACAAGGGTCAGGATGGGCGGCAGCCCCGGCGCCTGTGGCAGAACGCTGGCATCGCACACATACAGGTTTTGAATTTCAGTCATCAGGCGGCTGTCTACGACCTTGCCAATGGCAGCCGTGCCTCCGGGGTGCGCGCCCTGCGGAACAGAATAACGAATCGAATCGGGTTTTGCCCCGGCTTTGATCAAAATTTCAGTTGAGATGCGCGTACCTTCATCCAGCTTTTGCCGGTCTGCTGTGGTGACAGTTTTGGAAACCGAGCCGTCGGCAAACACCCTGCCCGAAGGTTCATCGGCAATTTTGGTCATCATGCCCACCAGGCGGTTGGACGGCAGGGCTGCGCCCCCCAGGCCAAGTTCAATCAAGCGCACTTCGCGCGGGTGGTTAATGTAGGTTGAAAGCAAGAAACCGCGCTCCGCGTGAAACTCCAGGTCAACCAGGGCCATTTGCGGCTCATGCAGCAAATTCATGTCATCGGTTACGCCATAGGTATTCACGATTAAATCAATGAACAGGTTGGATCCGGCTTC
This sequence comes from uncultured Anaerolineaceae bacterium, assembly GCA_964580315.1. Taxonomy (GTDB): domain Bacteria; phylum Chloroflexota; class Anaerolineae; order Anaerolineales; family Anaerolineaceae; genus CAZOKH01. Next base: position 3,760 of record CAZOKH010000078.1, on the reverse strand, counting down.
TGCGATGCCGCTGTTTTGCAAAATAACCGGCGTGCCCAGCCCGCCTGCCGCCAAAATCACATTCTCTGCCTGAATTTCAGTGCGACCATTTTCACCCGCGACCACAACGCCGCTAACCTTGCCATTTTGGGCGGTCACTTTTTCCACCCTGGACTGAAGCATCACCTGTGCGCCATGCTGCTGCGCTTCCTCCAGGTATTTCAGAGCCGTCCATTTGGCATCGATGGAACAACCCAGGCTGCAATTCCCGCAGGCTATGCAGCGCTCTGCGTCCAGAAATTTGGGCATGTTATCCATCTGGTAACCCAGTGACCGGGCAGCGTCACGAATTCTTTTCCCGCCAGTGGAAAGCAAGGCGTCCGGTATGGGCGCCACTCCCAGCTCGTTTTCAGCTTCAGCAAATTCATCTTGCAGGTTAATTCCATGAGCCGCCAGCTCACTTTCCAGGCTGCGCACTCCGTTGGCCGCAGACACCATGGTACTGCCGCCTGTCATGAACGCCCGCCAGAGGATGACGCCTTCTTTCGATTTTTTGGGAATATGCGTGACCTTGCTGCTGTCATAAAAACGCAGCGCATCGAAAAACGAGCCCAGTTTTTCTTCCCGGTTACCTTGCTCAATCACCAGCACCGCTTTGCCGCGCTTGCTCAACTCCCGCGCCACAGTCGCTCCCCCCGCGCCCGACCCAACCACGATATATTGATAAGGATTGGTAAGCATATTCGATTCCTCATTCACTTACTGAACGGTTAAAAAAAGAATAGAAAGCTGAACCCGCTCAGCTTTCTTTTATCGCATTCATGCTTTAGCTGCCTGTAAAAAATCTCAGTAATGTAAAATGATTGTAGCACAACGGTTATTGAAAATCCATTGCACCCCAGCAGATCAGTAGGGCTTGCTGAAAATTGATTTTTCCAAGTGCATCCCATCGGTCAATCAGAAGCATCCACCTGGAAAACCCTTTTCGTTTGCAGACACGGATGAAAGGTCTATAATTAACCGTAAAGGGATGGAAACCACCACCTACAGATAATCACGGGCAGTTATGATGGCTGCCAGATGTCTAATTTTCATCAATCCATAGGAGGCTGAAGTGAACACGTCCAAAGGACATTCCAACAAACCCCTGATCAGCATCACCGACGGCAAGAAGCTGGGTGAAGTCAAGGGTTTATATCTTGATCCCGACATGCGGCAGATCACCGGCATATACGTGGGATCGGAGGGCATCATCAACCGCAAAGATCTGGCAATTCCCCGCAGCGCGGTGCAGGTCATCGGCATCGACGCCTGGCTGGTATCCGCTTCCGATGCGGTTGTGCCGCTGGCTGAAATTCCTGATTCAGCCGCCTTCATCCAGGCAAGCAGCCTGCGCGGGCGCGAAGTGCAAACCGAAGGCGGCACCATGCTGGGTGTGGTGGAAGATGTCATCCTCGACAGCCAGGCGCAGGTGCTGGGCTTTTCCCTCGGCAAAGTCTATGCCAAGGGCCCACTGGAAGCCAAAAAAGCCATTGTCCGCGAAGCCGTCACCGACCTGGGAAGTGAAGAAAAACCCATGACAGCCATCCTGGCGCAGGCCGAATCGCTGTCCATACCCTCCGTTTAAAACAAATCCACCCTATAAAAATCAGACACCTCCGGCGATTTCTTACCGGAGGTGTTTTGCCAATTCTCATTTGCTTATTCTGTAACAGCTTTTTGGTTTTAATAGAGGAACGCTGCAAATTAGCTATATACTTTATTTAGGCACTTTTGCATACCTGCTGTCTAACTCAGCGAGATTAATCATGCATGGATTTAATGGTAGTTTATGGAAGCAATTTCAATTCTATGCCGCGTTCGTCTTTCGATTCGTGGTATTACGGCAAACACCGCCGCTCATCTACGGCATTGCTTTAACCGACCGCTGTAACCTTGCCTGCCGCGGGTGTCATGTTGCCAACACCGGCCGTCCCGATATGACCTGGGAGCAACTGCTTGCCGCGCTGCAAAACGCCAGGTCGCGCGGCTTCCGTGAGTTGTATTTCAGCGGTGGCGAACCAACCCTGTGGCGCGACGGGGAACATACCCTCGAAGATGCCATTGATGCAGCCAGGCGGATTGGTTTTTTTCATGTGCATCTTTACACCAACGGGCTGCTTGGGCTCAAAACAGCGGCTGACCTGGTGTGGGTGAGTATGGATGGACTGCCCGGCGTCTTTGAGCAGCGGCGTGGAGATCATTTTCATCAGGTCGAAAGCGCCGTCCGGGCGGGTTCGCACCCCAGAGTGGCCATCATTTATGTGATTGACCGCCATACTGCTGAGGGCGTTGAGCCGTTCTTAAGATGGGTGCAAGACACAAAATTGCCGGTGATGGGCGTCATGTTCTACTTCCACACACCTTATTATGGACGGGACGAATTATTTCTGACGGCTGATGAACGCGCCCCAATCATTGACCGCCTGCTCGGTTGCATCAGGGCTGGGTTGCCGGTCATCAATTCGCGGGCCGGTCTGTTGGCGTTGAAATCTGGCAAATGGCAGCGGCGTTTTCCCATTGCAGCCGTGATCGATGTGGATGGTGAATCAGTTTGCTGCCGGGCTTCGGATGAGACATGTTCAGATTGCGGTTATGCCGCCTGCACTGAACTGACGGAATTTCAGCGCCTGCGCCCCGGCGCCGTGCTTGGCATGTTGAGGTACTGGTGAGAAGCCCGGCGCAATTCCTGATCCGCTGCTTCACCCGCGCCACCCGCCGTTACCTGGTGGGGCCTGAACAGCAATGGGTTTTCGAACAGCCCGCACAAAGCTGGTCGCCGCCGCCTGTTGACCGCACTTCGCTGTATCTGCATGTACCCTTCTGCCGCCACTTTTGTCCCTACTGCCCTTATACAAAAGTGCCATACGATGAAACGCTGCTGGAACCCTATGCCCGGGCGGCTATTGCCGAGGTGGATGGGTGGGCAAACAGGATCGGACAGGCAGAGATCACCAGCATTTACATTGGCGGCGGCACCCCAACCCTGGCATTGGATAGCGTCGCCAGCGTGTTGAATCACATACGCAAGCGCTTCCGCCTGACCGGTGACATTTGCATCGAAACCAACCCCGCTGACGTGAGTGCTGAAACGGTGCAGCGGCTGCATGATATGGGTATTGCGCTGGTGTCGCTTGGCGTCCAATCCTTCCAACCCCAGAACCTTGCCCTGATCGGGCGCGACTATGCGCCTGCCGCCGCTGAGCGAGCGCTGGCGCTGCTGGCTGAAAGCGGGTTTGCCTCGGTCAATGCAGACCTCATGTTTGCCCTGCCGCATCAAACCACCAATGACGTGACAACCGACCTGGCGCGCGCTGCGCAGCTCGGCGCAGATCAACTCACCACCTACCCGCTCTTCACTTTTCCGTACACTTCGGTCGGCGAATATCTGCACCTGTCTTCCATTCGTATGCCCAATTTGCGAAAACGCAAGGCGCACTACCAGGCCATCCATCGATGGTGCGCCGAACACGGCTTCGAGCGTGTTTCGGTGTGGGGTTTCAAGCGCGGCGCCGTCCCGCGTTATTCCTCGGTCACCCGCGACGGCTATATTGGGATCGGTCCCGGCTCCGGCTCACACCTCCCTGATGGATTTGTATTGAATACCTTCGATCTTGATAGTTGGATCGGCGCATTGCGCACCGGCGGTTCTGCCATCGCGCTGCGCATGCCGTTCGCCGGTGAAATGTCGGGCTGGTGGTGGTTGTACTGGCGTTTTTATGACACCAGTATTCCACTGGAT
>CAZOKH010000077.1:0-17403 GCA_964580315.1 uncultured Anaerolineaceae bacterium | reverse complement strand
ATCAGCTTTGCGTTTGCCTGGCTGCGGCTCAAATCGGGCAGCCTGTGGACGGCCGCCCTGCTACACGCCATGCACAACGTTTTTGTTCAAAGCTTCTTCACCCCGCTGACGGTGCCAAACGAGATCACCCCCTATATCATCGATGAATTTGGGGTCGGCCTGGCACTGATGGGCGCTGTGGTGGCGCTGATCTTTTGGAGCAAACGCAATGAGTTACCCCGGCTGCAAGGTGAATAGGCCGGCGGACTAAACTTTACCCTTGTTTTGAAAATGCACCCTGCAAACAACAGATGACTGTTTGCAGGGTGCGGTCATTTCTCACCTGACTTCTTAACAGCATCTGCTCTGCCGGGTGATCCTGAATTTTTCGGCGAGCGCCGCGATTCTTCAGAGACCACAAAAAGGACCCATTCGCCGGTTGCACCGAACCCATGCCAATTGCTCAGCCAATGGCCCAAGTTGCCACCCATGTGTCATTGCAAGCCCCGATGTTTTTTCGGTGCGTGGTAATCTCTTTTCTGAATTGAGGCTGCCGCGTCAGGCTTCCGCCCTCCTTGCGGCGACAATTTTCAGAATTTTTCGAGGCGGCAATTTGGCGCAAATTAGGCAATTGACAATATGCATATCTATATTATATAATAGGCTAACCTAATTTATATTGTTGGTATGAATATTACCTATAGGAGGATTGGATATGCCCGTTCCAACGTATTTATGGCTCATTCTAGGCGCGTTGCTGGTTCTCATCGTGGGATTCCCGCGTTATGGACTGTTGGCGCGCTGGCATAATCGCAAGCTGATTCATCAGCGTCAATTATTGGAAGACACACTTAAGCTCATCTTTAATTTACAGCAGGAAGACCAACCGCCAGATATAAACAATCTGGCAGCAGAGCTAAACCTGGATTTGCCTTCTGTTAAAGAATTAGTTGCCCGGCTTGTAGCTCAACAACTGGTGGAAACCAAAGAAGATCGGTTGTATTTAACCACCGAGGGAAATCGATGGGCACTGCAAGTGATTCGTGCTCACCGGCTGTGGGAACGCTATCTCGCTGACGAAGCCCGTATGCCGCTCGAAAAAATCCACAACGCTGCCCACAAGCACGAACACCTGATGACCCTCGATGAGATTAACGATCTGGATGCCGCCCTCGGCCACCCCGCTCATGACCCGCACGGCGATCCCATTCCAAACGCTGCCGGGCAACTGCGTGAAACACACACCACCACCCCCCTTGATCAGTTGAAACCCGGTCAAAGCGGAAAAATCGTCCATCTCGAAGATGAGCCCCCGGTTGCCTATGCCCAACTGCTTGCCGAGGGTTTGTTTGTGGGGCAAGAAATTACCGTTGAAGAAAATTCACCCACACGCGTCCTGCTGTCTGATGACGAAAACCAGTACGCCCTGGCTCAAACCATCGCAAAAAATGTTTGTATCGAACTGGAAACATCAAAAGCGGTATTCGACCACTCCACAATTCCGCTGGGCAGCCTTCCCAACCGCAAAAAAGCAGAGATTGTTCGCATTGATGACCGCTGCCAGGGATTTACCCGCCGGCGTTTTCTCGACCTCGGACTTACCCCCGGCGCATGGATCTATCCCGAACTGGAAAATGCCTTCAAAGAACCACGCGCCTATCGTGTACGCAACACCCTGATTGCATTACGCAGCGACCAGGCAAAATTAATATGGGTGCGCCCGGTTCAAAAGGAAACATTATAGAAACACGGACAACATCATGATACAAAATACCATCTCTTCCCCCTGTAAAACCTGTCCTGTCAATGCTCATTTGGAACAAATGGGTTTAAAACTTGATAAATATGACCGGGTGATAGCCCTGGCGGGCAATCCCAACACCGGCAAATCGACCGTATTCAATGCTTTAACCGGTCTCAATCAACACACCGGCAACTGGCCCGGCAAAACTGTCACCCGCGCTGAAGGCGGTTATGAGTTCAACGGTGTGCGCTACAAACTGGTAGATTTGCCCGGCACTTACTCACTTCTTTCTGCCTCACAGGATGAAGAAGTGGCGCGCAATTTCATCCTCTTTGGGCAGCCTGACTGCACGGTTGTGGTCACTGATGCCACAGCCCTGGAGCGCAATCTTAACCTGGCGCTGCAAGTGATGGAAATTACCGATAAAGTCGTTGTCGCTGTAAACCTGATGGATGAAGCCCGCAGAAAAGGCATTGAGATAGATGCGCGCAGCCTTTCGCGCGACCTGGGGGTTCCCGCCATTCCCATCACGGCGCGCAATGGCGAGGGACTGCAAACCCTGTTAACCACAATCAGTGATGTGATCAGCGGGCAAATTCAAACCAGGCCGCTGCGGGTGCAGGGAACTCCCGAAGTCCAGCAGGCTGTTTCAGAGTTGAGCCAGCAAATTGAAAAACTTTACCCCGGCACGCCAAATGCCCGCTGGCTTGCCATTCGTCTGCTGGACGGCGACGCGCGTGTGCAGCAGGCCATTTTAGACGGTGAAATTGCCACACTGGTAAGTGAACAAAAATCTGCTGATGTCAGTTTTAGCAAAAGAATGGCTGTTGAAGGACGCCAATAGGAGCCGCCATGAATTCCACACTCACCCCTCAAGATATTCTCAACAATGCTGAAACACTGCGCTCCCGGCTGTCCAGCGGTTTTCGCGACGAAATGGTCAAATCACTCTATACCGAAGTTGATCATATCACCCGGCGTGCGGTGCACAGCCAGGCAGAAAAAAAATGGGATCTCGATCAACGAATTGACCGTCTGGTTACCTCGCCGATCTTGGGTCTTCCGCTCATGCTGCTGATGCTGGCCGGAGTCTTTTGGATTACCATCGTCGGCGCCAATGTACCCTCCGGTTTGATCGCTGATGGGCTGTTTTTTATCGAGGAAAAAGCCGCGGCGCTTTTCACACAATGGAACATTCCGTGGTGGATTACCGGCTTCCTGTGGCATGGCGTGTATCGTGGATTGGCCTGGGTAATCGCAGTGATGCTGCCGCCCATGGCAATTTTTTTTCCAATCTTTACCATCCTGGAAGACCTGGGGTATCTGCCGCGGGTGGCTTTCAACATGGACTGGCTGTTCAAAAGCGCCGGCGCCCACGGCAAGCAAGCCCTGAGCATGGCAATGGGGTTCGGCTGCAATGCCGCCGGTGTGATTGCCACACGGGTGATCGACTCGCCGCGCGAGCGTTTGATCGCCATTTTGACCAACAACTTTGTGCCCTGCAACGGGCGTTTTCCCACACTGATTATGCTGGCCACCGTTTTTGTGGCTGCCTCCTTCTCCCCCGCGGTGGCTTCATTTGTGGCGGCAGGCACGGTGGTGGGTGTGGTGCTGATCGGCGTATTCTTCACTTTGTTGATTTCGTGGGCGCTATCCAAAACCGTGTTAAAAGGCGAAGCATCTGCCTTCACCCTGGAACTTCCCCCGTATCGACGCCCCAGCATCGGCCGCATTTTATACACCTCCCTGATTGACCGCACCATTTTTGTCTTATGGCGAGCCATTCTAACGGCAGCGCCAGCCGGGGCGGTCATCTGGATTTTGGGAAACATCAATGTCAGCGGGGTCAGCCTGGCGCAGCATGTCGCCAACTTTCTAAATCCCTTCGGGCTGCTGCTCGGCCTGGATGGTGTGATCTTGCTGGCTTACATCATTGCCATCCCGGCAAATGAAATTGTGGTGCCAACCATGTTAATGGTTTACATGGGCGTGGGCATGATGACCGAAACCGCCGATTTGGGCGCCCTGCGCACCCTGCTGGTCGAGGGTCATGGTTGGACCTTATTAACCGCGATCAACCTGATGCTTTTTTCGCTGCTGCACAATCCATGTGCCACCACCATCATCACCATCTATAAAGAAACAAAAAGCTATAAATGGACTATACTCAGCGTCGTAATTACACTGGGCACAGCCATACTGGTAACCTTTTTGACAGCTTCCGCGGTGCGCTTACTTGGAGGATAACGAGTTATGCCGGAATTTGACGATGCCTTAAGCCGTTCCGTACAGGACTATATCAAAAACATTTATCAGCAAACACGCGACAGCCAGCCCACCAGCACGGTGGCGCTGGCTGAAGCGCTGGATATCCGCTCGGCATCGGTCACCAACATGCTTCAAAAATTATCTGAAACGCACCCCGACCTGGTTAATTATCGCAAACATTATGGGGTAACCCTCACAGCCGAGGGAGAAAAGGCAGCCCTTCAAATCATCCGGCGGCACCGCCTGATCGAGCAATTTCTTTTCCAAATTCTCGATTATCCGTTGGAAAAAATTCACGCCGAAGCCGAAGAGCTGGAACACGTGGTCTCTCCATTTTTCATGGAGCAAATCGCCCAAATTATGAACGAACCCGCTTTCGATCCTCACGGCCATCCCATTCCAGATCGTGATCTGAACATGAACGACTCCCGCTCGCTGACCTTGTTAGCCAACATGCAGCCAGGTGAAAAAGGGATTGTACGCATGATCACAAATCAATCACAGGATTTACTGGTTTTCTTAAAGTCCATTGGTGTGTTCCCGGGTGCAGCACTCAAGATTATCCAACAAAACCCGATTGATGGGACACAGCAAATCGAAGTCATCGACAATGGACAAACCCAGGTGTTTGGTAAAAATATCAGCGACCAAATTGAGATGGAGATCAATCAAAATTAAAAAGCAGGTTATGGCAACGCTGCACAACAATCATATCTCTGGCGCTTCTAAAGGGTTATACACCTTATAACCATGAGAAATAAGGTGTAAATCACGAATGGATTTCCTCAATAACATCAAGCTCATTCAGGGCGGCATGGGCGTATACGTTTCCAACTGGCGGCTGGCGCAGGCGGTTGCCAGCCAACAGCCCGGCACCACCGCCGGGACAGTTTCGGGCACCGCCCTGGACGTGGTGCATGTGCGCCTGCTTCAACTTGGCGACCCCGGCGGACATCTGCGCCGCGCCCTGCACGCTTTTGACGCGCAATTTGGGGTTGAGACCGGCAAACAAATCATCAATCGTTATTTTATCGAGGGCGGCAAAGCCCCCGCTGCGCGTTTCAAATACGGTCCGCCGCAAACCGTGCGCATGCAGGACGGCAGCCGAACGATTGCCATGCCCGGCGGTCAAACTGCCCCCGTAACGTTGACAGTTGAAGAAGAACTGGTTGAACTGCTCATCGCCACCGCGTTTGCCGAGGTGTGGCTTGCCAAACAGGGGCACAACGGTGTCATCTTCATCAACTTCTTGAACAAAGTCGAACTCCCCTTGCTATTTTCCATGTACGGCGCCATGCTGGCGGGTGTGGACGGTGTGGTGGTGGGCGCCGGCAACCCCGAAGGGCTGCCCGCCGCCTGCTCACTGCTGGCGCAGCACAGCCCGGTGACCGGCGAACTGCCGGTTCTATACCGCGAATCAGGTGAGACCTTTCAATTGCACTTTGACCCGCGCAGCATTGCCGGCGGCAAACTGGCGCAGGCGCCGCTCAAACGACCGGCTTTCCTGGCAATTGTGTCGCTGGAAAACCTGGCGGGCGTGCTGGCGCACAGCCCCACCCAACCGCCCGACGGTTTCATCATCGAGCATCACACTGCCGGAGGACACAACGCCCCGCCGCAGGGCCCGTTAAAAAAAGATGGACTGGGGCAGCCCGTTTACAGTCAACTGGACGAGCCCAACCTGGCAGCCATCCGCGCCGAAGGGCTGCCCTTCTGGCTGGCAGGCGGCTACGGCAGCCGCGAAAGGTTGCAAACAGCCCTGGCCGTCGGCGCCCGCGGGGTGCAGGTTGGCTCGGCTTTTGCCCTGGCAATGGAAGCCGGCATTCAGCCGGTGCACCGCACCGCAATCTTCCAGGCGCTGCGCCAGGGCATCTCAGACGCCGACCTGGTGCGCACCACGCTTTTCTCGCCCACCGGCTTTCCCTTCAAAGTGGCGCAGTTGAGCGGCACGCTTTCTGATGAAGACGTGTATGCCGCCCGCCGCCGGGTGTGCGACCTGGGCTTTTTGCAGCAGCGCGGATTGAGCAAGCCCGACGCTGACGGAAACCGGCGCCTGTTTCAACGCTGCCCGGCAGCCCCGCTGGATGATTTTGTCAACAAACGCGGCCTGCCGATGAACGCCGAGGGCAAACGCTGCCTGTGCAACGGCCTGCTGGCGGGTGTGGGGCTGGGGCAGGTCAACGCTCAAAGCGGTGAAGAACTCGCCATTGTCACCCTGGGCAACCACCTGGACGGCATCCGCCGCCTTTCGCGCCAGGGGCAAAGCCCTTACTGGGCGAAAGATGTGGTGGAAGACATTTTGGGGTAAGTGCAGACAAGACGCATCTACTCCAAACAATTCCACTCAACAAGTTTCGATGCTGTCCTTTCGACAAGCGCAAAGGTTTGATTTGGGAATGTGACAATATCCGCACGGAGAAATCTGAACGCACGTTTGACAGGCGCAAAAAGATTTCTCACCCCCTAATGAATTTGTCATCCGTGTCCATCTGTGTTGATCTGTGGTTTCAGCCTGTGTTGGGTTGGAACACGCCATTGCTCCCAACCCGCTGGGCACTTCTATATGTGCGATAATTGAAGCATGCTCACTCTCACTTCCCTCATTGAACGCGCGCAGCGCAGCCAGCACGGCTTTCTCGACATTCAGCAGGCTGCCGATGAAGTGTTTGCCGCACACAGCCCCGCCGATTGCCTGGACATCGCCCACCAACTCTACCAGTCTGACGTGCACCAGGCGCGCTGCCTGGCGGTGTTCATTTTTGGCAGGCTGGCTGCCGGTTCTCCCCAGAGCCTGGCCTTCCTCCGGCAGCAGGTCAGCCGCGACGCCGACTGGCGCGTGCAAGAGATTTTGGCCAAAGCCTTCGACCGCTTTTGCGCCGACACGGGCTACCAGCAGTCGCTGGGGGTGATTGCCGACTGGCTGGCAGACCCGCACCCCAACGTGCGCCGCGCGGTCAGCGAGGGGCTGCGCATCTGGAGCGGGCGTCCCTACTTCCGTGAACATCCCGAAGCCGCCGTGCAGTTCCTCAGCCCGCTGCGCCATGATGAGAGCGAATATGTGCGCAAATCAGCGGGCAACGCCCTGCGCGACATCAGCAAAAAACACCCGGCGTTGATCGAAGCCGAGTTGCGGCAGTGGAATCTCAGCGATAAAAGCGTGCTGCAAACCTACAAACTGGCAGCCAGGTTCATCAACAAAATACCGTAAAACCGGGTATGGAGGCGATATTTCCGCCAAATTTCGCCAAATCCAATTAAATTTGTCCAAATATCGTGTTATAATAAAAGGGTCTTATAATCAGATTAGCGTTCACATCCTGCCGCCATCTTTCGATATGAGATGGCGGCATATTTGTTAACCTGAATCTGCACTAGTGAAGGTTGAGGATAATCTTGGAAGTAAAATTGTATGTTGGTAATATGAGTTATGATACGACAGAAGAACAACTGCGTACCATGTTCACCGAGGCTGGTACCGTTGTATCAGTAGACGTTATTAAAGACCGCGACACCCAGCAACCCAAGGGTTTTGCATTCATCACCATGGCCAGCCAGGCTGACGCCTCCAAAGCGATCAATTCGTTCAACGGCAAGGAAATTGGCGGTCGTTCTCTGACAGTCAACCCTGCCAGGCCGCGCGAAGAACGCAGCGGTGGTGGACGTACTTATAACAGCTCGGGTAACCGCGGCGGCCGCGGCTACAACAACCGTTATTAATTCAACAATAATCAGAACTCCGCCCAAAAGGCGGAGTTCTGCATTTAATGATCACTGCAACCGGTTTCTTCTGTGCATTATTTTAGCGGAAACTCAATGCGCGTTTTCAAATCTTCGGGTGCGGCATCCTGCGGCCCATTGAGGTAATATTCATAGGCAATACCGGTCGGTTGAAACCCGTTTTCTTGAATCAGGTTGTTCAAGGCTTCATAAGCCGGTTCCATCTTCTCATAAGGCCCGGTGTAGTGGCATACCCCATATTTTCCCGCCGCTATTTTGCCGGGTAGAATGTCGCCGCTGCCCGGCAGTTCACGCAGCACCGGGAATCCCAGTTCCACATCCAGGTTTTGCATATCCAGGTTGTGATATAACACAAACGGTTCGCCGGCAAATTTCTCTCCAATGGATGCCAGGTGTTGAATAATTCTGCCGTATGACGCGCCAATCAATTGCGGCAAGCCCTCCACTGGAGAATGTGTGCGAATGGCAAGTGTGGGTTGCACTTCACGATCGATAAATTCACATTCAAAAGACATAACAGCCTCCCTGCGAAAAAAAGAATTGGATGGATATGTATTATAATAGCACAATTGTTCTATCTCGTCAAGCGAATTTCGATTAAAATTCAAACCAAAAAGGACACTGTGATCCATGCCGTCAAACGACTTTCCCGCCATCCATGAACAACTGCGCAATGTGCTGCAGCGCTCGGCTGTCGGCCTGAAAATTGCCCACGACCAGCCCGGCGACTTCCACCTGGTCACCCCCGGCGACACTCCCCGCCGGCAGGAAATTTTTTTCGGGGCGGTCAAGATTCAGAAAAATTTTGTCAGCTATTACCTGATGCCCATCTATCTCTACCCCGACTTATTGGACGGCATATCCAGCGGCTTATTGCGGCGGCTGAAAGGCAAATCTTGCTTTCGCTTCACCAGGCTGGACGACCGGTTGTTGGATGAATTGAGCCTGCTCACCCAGCGCGGCAAGCAGCGTTTTCAACAGGAAGGTTGGGCTTAAGATCACTTGACGAAAGCGGGGGAAAGTATCAGAATTAGATTTTGGCTAATCAAATGGAAAAACACGTCATTCTGAAACCCAAACCACGTTTGGGATTACCTTCCTTTGACTTTTCGCACACTTTTGCGGCATTTCAATACCGCAACTACCGCCTGTGGTTCATCGGGCAGTTGGCGTCTCTATTCGGCACCTGGATGCAGTCCACCGCGGAAGGTTTTCTCATCTACGAACTCACCCATTCCGCCGCCTATCTGGGCCTGGTGGGCTTTGCCAACGGCATTCCGGCCTGGCTGTTCATGCTCTACGGCGGGGTCATCTCTGACCGTATGCCGCGCCGCAATTTGTTAGCCATCACCCAGAGCATTATGATGGTTCTGGCGTTCATCCTGGCAGGTCTCACCTTTTCAGGCGCAATTCAGCCCTGGCACATCATTTTGCTTGCCTTTCTGCTGGGAATTGCCAACGCTTTTGACGCCCCGGCGCGCATGGCATTCATTTCCGAACTGGTGGAACGTCCCGTGATGGGCAATGCCATTGCGCTCAATTCGGGCATGTATAACATTGCCATAGCGGTTGGACCGGCCATGGCGGGCCTGGCCTACGCCTGGTTGGGACCTGCCTGGTGTTTTACCGTAAACGGCATTTCATTCATTGCAGTCATCGCCGCCCTGCTGTCGATGCGCATGCCGCCATTTGTGGCAGCCGATCATCACACATCAGCCCTGGGTGAACTGCGCGACGGATTGAGTTTTGTCACAAAGCACAGCAGCGTTCGGGCTTTGATTTTGATTGTGGGCGCCGCCACCCTGCTGGGCATTTCGCACGCCACACTGCTGCCCGAATGGGCCGTGGACGTGCTGCACGGCGGCGTGACCATCAACGGACTAATGCTCTCAGCCCGCGGCCTGGGCGCATTGAGCGGGGCATTGATGATTGCCTCGCTGGGGGAATTTCGTTTTCACGGTAAATTGCTCAACCTGGGGTTAATCGTACTGCCGCTCTCCCTGATGCTCTTCAGTGTGATCCGCTGGGCGCCGTTGGCGCTGCTGACCCTGGCGATGGTGGGCTGGGGATGGATCGTCACCGTGAATCTCTGCAATATTCTGACCCAGGCGCTGGTTTCAGACGAATTGCGCGGCCGGGTGATGGGCATCTTCTCACTAACCTTCCAGGGCACCATGCCCATCGGGGCATTGCTGGTTGGTTCCATGGCTGAGGCGGCAGGCAGTCCCATCACCATCTTCAGCGCGGCTGCCTTGCTTTTCATTTTTGCCTGGTGGGTCTGGTTCCGCATGCCGCAGGTGCGCCGGTTGGAATAAATCGATAACGGGTTGTTTTTCTTTTACAAAAAATTTATTGTCAAACTTTCCCTTTTCTAAGATGATAGAGATAGCTTTCTTTACATTTAAGGGGGCATTTTGTTGCACCCACCGTTGTTAAAAAGAAAGCCTGGCATTCCCACCAAGTTGAACAACATTGTGTTCGTTTGAAATCTGTTTACACACATTGAACCAGGCATCATGCAAAGTACCAGACTGTATTCTTTTTTAACCCAATTTTTCACGCCGGCCGAGACAACCTGCATTTCACCCCGCAGGTTATTGCGCCGCCCCGCTTTTTGCTCAACAGATCATCACCCTTTCGTAAACACAATTTTTGCCGTTCCAACTCAACCGAACAGAACCAACCGGCTGTATTCAAACCGGTTTTATCAAATGTTTCTTAATACGACGACTTGAAAAGACTGCCGCCGTTCATTTTCGATCCAACAGGGAGGGATCCAAAAAATGATAACCTGGTTCAACAATCAAAGAACACAGACAAAACTGATGATCAGTTTTGTCACGCTGGTAGTGCTGCTCATCATCACTGCCGCGTTTGGATATTTCAACTGTTACTTCATCAACGCCAACATAACAGCCATGTATCAGGATGAACTGTTACCTGTTCACAATATCGGCACCATCCAGGAGAACCTCTACCGCATGCGGGGAGATGTCTATAAATACATCCTGCTTCCCAATGAGCAAGCGGCCACCCTGGAGAGTATTAACGGGGATATTCAAGCGATCCACGATGCCGAAGCGGCATACCGCAATTCATCTCTGACTGAAGAACAGCAAGTTGAGTTGGAGCGTTTCACAACCGCCTGGGCTGAATACCAGGCCGCCGTGAAAAATATCATCAACCTGGAAGACCAGGGCAAGCACGATCGCGCCCTGGCAAGCCTGCTGGACGGCGGACGGGTGACCACAGCACGTGATACGGTGATGTCTGCCACCAACAACCTGGCAAACCTCAACCTGCAATCAGCCGAACAGCTTGAAAGGAAAAGTGAAAGCAACTTCACCCGGGTTACCTGGATGATGGGAGTCTTAAGCATCCTGGCGGTTGGTCTGGCTGCCGCCCTGGGAATGATCACCACCAACAGCTTCAACAATCCGCTCAAACTGATGGCGCAAAGCTGCCGCAACCTGGGCATGGGCGACCTCAACCGCGACATGTCTTTTGAAGACAAAATGAGCGTCATCAGCCGCAGGGATGAAATCGGCGAAACCGGCATTGGCCTGGCAGCCGCCGAAGAATATATGACCATGATGGCTGAAATTGCCGGCAGCATCGCAGCAGGTGACCTGACCATTGAGGTTATTCCGCGCAGCGAGAAAGATGAACTTGGGCTCGCCTTCAAACATATGATTGAAAGCCTCAACCAATCTATGGGCGCGGTGGCGCAGAATGCCTGCCAGCTTGCCGCCGCCTCCAACCAGCTCGCCGCCGCCTCCGATCAAGCCGGCACAGCCACATCACAAATCGCATCCACCATTCAACAGGTTGCCAAAGGCACCGCCGACCAGACCGAAGCCGTCACCAGCACCGCCGCCTCCATGGACCAGATGGTGCACGTGATTGAAGGCGTGGCGCGCGGCGCACAGGAACAGGCCAATGCAGTCAGCAAAGCCTCCGAGGTCACCACGCAAATCAGCAGCGCAGTTGAGCTGGTGTCGGGCAATGTCCAGGCGGTCACCCAAAACTCGGCTGATACAGCCGAAGCCGCCCGCAAAGGCTCAGCCATTGTCGCCAACACGGTGCAGGGCATGCACGCCATCAAAGAAAAGGTCGGCTATTCAGCCCGCAAAGTGCAAGAGATGGGTGAGCGTTCCCAGCAAATCGGCATCATCCTGGAAACCATTGAAGACATCGCCTCGCAAACCAACCTGCTGGCGCTCAATGCCGCCATTGAGGCCGCCCGCGCCGGCGAACACGGCAAGGGCTTTGCCGTGGTGGCCGACGAGGTGCGCAAACTGGCCGAACGCTCCAGCAACGCCACCAAAGAAATTGCCGGCCTGATCAAAGGCATTCAAACCACCGTGGCCGAGGCTGTTGACGCCATGCAGGCCGGTGAAAGTGAAGTGGGCAAAGGCGTGACCAACGCCCGGGAGGCCGGTCTAAGCCTGGAAGATATTCTTAAAGCCGCCGAAGACGTGTTTACCCGGGCAACCCGTGCGGTTGAAGCCACCGGTCAAATGGGGCAATTGATGACAGAACTGGTTAGCGCCGTTAATACCGTCTCAGCGGTGGTGGAAGAGAATACCGCCGCCACCGAGCAAATGACCGCCGGTTCCAGCGCGGCCAACCACGCCATTGAAAGCATAGCTGCCGTCAGCGAAGAGAACGGCGCCGCAATTGAAGAGGTTTCTGCCTCAGCCGAAGAAATGAGCGCGCAGGTGGAAGAGGTGAATGCCTCGGCTCAATCGCTGTCCGATATGGCGATCAATCTCCAGAGAATTTGCTCACAATTTAAGCTTGTGGGTGCACAACCAGAACAGCTTGATTTTGGCAGCCAGTTGGATGAAATTGTTCCTGGAAATAATGGACACCACAAATTGCAAGTAAACCTTGCATAACAAACAACAAAACAGGGACGGACTTTTCATCCGTCCCTGTAAAATCTTTTTCCACAAACACTATCCGTTGAGCGGTTCGCCGTTCACCGCGTGCGCGGCTTCCATCATCACTTCGCTGAGGGTGGGATGCGTGTGCACGTTGCGGGCAATTTCTTCCGCGGTCATTTCAGAGCGCTGTGCCAGGGTCAATTCGGGCAGCAATTCTGATGCTTCGGGGCCCACCATCACTGCGCCCAAAATTTCACCGTATTTCGCGTCGGTGATCAGCTTGGCAAAACCAGCGCCCTCACCCAGACCCAGCGCCTTGCCGTTGGCCATAAAATTGAAACGACCGACTTTAACCTCATAACCCTGCTCTTTGGCCTGGGCTTCGGTGAGGCCAAAGGAGGCCACCTGCGGGCTGGAGAACACCGCGCGCGGCATCATGCGGTAGTCCAGCACAGATGCTTCAACGCCGGCAATGTTCTCGGCAGCCGCCACAGCCATGGCTGATGCCACATGCGCCAGCAGCAATTTGCCGGTCACATCGCCAATGGCATAAATGCCCGGCACGTTGGTCGCCATGCGGTCATCCACCTCAACAAAACCTCGTTTGTCCGTCTTGACCCCGGCAGCTTCCAGACCAATGTTGGCCGAGTTGGGCTTGAATCCAATGGCAACCAGCGCCTGGTCGGCCTCGAGAGCTTTCTCGCCGGCTTCAGAACCGACCTTGACCACAACGCCTTTGGCGGTCTTTTCAATGCCCAGCACCTTGGTCGAAGTCAGTAATTCAACGCCGCGTTTCTTAAAGGCACGCGCCAGTTCTGCGCTGGCTTCTTCGTCTTCCAGGGGCAGCACGCGCGGCAGCATTTCAACAATGGTCACCTTGGTTCCATAAGAACTCCACACGGTGGCAAACTCCACGCCAATGGCGCCCGCGCCAATGATGACGGCTTTTTCGGGGCGGGTTTCCTGCAAAATGGCCTCGGTGTAGCTGACGATCTTTTGGCCATCGACCTCAACACCCGGGATGTTGGCTGAATAGGCGCCGGTGGCAAGAATAATGTTCTTGGCGCTCACTTCCTGTGTTTTGCCGTCTTCACCGGTGACCGCAATCTTGTCACGGGCGGTTAGTTTGCCCGCGCCCATGAACACATCGATATTGTTCTTCTTCATCAAGAAACCGACGCCCTTGGTCAACCGGGAGGAAACCTGCCGGCTGCGTTTGACGGCGGCGCTGTAATCAACCTTTAAGTTATCGACCTGGATGCCAAACTCGCTGGCGCGTTCACGCACTGTGTGTACCACTTCAGCATTCTTCAACAATGCTTTGGATGGGATGCAGCCCACATTCAGACACACACCGCCCAGCCATTTTTTCTCAACAATGGCAGTTTTAAGTCCCAATTGGGCAGCACGAATGGCGGCCACATAACCGCCCGGGCCAGCCCCCAGCACGACCACGTCATATTTTACGCTCTCGCTCATTTTCAACCTCACAAAACCGAATCGGTGGATAAATTTGGATTACCAACAATTCATTTTACTACGATTTGGAAAGGGTTATTTCTCTTTGAACAGAGTTGATCACCTGTTCACGTCTTACTTCCAATTCTCCAGGCATGCGGCCACATCAGCAGTAAAGTTTTCGGCCAGGCCAAAGTCCACGATGCGCTGATCAAAGGATAGAGAGAGACAGGCCAGTGGGCGAATGGCAATGGCATCTTCGGCCACCACCGGGCGCTGGCGCACCGCCCCCAGGCACAATGCGGCGCATTCGGGCGGGTTCACCAGCGGGAAATGCGCCAGAGCGGCGCCGTCCTCGCGGTAAAACACACTGAAAGTTCCCCCTTTTAATTCTGCGGCTTTCAAATCACGCTGCAATGCGCGTTCCTGCAAATCTTGCGCGGCGCGCGCCAGCGCCAGCAAGGTCATCTCATTGACGCCGCGCAGCACCGGGATGATGGTGCCCTGTCCTTCAATGGGGGTTTGAATGCCAATGTTGATTTCGCTGTGCATTAAAACGCCGTTGTCCATCCACGAAGCGTTGACCGGCGGGTATTTCTGCAATGCCGCCGCGCAGGCAGTCAACAGGTAGGGCAGCAGGGTGAGATGCGCGCCGCTGTGCGAGAACAACGCGCGGTTGGCTGACTGGTGCGCCAGCACCTGGCGCAAATCCACCTCCAGCATCAACGAACCCTGCGGCACCGTTTGCTGGCTAAAAACATATTGACTGGCGTTGTGTTTTTGCAGAGCCGTCAACGGCTGCACCCGGCTGGCAGGGCGCACTGAAATTTCGGGCGCAGGGGCGGTTGAAGTGCGCACAGGCCTGGCCTGGCTGCGCGATTGTACAAATTCTTCCAGGTCGCGGCGGGTAATGCGCCCGTCTTGACCGGTGCCCTGCACCTGGTGCAAATCAATTCCGTACTCACGCGCCATGCGCGCCACCACCGGCGAGATGAACGGGCGCGATTCGGCTTCCTCTACAACCGCAGGGGTTGGATCGGGCTCGGAAGCTACGGATGCTGTGGAAGATACGACAAAGGATGGCAAATCCAGCGGCGCCTCTTCGCCGGGACTGCCCACCCATGCCAGGGGTGTGCCGCTGCCTGCCCTGGCGCCCACCGATAACATGGTGCGCAGCAGCACTCCGCTCACCGGGCTGGGCACAATCACCATGCCCTGGGCGGTCTTAATTTCCAGCAGCGGCTGGCCGGTGGTGACCGTCTCGCCCACCCGGCGCAGCCAGTGGGTGACAATGCCGTCAATTTCCGGTTTTCCGGCCTGTGGAAGGGTAATCAGGGTCGGCATATTTCCTCCTCCTGATGGGATTAATAAGCTGCCAGTGAAAGTATGGCAGCGGCAATCTTCTCCGGCGTCAGGTAAAAGTTTTCCTGCAACGAACGGCTGAAGGGAGCCGCCGGCGAGTCAGAAGTCGCCAGCCGCCGCACAGGGGCATCCAGTGATGTGAAAGCTTCTTCAGCGATCATTGCCGCCAGTTCTGCCCCATAGCCGCCGGTCAAATTATCTTCGTGCACAATCAGCGCCTTGCCGGTCTTTTGCACCGAGGTTAAAACGGTTTCGCGGTCCAATGGGGCCAGGGTGCGCAAATCGACCACCTCGGCTTCCACGCCGCGCCGGGCGGCCAGTTCAGCCGCCCGCAGCACATAGGTGTGCATCATGCCGTAGGCATAAACCGACAGGTCTTTGCCGGGACGCGAAACCCGCGCCGAACCGATGGTTACAAAAAAGTCGCCTCCGGGCAATTTCCCGCGCAGGTTGCGGTAGCCTTTGCGCGATTCAAGGAATAGCACCGGGTTGGGGTCGCGGATGGCCGCCTTCAACAGCCCTTTGGCGTCGTAGGACGAGGAAGGAATGACTACCTTCAACCCCGGCACGTGCGTGAAAAAGGCTTCCACGCTCTGCGATTCATACAAACCGCCGCCCACGCCGCCGCCATAGGGCGCACGAATCACCAGCGGAGCCTGCCATACGCCGTTGGACCGGTAACACATGCGGGCGGCTTCGTTGACGATTTGATGAAAGCCGTATGCCAGGATATCCGCCGCCTGGATTTCCACCACCGGCAGCAGACCAAACAGCGCCATACCCACCGCAACGCCCACCTGAGCCGAAATAGAAAGCGGTGCTTCAATCACGCGGCTGGCGCCATATTTTTTCAGCAAACCATCCGTCACCCGAAAGACGCCGCCGCGCGCGCCGATATCCTGCCCGATCAGCACCACACGCTCATCGCGCACCATTTCTTCATCCAACGCCTGTCGAATGGCTTCCACCAGGGTCACGGTATCCATTTTTTCATCTGTCTCAGGCATGGCGGCTGTCCTCCGCAAAAACGGGATAATCACTATCCACAGCCGGGGGATAAGGCGCTTCTTCCGCATCGCGCACGGCGTCATCCACCAGCGTTTTGATTTGGGCTTCCATTTCACGCAGCATGGCAGTGGTCAGCACCCCCTCGTTTTCCAACGCAAGGCGGGTGTGCGCCAGCGGATCCAGCGCCTCGTAACCTTCCACCTCCTGGCGCGTGCGGTAGGTGCGGTCATCATCATCCGACGAATGCGGCGGAATGCGGTTGACCTCCGCTTCCACCAGGGCGGGGCCATCGCCTCTACGGGCGGCTTCAACCGCCTGCCGTACTGCCTGATATACCGCCAGCCAGTCGTTGCCGTTCACCGTCGCGCCCGGCATGCCCAGTCCGGCTGCTTTCTCGGACACATTTTTCACAGCCATTTGCTGCTCTTGCCGCGTGGAAATGGCGTAGTGATTATTTTCGACCAGGAAAACCACCGGAAGTTTATGCACAGCCGCCCAGTTGGCAGCCTCGTACCAGTCGCCCATCGAGGTGGCGCCTTCGCCGCAGGCAGCCAGCACCACCTGCTGGCTGCCGCGCAGTTTCATGGCGTGCGCCACGCCCACCGCATGCGGAATGTGGCCGGCTGCCAGTGATGTGACGCTGATGACATTAGCGCTTCGCAGCCCCCAACTACCGGGCAATTGCCGCCCGCCGGAAGCGGGATCGCCCTGCTTGCCCATCAGTCCCAGCAAAAAGTCGCGTGGGGCAAGCCCCAACGCCAGCAGCAGGGTCAAATCGCGGTAATAGGGCGCCGCCCAGTCTTGCCCTTTTTGCAAGGCAAAGGCGGCAGCCGCCTGCGCAGCCTCATGTCCAATGGCTGAAATGTGATAGGCGATCTTGCCTTCGTGATGCAGCCGCCAGGCGCATTCATCCAGCCGCCGCGACAGCAGCATGAACCTGAACAAATCTTTTTTCTT
>CAZOKH010000076.1:0-17687 GCA_964580315.1 uncultured Anaerolineaceae bacterium | reverse complement strand
GCGCGCTTCAATCGCACTGAAGAGGTCGAGGGTTCGAATCCCTCCAGGTCCACTGCGGAGTAGGTGCCGGAGCCGGTGCCTGCACCGGCAAACTAAATAATATATTATGGGCCCATAGCGCAGTTGGGAGCGCGTCTCAATGGCATTGAGAAGGTCGAGAGTTCGAATCTCTCTGGGTCCACCTTTTACCTTGCAGGCACTCAGGGAAATTCCCTGGGTGCTTTTATAATCAAACAGAATGAAATCTGTACGGGAGTAGTAGGTTATCTGCCAGAGAGCCGGATGAAAGGTGAAAATTCGGCGCAGCGTTTGCAGAGCGCACAAACTGAACTCGCCTGTACCGCCGCAATTGCGGCAGATTGCGCTGGTGAATTCCAAATAGCCAACGCCGGTTTTGCCCGTTATCGCATCCCAGAGCGGCTTGATGTTTATCAAGACAAGCAGGGTGGCACCGCGGAGTCAATCCTTCGTCCCTGATGACGGAGGATTTTTTGTTTGTATCAACAATTTATGTCTGGAGAATGTTATGTCGAGCTTGAATGTACCTGTTTATCAACCCGGAGAAATTGAACCCAAATGGCAGAAAAAATGGGACCAGGATGGTTTATATCATTCCAATATCGATCCGGATAAACCGAAACATTATGCGCTCACCATGCTTCCGTATCCCTCTGGCGATTTGCATATTGGACACTGGTATGCGATGACCCCGGCAGATGCACGGGCGCGCTATAAACGCATGCGCGGCTATAACGTTCTCTTCCCCATGGGATTTGACGCGTTTGGTTTGCCAGCGGAAAATGCGGCTATTAAACGCAACGTTCATCCCAAAGAATGGACTTATCGCAACATTGACCGCATGCGCACGCAATTGCGCAGCATGGGCGCCATGTTCGACTGGCGGCGCGAAGCGGTCAGTTCTGATCCCAAATACTATAAATGGACGCAGTGGTTTTTCTTGCAGTTGTATAAAAATGGCCTGGCCTATCACAAGATGTCGCCGGTGGACTGGTGTCCGAACTGCAACACCACCCTGGCGCGCGAACAGGTGTGGGGTGATGACCGTCACTGTGAACGCTGCGGCACGCCGGTGATCAAGAAGAACCTGGATCAATGGTTTTTCCGCACCACAAAATATGCTGATGAATTGCTGGACTTTTCCCCCATCGACTGGCCTGAACGGGTGCGTTTGCTGCAAACCAACTGGATCGGCCGCTCGGAAGGCGCCCAGGTAACTTTCAAGACGGAGCAGGGCGACCCGCTGGTGGTTTTCACCACCCGGCCCGATACGCTGTGGGGGGTAACTTTTATGGTTCTGGCCCCAGAGCACCCGCTGGTGCAAAAAATTACCACCCCGGAAAAGAAAGCCCAGGTGGATGAGTATGTTCTGCAAGCCTCACGCCAGACCGATATCCAGCGCGAGTCGGCGGATAAAGATAAATCGGGCGTGTTCACCGGCGGTTATGCCGTCAACCCGGTCAACGGCGAACGCATTCCCATCTGGATTGCTGATTATGTGTTGATGACCTACGGCACCGGCGCCATTATGGGTGTGCCGGCGCACGACCAACGCGACTTTGAATTTGCACGCAAATTCGGACTGGATGTGCGCGTAGTCATTCAGCCGGATGATTTGCCCGCCATTGTTTCCGAAGAAATGACCGAATCGGTGCCCGCCCTGGGAACCATGGTGAATTCGGGCGAATTGACCGGCACAACCGGCGATGTGTCGCTGGAAAAAGCCATTCAATATGTTGAAGATCACGGCTACGGCAAACGAGAAGTCAATTACCGTTTGCGCGACTGGTTAATTTCGCGCCAACGCTACTGGGGTTCGCCCATCCCGATGGTGCACTGCCCGAAATGCGGCGTGGTGCCCGTGCCGGAAGACCAACTGCCGGTGCTGCTGCCTGATGATGTGGAATGGCGGCCGACTGGAGAAAGCCCGCTGAAGCTGCATCCCACCTGGCGGCTGACCACCTGCCCGCAGTGTGGCGGGGCGGCTGAACGCGACACCGATACCATGGATACCTTCATGTGCTCGTCATGGTACCACCTGCGCTACCTTAGCCCTGATTATGACCAGGGTCCCTTTGACCCGAAGGAATATGACTACTGGATGCCGGTGGACATCTACACGGGCGGCATTGAACATGCCAATATGCATCTGATCTACACTCGCTTCTTCCACAAAGCCTGCCGTGATATGGGCATCACCAAAGGGCCTGAACCCATGACGCAGTTGCGCAACCAGGGCATTGTGCTGGGGGAAGATTCGGAAAAGATGTCCAAGAGCCGCGGAAACGTGGTGTCGCCAGATGCCCTGGTGCAAAAATACGGCGCTGATACGGTGCGCGGCTACCTGATTTTCTTTGCCCGCTGGGACCTGGGCGGCCCCTGGAACAGCAGCGGCATCGATGGCGTGGCGCGCTGGCTGCGCCGCCTGTGGGCGATGGTGTTGGAAGAACCTGAAAATGCACAGACCGCCAGTGAAGAAACCATCCGGGCTTTGCGGCGCAAGGTGCACCAGACCTTGAAAGCAGTTACCCGCGATTTTGAGAACTTTGAGTTCAACACCATTGTGTCGGCTTTGATGGAATTGCTCAACGATATGAGCAAGGCAAAACAGGACGGCGCATGGGGCACACCAGCCTGGAAAGAGGCTGTGAGAATCTACCTGTTGATTGCTGCACCGGTTGTTCCGCATATCACCGAGGAATTGTGGCAGCGTCTGGGCAATCCTTATTCCATTCACACCCAAAATTGGCCTGTGGCGGACGAAGCCGCCGCCGCCGAGGACGAGATTGTGTTGATTGTGCAGGTGAACGGCAAACTGCGCGACCGGATCACTGTGCCGGTGAGCATTTCGGAAGAAGATGCCAAGAATTTGGCGCTTGCCAGTGAAAATGTGAACCGTATCCTGGAAGGCAAGACTCCGCGCAAGGTGATTGTGGTGCCCGGCAAACTGGTGAACATTGTGATGTAGTTTCATTTTAAGATCAAAGAATAGCCCCGGCAGGATGAATCCTCATCGCCGGGGCTTTTTTTAATAGCGTGATATGATGGATGTATGAATTTTTTGCACCGTAAGTCGGGGAAACTGTTTTGGATTGTTGCGGTTTGCCTGGCGCTGGCGGCCTTTCTTGTGCGGCTTGCAGAGCCAGCCAAAGCCCAGGAAACCGCCCCTGTTTTTTCTCAGGGGGGCAATCTCATACCGGCGCGCAACACCGGTGTTGAACTGTTTGATTCGGATGTGCTGATTAGCGTGCTGCCGGTTGAATCTGCCTCACCGGAAATTTCTCAGGCGAGCGCTTTGTGCAACCTGGAGATTACGACCCGGTGGCATTTGAAAAATCCGGGTAAAGTCAGTGAGATGGTCGAAATCTGGTTCCCGTTGTCTTCGGTGTTTTCATCAAGTGATGACCAGATTGAGATGGATATGCCGCTGGTTTTGATTGATGACCTGGAGGTAACCGCAGATCGAGTCGATGCGGTTTTTCCTCCCGGTATTATTCAGGAAGCCTCAGATGAAACGGATTATTCTCCGAAGGGCTGGGCGGTTTTTAAAGTCAGAATTCCTGCACAAGCTACCATTCATGTTCAAATCCAATATCAATCCCGGGTCAACGGCTTGCAGCCTGTGGCTGAACTGGGATGGCAATTTGGGCTGGGCAGTCCCTGGGCAGGCAAGATTGGCAAAACAACCATATCAATTCAGTTCCCTTATGAAGTCAATGATATCAACTTCATCGATTTCAACGGCGATTCGATCTTTAATCAAAAGTCAGCCGGCAGCCAGGCGCAGTTCAGCAGTTGGGATGTGGACCCGAAACAGAACGAGATGTGGACATTTTCGTTCCTGCTGCCGGGGACCTGGTCAGAAGTGTTGGCTGCCCGGCAGGAAGTTCACGATCGGCCGGGTGACGGGGCTGCCTGGGCGCGGCTGGGCAGCGCCTATTCTGCTGCAGCACGGTTGAGCGACGGCACACTGCGCCGCGATGACGGCGGCACACGCCTGGCTTTGTTGGCAGACGATGCCTTCAGGCAGGCTATTGCATTGATGCCGCAAGATGCAAACGTGCGGTTGAACCTGGCAGAGTTGTTGATGAGCACTTATGCCTGGACGCCCTGGGAAAGCGACCCCATGTCTGATCCGCTTTTACTGCGGATCAATAGCGAAATAGAAGCGGTGCGGCAGATTGAACCGGATAACGACAGGGCAAATGCTTTAAACGAGCGCTTGTCAGCCTATTACATTCCACGAGGATTTGCCATTGATCCGTCAGCGGTGGTGCAAATCCCCACCCCTACATTAACGCCAACAGCATTTCCGACCAGTACGCCGGTGGTGTGTCCTACTGCGCAACCCTGTGAATGCCCTGAAGTATCCTCCCCAAAAACCAACAACTGGTTCCTGTATTTGATACCGTTGGGTGGTTTGATATTCCTTGCCGCCCTGATTTTTTGGGCTTCCAGGTTCAAAAAATAGTTTACAACCTTTTTACAACGGGGAAATTCTGGGGTAATGGGTGTCCTTTAAACTGAATAGGTAAGTTGATCTGGATGATCAAATACCCATATTCAAAAAAGGAGATCCTTATGTTTTCCAAAATATTTTATAAAGCAGCAAAATTGGCTGGTAAAACAGCAATAGCGGTGGCATTGCTGGGCGTGTTTTTCCCTTTTGCTGCAGTTCAGCCGGTGCACGCCGCCACAACGGATGAGAATACCAGCAGACATCGGCTTTTGGAAAGGTCATTCCAAATTAAAAAGAACCAGTATGAAATTCAGGAACTGCGTTTTGAGAATGCTGACCTGCTTCGTGCTGAGGTGGTTGACCGCATTGCCGAATTGAAAGATGAAGGCAAAGATACAACTGACCTGGAAGCTGCTCTGGAAGTGTTCGATGCTGAAATGGCAATTGCAGAAAAATTTCATGGTGAAGCGAAAGCCACACTCGATGTTCATGCCGGGTTTGATGCAAATGGGAAAGTGATCGATGAGAAAGCCGCAACTGAAACTGTGCACCAGGCTGGTGAACAATTACGAGACGCTGCTCAATCACTGCAAGATGCCAGCAGTGATTTGCGCGAAGCCTTGCGCGACTGGAGACAGGATAATCGACCGGTTCAAGAATAAAAAGACTACACCATCTGATAAATTTTGCGCCCCCCACTTTCACCCGGTTGAAGTGGGGGGTGCTTTCATAAATGGATGATTTTCTGGAACAAAAAACCCTGATTGGCCGTCATAACGATAAAGGTAAGTTAATCAAGAGGAGAAGGAACCATGAAAATCAACCGGTTGTGCTCAATTGTTCTGGGTGTTCTACTTTCGTTAATAATGGCAACTCCGGTTTTGGCAGACGGCATCATCATTCCTGAACCGCCGCCGCCGGATGTTATTGATGATCTACCGCGTCCCATGACGCAGCTTGAAATTCGTTATCACCGGGTGAGTGTGAAAATCAAGGACCAGATTGCCAGCGTGCATGTTGACCAGGTCTTCTACAATCCGAATGAATGGGAAGTGGAAGGGACTTATGTATTCCCGCTGCCTGAAGATGCCGCTGTGAAGGATTTCACCCTGTGGGTGGACGGCAAGCCGGTGAAGGGTGAGGTGCTGGACGCTGAAAAAGCGCGCGATACCTACGAAGCGATTGTGCGCCAGATGAAAGACCCGGCGCTGCTGGAATATGCCGGCAGAGGCGCGGTGCAGGCTTCTGTTTTTCCCATCCAACCGGGTGAAGAAAGGCGCATTGAACTGGAATATAGCCAGGCGCTGACCATGAAAGACGGCCTGGTGCGCTTTGTATATCCTTTGAACACGGAAAAGTTCTCACTGGAACCCCTGGAAGATGCGGCTGTGACGGTGGATATTGAGTCAAGCAGTCCTTTACGAGCGGTGTACTCACCCACGCACAGGGTGGCGGTGAGCCGTGATGGCGATAAAAAAGCCAGAGCCGGTTACAAAGAAGTCAATGTAACGCCGGATAAGGATTTTATCCTGTTCTATTCGGCAGGTGAAACACAGGCTTTTCATCTGTTTACCTACCGCGATCCATCGGATGCGGTTGAGGCGGACGGGTTTTTCATGTTGATGCTGGCTGCCCCGGCGCAAAAAGCGGAACAGGTCATTGATAAAGACATCATCCTGGTGTTGGATCACTCGGGCAGCATGGATGGCGAGAAATTTAAACAGGCGCAAGAGGCGCTGTACTATATCCTGGATCATTTAAATTCGGGCGACCGCTTTGAGTTGATCTCGTTCAGTTCGGGCGTTGAGTGGTTTGGCGGCGAAATGCAGCCGGCCAGCCGCGCGGGTGAAGCAACTCGCTGGGTTGAAAATCTTTCCGCGGCCGGCAGCACAGATATCAACCGGGCATTGTTGGAGGCAGCATCACGAGCACAGTCACAACGCCCCACCTACATCATATTCCTGACGGACGGCCTGCCCACTGAAGGAATCACTGACCGGGAAGAAATTATCCGACAGTTCAATCAAAGCGCGCCAGAGAATGTCCGCCTGTTTGCCTTTGGCGTTGGCTATGATGTGGATACCATGCTGCTGGACACGCTAACGCGCGATCATCACGGCTTGAGCAGCTACGTTACACCGGGGCAACCTTTGGATGAAATGTTATCCTCGTTTTACAGCGGTATTCGCATGCCGGTGATGACCAATCTCAAACTGGATTTTGGCGGGATAAGCACTTACGATATTTATCCGCAGCCACTCCCCGACCTGTTTGCTGAAAACCAGGTGATTGTGGTGGGACGGTACCGCATAGGCGGCGAAGCAGATGTGACCGTTGAAGGCGAGATTAACGGTGAGACCATGCGATTGGTTTATGAGGATCAGATCTTTGAAAGAGACAGCCGAGAGGGCGGCGATCTGTTGGAAGGGCTTCCGCGCCTGTGGGCAACCCGTAAAGTGGGCAATTTGTTAAATCAAACCCGTTTGGGAAAGCTGGATAAGGAGACCATTGATCAAATTGTCCGTCTCAGCATTCGCTACGGTATTGTTACACCCTACACATCATACCTGGTGACTGAGCCTGCAGCGTTGGGGGCATCCAATCAACAGCAAATGGCTGAAGAAGCCTATGAGCAAATGAAAGCCATGCCGACTGCTGCTCCATCGGGGATGGGGGCAGTTGATAGAGCCTTGCAAGAAGGCGCCATGACTCAGGCTGATGCCCCTGCGGCTGTACCTGCTCCGGCAGACAACAATGAAGAAGGCCAGACTGTGAAAGTGGTTGGTTCGAAAACGTTTGTTTTACAAGAGGGCGTCTGGGTGGATACGACCTATGACCCCGATGTGATGACGCCGCAACAAGTGGAGTTTCTTTCAGATGCGTATTTTGAATTGGTCGATAGCAGCGATGTGGCTGCCGACTGCCTGGCGCTGGGCGAAAAGGTGATTGTGGTTTTGGACGGAAAAGCGTATGAGATCGTGGGAGCCGGTGATGAAGTCTCATTCCATCCCGGGGCGCCAAAACCGATGGCAATGATCGCCCACAAAGATTCAAGGCAGTGGACGATTGCCGATCTGATCGGGCCGTTGTTGGGAGGAAGCGGGATTCTTGGCCTGCTGACATTCTTGCTGTGGTACAAGTAGATGCCTTAGGAAAAAATTTGGATCAAAAAACGGCGGCCGATTAGTTCAGGCCGCCGTAATCTTTTTCCCACAGGCTATGACTGCCCCAGGACAGCCCGGATGGTTTCGTCAGAAATGGCGCCCTGGCGCAGGATGCGGGGAGGGGTGACGGTGCAATCCACCACAGTAGAAGGAACGCCGCCGGGCGTTTTTCCGCCGTCTAATATCAATTCAATGCGGCCTGAGAGCTGTTCGGCCACTTCTTCTGCCGTGGTGGTGTTTGCCCCGCCCGACAGGTTGGCGCTGGTTGTGGCAAGCGGACCTGTGTGATTGAGCAGCGCCAGCGTGAATGGATGATTGGGCATGCGCACACCGATAGTACTGGTGGGGGAAATATTTTCCGGCAGCCCGGTACGAATGGGAACAACCAGGGTCAATGCCCCCGGCCATAATTTTTGG
Source organism: uncultured Anaerolineaceae bacterium (assembly GCA_964580315.1). Lineage (GTDB taxonomy): Bacteria > Chloroflexota > Anaerolineae > Anaerolineales > Anaerolineaceae > CAZOKH01. The sequence continues at coordinate 9,629 of CAZOKH010000076.1, read as the reverse complement.
GCCAGTTGTGTTGCTGAAACGGGCAGGTTTTGCGAAACCTGGGTTAACTGATCTGGGCTGCTGACCAGGATGGGAATGGCTTTCGTCAGGTCGCGCAGTTTGGCATCGTAAAGACGGTCAATGCCTTTGACGTTTTTGATACCCGCAGCCAGGCCGTAAACTGTGTCAGTTGGAAATGCAATCAACCCGCCATTATCCAGAACCTGTTGGGCAATTTGCAGAGCCGCGGGATGATCTGTGGGAATGATTTTGGTTTTCATGGGGGGGGATTCCTCATTTTTTCAGGCTTGCACACACAGCAACCGTGGTAGCCCTGCCAGGTCGTTTTTAACTTCAATGACGGCGTTTGGAAAGCAGGCGCGCGCCAGCAGCCTGCTGGAATCAGCCTGACCGGCTTCGATTTCCAAAAGGATCAACCCACCCGGCGCGAGATGGGTGGCTGCCTGGTGCAGCAGCCGATCAATATAATTTAATCCATCTTCCCCGCCGTCCAGCGCGGTTTTGGGTTCGTGTTTGCTCACCCGCAGGGATTGCAATGTGGCTGTGGGAATGTAGGGCAAGTTGGCGCAAATTAAGTTGAATGTTGCATTCGTCCCGGATAATAAATCAGAACGCATGAGCGTAATCCGATCTTGCACTTGATGCAAGAAAACATTTTTTTCTGCAATAGACAAAGCATCTTCAAACAGGTCAATACCTGTCACATCCAAATCGGGAATGCGCCGGCACAGGCTAATGGCAATGCAGCCGCTGCCGGTACCCACATCCACCGCGCGGCGGGCAGCGGGATTTTGCTGAAGCCACGCCAAGGCGGTTTCAACCAGCAGTTCTGTTTCGGGGCGGGGGATGAGCACCACTGGAGAGACGATGAAATCCAATCCAAAAAATTCCCAGTGCCCCACGATATAAGGCAAGGGTTTACCAGCGCACAGTTGAATGAGTTGGTCGTTCAACTGTGCTGTTTGTTCACTGGAAAGGGCAAAATCGTTGTGCGCCAAAACCCAGGCGCGAGACTTGCCAAGCCGATGAGCCAGCAACACCTCAGATTCGAGGGCTGGCTGGTCGCTGAAATGTTTTAGTTGGGCACGGGCTTTTTGCAGCCATTCACCGGTGTTAATGTGACTATTACTCCTCGCCCAGCATGGCCAGGCGTTCGGTCTCTTCCACCAGGGAGAGTTCATCGATAAACTGGTCTATATCACCGTTCATCACACCGGGAAGGTTATAGGAAGAAATGTTGACGCGGTGATCGGTGACGCGCGATTGGGGATAATTGTAGGTGCGAATTTTTTCGGAGCGTTCGCCAGTGCCAACCTGTGATCGCCGAGCGGATTCCAGTTCTTGCTGTCGTTTCAGTTGTTCGATTTCATAAAGTCGGGCACGCAAAATGCTCATGGCACGTAAGCGATTTTGAAGCTGTGAACGCTCATCCTGACAGGCAACCACAATCCCGGTGGGAAAATGGGTGATTCGAATGGCGGTGGAGTTCTTTTGTACGTTTTGCCCACCCGCGCCGGCTGATTTGAAAACATCAACCCGGATATCGGTTTCTGGGATTTGAACATCAACATCTTCCACCTCAGCGAGCACAGCCACGGTGATGGTGGAGGTGTGAATACGGCCCGATGATTCGGTAACCGGGATGCGCTGCACGCGATGGACGCCCGATTCAAATTTTAGGCGGGAATACGCTCCTTTGCCTTTTACAAGGAAAATGATTTCTTTGAAACCGCCAATGCCGGTTTCGTTTTGAGAAAGAATCTCAATTTTCCAGTTCCTGTTTTCGGAATACAGGGTGTACATGCGGAAGAGATCAGCGGCAAACAGGCCGGCCTCATCACCACCAGTGCCAGCGCGGATTTCCATGATCACATTGCGGTCATCACGCGGGTCCTTGGGGATTAAAAGGCTTTTGATCTCGCGGTCCAGTTGTGAGGCCCGGGGTTCAAGTTCCTGCAAATCTAATTGAGCCAGTTCACGCAGATCGGCATCATCCGTATTTTGCAGGCTGCGAGCTTCTTCGATGCGCTGCAACACCTGGCGGTATTCTTGCGCTTTTTGAACAACCGGTTCCAATTCTGCGCGTTCTTTGGCAAGTTCCACCATTTTTTGATAATCTTCGGAGTTCTGCTCCAGAAGTTGGTTTATTTCAGAATAACGTGTCTCAAGTGAGGCGATTTTGTCCAGCATATTAATTCGCAACCTGTGTGAAAAATGATTATCGGGTTCAAGCATATAATTATACCAGTCTTGATGAAGCCATTTACGTTTTTTAAAACATGGCATAAAATCTTAAGTATTAACTAAGTCATTAAAAAAGGAGATGCAATGAAGAAATCAGTTATCAAGAGCGAGAAGGCACCAAAACCGATTGGCCCCTACTCTGCAGCGACTCAGTTTGGTTCATTGATTTTCCTTTCAGGTCAGCTTGGAATTGATCCTGAAAGCGGCAACCTGGTGGAAGGCGGTGTGGAGTCTGAAATCCGCCAGGTATTAAAGAATATTCAAGCGGTGTTGGAGGCGGCTGGATCAGGATTTGATCAGGTGCTTAAAACAACCATTTTTCTGCGCGACATGCAAGATTTTCAGAAAGTGAATGCCATTTACGGAGAGATGTTTGTTGCCGATCCGCCTGCGCGTTCAACGGTGCAAGTGGCGGCACTACCCAAGGCTGCGGCTGTGGAAATTGAATTGATTGCTGCTGTTTATGATTGATTGATTTGCAAAAAAATGCTTGACTCTTCAATTTTGGTAATTGATGACGAACAGCATATATTAGACCTTGCCAGTCTCTATTTGGAGCGGGAAGGTTACCAGGTGCAAACGGCGCTGGATGGAATGTCCGGTTTTGAAATGGCCATTTCCAAACATCCAGACCTCATTGTGCTGGATTTGATGTTGCCCAGGTTGGATGGGTTTGAGATTTGCCGCCGGTTGCGAGCAGAGAAAAACGAAACACCTATTCTCATATTGACGGCGCGCGATGATGATGTGGACAAAATTGTTGGATTGGAACTGGGTGCTGATGATTACTTGACCAAGCCTTTCAATCCGCGTGAAATGATTGCCCGGATTAAGGCCATTCTTCGCCGGGTTCAACGCCAGGTAACAGAAAAATCCGAGGTTCTCAGAGTTGGTGATTTGACTGTTTACCTGGACAGGCGAGAAGTCTTCTGCGGTGATGAAATGATCGCATTGCGTGCTCAAGAATTCGAGTTGTTAACCGAATTGTTGCGGAACAAAGGGATGGTTTTGTCGCGAGAAAAATTATTAAACCGGGCATGGGGATTTGATTTTGCCGGTGAAACGCGCACTGTTGATGTCCATATCGCACATCTACGAAAAAAACTGTCTCAATGCGCCTTGACCATCGAAACGGTTACAGGCATCGGTTACAAATTGGTGGCATAAACTTGTTTCAATCCTTTCGTTCACGGCTGCTTCTCAGTTATGTGTTGGTCATCGTGACCATTGTTTGTGCAATGAGTACCGGGATCATCCTGGCATTGCGCCAGAATCCGTTGTTATTTCGGCAGTCCGCTCTAAATGTGCGTGCAGCGGTGGAAGCTGCCGAATTGCATCTGAATGCGATGGAAGAAGATTCCTCATCGAGGATACCCGAATTCATCGAAAGCGAAGCACAGCGTTATCAAGTTAATCTGGTTTTTTTTACTGAAAACGGTGAAATTCTGGCGGAAGGGGGAGCAAATCGACCGGCCTTGCATGCTTTGATTAAAAGGCTTGCCGAAAAAAAACCTCCAACGGGTAATGTTCGATTGTATCGATTTAATCGCGGAACGGTCTGGATTTACTCGATCAAGCAAATTGCCTCCGGCGAATTTGTTATGGCGGCTGTATCACGTGTCGATCTGCCTTTCCGGGTCATCTTGCAAGATGAAATGGTACGGCCTCTTTTTTGGGGAATCGGCGGGTCCTTTTTATTAGCAATAGTGCTCAGCCTGCTTTTAACTCATTCAATTAACCAGCCATTGAAAAAAATTGCCCGCTCTGCCCTGGATATCACGGAACAGAAATATGGTGTTTTACCGGAAGAAGGACTATCGGAGGTTCGGCAGCTTTCAAAAGCTTTCAATGTGATGATGAAACGCTTGAAAATTAGCCAGCAGGCACAACGTGATTTAGTGGCTAATATTTCTCATGATTTAAAAACACCCATAACTTCCATTCAAGGATTTGCCCAGGCATTATTAGATGAAACCGTGAAGGATGATGCCGGCAAAATTAAAGCGGCTACTGTCATTCGCGAAGAAGCTGAAAGAATGAATCGAATGGTGATGGACTTGCTGACGCTTTCACGCCTGGAAGCCGGTATTGTCGAAATGCAATTTGAAACCGTGGATCTTAATTCATTGATGAATTCTGTCATTGAGAACTTGCTTCCCCAGAGTAGTGCGGCAAGTGTACAACTTAAATTTGTTCCAATCAATCCTGTTCAGCTAACTGGTGATGGCGACCGATTGCGGCAGGTATTTACGAATATTATCGAAAATGCAATAAAATTTTCCCCGTCTGACAGTGAAGTAATAATTCAAACCGAGCAAGATAAAAATCATGTGATGATTAAATTTAGCGACAACGGTCAGGGGATGCATCCAGAAGACCGCGAACGAGTTTTTGAACGTTTTTATCAGGTTGATAAAGCCCGGACTGGTTCTGGTAAGCGAGGTACTGGACTGGGCTTGGCTATTGCAAAAGAAATAATCATTGCTCACGGTGGAACCATAATTGTGGAAAGTGAATGGGGAAAAGGGAGCACATTTATAATTAGTCTGCCTAAGATGCAGCGCAACAAATGATTATAATTCTCATCAACAGGAGTATTCATGAATAGAGTCTCCATCGTTGTACCTTGCTACAACGAAGAAGCAACCATACAATTCCTGCTGGAAGCGATACTGCGGCAAACTTATCCGGGTGAGTACCTCGAAGTGGTGCTGGCTGACGGCATGTCAACCGACCAGACCAGGGCTCAAATTGATGCATTTAAAAATAAACATCCCGAGCTCTCTGTTCGAGTTGTCGATAATCCACAACGGATCATTCCTGCGGCTTTAAACCTTGCCATTCGTGCATCATCGGGAGAAATTATTATCCGCCTGGATGCGCATAGCATTCCCGATGACACATTTGTGGAACGCTGTGTGGCCGACCTGGCAGCGGGCAAAGGTGACAACGTTGGGGGAATCTGGTTAGTCACGGCAGGCAGAGACACATGGATGGCAAAAGCCATTGCAGCGGCAGCGGCGCATCCGCTGGGGGTGGGCGATGCCCTGTATCGCTTTACCGACAGGGCTGCCGAAGTGGACACGGTGCCTTTTGGATCGTTCTACCGCTCAACATTTGATCGGGTTGGTTTTTTTGATGAAAGCCTGCTAACCAACGAGGATTACGAGTATAATACTCGACTTAGACAACATGGTGGTAAAGTCTGGCTTAATCCGCAAATCCGGTCGGTTTATTTTGCCCGGCCCGATCTACCCAGCCTGGCGCGGCAATACTGGCGATATGGATATTGGAAATGGCAAATGCTGCGCCGGTATCCCAAAACTGTGCGTTGGAGACAGGCGCTGCCGCCTTTGTTTGTTCTCAGTATCATCGGGCTGCTTCTTTTGAGTTTCTGGGAACCTGCCCGTTGGTTGCTGCTGATTGAACTTGTCGTCTATTTAATGATACTTACAGCAGCCGCACTACCGGTTGCTATGAAGAAAAAGGATTTAAAAATATGGCTTGGAATCCCGCTGGCAATTGCCTGCATGCATCTGAGCTGGGGATCGGGTTTTTTGTGGAGTGCATTATCATCAATAATCCAGCAAAAAAAATGAGCAGAGGTCATGGCGTCTAACGGGACAACACAAAAGACAGTAATGTGGAGACTCCGCCCGGCCGAGCGGAAGGTTTTCTTGTTAATTGGCGACACCATTGTCAGTGTTCTGGCGTTAATCCTGGCGCTGTATTTTTGGGCAGCGAAAGATGATTGGCTGAAATTTAGCTGGGAGTTTTTGCAAGAGCGCCCGCCTTTCTGGTTCTACCTGCTGCCTTTCCTGTGGTTGTTGCTGATGGTAGAACTTTATGACAACCGGCGCGCCAGCCGGCGCAGCGAGACGGTTAAGGGGGTGTCTATTGCTGCATTGATCAACCTGGGTATCTACCTGCTCATTTACTTCACTTCAGAACCAAACTCGCTGCCGCGTCGCGGTGTGGCGGCTTTTATCGTCTTAACTGCGCTTTTTACCCTGTTGTGGCGTTTGATCTATATTCGTGTGTTTACAGCCCCCCAGTTTATGCGGCGGGTTTTAATTGTGGGCGCCGGGCGGGCCGGCACTGCCCTGGCTGAAATCATTCATGGTTTCTATCCCCCACCATTTTTCATGGTTGGATTGATTGATGATGACCCCCAGAAAATTGGCACGCAGGTGGGCGGATACCCGGTTCTGGGAAGCAGCAAGGAGCTGTTGGATATTGTGGTAAACCAGTGTGTTACCGATGTGGTCTGCGCGATTTCCAACGAGATGAATCCTGAACTGTTCAAATCTTTGATTTCTCTGGAAGAACAGGGTATTGAAGTAACCACCATGCCTGTGGTTTACGAAGAATTGATGGGGCGTGTTCCCATTGCATTACTGCAATCTGATTGGATCATCCGCTCCTTTTTTGATGAAGCGCACACCTCGGGCTTTTATGAGGTGGGCAAGCGCCTGCTGGATATTTTCGGCGGCGCTGCAGGCTGCCTGGCGCTGATTGTTCTGTGGCCTTTTGTGGCTTTGGTGATTATGCTGGACAGCGGTTTTCCCATTCTATATCGACAGGAAAGGCTCGGGAAGAATGGCAAAGCCTACAATATTATTAAATTTCGTACCATGCGGCAAGATGCAGAAAAAGACGGCAAAGCGCGCCTGGCTGTTGAAAACGATGAACGGGTGACCCGCATTGGAAAATTTTTACGCCGCTCGCACATTGATGAATTCCCGCAATTTATTAATGTGCTGCGTGGCGAAATGAGCCTGGTTGGGCCGCGCGCTGAACGTCCGCAACTGGTGAACGAGCTTCAAACCCTGATTCCTTTTTATCGAGCCAGACTGCTGGTTAGCCCCGGACTGACTGGTTGGGCGCAGGTAAATTACGGCTATGCTTCAACCATTGAGGATTCAGCCATTAAATTGGAATATGATTTGTATTATATTAAACGCCGGAATTTACTTTTAGACTTTTCAATCATTTTGCGCACAAGCGGCACGGTATTTGGTTTCAAAGGACAGTAAAAATTGATCAAAGTCAAAGCGCCCATCCGAAATCGCTATATTCTTCTATCCGATCTCATCTTCATCGTTGTTTCGGTGATAGGAAGCTATGCACTTCGATTAGAGTGGAGCGCCACCTTTTTTGTCTATCGCCCCTCTCTGTACTGGTTTATTGGGGCCGCCCTACTGGTAAAACCGGTGGTTTATTACCTGTTTGGCATGTACCGGCGGTTGTGGATGTATGCCAGTGTGCAGGACTTGAAGCTGATTGCAACAGCGGTCACGGTGGCATCGGCTGCGGTTTCTGCAGTGATGATGACCCTGTTTTTCCAGGGTGCGTTCTATGGGTTTCCACGTTCGACGCTGATTATTGACTGGTTGTTATCCCTGGTCACGGCGGGGGGCATGCGCTTCATCTCCAGGATTCTGGCTGAAAGCCAAAAGTCATCATCGGTTCAGAATGCCAGCCACCCCTCCAAACGAATTTTAATCGTGGGCGCCGGAGACGCGGGCGCGCTGGTGGTGCGGGAAATGCAAAAGAACCCGCAGCTTAATTTGATGCCGGTTGGTTTCCTGGATGATAACGATTCGAAACAACACCAGACCATTTACGGCGTGCCGGTTGTTGGACGGCTTTCAGAATTGGCCAAAGTCCTGGATAATAAACGCGTTAATGAGGTGATTATTGCCATTCCCAGTGCGCCAGGTAAGATTGTGCGTATGGTGGCAGATGTTTGCCGTTTGAAGGGGGCGCCATTCCGCACCATGCCGGGGATTTATGAACTGCTGGGCGGCAAAGTTAACATCACGCGGCTGCGCGAAGTCGATATTACCGACCTGCTGAGGCGCGAGCCCACCCATGTTTTTGATGAGCAAATGGGTGCCGTGTTAAGTGGCAAGGTGGTGCTGGTGACAGGCGCCGGGGGTTCGATTGGCAGTGAAATTTGCCGTCAAATTGCCCGCTGGGGGCCTTCTGAATTAATCATGCTGGGGCATGGTGAAAACAGTATTTTTGAAGCTGTGCTGGAAATGCGTGAGTTATATCCTTCGGCTGCGCTTCATCCGGTCATTGCTGATATTCGCGATCTGCCCCGTTTACAGAATATATTTTCACGTTCTCGCCCTCAGGTGGTGTTTCATGCGGCTGCACACAAGCATGTGCCCATGATGGAGATGAATATTGAAGAAGCCATAACTAACAATATTCAAGGGACACGCAATATTGTTGAGGTTTCCCGGAAATATAACGTTGAACGGTTGGTGATGATTTCGACCGATAAAGCCATTCGCCCGGTCAATGTGATGGGCGCCACCAAGCGCATTGCCGAATGGATGGTGCTGGATGCCGCCAATCGCTGGAACAGGGCTTTTTCGGTGGTGCGATTTGGGAATGTGCTGGGCAGCCGCGGCAGCGTGGTGCCGTTATTCAAACGACAAATTGCCTCAGGCGGCCCGGTAACTGTTACGCATCCAGATATGAAACGTTATTTTATGACCATACCAGAGGCGGTAAACCTGGTGCTGCAAGCGGCCAGCATGGGTAATTGCGGCGAAAGCTATGTGCTCAACATGGGTCAGCAGGTACGAATCCTGGATCTGGCGGAGGATTTGATCCGTCTTTCTGGATTGGAGCCCTATCGGGATATTGAGATCGTTTTCACGGGAATCCGCCCGGGTGAAAAGTTGAGCGAAGATTTGTGGGATGAAGGTTATGACATAAAATCCACCGGGCATCCTGACATTTTCCAGGTTGCACCACAGGGCGATCTGCAAGGCCAAACCCTTTATCAAGCCGTTGAAGAATTACTCAAACTGGGGCGCGAAGGGGAAGTCAGCGCCATTATTGAATTACTGGATGAAATTATTCCCGGTTCGGCGATTCGAAGCACACCGCCGCCTGAAATTACTGCGGTAAATGAATGACCATTACAACCAGTTCACAATGGGATGAGTTTTATCTTCAGCATCCCCAGGCGCACGTTTTACAGTCTGGCCAGTGGGCCAGGCTGAAATCGGCCTACAAATGGGATGCGGGGCATGTTGTGATGGGGGATAACGGCGCACAAATCCTATTTCGGCGCACATTCATGGGTTTTACCATTGCTTATATACCCAAAGGACCGATAGGCGATGACTGGAATTTGCTCTTGCCAGAAATAGATGCAATTTGCAGGCAGCATAAAGCCATCTTTCTCAAGATTGAACCGGATTTTTGGGAACCTTTGCCAGATACCCTGCTGAAGCAGTTGGATGACTTTTTGCCTTCAAAGCCCATTCAACCCGCGCGTACCATTGCCGTTGATATTTCGGATGACGAAGAGACCATCCTGGCGCGCATGAAACAAAAAACCCGCTATAACATTCAACTGG
>CAZOKH010000075.1:0-18283 GCA_964580315.1 uncultured Anaerolineaceae bacterium | reverse complement strand
TGATGAATAAAATGGCTTCCTTTCTTCCATTAGATATCGATTTTTCAATAGATCCGCTCGACTTCAACCCCAAAGGAGAGATCATCACTCGCACATTATCTTCCATGAAAGACGCCTTTGTTGATCAAGAAGCAGCCGATAAATTGCTCGCCGCCGGCCAAGATCCCTTGATCGTTAAAGTGTTCATGGCAGAGATTCCGGCTGAAGAAGGCTTCCTAATGGTAAATATTAACGCCGTCTACCCGGGCAAGGTGGGGAATGAATACTTTATGACAAAAGGGCATATACATGACGACCCAGAACATGCGCCCGAGGTTTACATCACACTACAGGGTAGTGGAAAATTAATCCTCCAGAATAAAAATGGTAATTTTCACGTCTCAGACATGCAGCCCAACAAAATCAATTACATTCCAGCCCCCTGGGCTCACCGCTGTGTGAATGTGGGAAATGTCCCATTGATTTATTTAGGCGTTTTCCCATCAGACACCGAACGAGATTACTCGTTTGATTCACGCACTTTTAAGAAAATTGTGGTCGAGCAAACGGGTAAAGTTGAATTTACCGATAATCCATTACTGAATAAATAATTATTTAGTGGAGAGAACCTTATGATCCTGGTTACTGGCGGGTTTGGTTTTCAGGGTGCGGCAGTTTGTGAAGCCCTTGTGAACAAAGGTTATGATGTTCTGAGTATCAGCCGCAAAAAACGCACCTCCAATCTGTTTGAATGCGGCATCGCTGAAGTTACCGACAAAGACAGCCTTGAAAAACTATTTGAACACTATCCCATCACAGCAGTTATCCACATGGTATCACTTCTGGCCACTCAGTCGTCCAACGAGCCCGACCAGGCAGTGAAAGTGAATGTGGTGGGCACATTGAATCTTCTGGAACTGTGCCGAGATCGTGGGATTAAGAGATTTATATATGGCAGTTCGTACAATGCAATTGGTTATCACCCCCTTTCGCAATGTCCAATTGATGAAACATGGGAACCTAAACCAGATACGTTCTACGGTGAAACGAAGCGATTCAACGAAAAACTGGGGATTTCTTTTGCCAGGCTGTTTGGAATTGAATTTGTTTCAGCGCGAATGCCAATTCTAATTGGCCCGGGAGTTCCTTCGGAAACATCAGCCTGGCGAACCGATATTTTTAACCTTCTTGAAAAAGGTGGTGAAATTGATCTGCGATTCGCCCCGGATGAAACAATTCCACTGGCGCATATTAACGACACGGCTGATGCAATCACCGCCATGTGTATTGCGCCCCAAATTAATCATCAAATATATTTCACCCCCAGCCAATCCATATCTGTTTCAGAAATAAAATCAATTGTTGAAAAAGCCGGTAATCATGTTGTGGTCAAATTCGGTGAAAAACGACTTCAGGATATGCCCCCCCTGGTCAATTGCAGCCGGGTTGTTAATGAATTCAATCTAACCCCAAAAACTTTAGATGAACACATTGATGATTATCTAAAGAACAAATAAAGGAGAATTTTCTATGGCTAAAAAATTTGCAGGTATCATTCCGCCCGTTATCACATCCTTCGACAAGGATGGAAATTTTGACGAGAGCGCCCAGCGCGAAGTAATCCGCTTCCTCGTTGATAAAGTGGACGGCTTGTTCCCAACCGGCACTTACGGCGCGGGCCCCATGATGAGTATTGATGAACGCAAAAAAGTGATGGATGTTATCATTGACGAAGTAAAAGGTCGCATCCCGGTTATTTTCATGGTCGGCGCCCCTTGCACACGCGACGCTGTCGATCTTGCCAAACATGCCGAAAAAATTGGCGCCGATGCGGTTGGTGCAATCCCTCCCTATTACAATAAATATCCCGATTCGTCATTGCTCGAATACTACCGCACCATCATCAAAGCTGTCAAAATGCCGGTATTCCTTTACAACAACCCGCACGTTTCCAACAACAATGTTTCTCCTGCTGTATTGAAAACCCTGGCAGACGAAGGATTGGCCGGTTTGAAAGACAGCGCATTCTCATTAACCACTTTCTACGAATTTTTGCTGGCAGTTCCGCCGGCGAAATATCCCAACTTCACCCACATCGTTGGCACCGAAGCCATTGCTGAGGGCGCTGTCAGCGCTGGCGCCAAAGCCATCATCTCTGGTCTGGCAAACTGCTGGCCCGAACTGATGCACGAACTGTGGGTCGCCTTACAGGCAAAAGATGCTCAAAAATCTGCCGAACTGCAGTTGAAAGTATATGAAGCCCGTCAGGCTCTCAAATACGGTCCCACCCTGGTGGTTTGCTACGAAGTGCTGAAAATGCGCGGCATTAATCCCGGATACCCGCGTGCTCCTTTCATGATGCTCACTGACGAAGTCCGCGAAAAAACCCGCGCTGAATTTGCAAGATTGGGTTTATTCAAATAGCATTTCAGTTGATTATTATCCAACACGGAGGGATTCACTCGAATCCCTCCGGGTTTATATTCAAAATATAGAAAATGAATAGAGGTTGATCATGGGTAAAAATCTGGAACGTATGGATCCTTTCACCAGGGCGCTTGCTAAAAGCCACCTGATATCTGCCGGCTTTTCCTATTCTGACTTGAACAAACCCATCATCGCGATCGCCAATTCATGGAACGAGTTTAATCACGGTCACATCCAACAAAAGGAAATTGCGAAATGGGTCAAAGCAGGTGTAATTGCTGCTGGTGGTTTACCCATGGAATTCGAAACACCTGGTCCTTGCGACGGTTTAGCTGTTGGCAATCCAGGCATGCATTACATTTTACCTACTCGTGAGTTGGTGGCCAACGTAATTGAGGCCACAGTCGGTGCTCACCCCATTTTTGACGGACTGGTTTTAATTTCTTCCTGCGACAAAATTGTTCCTGGAATGTTGATTGCAGCAGCGCGCTTAAAAATGCCGACCATTCATATCGCCGGGGGGCCTGCCATACCTGCCATCAGCTTTGACGAAAAAAGTCGCCTTCGTAAGGCTTTTCTGGATGGAGAAATTGGTGAACAAGAGCTGGCTGAAAAAAATTCCCTGCTTTATTCAACACCTGGAAACTGCCCGTATATCGGCACAGCCAACACAATGAGCTTAATCGCTGAAGCGGTTGGATTAGCCCTTCCGGGCAGTTCTCTGGCGCCAGCCGCTTCTGCACGTCGAAATAATTACGCCGAAGATACCGGCAAACAAATTGTCCGGCTGGTTGAACTCGGGTTATCGGCTGATCGGATACTGACTCGAAGCGCCTTTGAAAATGCCATTCGCGTTGCCGCATCTCTTGGCGGTTCAACAAACTATGTTTTACATATGCCCGCCATAGCCAAACGAATGGGCATTGATATCACCCTGGAAGATATCGATCGCCTAAATCAAACTACCCCGCTTCTGGCAAGAATTGCGCCGAATGGTTCACATTCAATTGTTGATCTGGACACAGCCGGAGGCGTTCCTGCTGTCATGTATGAACTCCGAAGTATTCTTCACCAGGATGCCCTCACAATTACAGGCAGTACGATTGAAGAAAACCTGAAAACGAAACCAGGTGTTGATCATTCAGTGATATATCCCTTTGAAAACCCCATTATTGATGAAGGCGGAATCGTAATTTTGCACGGTAATCTTGCCCCGCGGGGCGCAGTAGTCAAACGTTCAGCCGTTGAGCCCGAGTTGTTCATTTTCAGCGGTGCTGCGCGCGTTTTTCACAACGAACAGGATTGTATCGATTCGGTTAGGTCAGGGATTGTCAAAGAAGGCGAAGTATTAATCGTGCGCTATGAAGGTCCGCGCGGCGGCCCTGGCATGCGCGAAATGCATCGCTTAAGCAATGTCTTGAAAATCATGAAATCGAGAATCGCATTGATCACAGATGGCCGCTATTCAGGCGCTGACAACGGATTGATGATTGGTTATGTCACGCCAGAAGCCGCCTGCGGTGGACCAATTGGCATTATTCAAGATGGCGATATGATTGACATTGATTTACATCAAAAGACTCTGTCCATTCGGCTATCTGAAAAAGAAATTGAGGACCGAATATCAAAATTCACTCCCCAACCGAATCAAATCGATTCCGAACTTCTCAGCAAGTACCGGAAAGAAGTTGGATCCGCAGCCGAAGGAGCAGTATGGTAAAATTTTAAAAAGAATAATTATTTACAATATTAGATAGGGGCTTTCAAATGGTTGATACATACGATCCAAATGTTGGATTAAGAATTCGTTACCTGCGGAAACAAAAAGGGTTAACTTTACGCGATCTGTCTGAGTTGAGCGGTCTTTCAATTAACGCAATCAGTCGTATTGAAAATCATCAAACATCTCCAACCGTGTACTCAGTTCACCGGTTGGCCAATGCGTTAGAAGTACCCATTGCTGCGCTTTTCGACGGCACTGTAGCCACACGCACTGTTTACGTAAAAGCAGACAATCGTCAGAAAATTCAAATGAAAGGCAGATGCCTGGAACCGCTTGGTACAGGTATGATCAACCCACGCGCAGAACCTTTTCTTGTCACTTTGGATCCTCAAGAAAAAACCACTGCCGGGCCGGATCAACATGCAGGAGAAGAGTTTGCATTTTGTCTGGAAGGGATTATTAACTTCAACATTGACGGCAAAGACTACGAACTACACCCGGGAGATTCTCTGTTCTTTAAAACCGAACAACCTCATACCTGGAAAAATCCGGGGGAAATTCCTGCCGTATTCCTCCTCATGTTCCTGGACGTAGAGCATAAACCCTCCAACGCATCAGAAGAATATAAAATTATGGACGAGTTCATCTCGGCATTAACGGCTTAACAAACTTAACCAAAAAACGGCGGATGAAGACATATTCATCCGCCGTTTTTTGGTTTTAAATAAAGGTGGTTTAATCCACCAGTCCCTGCAAACGCAAATCTTCAACACAATTACGCATAGATTCGCGCCAGTCTGGCATTTTTATTCCAAATACCGGTTCCAACAACAGGCTCCGCAAGGTTACAAATCGCCGGCGTGGGGCTGGTTTCCTGGCATCAGCGATAAGTGTTTCTTCAATGAACGATGGATCTTTCCCGGCCGATTCCAGCGCGGCTTTCATTAACCCTGCACGAGATACTGCCCCATCACTGGTAACATGATAAATGCCCCAAAAATCCGTTTCAAGCATTTTTTCTGTTGCCCGGGCAATATCATAACAATAACAAACCGATGAATAGGCATCGGCCATGGCGGTAATTTTTTCGCCATGTCGAACTTTTTCAAACATCTTGGCAAGGTTATTTTTGCGCAATCCACCAGTTCGAGCGAACAACAGGGGAACACGCAAAACAAAATATTTTTGAAGGTAACGTTGAATGATCCGTTCCGCTTCTAATTTGGAATGTCCGTATATGGTTTGAGGTATACCTGGAATATCATACTCATGGTAAGGCTCGTCGCGCTCCGCAGCAAAAACAGCATCAGAACTGATATGAACAACCGCACATCCCTGTTCTCTTGCTGCCATGGCAATGGCGAGTGTGCCCGTACAGTTAATCCGCCAGCACATATCCTTGTCCAATTCACATGGGTCCGGGTCTCGGACAGCTGCGCAATGCACAATAACATCCGGTTTTATCGATCGAACAAATTTCAAAACCGCCTGAACATCAGAAACATCAACTTTCTCACGGTCTGGAAATGGAATGACTTCATGTTTTTCGCCGAGTGTCTTTACAAATTCCTCACCCAGCATACCTCTGGCGCCTGAAACGGTAATCCGCATTTCTCACCTCATGCAATTGTTATTTTTTTAAACCAACCACCTCGGCGTATAAACTCTCCAACACTGGAACACCCTCGATTTTTCGTTGCCCCGCCATACGGTTCTCACGTTCACCCGGCATGGAAATTTCTTGAAAACCGGTGGCTGTAGGAGTAGCCTTAATGCCTGCTATTAATCTCTCAACCCGCTCAAAATATTCTGTTTCCTCTAGGAATGCATCCACACGAATAGCCATAACCGTCATGGATACACCTTGCACTTCACCTGGTGCGTGATGGAAAGATTCAATCTCAATTCCCAGCTTTCCACCCCCCAAAACCCCGGCCAGCATCTCCACCGTTAACGCCAGGCCATAACCCTTTGGACCACCCAGCGGTACCAGCACCCCTTTAATGGCTTCGGAAGCTGATGTAGTCGGGTCGCCGTTGGCATTCAATGCCAATCCGGCAGGGATAGTGTCGCCCTTGCGAGCTAGTTCATAGATTTTTCCCTTTGCCGTGGCGCTGGTTGCCATATCCAGCACCATGGGGAATTGTTTTCCGGGAAACGCAAAAGACATGGGGTTAGTCCCCAGAACGGCTTTCCTTCCCCCAAAAGGCGCAACAGTCGGATTAGAGTTATGCACCATAAAACCAATACAGCCATTTTGGGTTGCCATTTCAGTATAATAGCCCAGTGCACCAGCGTGATTTCCATTCCGAAGGCTGATTACCCCAATGCCGTGATTTTTTGCCAGGTCGCACGCGGTTTGCATTGCCTGCTGACCAATCACCTGTCCAAATCCCCCCTGGCCATCCATCACACCCACAGCGCCGGTTTGTTTCACCAGAATTGCGTCGTTGTTGGGCAAAATTCCACCTTTATCTGCACGATCGATGTATGTTGGCAGCATGTTCATCCCATGAGAGGTAATACCGTGCATATCACACCAGCACAACGCATCAGCCACCATTTTGGCATGTTTCACATCAATTCCATGATCGTTCATTACCTTAACACATAAAAGCTTATATTCGTCAACAGACAGGACTTTCATCGCAGTACTTTTTTCCATTGTGCCACCTCATTTTTTAGTAAATCCAAAAGCCGTTACCCATAATTATATTGCACAAACGATGAATTGCCAACGCTAATTCATACAATAATTGTAATTTAACAATCTTTTCAACGTTCGAATAGACTGGTAAAATAGACTATCCCTTTTAATCCATCACTTTTTTATCAATAAGGAGCCGCGATGATTCTGGTTACCGGTGGTAGTGGTTTTTTAGGAAAGCTGGTATGTGAAAACTTGCACAAAACTGGCCGTGCAGTGATCAACGCCAGTATTGCTATTCAAAAAGAAACCGCCTATCCAAGTTTAAAAGTAGATATTGCCAATGCAGAAAGTATAGAAACCCTTTTTAAATCGTTCCCGATTAAGACAGTTATTCATTTGGCAGCCATGCTGCACACCGAATCCTGGAAAAATCCGGCCGATGCTTACCTGGTCAATGTGCAAGGTTCCAGGAACCTGCTGGAATTATCCAGAAAATTTGGGGTTTCCCGCTTTGTCTTTGGCAGCACAGTTGATGCACTTGGCTTTCACCCGGTAGAAGAAGGCCCGGTTGACGAAGCTGCCCAAATTTTACCCACAGATTTTTATGGAGAAACCAAAAGATTTGTCGAAAAACTTGGCCTGGCCTATCGTCAAATTTATGGACTGGAATTTATCATCAATCGTATTCCGTTTATTGTAGGCCCCGGCGCAGCCACCCCTACATCAGCCTGGCGTATGGACATTTTTAATTTATTGGTATCCGGCGGAGAAATTGACCTTGGATTTATTCCAGAAGCACCCATCCCCGTTGCGCATGTTCTCGATTCAGCCATTGAAACCAGTGTCCTGGCAACCGCAGAGATTGTTCCACACGACACCTACCACCTGCCCAACGAATCCATCAAAATGGAAGATCTTGCTCAATTTTTAAACCAATTGTGCCCGAAAATAAACATAAAATATGGTCTCAAAAAACCTGATTTTTACCCGACCAGTGTGGATGCTTCTCGCTTCACACAAGATTTTCATCTGGAACACACTTCCCTGTTCACCCGTCTCGAGCAACATAAAAGATTTCTTGAAAATCAAATAGAAAAAAATCAGTAAAACATCATGAACCCTCTTCTCCAATTCTTTATCGATATTCTCAGCGTGCCGGCAGTTCTACTGGGGTTCACAGCCCTGGTTGGTAACATGGCATTGCGAAAGTCATTTTCCGAAACACTGACCAGCACCGTGCGAGCCACAATTGGATTTTTCATTCTGTCTGCCGGCGCCACCACGCTTTCAGCGCCTTTGCAGAACCTTGGGGTCATTGTAAACCAGGGCTTTGGTGTGCAAGGCATTGTTCCCCAGAATGAAGCCATCGTCCCAATGATCATGGAAGAGTTGGGACAGGCCACCGCATTGATAATGGTACTGGGATTTGCTTTCAACATTCTTTTCGCACTGATCACTCCCTGGAAATACATATTCCTAACCGGGCATCACAGCCTTTTTATGGCCGGGCTGCTTGCGTTGGAATTGCATTTGTTGGGTCTGGATGGAATAGCCCTGATCGTTGTGGGCGGCGCAATCTTGGGATTGCTTCAGGTCATCATGCCCGCTTTTGGGCAAAAAGCGATCACCCGGGTAACCGGTGACGCCTCTTACAGCATCGGGCATTTCAACACCCTCAGCTATGTTTTAGCTGGATTTATTGGTGAAAAGCTGGGGAACTCCAAAGACAGTACAGAAAATTTCAAATTTCCCAGCTACCTGGAATTCCTCAAAGATGGAATGGCATCTACCGGTCTAACCATGTTCATTCTTTTCGTGGTGGTAGAGCTATTTGCGTCTGCACATTTCATCGAAGCAAACATCAGCCAGGGACAAAACTGGCTGGTATTTGCAATGGTTCAGGCTTTCATTTTCTCGGCAGGTGTCAGTGTGGTGCTGTATGGTGTGAGCATTTCGTTGAAGGAAATTGTTCCCGCTTTCCAGGGAATTGCCCAAAAAATTATTCCCAATGCCCGTCCGACTCTGGACTGCCCGGTTGTTTTCCCCTTTGCGCCCAACGCCATGATTATCGGATTTATCAGCAGCCTGGCTGGCGGACTGGTATCTCTGGTGATTATGGGAATGGTCGGTCTTCCGGTTGTGATTCCCGCCCTCGTTACACACTTCTTCCTGGGCGCCGTCACAGCCATCATTGGAAACGCCTATGGCGGAAAACGCGGGGCAATTGCTGCCTCGTTTGTTAACGGTGTAATAACCAGTTTCGGGGCGGTTTTCCTCTTGCCCAGCCTGGGGATTTATGGCACACAAAATGTCTCATTTTCAGATTCTGATTTTCACTGGGTTGGGATTCTGCTGGGGGCTTTAAGAAATTTCGTTCAATTCTAATTAAAAGAGAAGCAGCAGGGCTTAATAAGCAAGTCCTGCTGCTTTGTACTTTATTCAAAAAAATTAATCGTCAATATTTGCCACAGGAACCAGTGAACGCACCAGGTTCATCACTTCTTCCGGCGAATCCATATTCAGGGCTTCGTCTGCAATTACTTTCATCTCGTTGGAATCGAGATTGCGCAGAATTTGCTTGATGATCGGGATCATCGGAGGGCTGGCGCTGAACTCATCTAACCCCAGGCCCAGCAAGATGGGCGCCGCCAGGGGCTCTCCAGCCAGCTCGCCGCACATGCCCGTCCATTTGCCGTGATCGTGCGATGCCTTGATCACATCGCGGATCAAGCGCAACACCGAAGGTTGGAAAGCATTGGAAAGATCAGCCACCAGCGAATTGGTGCGGTCGGCCGCCATGGTGTACTGGCTGAGATCATTCGTGCCAATGGAGAAGAAATCCACCAGCGGCGCCAGTCGATCTGCCATCACTGCTGCAGCCGGAATTTCAACCATGATGCCGATTTCAATATTCTCTGCAAAAGCTTTCGATTCAGCCTTCAACTCAGCGCGGCATTCATCCAGCATTTTTCTGGCCGCAATGATTTCACCAGCGGTGGCCACCATCGGAAACATGATTTTCAAATTCCTGCCCACACCGGCGCGCAAAGCAGCTCGCAGTTGAGGCTTAAACAATGCCGGTCGTGACAGGCAAAGCCGCAAGGCGCGTTGTCCCAGGAAGGGGTTCATTTCCTTCGGCAAGTCCAGGTATGGCAGCTCTTTGTCGCCGCCCACATCCAGGGTTCGCAGCACCACGGGCATCTGCCCGAAAACATCCAGGATAAGACGGTAGGCATGATATTGTTCTTCTTCATCAGGAAGGTTTTGCCGTTCCAGGTAAAGGAACTCGGTGCGCAGCAACCCCACACCTTCTGCGCCATTGCTAACCGCTGATTTGGCGCCTTCCACATTGCCAATGTTTGCCACAACCTCAACGTGCTTGCCGTCTTTAGTTTGCGCCGGCTCACAACAAAATTTCATGGCGTCATTGCGGATCTTGCGGGACACTTCCATTTTTTGTCGATAAATATCAATGGTCACCGAATCGGGATCAAACAACATTGCACCGTTCTTGCCGTCCAGGATGGCGTTTTTTCCGTCTTCCAGGTATAACACTTCAATCCCGGCGCCTGCGACAGCGGGCAGCCCCAGGCCTCTGGCCAAAATGGCAGAATGTGAGGTCGCAGATCCCTGGGCTGTGCAAAAACCCAGCACCATCGATTTATCCAGTAGAACTGTGTCAGATGGGGTTAGATCGTCAGCAACGATTATGGAAGGACGTTTCAGGTTTTCAGTTGGCGATTCTGCGACACCCAGTAAAATTCGCAAAATCCGGTTGGAAACATCTTTCACATCAGCAGCACGGGCAGCAAAGTATTCGTTATCCATACCGCGCAGCATATCAGCATACGATTCGCTTACTCGCCCCAGAGCGGTTTCAGCGTTGATCTTGTTGCTTTCAATGTCCTTGTGAACCTGATCCCAGAATTCAGGGTCTTCCAGCATGAGCAATTGCGCCTGGAAAATTTCAGCCTCACCCGAAGCGGATTCCTGTTGCGCTTTTTCGTAAACCTGTGTGATTTGCTTTTGAGCAATATTGACCGCGTTTTGCAAGCGTTCCAATTCACTCGCCAGGTTGGTAATGGTATAACTCGAAAACTCTAATGCGGCGCGCTTGAATTGAAACACAGGTCCAATGCAAATCCCACGTGATGCGGATACGCCTTGATACTTCTTCATTATTCAGGTTCTCCGAAGTTGTTTTCTGCTAGCTCTTTCAAAGCAACCAGTGCATTGTCGGCATCTTCACCTTCGGCTTGAATGGTGATTTCAGTGCCCTGGAAAACACCCAGTGTTAAAACATTCAAGATGCTTTTCGCATTTGCTGTTTTCCCGTTGGCAATCAATTTAATATCGCTGTTGAATTGCTTTGCTGTTTGCACAAAAACAGCGGCAGGTCGGGCATGCAGGCCAACTTTATTTTGGACGACCAATGTAATGAACGGCATGATACTTACTCTCCTCTTCCACAAAAACTATTTACGTATTCTTATATTACATCAACATCTCTCTCACGATTTCTTCAGGAAAGATGCAACGGTTTCGGCAATCCCTTTACCATCCAGTTTGTAATATCCCAGCAAATCATTATATGGACCCGATGTGGTGAAAATATCTTGCAACCCGTGACGGTAAAACTTTGTCGCAATACCTTCTTCTGCAAGCACTTCTGCCACCGAGCTGCCCAAACCACCAATAATGCTGTGCTCTTCAACCGTCATTATTGCCGGGGTTTTCTGGGCTGACGCCGCAATCTCTGCCCGGTCAATGGGTTTGATGGTTGAGAAATTGACGACCCGAACACTGATGCCATTTTCTGCCAGCATTTCAGCCGCTTTGACCGAATAGCCAACCGATCCGCCGCAAGCCATCAGGGTAATATCTTTACCTTCGCGCACAACACGCGCTTTGCCAATCTGGTAAGGCTCATCTTGCGTGTAAACAGTCGGCTCGGTCGGTCGGCTCAAACGTAAATAAGCCGGTCCGGGTGTATTCACAATGGCTTTGACAATGGCCGATGCCTCCACGCTGTCAGCCGGCACAAAAACCTGCATATTGGGCATGTCGCGGAAAATGGAAAGGTCTTCCAGGGCATGGTGGGTTGCGCCACCCACAGCCAGGCCAAATCCGCCGTGGCTGGCGCAAATCTTCACAGGCAAGCCGTTGTAGGCAATATCGGTGCGGGCTTGCTCATGCGAGCGCATTGACGCAAAAGCCGCAAAGGTTGACACAAATGGAATTTTCCCCACCAGGGCCAGACCGGCTGCCGCGCCCATCATGTTTTGCTCGGCAATGCCCATGTTGAACATGCGGTCCGGAAATTCTTTCTGAAAAACATCCATGCGGACAGAGTTCGCCAGGTCGGCGGTCAGGCCGACAATACGCTCATCTTCTTTAGCCAGTTCGATTAAAGTCGCGCCGTAAGCGTCGCGGCTGGAAATTCCAATATATTTTGATTGATTGTCGCTCATGATCCGTTCCTCTCGTATCCCGTTCTCACTTATTTCACACCAATGGCGGCAAAAGCTTTTTCCGCTTCCTCAGGTTTGAGGTGGGCAAAGTGTGCTTTGGTGGTATTTTCCAGGTGCGGAATACCTTTGGCTTTGATGGTTTTGGCAATGATCATGGTGGGTTTATCGCCATCATGCTGAATGGAATCAAAAGCATCCACCAGCGCTTCCACATCATGCCCATCCACTTCGATCACATTCCAGCCAAAAGCCTTGACCTTTTCAGTCAGGGGCTCCAGGCTCATAATGGTTTCAGTGGGGCCATCCAGAGAGAAACTGTTGCGGTCGAGCACCGCAACCAGGTTGGATAACTTAAAATGCGCCGCGCTCATCATGGCTTCCCACATGCTGCCTTCCATGATTTCGCCGTCGCCTATCACGCAGTAAACTTTCCAGGGGGTTTTGTCGAGCTTGCCGCCCAGCGCCATGCCAACCGCCACCGGCAAACCATGCCCCAGGGAACCGGAGCTGATTTCCACACCGCGCATGCGGTGCCGGTCAATGTGCATGCTCAAAGGGGCATTCAACATGTCAAATTGTTCCATTTCCTCAATCGGGAAGAAACCTCTGCGCGCCATTGCCGCAGAAAGACCGGCGTTGGCATGTCCTTTGCTCAACACAAACCGGTCGCGATCCGGCATGTTCGGATTCTTGGGATCCACATTCATAACTTTAAAATATAAAACAGCCAGGATTTCTGCAATCGACAGGCTTCCTCCAACATGGACGCCTTCTGAGCAATCTCTGGCTGTTCTGATAACATCTTCTCTGATCTGCCGGGCAATTCGCTTTAATTCGCTGATGCTGTTTTCTGCCATGCTTCTACCTCCAGTGTGAAATATTAATAATATTCAATCAAAAGGTGATAAGGGTGAATATCAGAGTTCACCAAACCGTAATTATACTCCAATTTTTTCTTCCCCCTTATTTTATTAAACATATGCTCATTGCTTTTCGTCCGCAGTCACCGGGTTCCGCAGCACGCCAATGCCCTCTATGACAATTTCCACCTCGTCGCCGGCCTCAATTGCGCCCACACCTTCCGGCGTCCCGGTGAGAATGACATCACCCGGGTTCAGCGTCATCACCGAGGAAGCAAACGAAATAATCTGCGGCACCGTGAAAACCATCTCGCGCGTCGAACCCATCTGCCGCATTTCACCGTTCACCCGGCAAGTGATCAACAAATCAGCCGGATCAGCCACGGTTTCAATCCACGGCCCCAGCGGACAAAACGTGTCAAACCCTTTGCCGCGCGTCCACTGACCATCGCGCCGCTGCAAATCGCGCGCGGTCACGTCATTGCCAATGGCATAGCCAAACACATGCCGCGTCGCGTCTTCGGCAGAAATCCAGCGTCCCCCCCGGCCGATCACCACCGCCAGTTCCGCCTCATGCTCCACCCGGTTCGACTGGGGAGGTATCACAATGCTCTCCCCGCTGCCGATCACGCTGGACGGCGGTTTCAAGAATAACAGGGGGATGTCGGGAACATCCACGCCGTGCTCGCGGGCGTGCTCCACGTAGTTGCGGCCCACACAGATGATTTTTCCCGGCTGCACCGGCGCCAGCAGTTTCACCTTCTCCAGTGGAATTTCCGCTTCCATGCGGCGGTATTCCCCGAATAGCGAGCCTTCAATTCGCCCCACCTTGTCTTCCAGGATCCAGCCAAAATGGGGTTCTTCGTTGCCGTAACGATATCGAATGAAACGCATGACGACCTCCACCTGTTTGAATTTTCACAGTTTAACATGTTTTTCATTTTCTTAGGTATAATTGGCGGTGCGGGCGGATAGCTCAGTTGGTTAGAGCACATCCCTTACAAGGATGGGGTCGCAGGTTCGAGTCCTGTTCCGCCCATCAATGCATTTTTCAAGGCGCAGACTCTTTTCAATAGCACTCTTTTTCTCTTTCCTGCTTGCCGCAGTCCTTTCTGGCTGCCAGCCCGTTACCCCAACCGATCAACAATCAACCGCCGCAGCCAGCGCCGAGGCCGCCTCTGCCGCCCCCATCGACGCAGAAACCACTTCCTCCATCACCACCCCCACACCGGCTGCCAGCCCCACCGCCACCACCAAAGCATTCACCTTCCTGTGGGCCGGTGACACGCTTTTGGACGATGCCGCCCAGCCTTTGCTGGATGAGCACGGCTATCTGTACCCCTTTGAACATCTCGACGGCTATCTCGAAGCCGATTGTTCCATCTTAAACCTGGAAGGCCCCATCACCGCCCTGACCGAACCCTGGGATCCCACGCAAAGATGGAGCTACAACGCCAACCCCCTCAGCGCTGAAGCCCTGGCGGACATGGGATTCGATGTCGTCAGCCTGGCCAACAACCACAGTCTCGACCGCGGCGAACAGGGAATCCTGGATACGCTTGCCAATCTCCAAAATCACGGCATCGTCGCCTTTGGCGCCGGCGTCAACGTGCAGCAGGCCCGCAAACCAGTTTTCATCCAGACCATTTATGGCAAGGTGGCTGTAATTGCCTTCAGTCAAAAATACCACGACCGGCGCACAGCCAAATCAAACCAGGCGGGCAACCTCATTTTGAGCGCAGACAACATTCGTGAAGGCTATGAAAATGCCAGGGCCAAAGAGGCTGACTGGGTGGTTGCCTTTGTGCACTGGGGCGAAAACTACGCCGACGTCAATGACGACCAGGAACGCTGGGCGCAGGAATTCGCCTACATGGGTTATGACCTGGTCATCGGGCATCACCCGCACATGGTGCAGCGCGTCGATTTTATCGGCAAAACCCCTGTCGTCTTCTCTGTAGGCAATTTCATCTTTGGCAGCAAAGGCCGCTTCACCGAAGAATTTCCCGGCTACGGCTTGCTGGTGAAAAGCGAACTGAACAGCCAGGGCTTCACCCGCTTGCTGTTCACCTGCCTGCAAACCGACAATGATGTGGTCAATTATCAACCGCAGCCGTGCACGCCGCAGCAGTCCACCGTGGTGCTCAAACAGCTTCATCCCAGGATGGAACTGCTGGATGACGGCACCGGCGTCTTGAACCTCAAATAATCCACCATTAGCGCACCAGGAGCCTTGCATGACTCATCCCCTCTCGCCTTTCTTTTCCCCTTCCGGCGTGGCCATTATCGGCGCCTCGGCCAACCCCGCCAAGTTAAGCCACGGCATCCTGAAAAACCTCAAAGAAAGCTCCTACCAGGGCAAAGTCTATCCGGTCAACCCCGGCTCCACCGAGATCCTGGGATACACCACCTATGCCGACATCAGCCAGGTGCCCGACCCGGTGGAGCTGGCGGTTTCGGTGCTGCCCGCCCCCCTCACGCCCGACACCCTGCGCGCCTGCGGTGAGCGTGGCATTCGCGCCGTCATCATCATCTCCGGCGGTTTCAAAGAAGTGGGCGCCGCCGGCGAACAGCTTGAGCAGCAGTGCCTCGAGATTGCCCGCCAGTACGGCATGCGCCTGATCGGTCCCAATTGCGTGGGCACCATGGACCTGTTCAGCGGGTTGAACACCACCTTCATTAAGGGCATGCCCGCCCGCGGCAGCATTGGTTTTCTCTCGCAGTCGGGCGCGGTGTGCGGGGCGGTGGTCGATATCGTCAGCAGCATGGGCATCGGCTTCTCCAACTTCTCCAGCCTGGGCAATGAAGCCGACATCAACGAGACTGATATCATCGAGTACCTGGCGCAGGATGACAACACAAAAGTCATCGCCGCCTATGTGGAAGCCATTCAAAACGGCAGCAGATTTATTGAAGCCGTCAGCCGTGTGACCCCGCACAAGCCGGTGGTGGTGCTCAAAGCCGGTCGCACCGGCGAGGGCGCCCGCGCCGTTTCGTCGCACACCGGCTCGCTGGCCGGTTCGCACACTGCCTACCATGCCGCCTTTGAACGCTGCGGCGCGCTGGAAGTGGATACTGCCGAAGAATTGTTCAACCTCTCGCTGGCGCTCACCAGCCCCGCCCGCCTTACCGGCAGCCGCGTGGTCATCATCACCAATTCGGGTGGTCCTGCCGCCCTGGCCTCTGACAGCCTGGCGCAGCACGGCCTCACCCTGGCGGCGCTCTCGGCCGCCGCGCAGCAAAACCTGCGTGAAAAACTGGTGCCCAGCGCCCAGGTGCAAAACCCGGTCGACATGCTGGGCGGCGCCGCCCCGCTGGAATATGAAACCGCCCTCAACGCCTGCCTGGCTGATGACCAGGTGGATGCCGTGCTGGCCATCCTCACCCCGCAGGCGCTGGTCAACCCCCTCGAGGTGGCGCAGACTGTGCACCGCGCCGCCGCCAACCAGTCCAAGCCGGTGGTCGCCTGCCTGATGGGCGGCGCCAGCATCCAGGAAGCGCGCTTCTTCCTCAACACCCACAACATCCCCATGTACGTCTATCCCGAGCAGGCCGTCGCCGCGCTGGGCGCTTTGCTGCGCCGCGCGCAGTGGTTGAGTGGCTATACGCAGCATCCGGTAACCGAAGCCGCCGCTCCCGCCGCGCTGCCTCCCGCCGTTGATCAAATCCTGCAGGCCGCCGCGGGCGCCGCCAGCCTGGGAGAATTTGAAACCCGCCCCATCCTGCAAAGCCTGGGCATCCCCATCGCCCCCGGTGGGCTGGCGGTTTCTGCACAGCAAGCCGCCCGCCTGGCTGACCAGATCGGTTACCCGGTGGTGATGAAGATCGTCTCGCAGCAGATTTTGCACAAATCCGACGCCGGCGGCGTGCTGCTCAACCTGCAAACGCCTGCCGAGGCGGCGCAGGCTTTCGAGCAGCTCACCGGTAAAATCAAAGCCAGCCATCCCGCCGCTGTCATCCAGGGCGTGCTGGTCGAAAAAATGGCGCCCAAAGGCATCGAGGTCATCCTGGGCATGCGCCGCGACCCCACCTTTGGGCCGCTGATGATGTTCGGCCTGGGCGGCGTGTTTGTTGAATTGTTCTCCGACGTGGCTTTTGCCCTGGCGCCCCTCAACCGCGCCCGGGCGAGGCAAATGATTGAAAAAACCAAGGCCGCCCGGCTGCTGCACGGCCTGCGCGGCGCCCCTCCCGCCGACCTCGACGCCGTGGTCGACTGCCTGGTGCAGCTCTCGCACTTTGCCCTGCAAGCCCCCCGCGTGGCCGAGTTTGAGATCAACCCCCTGTTGGTTTACCCGCGCGGTCAGGGCGTGCTGGCGATTGATTCACGGGCGATTCTGGCAAATTAGCGATGCCTTTTTACTCCCTGACCCACTCTTCTTTGAGAAGCCCGAAATAGAGCATATTGCGGATTTTTCCATTCACCACATAATAATTGCGTAGATTGCCTTCCAATTGAAAGCCAAGTTTTTTCGCCATTCCAATACTTGCCAGGTTGTCGGCATTGCAGCAGATGACAACTTTCTGCATACCCTGATTAAGAAACAATTCCTTAATAAGAAGCCTGCATACTTTTTTTGAAATCCCTGCCCCACGCCATTGTTTGCCGATCATGTAGCCAATTTCCGCCCATTTGGCTTCTTTATTCTTTTCACGGATGACAAAAAATCCGGCTACGCAATCCTCGTCCCAGAGGGTATAAAACTCGGCTGCTCCATTTTCCTGTTTGTGGATATTTTGAGCGATAAACTCGCGCATTGCCTCAATCGTATGCGTATTGCTTACAAATGGAATGGCATCTTCGTACGAATCCCGGTTTTCTTCGATGTGCTTGAAAAAGCTTTCCGCCTGGTCCACCTCGAGGTCTCTAAGAACCAGGTTATTGATTGCCGTTCCGTTTAGCCTTCCCATCACCACACTCCAATTAGTTAAGAATCACTTATAAGTCGGTTTTTCATCTTCGGAATGCTGAAATGCTGAACCGAACTATCAACTCTTTCTACATTCGACATCGAATAATATCATGATAAATAAACAAAAAACCCCTCTCCAGTCTGCCTGGAGAAGGATTCTTGTTCTCACCTCGGGTTGTGTGAGAGAAAACGTGTCGGGGCGGGCGGATTTGAACCGCCGACCTCACGGACCCGAACCGTGCGCTCTAGCCGGGCTGAGCCAC
>CAZOKH010000074.1:7178-18286 GCA_964580315.1 uncultured Anaerolineaceae bacterium | reverse complement strand
CCGGAGCCAGACCCGACAGTTTCAATCCCCATCAATGGGGCTTTTTTATTTAAAGAAAGACAACCAACGTTTAGGTTTTGTCGTCTGTGGAAGTTTCAATCCCCATCAATGGGGCTTTTTTATTTAAAGACGAAATTGGTGTGGAAACCATCGCAGGTAACGTTACTGGTTTCAATCCCCATCAATGGGGCTTTTTTATTTAAAGATTCAAGCTCAATACCCTCCCTAACGGAGTGGTGTTTGAGTTTCAATCCCCATCAATGGGGCTTTTTTATTTAAAGAAGATGAACTGGAAAAGAAGATTGCGGAGTTGGAGGCTGAGTTTCAATCCCCATCAATGGGGCTTTTTTATTTAAAGACGTCCCTGCGACGGCGAGCCGGATGGTGTAACCGGGTTTCAATCCCCATCAATGGGGCTTTTTTATTTAAAGCCGTTGGTATTGCTGAAAAAATAATTACAAAATCTCTTAAAGTTTCAATCCCCATCAATGGGGCTTTTTTATTTAAAGGAGGTATATATTGTTGGAGAAAAGCCGATGCAGTATTGTTTCAATCCCCATCAATGGGGCTTTTTTATTTAAAGTGTTGTCGATAACACAACCCCCGAGGAGGAGGTTAGTTTCAATCCCCATCAATGGGGCTTTTTTATTTAAAGTAGTAAAAAAACATGGAAATGGGTACAGTGGTGGTCGTTTCAATCCCCATCAATGGGGCTTTTTTATTTAAAGCATGGGATCCATGGAATGTTCATTTTATTATGGACAGTTTCAATCCCCATCAATGGGGCTTTTTTATTTAAAGGAGGCCTATAAGGCCTCCGAAGGAGGAGAATGACAAGTTTCAATCCCCATCAATGGGGCTTTTTTATTTAAAGAAGATGTCAAAGAGCAAGTTGAAGAAGCAACACAAAGTTTCAATCCCCATCAATGGGGCTTTTTTATTTAAAGTCGCCGTGTGAGGGTATGCTGGCAGTTTATCTGACCAGGTTTCAATCCCCATCAATGGGGCTTTTTTATTTAAAGACTATAGCCTTTGCTAGTCGAGATAAAAACCTCGCTCAGTTTCAATCCCCATCAATGGGGCTTTTTTATTTAAAGAAGACCGATAGCACGAGCGTAAGCTTTGTCTTACTCTTTGTTTCAATCCCCATCAATGGGGCTTTTTTATTTAAAGAAGTAATCATGGATTATGGAACCTTCGGGTCCTATAAAGTTTCAATCCCCATCAATGGGGCTTTTTTATTTAAAGAAGCTGAACCTGCTGTCAAAGAAGCACCTGCTGTCAAGTTTCAATCCCCATCAATGGGGCTTTTTTATTTAAAGCGGACAGGTGTTCATTGCTGGTGAAACGGCAATCGAGTTTCAATCCCCATCAATGGGGCTTTTTTATTTAAAGGATTGAGAGTGCTTTACGAGAGAGTGCAGAAATACTTAGTTTCAATCCCCATCAATGGGGCTTTTTTATTTAAAGATTGACTATCAAATCGGCTCGGAAAACAGCAAAGAGTTTCAATCCCCATCAATGGGGCTTTTTTATTTAAAGCAGATGATGGATTGCCTGTGTTGAGCGGCGCAATTGTGTTTCAATCCCCATCAATGGGGCTTTTTTATTTAAAGGCGATAATCAAGCGGTAGTCAATGCGATTGAAGGGTGTTTCAATCCCCATCAATGGGGCTTTTTTATTTAAAGCTATGGTTTTATTCTTGCCCTGACTCCTACTACTGGGTTTCAATCCCCATCAATGGGGCTTTTTTATTTAAAGTTGTGTCTGTATTGGTCGTCCTGACCATGGCATTATCGTTTCAATCCCCATCAATGGGGCTTTTTTATTTAAAGGGTTGTTCGTCTCGATGGAGAAAACAAACGGCAGGTTTCAATCCCCATCAATGGGGCTTTTTTATTTAAAGCAATGGAAGAAAGATTATCGTCCATGATGCCGAGAAAGTTTCAATCCCCATCAATGGGGCTTTTTTATTTAAAGCAAGGGCGAAAGAGCTTGGAGCTCCTTCTGATATGGGTTTCAATCCCCATCAATGGGGCTTTTTTATTTAAAGTTGGTTATGGAAAAGATGGAACTCGCGTTCCATTTAAGTTTCAATCCCCATCAATGGGGCTTTTTTATTTAAAGGTCCGGATGGATGCGTCCAGCAGAACAAAGTTTCTGGTTTCAATCCCCATCAATGGGGCTTTTTTATTTAAAGAATTTTATATGAGGGAACCGCCCGCACAAAAGACCGTGGTTTCAATCCCCATCAATGGGGCTTTTTTATTTAAAGTAGTCGCAAGTAGTAAGTAGTAAGCTAAATCCTAGCTTGTTTCAATCCCCATCAATGGGGCTTTTTTATTTAAAGCAGAAGCGGAAGTTTCCGACAAAACCGCTGTTCCAGAGTTTCAATCCCCATCAATGGGGCTTTTTTATTTAAAGATCGAGACATTGATCACGCAATCCTAATTATGACTGAGTTTCAATCCCCATCAATGGGGCTTTTTTATTTAAAGTGAAATACACAACAGTTGCTTCAGACGAAGTACTTTGGAGTTTCAATCCCCATCAATGGGGCTTTTTTATTTAAAGCTGGACCAGCATTGGTCAAGCCGGATCGAGACATTGAGTTTCAATCCCCATCAATGGGGCTTTTTTATTTAAAGATGAATTTACCACATGTAAATATTCAGAAGGATTCACGTTTCAATCCCCATCAATGGGGCTTTTTTATTTAAAGTGGATAAGGTTTGCACCACTTGTGACGAATCGGTTCAAGTTTCAATCCCCATCAATGGGGCTTTTTTATTTAAAGATACAACCAACAACGGAGCCGCGCGTTCAGCTTAAGTTTCAATCCCCATCAATGGGGCTTTTTTATTTAAAGCGACTTCAGAACACGGCGGGGCATATGTCTACCAGTAGTTTCAATCCCCATCAATGGGGCTTTTTTATTTAAAGAAGGCAAAGGAGGCAACGGGATGACTCTTGAACGGATGGTTTCAATCCCCATCAATGGGGCTTTTTTATTTAAAGTCGTTTGGCATATCACCTCTACCCACAGCTCATCTCGTTTCAATCCCCATCAATGGGGCTTTTTTATTTAAAGAAGGAGAAAAAAAATGAAGAAATTTCGTGTTATTTCAGTTTCAATCCCCATCAATGGGGCTTTTTTATTTAAAGAAACCCCAGTGGTTAACGAAACCCCAGTGGTTAACGAGTTTCAATCCCCATCAATGGGGCTTTTTTATTTAAAGTATCGATTGTGAAGATACTGAAGCTCCTGCTGTTGAAGCGTTTCAATCCCCATCAATGGGGCTTTTTTATTTAAAGGTATACTATTGAGTTTACCAAAATGGGTAGATTTTAGTTTCAATCCCCATCAATGGGGCTTTTTTATTTAAAGTTCTTGCACAAAACTCTCTTCGTGTCCCATTAGAAAAGTTTCAATCCCCATCAATGGGGCTTTTTTATTTAAAGCAATGGAAGAAAGATTATCGTCCATGATGCCGAGAAAGTTTCAATCCCCATCAATGGGGCTTTTTTATTTAAAGTAATGTCGGGATGTGGATTACTCAGAGGGGAAGAATTGTTTCAATCCCCATCAATGGGGCTTTTTTATTTAAAGGAAGAAACACCTATGAAGTACTTTGCTGCGACTTCAGTTTCAATCCCCATCAATGGGGCTTTTTTATTTAAAGCACGTGAGTAACGAGCCAGAAGCTCAAACCTTCTATGAGTTTCAATCCCCATCAATGGGGCTTTTTTATTTAAAGATGGAAGAATGAGCCCGACGTACAACCGACCGTTATGAATGTTTCAATCCCCATCAATGGGGCTTTTTTATTTAAAGATTGATGGGGGTTTTACAAACAAAACAAAAATATTAAGTTTCAATCCCCATCAATGGGGCTTTTTTATTTAAAGTTTCCGATTCAATCCTAATGGGCGTGAAAATACTGTTTCAATCCCCATCAATGGGGCTTTTTTATTTAAAGAGTATCTTTTTTTACTCTCTATTTCTCTTCGTACCTCTATTATATCTCTTTTTACATCTGGCGTGCAAAGGGCTCGCGAACGTCCATTAAATCAATGATAAAAGCGGACTTTTTGCACATTTTTGCCTGTTTGTTTTTTGGAAAAACCTCTCCGTATCGCTCCAGATCTCTTCAATCTTCCAATTTTCTCAATTTGCGAACGTGATTCGCTGTTTTTCTCATTGCGGTTGCCAACCAGCAAGTAAGGTGCGGTTGCGCGAATTTTGCACCCCTAAGCAGATCGAATGGGGTAACCGCGCCAATCCATCGGTTGTAAATCCAACTAATTGATATTTTGCTTTTTGTCACGTTTGGTGCAGTCTTCAAAAACCGATTGCACCCTTTTCCCCCGAGGAAGTCCAAAAAGCATAAGCTCATTTGAGAAATAAAAAACCCCACGTTTTGCGTGTGGGGTTTCGGGGTAAAAGCTCCTCGACCAGGACTCGAACCTGGAACCTAGCGGTTAAGAGGATCAAAGGAGACGACTACAAGGTGTGATTTCCCCCTGTTCTAACAATGTAAGACTTCTTAATACCCCAATTTATGTGATTCACAGACATCGTTATAACGTACAATAATGGGTCACAAGATTCAAGCACGTTTGAAATGGGTGGACATATACGAAAAGAGTGATGATGCGGAAATAGTTTATCAAAGGTTTGGCATTTCTCGACCAACCTTGCGTAAGTGGAAAAAACGTTTCTTTGAATATCGGCTGGAAGGTTTGAAATAACTAAGTAGAAAACCCAAAAATTCTCCTAACCGGAAAATTGATACCCAAAAGATAAATTGGATTTTGACGCTGAGAACCGAGAACAATTTGGGAGTTCGTAGGATCCAGAATGAATTAAAACGACTATATGATTTTCCAATTTCGCTTTCAACCATACAAAAGGTCTTAACTTCTCATAAGGTACAAGAATGGCTCATGACAAATTGTAATAAATTCCGTCCCATACGTCCGAGACCGCCGCATTTGAATGAAAAAATCGAACGGACACAAAAAAATGATTAGGTTGAGTTCTATGCCATTATTAATTTGCAGGACCCTTATTTATCAGATCGTTTGAGTGAATGGCAGCCTTACGATAATTGGGAACGAATTCATGGTTGATAAGGCCGGTTTTCACAATCGTTAATTATCGTAAGGCAGACGCCGCACAACGGAAGCCAATTCCCGACAATTTTAGTTTGGGGGCAACAGAAATCCTGTATGCACTGAAAATTACGCTATCGTACGTATTCCAATCACCACCACGAACCACTTTTGTTATTCCGCTCAAAGGTCCCTGAGGATTTTCAACGGGTGAACTCTGATAATAATCCTGTTCATACCAATCAGCCACCCATTCACTAACATTACCGGCTGAATCTAACACGCCATAAGGACTGGCGCCAGCAGGATAACTGCCAACTTTATTTGTTCCGCCGAGGGAATTCACCTGCCCATTGGAACCCTTATAATTCAACAAGTTCCGGTTTGGTGATTCATTTCCCCAGGGATACAACCAACCCTCTGAACCCCGAGCTGCTTTTTCCCACTCAGCTTCAGTAGGCAGCCGTCTGCCTGCCCATTGACAATACTCACCGGCTTGATACCAATTGACAAACTCGACAGGGAAATCCCGATATTCTATTTCATCGTAATGATTATAGAGTCCATACTCTTGCTGATCACCCGGTGGCGAACAGGCACCACCTTTCACACACTCCAGATACTGCCCATTGCTCACTTCAGTCTGATCAATCCAGAATTCACTTAATGACACAACATGTTCAGGATTGTTGTTAATAAATGCCCCATCATCTGACCCCATGATGAAATCCCCTTCGGGTACATATATAAGAACCATCCCATCCACAGGGGATACTCTTGAATCATGAATGGTTATTTCCACGCTTGCTTCAATGCTGTTTTGGTCTGGTGAACTGGAGTTGCCAACAGGTGAAAATATGCTACATGCAAGCAATACTATCCAGACAACCAAAACCAAACAATGCTTTTTCTTCTTCATTTTTCTTTCTCACATCTTTCTACATGAATGAACCAAACGATCATCAATTACCAATAATTGTTTTTTTGATCAAGCCAATTTTCCACCCTCACATTTCGGATTAAGAGGTTTTTGGCTTTTGAAAAAACAGCCCTGCAAAACCATTTCAATTCCTTGAAGTGAACTTGATCAATTATTGAGCGGTTTCAAGAAGACAGATTGAGCTGGGCTCATGGCTCCTGGTATGTTTCCAAGAATTTCACCATCCCGTTGGGCTGGCATGAAGATCAACAAGAAAAATAACACTTGGTCTAAAGTAAAACATCATTTCATTCGCACATTGACAGCTTCATTCGCCCTTCTTATCACTTCTGCATAATTCTCGGGTGTACATCGAATCAACATAACCGCGCGCCCTTTACGACGCAGTACAACCTCAAGCTTGTTTGCATCAGTTTGGATACTGTCCACCTTTTCCCAGGAAATCCTTTCTTTCTGTCGTGATGCAGCAAGCAGACCTGAACCAGCCGGCCCCGGTTTGCCTGATAAGATTAGCAAAAAGTTAATGATGGCGTTTTTCTTCCTGGTTCCGCCTTCAGTTTCGGAGGTGACACCCGTTTCATCCATCGTAAACTTATATTCATATCGGTTGCCATAAAACACAAGCATCACAATCGCTGCAAGTAGAGAAAGGATGCCGAATATGATCAATGTGTACAACAAATACTGAAAAATACGCCGAAAAGTCAAATCACCACTAAATGCATCAACTGTCAGTACAAAGGTAAGTACACAAAGACTTGAAGCGACCAGTACAAATAACAACTGCTTGATGATGACCGAACTGGTCAGCAGGGGTAAGGCAGCACTCCACGAGATGGAGTTTTTCCTATCTTCTCTGCTTATGCCTTTTTCTTCTGTATTTACTCGTTGTGAATTTTCTTCTTTTTTAACAGCGGCACCACACTCCTCGCAAAAAGAACATCCTTCTTCCAGGTATGCTCCACATTGCGGGCATTTGACTTTTTTCTTTTCCATTATCACCTCCGCTGCTTGTTAAAGAAAAATCGTGAAAATCTTTAGATAAAGTTTTGGGGATCTGTAGATGGATAGCGGCAAAACCGGCACCTTTTTTCACTAATTGGATAAACCTTGCCGCACACCATGCACAACTGGTTTTCACCATCTCGATTGACTTTCTCGGGATAATCATATCCCTTAATCTTGATAACCCGATCTCCCGGTGAAAAATATTCTGCCATCTGTGCGCCCCCATAAATGGTAACCCGCTTGCCCTGATTTGAACGAAACACAAACGCAATGCCATTTTCTTTTTCGATCATTTCCTCCAACACCCCCTGCCATGAGTCACCAGCTTTTCGCAATGTAAAAAACCCCAGCACAGCCGTCACAACAACAAAACCCAGCAACGAATACCCCACCTCGGCAGTCATTTCCCCCACATCCAGCCAGATGATCAAAAAAACTACCGGGATCAAGACGACGCCAAAGATTAATGCCCAGGCGATATGCTGACGATGATAACTGGTTGAACAAGTGCTGGCTGCCCGGCGCGAGGAATCGGTCACCTGATTGTCCGGCGCCGTGTCCTCTTCCAAAATGCGCTGACCGCAAACTTCACAAAAAAGCCAGTCCGATTCCATTTTTGCACCGCACGATTGACAATAAACGGTCTTGTTCTTTGCACTCATCATCATTTTCTAGCCCTGTTCACAAACATCATGGCGGAGGAGGGTTTACACTGGAATAATCAGGCACTTGCAATGTTATCAAATAGATTTGCCCCTCATCTCTCACAAGAGGTGATGCTGGATTGTCATTGATTAATTGCCAGGCAAAAGCCAACGCATCACCTTCAATAAAACGAGGCTGATCGCTAACTTCTTCCAGTCCAAACCCAAAGCGGCTGCCCGGCCACGATGGAACGTTGAGATCATTTTCAAAAAATTCGGGGTAGGCGCTCAAGTATACCTGTTGGGGAGCATAATCTGTGCTGTGCATGCCTGCACCATTTCCAAACCACGCAACCAGTTCATTAAAACCTTCTGGCGGCTCCCCGTTCACAATTACAGTTTTTTGCACACTGGTTAAATGCACATCTAAAATGGTAGCCGGAGGACCGTCCTCTTGTTGCCAGCCAACATACTCATCTTTCCACCTGAAAAAACCTGCATCAACAAAGCGCTGCAGCACACCTGTCATCTCATCTTTTGTCAGGCGGCTTTCTTTAACGCGTCGCGTAACATTTCCATTCTCATATTTATATTCCACCCACAAAAAGCGCCCGTCTCCATACAGAACACCTTCGGGAAGGTGATTATCCATACGCTCATCTTGCCAGGTGGGTTGAATGCCCGGAAAACGGATCGGGTCTGAATAGCTGATAATTTGTGCATCAGCAGATGCGCACCACTCAATTTCAGGATTTCGCATGTTGATTTGACACGCTGAAAGTATGAGTAAGCACAGCACAAATACCTTTGCTATGATTGGCAACCTGCTCTTTGATGGTCTGGTAATTCTATTCACACGTAATCACTCGCGCATTACTTGTTCTTTTATCGAAAGTTTTGCCATTTTCAGGTCCGTTTCACCGGACTCCCACAGTATTTACAAAAAGTAGCTCCAGAACGCACTCTCTTACCGCATTGAGGGCATTTTATGTCAACCAGCGGTGCGATTTCCCGTGGAATGGCAGCCGCGCCACAATAACGACAAAAACGAGCTGACTGGCTGTTTGGTTTACCACAGGTTGGACAGATGGTGGTCTTATCGGTTGATGAATCAGCCTCCAGAACCGCGGCAGCAGTCATTGCGCCTGCCGTTGATGTTTTCGTCTGGCGCGCGCGTGCTGCTTTGGCAGGTTTGCCGGCTGCTTTTTTCGCCCTATCTGCCGGGCTGGACGATGGAGGATTGGGGGCAGGCACACCCCGCCGCGCGCTATAGCGGCTCTCCAATGATTCTTCAACAGCAGCCGGCGCTGATGAAAAGCACCGCCCGAGTAATTTTGTAACAATTTGCCGCCAGGTCTCTCCACCCATTGAACGCATTGCAAATCGCAAAGGATTATCGTTTTGCCGGACAAATTGCCACATGGTTGTCGCCTGCAGCGCATAAACCGGCATCGGGCTGCCATCGGACGGGACAACCAGGGGCTCAATACCCAGTGAAAAATCCCACCAGGCGAGGCAGCGCAGGGCAAGGGTCAAATTTTTACCGATGAAGTAAACAGCATCAGCATCTCCCGGCGCCAAATCCGGGTCAGTGACCCCAATATATTCCTGGTTGGCAAACAGGAAAAGCAAAGATTGCAACTCGTCAGGCTCAACCGGTGGTATTGAGACATCCGTCAGGTTTTGAAATGCCGCGATCAATGATTGAGAGGGTTCATCCTGCGCGCCTTCTTCAATCAGTTCTTTCAGCAATTCGAATGTGAAAAGAAGGGGAGCTTCGGGCTGCCACTGCGGGTCAGGGACTGGATAATACTGATTGAAACGGTCAGCCAGCGCCAGCATTGCTGCCATACCAGAAGGTGTGAGCGGTAAAAAAGTTTGCAGCGGCAAATCGATAGATTGAGCCGACCGCATTCCGCCAAGCACAAAATCAACCAGTGAATTGACGGTAAACGAGAAAAGCAGTTCGGCAGCACCACCCGACATGGTTCTTAAAAACATAATTGAGTCACCAGGCACGCCGATGATGGCAAATCCATTTTCAACCCGGCTGCGGTGCACCGCGCGCTTAATTTTTACCAGTCCTGACGGGTTAGCCATCATTTGCAACAAAGTGACCAGGTTTTCTTTTGTCAAAACCTGAAATACATCTGCAAAAAGTTCTGTTTCACTGCGCAGCAATTCAGCATGCCGGAACACCTCTTCAGCGGCCAACAGGGATGAAGAATTTATTCGAACGCCACTCCGTTCCAGCAAGATTGCCAGTTCACCGGGATATAACCACAAGCTTTTGATTTCGGGTGAGGTTTTCAAAATAACGCCTCCTATTCGCGAACCGAATCGCGAAGTTCTGCTATCTTCAAGCTGTCGAATTGCGAAGCCATTTTCTCAGTGAACGTCTGTAAATCTCCCAGGTTATTTTTTTGCAAAAAATTATCCGCCCAGGCTAACGACTCGGGGTTGTCAAAATCCTTGGCTGCAATTTCAATGGCTTTCATCCCTTTTGCCATTCCTGGAGAGAGTTCCTGTAACTTGAATCCCTGCTTCACATATCCGCTGCGCACACCATGCAATGTTTCAACCGCTTTCTTTGCCTGCACATAAGCATCGCCTTTTGAGCCCTTGTGCAGGGCATCGCCCACTTTGATGTTATACATCTTGCCCAGGTATTCCGGATCTTTTAGCGTTGACTCTCCCCGCATGACCTTAAGAACATTTGATTCTGTCTGGATCGTGGTCAGACGGGCATCATCGCCCTTGTAATGCTGCGGATCGACAATTTCACCTTTCGCATTCATCCACACCCTTTCCTGATCAGAAAAATCCGGGCTGGCTTCAATGTTAAAACGCCCGGCGCCCATTTGTTGTTTGCTCTGCGCCCATTCCATGGCGCCTTCATAGTCAGACGGTCCGCCGGTGACCTCGGAAAAGATGCGGTAGGATTCCTTGTCCCATCGCTCCTGAGGAATTTCAATGCGCATTTTTGAGCCATCGGGCCTGCTAACTTCAATGCACACGCGGTAGTCATTGTCTGTGCCCAGGCTGCTGCCGGCTTTGCCAGGAGTGCGGAATTTGTCAATCACAATCTTTTGTCCTTTTGCCTCCGGCACATTCTCGCGCACCCAGCGCACCAGCTTGGCGTCATGTTCCTGATAAAACTTATTGCGGGTGTTTTCAAACGCCTGTTGAATTTCTTTGGGAGCATTTTTCAATGAACGCACCCTGACCGGATCGCCCATGATATCCAGCACATCTTTTTCATCAGCACATAACTTACCGCCAACCGCTTTCATGCCTTTTTTCACCTGCCGGGCAGCTTCGCTTTCAACGCCGCGTTTTTTTTGCTGTTCATTGAACTGCTCGTCAGTGCTTATTTCAAGCTCTTCGATGCGTTTTAGGA
>CAZOKH010000074.1:0-7168 GCA_964580315.1 uncultured Anaerolineaceae bacterium | reverse complement strand
CTGTTCCAACAGTTTCATCATAGGTATCTTTAATATCCACAAAAGAATCTTGAATATTCTGTTTTAGGATGGATTTGCCTTCCACGCCAAGCATTTCTTCTTTGAGCACTTTGCCAAGATCCTGGTCGCCTTTTTTCATCCCCAGTTCCATGAGGTAATCACCAATCGCGTCGTCAGCCGCATCCCAGACCGTTAGCCTGGCAGCTTCATAAATTGACTTTTTCTCATAGTAAACATAACAGACAAAACTGCTGGTTGACCAGAGGATTTTGAAAACCACCCAGCCTGGGATGACAAATTTAGCGCCGCTGGGAAAAACAATTTCAACATTGCGGTTTTCAAGCGATTCTTTTAACCATGCCCAGCCTTTTTCTTTGCCTTTTTCCCAGCCCATTTTGAAAAGCGTAGATAACGATAACTGGCCCAGTATGTCGTTGAGGTATCGCTCTCCCCACTCTTGCGGCGTCTTCCCTTCATGGATGCAGGTATTCAAGCAATCGATCATTAAATTTTTTATAAACGGGGCATACAAAGCGCCGGTTGGGCCAAGAAATCTATAAACCAGCACGTTGAAACAATGATCGCCCGCCCATTGCGCCCACTCCAATGTTCCCACAATACGGTTAGCCCACACGGCTTCAGCATGATAACCCTGCCCCCCTTCACCCTGGATGATTTCCTGGGTGATATTCCACAACTGGATGCGCAACTGGTATAAACCTTCAGGTCCCAGTGTGGGGGCGCGTTTATCAAGAATTTCTTGCAACTTTGCTTTGCTTTCAGGCGGGGCATGTTTATCGATCATGTGCTGGCAGCGCGCCAGTTCATCCCGCGGCAAGTATGAAGGCATGTTAAGCGTTTCAACACCCAGGTAAAAATCAAGTGTTTCCAGTTCGGCCTGCGCCTGTGTGTGCACACGTAACAACCTGCCGTCGGACGGCAATTCTTTCTCAACCCACAGGCGGTAGGTCTCTGAGGATAAATTGGAGCGGCGCATACCGACAGACTCAGAACGCAGCCGAGCGACTTCCATCATATTGACCACGTTGTCATCTTCATCGAGAATGGCAAAGTTCAATTCAAGGCTTTTGTCAGGGTTGGCTTCCAGCCTGCGGGTCTCCATGTTCCAGACGAGCAGGCGAAAATCAATCTCTCTGGCAACCTGCTTCCCATCGGCCTTGATATGGTAACAACCGTCTGGAGCGCGCCCGTATGGATCAATAAACAAGCCTTCCTGGTAAATGCCGATTTCAATATCGTTATAAATTTCAAATTCACCGTGCCGGGCAAAGATGCGCAGCCTGTCTGAGGCAAATAGCCCGTTGGGCGCGGTAGTTTTATCGGCAAAGCCGCTACATTCGGTGATGATCAATTTCTTGCGGGTATTGGCTTGCGGTTGTTCTTCATCTTCATCTTCTTTCCATTGAATTTCAACCGAAACCGCTTGATATTTCAGCTTATAGTCAAATTGCCAGTCTTCCTCATCAGGCGGTTCAATCCAGGCTTGCAGTTCGGTGGTTTCAGCCTGCCCCAGCAAAAAGGCGGCGTGGTTTTCTGATAGCTTCAACACCGATTGACCCAGCAGGTCAATCACCACACTGTTGGATAATTTTTGTCCCATATAATCAGCGGTCACCTTCACCTGCACCGCACCGGGTGGGGGAATGTCGGGACGGAGCGCGTCTGGATTGGAGGCTTGCAGGTATAGACACTGCCAGTCATCCATTTCTTGCGGAGGACCGGGAGGATTAACCCAGTCTTTTCCCGCGCCCTCGATTTTAAACTCCAGCGAGTCCTGGGCAGCTTTGAGCGCCTCTTCGTCAGTTTCAACTTCCGCGGTCACTTTTGCATAAACATACAACCCGTCATTGCCATCTGCACGCAAGGTGCGGCGGTTGCCATCAGTTTCAAGTTCAATTTGAACCTGCTCTCCAAATTCCAGGGTCACCTGGGCTGTGGAACTGGACCCGCCGGCGCTGCCCACCACGGTCAATTGCGCGCCGGGAACATTGGCTTTGCCTGTCAAACTCAGGCTGGCATCCAGAGCGCCCCGGGCACGCCGCGGGGTAATTTGCAGAAAATTTGCCTCCGGCGGGGGAACAATCTCAAGCACGGCATCACTGGCGCGGCTGGTGCGCCCCTGCGCATCCACCTGCCACACGGCCGCCTGCAAAGCGGCTGGCTCGCCCTCGCGCAGCGCCAGGTGGTCCTGGCTGATTTGCAGAATGTAGCCCAGCACCTCCTCATCTTTTTCTTCCCGGTCTTTCTTCTTTTTGTCTGCCGGTTTGGCTTTTGCCCTGGCCCTGGCAGCCGCCACAATGGCTGCCGCGGCGGCTGCCAGCCCCGCGCCGCCCGCCGCCAGAACCCCCACCACTGTGACCCAGGAAACGCCCCCTTCTTTCTCAAGCTCGCCGCGAGAGGACTGGGCATCCCCTTTCGCAGTGATTTCTATTCGAGACATAATTGCATTTATCTCACGCCAACATTCTTCATCGCTGACGTAGCAATACATGGTAACAAACACAGGAGTTGAACCGACTTCAAACCAGTATCGCTTGCTTCCACCATAATATGCCGAAGAATCATCATCTAAAAAAGCAGGGTAACCTTGAAAGGTTGTTTGTGTAACTACCCCCTTGCCATGATCACGCTTAAAATCAGCAAGCGATTCATAATGGTTAACATAAAAAGATTGTATTGAAACATATGCATGTTTAAATTCTGCTAAACTTTCTTGTGGGCTTCCTATAGTACAACTAACTATATCTTTCCCTAATTTGTAATCGTGTTCAAGTATCCATTCTGCTGTTTCGAAACAGGATGAGGATTCTACATCCCAATAGGTAATTACCACACCCGGTCCTTCATTTTCCTGCGCTGCAACGCTCATCCGGTTTATAGGTAATATGAAAATTGCAAAGAAAAAAAATAG
The DNA here is from genome assembly GCA_964580315.1 of uncultured Anaerolineaceae bacterium. GTDB lineage: Bacteria > Chloroflexota > Anaerolineae > Anaerolineales > Anaerolineaceae > CAZOKH01. The sequence continues at coordinate 4,236 of CAZOKH010000074.1, read as the reverse complement.
GAGCAACTGCAGTACAAATTTCTTCATTATTTACCCTTCCCTGCCATCCGCCTGTTCATTTTTTCAAGGTTTTCCAGGCGGCATGCAAAGCCGCCAATAGCGAGAGCGCCTGGGTCGCGCCGCCGGGCAGCAAATCGCCAAACAGCGAAGTGTCGCCAAGCAGTTGAAGCAGCGTGCCAACCAGCGAGCCGCCCTGCAGCAGCGCCAGCCCGCCGCATGCCAGCAGCATGAGGATGGAAGCCGCGCCGCGCCGTTCACCCGCAATCAATCCCGCAACCAGGTTGACCAGCGCCAGCCCGATTTTCATGACCGCGTTCGATGTCGACAAAGCGCCCATTATGGCCGATGTCGCTGTCTCCAGCACTGCGCCGCCAAATGCTCTAATTGCCGGACCTCTCAAGGAGGCGCCGGTATGGTTTGCTTGCTTTTCTGGTAAGGCGCGGCTGGCGATTTTGTCGGTGGCTTTAACAGCAGTTTTGACCGCGACGCTCAAAATACCCTGGATGGCCTGCGCCGGAATTTCATCACCCACCGCCACCTGCCAGGGCACGGCGCGCAGCACTGCAGCCGCTTTCAGCATGGAAGCCGCTTTGCCAGCGGTGCGTTTTGGAGGTGCTTTGCGCTGCGGTTTTAAATTAGAAGCAGGACTTTCGCCCAGCGGCTGACCGCAGGTGCGGCAAAAACGCGCCGCCGCGCTGTGTTTTGTCCCGCATTTTAGGCATATCTGGAGAGGTTTGGCGCTCATCTGGTTTATCGAACCTCCTCACGAATTCAACTTTACCCTGCGCATACACTACTGCGCGCAGGGGAAAAAAGTGACCTCTTTTTTAAACACCTCTGACCGGTACGAACCATCTGCGGCGATAATTTCAAATTCAAACCACGATTCATGCATCAAGGGCGGATAGTAGAAGTTGTTGGTTCCGTCCCAAACGTTGGCGTCAAAGGTGTATTCGAATTTACCGCTGCCGTTATACTGCATGCTCACTTCTTTCCATTCGGTGGTATTGTCGTTCACTTTGTCGACCATGCGCCAGCGCACCACCATCGCGCCGGCATCTTCACCGGCAGCAACCGAAATTTTGAGTGTGGTCTCGCCTTCAGACGGCACACAATAAAATGTGTCGCGGTTGGTATTGATTTCGACCTCAATGGGCGCTGATTCAATTTCTTCTTCAACATCTCTGGAAGACTGTTCGCTCTGATCATCAGAGGGGGGGGAATATTCTCCAAACTGGGCAGGTTCATCTTCCGTTTCAGGAAAAGGCAAACCTTCTTCTGTTTCTTCTTTTAATAACGCATCTACATTTAAAAATTCTGGCAATTCGATTTTGGAACGCAACAAGTAGAGTATCCCTCCGGCTACCAGGCACAACAGCAGCAATCCTGCACACCCCGACAATAAATAGATCCAGGTTTTTGAACGAGGTGGAGAACCTGCCCGATCCGGTGAAATATCTGGCGGTTGGGCAGGCGCGGCATCTTCATCTGCATCCATTTGCGGCGGCGCAGTTTGAACAATGCCAGTCAATGGATTGCCGCAGTTTTCACAAAACCGGGCGTCAGCCTCATTCAGCGCGCTGCATTTCTCACATTTCACAGTTTTTTTGTCCATTGTATTCTCCATAACAAATGTCAATCATATTCCTGCAGCGCCCGCCGTGTCTTGCGGCGCAACTGCAAGAATCCCACCACGGCAAACAAACCGATCAACTTATCCAGTAAGCAGTAGTCAGACAATTCTTTATCACCGGACTCATATTCCTTCCAGGCTTTTTTCTCTCTGGCAACATCAAACTCTTCCACCCTGCCCAGCCCTTCTTCTGAGGCAGCCACGGTTTCCCCCTCCTTCAATTCCAGTGTCCTGCCAGTTGCTGTATCGGTAAACTCAACCGTGCCCTCTACCACCTTGATTCGTGACTCGCTGCCGGTTTCTTCCGCCACAATAATGGTGCCTTTAATACCTGCAACCGCCTGATTCATGGTTATTTCCATGCTGCCGTCTTTGAGCATCTTTTTAACGTTCACCATAACCTGGCCCCACACCAGCCTGAGTTTAGAATCGGACTGCGGAGGAGACGCAAGTATAATGATGGATTCGGGTCTCATAATAAATGTGGTCATATCGGTAAAAGAAAGGATGGCAGTACTATCTCTACCCGTGCGAATATGATCGTTGACATACAACTTCATGTTGCGGTCAGCCACGTCGTAATCCTCAGGATCGTCACAGGGGGCGACATCTACATTTCCTGATATATCGCTGAAGCGTGTACCTGAATCCATATTCATGCCTGAGCAATCCAATTCATATTTTGGGGGTGGTGATATGGATTTTTTGGGTGTGCTGGTTGGCTCTGCAACGATTTCTTCTCTTAATTCTTCATCTTCTTCTTCAACGGTTTCCTCTTCATCCACCACTTCTCCATCGTCCGTTTTTTCTTTGGTTTTATCCACTTCTTCCTCATCTGGCTCAACAGCCTCACCTTCGACCCATTCATATACAAACCCGACCTGCCCGGCCCGCGTCTGGAAGACAATCTTGATGCGGCTGCTGGCCGATTTCGGCAAATCCTTCAACGCCGGCGCCGTGAACCGGACTTCCTGGCTTTCCCATTCCTGATATTTTTTTACGTTAAAGGCTGTTTTTTTAAGGATTGTCGTGAGGGTTGTACCATCTCCGCCAGTCAGTGTCACCTCCACAAAATTCTCCGGTTGCTCCGATGAGTATTGATAAACCAATGCCATTCGGATATTCAGGGTCACTTCCTGGCCGGCTGAGATTTCTTTGGGAGGTACGCTCCAACCTACCGAGCTTGCCCAAAGGGTCGGCCAGTGTTCGTTATCTTTTTGACATTCATCACTCGCTTCAAAAAGCCCGTAATAAACTCCCTCTTCATAACCTAATAGGGAGATTTCTCTACGACAACCATCAAATTTGTCGTTGCTTTCTTTCACTTCAGTATCCACCAACAGCCAGTGGCCGCCGGCGTCCTGCGCCTGCACCGCGCCGCCGGCGGAGAGCCACAGCAGGCTCATGAGCAAAAAAGAACAAAACCCAATCAATGCCCTATTTTTTCTTTTCACCATTCCCTCCAAATTGATGATGTCGCTTACAGCCAATTGACCACAGCTCACGAGGCGTCCATCTGCTGTGTGAGTAAATCGAGCAATTGAATCCCCTGTTGAAGAAATATTTCCATCTGGTCGGCTGCCAGCAGGTGCGGGCGGCGGTAAACCAGCAAATATTTTCCGCGCCCTTCCACGCTAAGCCAGTTGGCTTGCGCCAGCCAGTCAAAAACTGTGTCATTGAAAATGCCCGAAACCCGCTGCGGGTCATCTCCCTGCAGCCAGTAACGGCTGGCTAACGCATGGCGGCTGCTGATGGTTATTTCTTGAAAACCGGGAAGAAATTTATAGAACAGCGGTTTGCTGCCCGGCCGGAGACAAAATCCCGGCAGTGAGCCTTTTGGCAATTCCAGACGCAGCACGCTCTGGCGGGCGCCTTTTCCGCTGCGCGGTTTGGCGCCGCCAACGCCGTACCACAGGTGGTCAAATAACAGAAAATTCACCCCCTGGTACATTCCGCTGACCAGGTTATATACCTGGCGCCTGTACGATTCCCCCAGGGCAAATAATGGAAACTCGGGCGGTTCGGCGAGCAGTTCTTTTGCCTTCTCCCCCTGTTCGACCCACGGCAAGACGTGCTGCATCAGGTTGTACGACTGGTAATGTAAACCCATTTCTTCAGCTTTTGCCTGCCAGACCTTGCTGCGTTCTTTGGCAATTGCATAACCATATACCAGGACCAGCAATACCATTCCCGCGATACCGAGCAGAAAAAAGACGGGTATAACCCAGAAAAAATCAACCATCTTAAAGCCTCCCTTGCATGCAGATCCAAGCGGCAACAGATGTGAAAAAACCCGAATTAGTACTTTCTATTCAATTGGCAATACGGTTAATTTTTTAGCTGTGAACGCATCACACGTTTTTTCGTATCATCCCTGTATGATTTTGGCGACGCCCCCAGGAAGCTGCGCTAGTGAGTTTCCGTTGTTTCAGGTCAGAGAAGAATTACTCGGCTTTTGCATTGAAATGATCATGGATGAAATATCAAAATTTTGGAAATTTTACAATATTTGTAGAATTTTAATTATTATATTTTAAATATAATTGTATAATTTTTTCCAGAAAAGTCAATGTGTTTGTCCCAAAAATGGTTGGCGATTTTGA
>CAZOKH010000073.1:0-18393 GCA_964580315.1 uncultured Anaerolineaceae bacterium | reverse complement strand
TTTGGCGCTTTTGTCAACATCAGCGGCGCCGACGGCCTGGTGCATCTCTCCGAAATCTCCTGGGACCGCATCCAGCATCCCAGCGAAGTGCTTAAGGTTGGGCAGGAAGTGGATGTCAAAGTGATCAGTGTTGACCGTGAAAAACGCCGCATTGGTCTTTCCATCCGCCAACTGCAAGACGATCCCTGGTCGCGCCAGATTTCTGAATACGAAGTCGGCCAACTGGTTGAAGGCACCATCACCCGCCTGACCAAGTTCGGCGCTTTTGCCCGCCTGAAAGATGAACTGGAAGGCCTGATCCACATTTCCGAGATCAGCGAGAAGCGCATTGAGCACCCCAAAGAGGTGCTGCATGAAGGTGACGTGATCACCCTGCGCATCATCAAAATTGATCCTACCAACCACCGCGTTGGCCTGAGCCTGCGCCGTGTTGAATCAATGGCGTTTGCCGAGATGGACTGGCAGACCCTGTTGGATGAAAACATGGAACCTGAGTCAGGAGATGAGCCGGAGAAAGACGAGCCGGCAGCGGAGTAAATTCCATTTGATACTTTGGCGCACCGGCTGGCGGTGCGCCATTTTTTTTAGAGTGTACCCATGCACATCCTTATTGATTCCCATCAAGATCTGGCTTATAACGTTCTCACTTTCAACCGCGATTACCGCCGACCGGCGCATGAAACCCGCCAGCGCGAAAAGGGGGGCTTCCCCCCCCAGGTGAACGGCGACACCCTGCTGGGGTGGGCTGATTACCAGCGCGGTAAGGTAGCGCTGGTTTTTTCCACCGTCTTTGTGCCCCCGGCAAAATACAGCGGCGGCGACTGGGATCTTCTGGCTTACACATCCTCACAGGAAGCCCTGAAAAACATGCGCCGTCAGGTTGAGGTGTATCAGAATATCACTGCGCAAGATCCCGATTACTACCAGCTGATTGCCAACCGGGCTGACCTGGCTTCCCTGTGGTCTTGCTGGCAAGCTGACCAGTCCGGCAGCAAAGATCATCCCTGCCCGGTGGGCTGGATGATGCTGATGGAGAGCGCCGAAGGTTTGAGCAGCCCGGCAGACCTGGAATGGTTCTGGGAGCAGGGTGTGCGTGCTGTGGGCCCCGTGTGGGGTGGAACCCGCTATTGCGGCGGCACGCTGGAGGGCGACCAGTTTACTGATGAGGGCAGGGCGCTTTTAAAACAGATGGAACACCTGGGGTTTGCGCTGGATATTTCGCACATGAATGAACGCTCAACCCTGCAGGCGCTCGATCTTTACCAGGGCGTGGTGATTGCCAGTCATGCCAACGCGCGCGCCCTGCTGCGCCAGCCGCCCAATGAACGCCATTTTACCGATGCTACCATAACCCGCCTGGTTGAACGGGACGGTGTGATGGGCATCATCCCTTACAATCAATTCCTGGACACCGATTGGAATCCGGAAGATTTGAATTACCAGGTCAGCCTGAAGAAAGTTGTGGAGCAAATTGACCATGTTTGCCAGTTGGCCGGCAGCGCGCGGCATGTGGCCATTGGTACCGATTTTGACGGCGGCTTTGGTGTGCCAGAAGTTCCGTTTGAATTGGACACAATTGCTGATTTGCAAAAACTGGCACCCATGTTGCATGAAATCGGGTATGATGATAAAGATATTGAGGCGATTTTCTGCGAAAACTGGCGGCGAAAAGTGGAAGAAATACTGCCGTGAGTAAAAACATGGCTGAAAAAGAAGAACCAGAACAAAAAGAAGCAAAACCGGCAGTCGATCAATCCATCCCAACCTATTCACGGTTACGGGTTCGATTTGGTTTAACCATTACATTAATTGGTTTTGTTATCTTTCTAATTGGTGCCCGCCCCGGCATTTTTGGGCTCGACCGCAGCCCGGTGATCGGTTTTGTGCAGATTGCGGTTTTTCTGGTGGGCCTGGCGGTTATGTGTATTGGGGGATACATCAGCCTGATTGCATTGTGGCGGGGGAGACAGTCAAGCCTGGCCATGGAAGTGGGCTTTCGCCTGGTCTCCACGGGCTATGTCATTGCCGTTTTCTCGGGCATGGCCGATGTGTTTGGCTTCGGCAGCCATCCATTGCCCGGCGTGCCCTATTTCGGCTTCTGGCAGGCGGGCGGCGTCATGATCGGTGAGGGCATCATCGTCATTGGATTTCTGATGCTGGTGCCGTATCACAGGTCTAAAAACAAGTAGTTCTCCATTTTCAACAATTCAGTTTGTGTTTCATTCCTAAAATGCATGCAAGAATTCAGGATTGTGCTATAGTTTTTTTAATTGCGAATCGCCATATCCATTAGAAATACCGCGTAAAAAATACAGGACGAGGTGATATGACAGAACCTTTGGTGAAAACCACACTCCCGAACGGGCTGGAAGTGCGATTAAAAGAAATTCATACGGCTGAACTGGTCAGCCACTGGGTTTGGTACCGGGTGGGGTCGCGTAATGAACAACCGGGAAAAACAGGAATTTCTCACTGGGTTGAGCACATGCAGTTTAAAGGTACGCAGCGCTTCCCGGCAGGTTTGCTGGATAAAGCCATCTCTCGCGACGGCGGTTCGTGGAATGCTTTCACCTATATGGACTGGACAGCCTATTTTGAAAAGATGCCGGCGGAGAAAATAGAACTTGCGCTGCAAATCGAGTCGGACCGCATGGTGAACGGCCTGTATGATCCCAAAGAAGTGGAAGCTGAGCGAACTGTGGTCATCTCGGAGTTGGAGGGTTTGCAAAACGACCCGACCTACCGCCTGGATGAGGCTGTGCAGCGGGCTTCGTTTAGCGCCCATCCCTACGGGGGAGAAGTGATCGGCTCAGAGGCCGACCTGCGCAGTATTCAGCGCGATGACCTGTATCAGCATTACCGAACATTTTATTCACCCGGCAATGCGGTGCTGGCGTTGTCTGGCGATTTTGATGCCGAAGCCATGCTGGAGATGGTGTGCCGTTATTATGAGCCCATCCCGGCGGCGCCAAAGCACCATCAGGTCATTCCCCTTGACAAGCCTTTGAACAGTGAAAATAGGCTGGAATTGAGCGGCCCGGGTGAGACCACCTATATGCAGGTGGCCTATCGAGCGCCGGCAGCCAGCAGCGCTGATTTCTTTAACATGGTGGTGCTCGACAGCCTGCTGGCAGGCCCCATGAGCCTGAATATGTTCGGCGGCGGGGGTATTTCCAACAAAACCAGCCGCCTCTACCGCGCCCTGGTTGAAAAGGAACTGGTGATTGGGGTGAGCGCAGGGCTGCAAGCGACCATTGATCCTTTCCTGTTTAATTTCTATTGTATTGTCAACCCCCGGCACAGCGCCGATGAGGTGCTGACTGCCCTGGATCGCGAAATTCAAAATATTCAAAATCACCGGGTGACGCATGAGGAAATTGCCCGCGCCATTAAACAGGCGCGCGCCCTGTTTGCCTACGGCAGCGAAGACATCACCAACCAGGGCTTCTGGCTGGGTTATTCAGAGATGTTTGCCTCGTACGACTGGTTCGAAAATTATGTACAACTGCTGGAAAGTGTTACGCCAGATGCAGTGCAAGCAGCAGCACAGGAATATTTACAACAATCACGCCGGGTTGTGGGTGTTTACCTTCCTGACGAGGCAAAAGGAGAGGAAGCATGAGACGCAATTCCATGATGACCATGCATGCTTTACCCGGGGCTGATGATGTTACCCGTGTTGAACTGCCCAACGGCATCGTAGTGCTGGCGCGCCCAAATCCCGAAAGCCCGTCGGTGGTGTTGAGCGGATACTTAAACGGCGGCAGTCTCAATGATCCCCTGGACAGGCTGGGGTTGTCTGCCTTTACGGCCATGTCGTTGATGCGCGGCACACAGCAGCACATCTTCCAGGAGATTTTTGACGCGCTGGAATCGGCCGGCGCCACTCTGGGATTTGGATCAAGCGTGCACAGTGTCAATTTTGGAGGAAGGGCGCTGGCTGAAGATTTGCCCTTGCTGCTTTCTTATCTTTCGGAATGTATGCGTTACCCGGTGTTCCCTCCGGAGCATGTGGAACGCCTGCGCGCGCAGGTTTTAACCGGCCTGGCCATTCGCGCGCAGGAAACTGAAGAGATGGCATCTTTACGCTTTGATCAAATCCTCTTTCCCAACCATCCTTACGGCAGGCCGGTGGACGGTTTCATCGAGACCATTCAACCCATCACCCGCGAAGAAATGCTGGCTTTCCACCAGCAATTTTACGGTCCGCGCGGCATGGTGTTGGCGGTGGTGGGCGGCCTGCGGGTGGAGGATATAGTTGAACAGGTGCAGCGTGCCCTGGGCGACTGGCAAAACCCGCAGCAGCAGCAGGTGGTTGACCTGGATGTGCCGGTACAACTGGCAGCGCCCGTGCGGGAGCATATTGCTATTCCCGGCAAAACCCAGGTGAATGTGGTCATGGGAACCCTGGGTCCCCGCCGCAGCTCTCCTGATTTTATGCCCGCCTCACTGGGTAACAGCATCCTGGGGCAATTTGGCATGATGGGGCGCATTGGCGACGTGGTGCGCGAACAGGCCGGGCTGGCCTATCATGCCAGCACCGATTTAAATGTGTCATTTGTGGCGGGTTCCTGGGTGGTATCAGCGGGCGTAAATCCAGACAATGTGCAGCGCGCCATTGATTTGATTATCCAGGAATTGGAAAAATTTGTCCGTGAACCGGTTACTGCTGAGGAATTGTCTGACAGTAAGTCGTATTACATCGGCAGACTGCCCCTGACCATGGAATCCAACGGCGGTGTGGCGGGTTCGCTGCTCAATGTTGAACGTTTTCAACTGGGCCTGGACTACTACCGCCAGTATCGGCGCCGGGTGGAGGAGGTTACACCTGAACAAATCCTGGAAACGGCGCAAAAATACATTCACCCCCACTGCCTGGCTGTGGTGAGTGCCGGAACCTTGAATGGGAATGACAAACCGGGATGATGATACTGCGTACAGGCATTGATATATTGGAAATCGAGCGTCTTTCAACGCTTAGCCTGGCGATTCGTGATCGTTTTTTGAACCGTGTGTTCACCCCGCGTGAAATTGCAGAAGCGCAGGGCAACTGGGAGACATTGGCCGGGCGTTTTGCGGTAAAAGAAGCCGTGGCAAAAGCCCTGGGCACCGGCATTGGCGCTGTGGGCTGGAAAAGTATTGAAGTTCAGCGCGGCGCAAATGGTGAACCGCTTTTAAACCTGGTGGAAAAAGCCGCTGAAGTGGCGCGAGACCAGGGATTGCAAACCTGGTCGGTCAGTATTAGTCACAGCAAGGGGCTGGCTGTAGCTGTGGTGGTGGCGGCAGGCGAAAAATAATAAAACCGGCTGGATGACAGCCGGTTTTTGTTCTTTTGGAAAAAATGGAAAATCAACCGGGTGAGACAGGAGAATTCTCGCGCATGCCCAGCCAGAAATGATTGGGCAAAATATTCTGGATGGTCTGAATTTCCATATCGAATGACCAGGCGGTCAGCGAACCCGCCATGCTGGGATGCACAAAGCAGACATCAGGCTTTTGCCCATATTTTTTGAGATAGTACAACTCAGCCCGCCTGATTTTCGCGGCGTTGTCCAGCTCGGGATTGTCATCAAACCACAACATGCCAGTTCCCATAACATCCTCCAACAATTAAGCAGCGCTTATGGCAGGAACATTGAAAGCCAGCCATTTTCCATTGGACTGAACGTGGAAGTGTCCTGCCTGTGCCTGTTGTAAATCAATTGCAGGTTCTGTACCAATCTCACTCCAGTAGCGCAGCGCGTCCAGGTCTAAGAAATGAAGCGCATGGGAATGCGAGAAATTGAACCGGATGAAATGCGCATCATTCAAAGTCGCCGGCAGCACACCGCCGCCTGCTCCATGCCTGACCAGCCACTGCCAGGCAATTTTCACTTCCGGGTCGCTGTTGAGGTAGGCTGAAAAATCATCCATAACCAGCAGGGTACGGGCGCCGTTGATTGGGCTGCCGCTTTGCTGTTGGGCTTTTGCGGCAAATTCAAGCAGCCAGTCCATTCCTTCAGCAGGGGTTGAGGCGTTGCCGCGGCAATGTTCGCTGACGAAACCGCTGTCGCATAGACCCTCGTATTCTTCGGGATGAGAACTGATTATTGCAAATTGAAATTCTTCAGGAAAATTCACCGTGCAGGCCGAGTGGATCATGGTTTCAATCAGCGCGCGCCGATATTCAGGACAGGCGAAGACTTGCATGGGAAAGCTGCGTGCGCTGGTAAAATCAATGAGCACCGGCGCGCCGGAAAGGTCTTCGCCCAGCGCGGCGGTTAAAACAGGAATATGGCTGGTTGCTTCCAGGAATCCAACCGGGGTGCGCAACCAGGTGGAATTGCTTGAAGAAAATGGCCGGGCTGCCGGCATCACCGTCCATTGTGTTTGCAGGGTTGAAAGCTGGGTCATATTATTCATCATACTTATCTCCCGGAACATAGAACTTGTGTATTAGAATATGTGTTCTAATTTACTGGTATTGTATCCACTTTTATTCTGTGAGTCAAGAGGCAAAAAATAAAAAGTGGTATGATGGTGCGCGGGAAGGACGAATCCGGTGCGGCAGGGTTATGCGCTAGGTGGATGATGACTTCCCAATAATAAGGAGCTTAAATGTTTGTTTTTCTTTCAAAATTTGGACCATTATTTGTTTATCCCCTGGGATTCACCTGTGTCTTACTGGTTTTGGCGCTGCTTGCTTATAAACATCAAAAGTTGCACACGGCGTTTTCGATTTTTGCCCTGGTTGTGATTTTGGTGACCAGCAACAGTTGGGTGGCGGCAGCGCTGACCCGCTCGCTGGAGTGGCGCTACCTGCCGCCGGAAACTTTGCCCAAAGCCGATGTGATTGTGGTGCTGGGAGGCGGCACCGATTCGGCTGAATTCCCGCGCTCAACGGTTGAACTTAACAGCGGCGGAGACCGTGTGATTTATGCCGGATACCTGTATAAACAGGGGGCAGCCCAGCATTTGCTGCTCAGTGGTGGAAACATTTCCTGGCTGGGAAGCACACCCAGCACGCCGGCCTCAGAAATGGCTGAAGTGCTGACATGGATGGATATCCCTGAAGAAGCCCTGTGGCTGCAACCTGAATCGCAGAATACGTATGAAGATGCTCTTTACAGTGCAAAAATGCTCAAGGAAAAAAACATTGATCGCATTATCCTGGTCACAACCGCTTCGCACATGCCGCGCTCGGTGGCGCTGTTTGAAAAACAAGGGGTGGAGGTTATTCCCGCGCCGACGGATTTCAAGGTGACCCAGGCCAGTTGGAATGCCCTGTTCAGCGGCGACCCGGCTGGCATGCTGGTGCGCCTGATGCCCAATGTGGGCAATCTCTCGATGATCACAGCCGCCATGAAAGAATACCTGGGCATGCTGGTTTACCGCCTGCGCGGGTGGATGTAGGTCTTTGGGTTAAATTCAGGCGGCCAAAGCCTGATTCTTACAATTGCATATCGCTTCATCCCGGTCAACAACTCGATCAATTTTTTAAGAATTGAGTAGTTGACTTTTCTTTAAGAAAATGTTAAACTCACTTATGTGAATTGTAAATCACAAAAGTAAATTTCCAGGCTGTTTTCATCCTATCGTATATCGAGGCGCAGCGTGCCAGGGAACAAACCATCAGATGTAAGAATAGAATTGCTGGCTGATGTAGCTGAGCAATACTATCTTGAGGGTAAAACACAGGCGCAAATTGCAAAATTTGTGGGGGTTACGCGCTCGATGGTATCCAGGATGATTACCGAAGCGCATCAGGCTGGAATTGTAAAAATCCACATTAATCGCCCCCTGGGTTTTGATAAAAATTTACAGGCTCAGTTGCAAAAACGCTTTGGCTTATTGGAAGCCTTTGTGCTAGATCAGAAAAATATTCCCCCTCACAAAATGAAAGACAGGCTTGGGCAGGCGGGGGCATTTGCCCTGCGTTCCTACCTTAAACCCGGCGCCATTCTGGGAATTTCCTGGGGAACAACTATCAATGCCGTGGTGGATGCCATTGAGCCGGAAGAATTTCATGAGACTGAGACGATCACGGTAACCCAGTTGATTGGCGCCCTGGGCGCACAGAACAGCCATTATGACGCGCATACCATGATTACCAATTTGCAGAAGAAGTTTCGCTGCAAAGCGGTATTTTTAAACGCACCCTTTATTGTTGAAACTCCCGAAGTAGCTGCTTCGTTCCTGTCCACCAAAAACGTGGCCGATGGCATTACGGTCGCCCGGCACACCACCGTGGCGCTGCTGGGTGTCAGCAGCACCGATATTTCCACATCCAGCTATTTCCTGGCGGGTTACATTTCTGAAGATGATATTTTGGAAATGGTGCTGTCGGGGGCTGTGGGAGATGTGTGCGGTTTCCAGGTGGATGAGTTTGGCAACCAGGTTTCGCATGCATTTCATTCGAGGGTCATCGGAATCAGCCTGGAAGATTTGCTGCATATCCCGGTGCGAATCGGTGTGGCTGGCGGCGATGCCAAAGTTTTGCCATTGCTGGGTGGATTACGATCCAAATATTTTAATGTTCTGGTTACCGATGTCAATACGGCACAACAAATCTTAGAGCTTGACAAGTTGAAATAGTGAAACTGGTTTTAGAGAGGAATAATTATTGTATGTCTAATAAATTACTGGAATTGCTCGAACCGTCGGCGGTGAGGCTGAATTTGAATGTGCCTGATGCATCGGCGGTTATCACGAACCTGGGCGGTTTGTTGCGCGCTTCGGGTTATGTAAAAGGGTCGTTTGTTGATGCAGCATTAAAACGTGAAAAAGAATTACCAACCGGCCTGCCCCTGGGCGGTGATGTCAATGCGGCCATTCCGCACACCGACGTCGAACATGTGAAGCGCCCGGGGGTTGCCATGGCAACCCTGCAAAAACCGGTTGTTTTTCAAAACATGGTTAGCAAAGAAGAGTCTGTGCAGGTGCGGTTGGTGTTTTTGCTGGCGTTAGATCAGCCCAAAGCCCAGGTTGAAATGCTGCAAGAAATTGCCGGCGTATTGCAGGATGATGCTGTGATTACCAAATTGATGGAAGCAAAGAGTTATTCTGAGGTAAAAATGGCGCTTTCATCCATCCAATCCTAAAGCAACACAGACAATTTGTTGCGGGTTGGTGCTTGTAGAACCAGAACCTTAATAACTGATCAGAAATATTTCGTGAATAATTTGTCGTTCTCATTCAACAGGATCAATCACTTAATTACGAAATAAAGAAATCCCATTACCGGTTTTTTTGGGTTTTTGATACTGTTGAATTGTGAACTTTTTTTGAGTATGCTGAAATTGTTGAAATATTTCCATCTTGCGCCCCATGGAGGGTATGGATGGAATTGACCGATACCTTACTTATCTCAACCGTTATTTTGAAGGAGGATCTAATGAAAAAAACGATTTTGGTTGCCTGTGGTACCGCTATCGCAACCTCAACTGTGGTTGCGCGAGCCATTGAAGAAGCGATGAAAGATCGTGGAATTGAAGTTTCCACCAAGCAATGTAAAGCTGCTGAAATTCGTTCTTATATTTCCGGAGTTGACCTGGTGGTATCAACCACCCAGGTGCCTACTGATCTGGGCGTTCCGGTAATTCAAACCCTGGCTTTCTTGACGGGAATTGGAAAGGAGGCGGTTATCGAACAAATTGCCAAAACCCTGACATCATAATCGATGCTTCAAAATATCATCATAAGTGAAAGAAATTTCGGAGGGTAAAGATGGATCAATTTTTAACAGCATTAAAAGCAGTCATTGACGGACTCGGCGCAACCATTCTTCTGCCGATTATTATTTTCTTCCTCGCATGGTTCCTGGGCGCCAAACCCAGCAAAGCGTTCCGGTCCGGTGTCATGATTGGTATCGCTTTCATCGGTATCAATCTCGTTGTCGGTTTGATGTGGGGCAGCTTGACTGAGGTTGGTCAGGCAATGGTTGCCAACACTGGCGTACAGCGCGACATCATGGATGTGGGTTGGCCTTCTGCGGCTGCCATCGCTTTCGGCACCAAGGTTGGTTTGTGGGTTATCCCGGTTGCCATCCTGGTCAACATCATCCTGCTGGCGCTGCGCGTCACCAAAACACTCAATATCGATATCTGGAACTTCTGGCACTTTGCTTTCATCGGCTCACTGGTTGCCATTGTTTCCAAAAACGTGGTCTATGGCCTGGTTGCATCAGCCGTTGCCGCAGCATTAGCCCTGTTCCTGGCGGACTGGACTGCCAAATCGGTGCAGCATTTCTATAACCTGCCCGGCATTTCCATTCCTCACCTCACCTCGGCCCCTGGCGTTCCCTTTGCAATCTTCACCAACTGGGTTGTCGAGAAAATCCCCGGTTTGCGTGACCTGGATGCAGACCCAGAAGCCATCCAAAAGAAATTCGGCGTTTTTGGCGACCCGGTCATCCTGGGCCTGATCATTGGTTTTATCCTGGGCTTGCTGGGCTTCTACAACGCCGGCGATTTCGCCACTGTGCTGACCAAAGTGCTCGGTGTTGGCATCAACCTGGCCGCGGTTATGTATTTGCTGCCCAAGATGGTGCAGATTTTGATGGAAGGCTTGATCCCGGTATCTGAAGCTGCCCGCGATTACATGCAGAAACGCTCTGGCGGAGATGATATTTACATCGGCCTGGATTCCGCAATCCTGATTGGTCACCCGGCTGCCATTTCTTCCTCGCTGATCCTGGTTCCCATCGCCATTCTGCTGTCCATCGTCCTGCCCGGTACCCGTGTGATGTTGTTTGCTGACCTGGCGATCATCCCCTTCGTGGTGGCTATGATGGCTCCGCTTTTCAAAGGCAACGTTGTACGCATGATCATTGGCGGCACCCTGGAACTGCTGTTCGGTTTCTACATTGCCACCGGATTGGCGCCGTTGTTCACCTCTGCTGCTGTGGAAGCTGGTTTTACCATGCCCGAAGGCGCTTCTCTGATCACCAGCATTGGCGACAGCTTCCTCTGGACTCCTTTTGTCTTCACCAAAGCAACTGAGATGATGGGCATTATCGGCGTGGTAATTTTGGCCGCTCTCCTGGCTGTGGCGTGGTTCATGTATTCAAAGAACCGCAAGGCCTGGGAAGTCGCTGCCGGCGCTCCCGTCGAAGAATAAATATTCTGAAATACCCTGTATGCAACAAATCGGGCGGTCATTTAATGACCGCCCGATGTTTAGGAGAATTGAAAAATGCTAAACTACCTGGTTCGCACCACCCTGGGGCCGTGGGGAAGCGCCGTTTTGGATTTTTACCTGGCAAACAGTTTGTGGATTAATGGCAGCATTATGCTGTTGGTTTTATGCAATGTTATGGGAAGTCGCACTTATTCTGCAATTTTTCATCAACTGAAAAATCAACTGATGGCAAAAGGACTCGATCTTCAAAAAGTCAGCACCGCTGCTGCCATGGGAAAAATTCTTGCAAAAGGCGAAATTTCCTGGGGGGAATTATCTAAAACCGGCTGGTTTCCACTGATCACGGTACCGGGGCATTTCTTCCCGGTTGTCAAAAATCCAGCCAACCTGGAAAAATTTTTCAACGCTGATACTTTAATCAAAATTGTGAATCCAAAAACGAAAAGATAAACTGGCAACCAGTTTTTTGTAAGGTTTGTAAATGGGGATGAAATGCGGTTGCAACCAGCCGGGCTGAAGGGATAGATTTCACTGCCTTGTATTGATAAACAACTCCCATTCAGCCGGCTTTGTTGCTGATGGATTAACTAAAGGTTGGCTACAATTGCATCGGCAATTTTTGTGGCAACTTCTTGCAAGGCTGCTTCCGATTCGGTGTTGCTTAAAACAGTAAATGTCCCAATGGTTTTCAATCCGGGGCGGAAAGAAAGATTGGCGTTCATGGTGGCATTTTTAATTTGCAGCAGCCAGCCCAGCGGGCGTTTTTTTACGAAGCTGAAACCGAGGGCTTCGATGGATTTTACGGCTGCGTCGTAACACTCAGTGGGCGAACCACTTTGAAATTCTTTTTGAAGTTCATAAGAAGGCATAATCTAATCCTTTAAATATTTTTCCTAATTATAATCCAGCCTTGTGCAGAACGATCAGATTTGTTGTTTTTTGTAGCCTGCCTTTGAAGATGGGGGAATGAACGGGAAACAGGGGATGCGGGGAATTCAGAATCAATTTGGAAAATTGGTTTAAAATAGTGTATGCTTAATGCTGTTGACCGCAATCCGGTTTTTGAATTTTTAGCACTGGCCTTTTGTTCATTCGCTACACACAATCCAAAATAACCAAATACCTGGTAGGAGGTAGCTGTGGTAAAAGACACCCTTAAAGAAGCTGAAACCCGCATGAATGGCGCCATACAATCATTGGACTATGACCTGTCAGGGATTCGGACGGGACGCGCCTCACCAACATTGGTGGAACGCCTGCATGTTGAGTATTACGGGGCGCCCACTCCGATGCTGCAATTGGCCAATATCACAGTGCCTGATGCGCGCTCTCTGCTGATTCGCCCGTTTGATGCTAAAACCATCAAAGACATTGAAAAGGCCATCCTGGCATCCGACCTGGGCTTGACCCCCAACAACGACGGCAAGGTCATCCGCCTCAGCCTGCCGCCGCTCACCGAACAGCGCCGCCGTGATTTGACGAAAGTGGTGCATAGCCGCGTGGAAGAAGCGCGCGTGGCGGTGCGCAATGTGCGCCGCGACTTAATGAAAGACCTGCGCGATTTTGAACATGAAAAAATGATCTCGGAAGATGAACTGAAACAGGGTGAAGACCAACTTCAGAAATTGACCGACCAGATGATTGCAAAAATTGACGATGTCGGGGAGAAAAAGAATAAAGAGATTATGGAGGTTTAGTTTTCTCTCTTCAACCTTATGACTAATCCAAACGAATCACAAGAATTTGCAAAAATACCCACCCATGTTGCCATGATCATGGACGGCAACGGGCGCTGGGCAAAATCACGCGGACTGCCGCGCATGGCCGGGCACCGCGCCGGAACGGAAAACCTGCGCCGGGTGATTACTGCCACGGTGGAATTTGGCATTAAATATTTAACCATCTACGCGTTCTCCACCGAAAATTGGTCGCGCCCTGATGATGAAGTGCAGGGACTGCTGCAGATTGTGGCTGATGTGATTGACCGCGAATTGAAAGAATTGCATTCACAGGGTGTGCAACTGCGTCACATTGGACGCCTGGAAAAGCTGCCCGAAAACCTGCGAAAAAAAGTACAAAAAGCCATCGAAATGACCCAGAATAATGACCGCCTGGTTTTGAACATCGCTTTCAATTACGGCGGCCGCGATGAACTGGTGTATGCCTTCAGCCGCATGATTGCGGATGGCGTGCAGCCCGAACAGGTGAGCGAAGAACTGATTGGAAAATACCTGTACACCGCCGGTGTTCCCGATCCCGACTTAATCATTCGCACTTCCGGCGAGTTTCGCACCAGCAATTTTCTGCTGTGGCAGGCGGCCTATGCGGAATGGTACATCACGCCCACCTACTGGCCAGATTTTGACAAGGAAGAATACCGCAAAGCGCTAATGGTATTTAATCAGCGAGACCGGCGTTTTGGGGGACTATCAAAAACGGAGCCGGAGAAAAAACCGTATGCTGGCTAAGCGCCTGCTGGTTGTCATCGTTCTGATACCAATTTTTGTTGCGCTGTTTTTTTATGGCGGAGTACCCTATGCCGTGGTGATCAACCTGATCATGGGGGTTGCAGCCTGGGAATATTGCCGCATTTTTCGCAGGGGCGAACATTCTCCTTTAACCATCATCACCATCGTAAGTGTTCTGGCGCTGATCACCAGCCGCGCCATTTGGGGTTTTGCATTCAGCGATTTGATCATCACCGTGATTGTGCTGGGTGTGATGGCAGCCGAAGTGGTGCAGTATGAACGCAAGAACTGCCAGGCAGCCAGCGATTTTGCCATCACCCTGGCGGGCATTTTCTACATCGGTTGGATCGGCGCGTTTTTTATTTCGGTGAGAAATTTGCCTGACGGGCAGTGGTGGGGAATGCTGATCACGCCGGCTATCTGGTTTGCCGACGGAGCCGCCTTTACCATTGGTCGTCATTTCGGCCGCCACAAAATGTCCCCGGTAGTCAGTCCCAACAAGACCTGGGAAGGCTATCTTGGCGGCGTGATTGCCTCGGGGTTGTTCACGGCGCTGCTGGCCTGGTTCTGGCATGTGCGCGCGCCGGCCATCACTCCTGATAAGGGGCTGCTGTTGGGGTTGGCCATCAGCGCCATCTCTCCGCTGGGCGACCTGGGCGAAAGCATGATCAAACGCCAGTTTGGCGTGAAAGATTCCAGCAAGATCATTCCCGGTCACGGCGGCGTGTTAGACCGGCTTGATTCATGGCTGTGGGCTATGGCAATCGGATATTACCTGGTGAAGTTTTTTTGATTTGTTATTCCATAACACAGGCGAAAAAAGTCCACTGGTTTTCAGTGGACTTTTTTGTTGAAAGAGATTGGAAGTTTATTTGATTTCGTAGGTCAGGTCAGCCGTGACGGTGATGGTCATTTGGCCGGCTGATGTGGGCACTTCAGATGCAACCGCCATCATGCCGCCGCCGTAGCCGCCTTTGCCTTCATAGTAGGGTGTGCTGGCCGAGTAGGCGTTCAGCGTGATCAGGTCGCCCAGTTCAATGCCTGCATCCTGTGCAATTTTCTGCGCCTGTTCTTTGGCGTTGTCAATCGCCAGCTTGCGGGCTTCTTCAGAGGCTTTTTGCGGGTCGCTGATGTCGAAGTTGATGCCGTTGATGCTGTTGGCGCCCGATTTGACCACTGCATCCAATACTTTGCCCAGGTTTTGCAGGTCGCGCACGGTGACGAACACCGTATTATCGACTACATAGCGTTTCTCAGGCTTCTGGTCGGGGCTGGTTTGCCCGTACGGCCCGTAATAATCCATGGGGTAGATGTTGAAAGAACTGGTTTGAATATCTTTGGCTTCCACACCCATGTCTTGCAGGGTGGCGGCAATGGCTTTTGCCTGGCTGTTGTTGTCATCCAGCGCTGCCGACACGTCGGTGTTTTCACTGTGAACACCCACATAGATATACGCCAGATCGGGGGTGACATAAACCTGGCCTTTGCCCGTTACCATCATCTGGCGGACGGGAGCGTTGGCTGCCGCCGGAACACTGACGGCCGGAGCGCAGGCGGAAAGCAGCAATACAGACAGTACCAGTACACTTAAAACAACAGATAGACGTTTCATGGTGAATTAACTCCTTTATACCTTTTTTGTTTGGTTGTTATTGTATAGACGCGCCGAGGATGAAAAATGTTCCCTAAAAAAGCAAACCTTCCCGACTGGTTACACTTATGGGATAATACACCCATTAAGTTTTTCTTCAGGAGTGGTCGTGACCTTTCAAAAAATTTGCGTGTTAGGGTTGGGGTACATTGGTTTGCCAACCGCCAGCACATTTGCCTCCCACGGTTTGCAGGTCGTGGGAGTTGATGTGAATCCTGCCGTGGTGAGCAGCCTGCAAAACGGGTATCTGCACATTTATGAACCCGGGCTGCGAACGCTGGTTCAGTCAGCGTTACGTTCCGGCAATCTGGTTATTGCCCCGCAGCCCGAACCGGCTGATGCTTTCATTATTGCCGTCCCCACACCATTTGACGATCAAAAAAAAGCCGATATGCGTTTTGTGATTTCGGCCACTGAAGCGATTGTACCGCATTTGCGCAAAGGCAACCTGGTGGTATTGGAATCGACGTCGCCGCCCTGTACCATCACCGATGTGGTGACGCCGATTTTGGAACGTTCTGGCTTGAAGGCAGGAACGGATTTTCACCTGTGCTATTCGCCAGAACGCGTGCTTCCCGGGCAGATTTTGCGTGAACTGATTGAAAATGCCCGGGTGATTGGCGGCGTAAACCCCGAATCGTCTCAGGCTGGCAAAGATTTGTACGGTGTGTTTGTGCGCGGAGAAATTATCTTGACCGACGCCACAACTGCCGAAATGGTAAAATTGATGGAGAACACCTACCGAGATGTGAACATTGCCATTGCCAATGAGTTCAGCCGCCTGGCAGACCGTTTTGGGGTGGATGTGTGGGAAGCGATTGAAATTGCCAACCGACATCCGCGGGTGAACATCCTCAAGCCGGGGCCGGGGGTGGGAGGCCACTGCATCAGTGTTGACCCGTGGTTCCTGGTTGAAAAAGCCCCCGATCTAACCAACCTGATTCGTACAACCCGCAATGTTAACGATTCGCAACCGCATTTTGTGGTTGAGTTGATGCGGCGGGCGTTGGGCGGTGATTTACATGGAAAAGCCGTTGCCCTGTTAGGACTGACCTATAAAGCTGATGTGGATGATGTGCGCGAAAGCCCGGCGATTGAAATTGCGCATTTGCTGGTGAAAGCCGGTTGCACAGTAAACCTGTACGACCCGTATGTACAAAAAATTCAGGTTCAGGGTGCACGCCTTTCACTGGATTTAAACTCAGCCCTGGAAAATGCCCGGTTGATTGTGCTGCAAGTAGGGCACACGGCATTGCGCAGTTTGAACCCTTCCGAACTGGCTGCAATCACTCCCGCGCGGCTGGCGTTAGACCTGGTTGACGGCTGGGATGACCGCGCCTGGCAGGCGGCAGGTTTTCATTTGCTGCGATTGGGCAATGGAAAACCGTGGTCTAAAACGGGCAATTGAACTTGATAAATCGAAGCCATTCATTTCGTTGTACCCAGTAAAAAATGCGAATCTTACCGATATTTGGAACCCGACCAGAAGTAGTTAAGATGGCGCCGGTAATTCAGGCGCTAAAAGATACCCCCGGCTGCGAGACGGTGGTGTGCGTGACCGCACAGCACCGCGAGATGCTGGATCAGGCGCTGAAACTGTTTGGAATCGTTCCTGATGTTGATTTGAATTTAATGAAACCCAACCAGACCCTGGCGCAGCTCACCGCAGCCATTTTTGACAACCTGGACCCGGTTTTGGAAAAATACCAACCAGACTGGGTGCTGGTGCAGGGCGACACCACCACGGTGATGGTGGCAGCCCTGGCGGCTTATTACCGGCATATCCGGGTGGGGCATGTTGAAGCCGGTTTGCGCACCGGTGATAAATGGCAGCCCTTCCCCGAAGAGATCAACCGGCGCATGGCCAGTGTGATCACTGATTTGCATTTTGCGCCCACACAGCACAGCCGTCAAAATTTGCTGCGCGAGGGGGTGGATGATTGGCGCATTGTGGTGACAGGCAACCCGGTGATTGATGCGCTGAATGACATCGCGCGCCGCCCCATTCCGGCTGAAGTTGAAACCATGTTAAAACAGTGGGGCGTCTCAGGTGGTGAGCGCCAACTGGTGTTGGTGACCGCCCACCGCCGGGAAAACTTTGGCAAACCGCTTGAAGATATTTTTGCAGCTTTGCTAACGCTCGCCCGCGAGCACGCCGACCGCTTGCAACTGGTCTACCCGGTGCATCTCAATCCGCATGTGCATCAACTGGCGCATCAGGTGTTGGGAGATGTTCCCAACATCACCCTGCTGCCGCCGCTGGAGTATTTGCCCATGGTGCACCTGATGCGCCAGGCGCACCTGGTGTTGACCGATTCGGGCGGAATCCAGGAAGAAGCTACTGCCCTGGGAATTCCGACCCTGGTGCTGCGCCAGGTGACCGAACGCCCCGAAGGGGTGGAGGCTGGTGTGCTGAAACTGGTGGGAACCGACACGCAGCGCATCATTGATGAAACCAACCTGTTATTAAAAAATTCAGACGCCTACCAGTCAATGACAAAGGCGCAAAACCCGTTTGGCGATGGACAGGCCGCCGGGCGTATTGTGCGCGCCCTGCTCGATTTTGCAGACCGGGAGCAAAGCGCGCATGCCTGATTATTCGCAAAAAGGCAGCGTGTGCCTCATGCCGCGTCTGGAGGGCCTGGGCGGGCCGGTTTCGTTTCAAATCCGGCTGGCTGAAGGGCTGAAGTCGCGCGGTGTGGCGGTGACCTATGACCCGCACGACCCTGAATGCCGCGCCATTTTGTTGATGGGCGGCACCCGCCGTGTGTTTGACCTGTGGCGCGCCCGAAAGCGCGGGGTGCGCATTGTGCAGCGCCTGGCGCAGGTCTATTGGATTCACCGCAGAAAACCCAGCGGCCTGGGACATTTTTTGCGGGCTGAGCGCAACAATTTACTGCTGGCTTTCATCCGGCGCAGCCTTGCTCACCGGGTGGTATATCAGAGTCAGTTTGCCCGGCAATTCTGGCAGCGTATGTACGGCTCGACTCCGCGCCTGGAACGGGTTATATACAACAGCGTTGATTTGGATGCTTTTCAACCGCAGGACAGTGAAACCCCGCCCCTTGACCACATTCGCTTGCTGGTGGTGGAAGGTCGCCTGGGTGAAGCCAATGAGCCCTACCTGGAAAATTCCATCCGCTTTGGCGAGGCGCT
>CAZOKH010000072.1:13182-18471 GCA_964580315.1 uncultured Anaerolineaceae bacterium | reverse complement strand
ATTTTTAATTGTTCCGAAAGCATGAGCCTGTTTACTCCTTCGATAATGTTTTCATGACAGGCGCAAGAATTTCAACCGTAAATTGCGCCACTTTGCCCACCACATCCGTACAGCCCGTGTCGCCGTGCGCCCCGGCTGCTTCAAACAGTTTGCTATCTTCCTTATTGCTCAAATCGTAAGAGCGGCCGTATTTCTTTTCGTGGATTTTTCCACAAATAATGGTGCCGTATTCCTGGATAATGCGGTCGTGCAACTGCTGCACAAGCGCAAAGTTGGCGTATTTACTTTCACGGTCGCCGCCAAAATTTTCTCTGCTGCGTGGAAATAGCTTGCCAATTGCCAGCACACCCCCGGCAAATGCCGAGCAGCTGCAATCTGTCTTCAAACCAACGCCGCCGCATAAGCCCGTGGCAGCCTTGAAGGTTTCAGGGTCAAAACATCCCAGGGTTTCAGAGACGGCCGCAAAAACACACTGTCCGCAGCCATGGTAAACCTTTTCATATTCGAAACCCAGTTCATAAGCTTTTTTTGCTTTCTCGCGCCAGGCAATATCCTCTTCAACCTGATGATAAGCATTCTCAATTTCTATTGCCAAACCAACCTCCATGCTGTTTTCACCAAGCCCGCACACATCGCGAATGGTATGTTTCAATCCATTTTGACTGATCATATCACCCAATTTCAATGAGTTCGCATCTTCGGCATTTCGGTAATGGAATGCTGCGCCAATTGCTTTAATCAAGTGAACAGGTTGAATGCCATTTTTCAGGCACAGCAGCGCCGGGCCGATAAGCCGGTCGTCGCGATGGAGCTTGCGCAGCGGGTCAGCGGCTGAACGCACCACTGTGTCGCCAACCGTGCGGTTGTCTGTTTGTTCGATTACGCCCTGCACCCAGACCGCCATATCACTTTCAGAGAAGCCCAGTTCAAGCTGAAGGGTCTTGCTCACCTCATCCAGCGCCCCCTGCGCCTCGGCACGAATCAAGGGGTCAGCCAGGCAGTCAACCAGTTGCGGGTGTCCGGCAAGGTAACCATGATAGGACAAAACTGCATGGCACATATTGTAAGTATATATCTTGCGGCGTTCTTCTGAACGCATGTCTTTCACCAGCCGGAAGGATTTCACCGCGGGGACTGCACCTTTGAAGGCTTTCTCTTCGACCGGAAGCACAGAATAACCGTTTGTCCACACCACCAGCGGGTCATTGGCCAGTTCAGCCTGGGGTGGATTGGGCGCAATTCGAATGACCAGCGATTCCACAACCCCAACCTTGCTGGAAAAATATTCCTGGTCAGCGGCGGTCAGGTTGGCATAGAGATGCTTTTGGAAAATGGGGCCGGCATGAATCAGGTTGGTGCACAAAATAATATTGATGGAATCCTGCGGGCGAACCGCTCTTCGACGTAGTATCAAGGTTGCCAGTTCTTGCGCCACACTCTCAAAGTTTTGCGGAAATACGGCAACTGCAACCAGGTCGGTATCAATAATCGCTTTTTCAACTTCTTCCTTTTGAGAAGAATGGTAAGCCGCATAACCCTTAATGTTTACCCGCTCAATGTTTGTTTCGCTGGTGGCGCGCACCACAGTATATTGTCCCCTGCTCACCAGTTGATCTACCAGCGGCCTGGCTTCATCCACAAAGATAAGCTGATAACCTGAGTCTGAAAACAGGTCTCCAACAAAACCGCGCCCAATTCGCCCGGCGCCCCAGATGACAATTTGTTTTTCAGCCATGATCAGGGAAGCTCGCTTTCCAGGAAGGCTTCTTCAGCGTTGCGATTCCAGGTTTCATTCTCGCCGAGTTTTGCATACACCTGTGGTAATTTTTCTTTTAAAGCTGACAAACCGGTCAGTGGGAAGTTTATGATCTGGGGGAAGATTACAATCTTTCCAGGGTAAATCGAATCGTGGGTGGCGCGCACGCCGTCGGCAATTTGCATCAAACCCGCAACAGCAGCCACTGACAAATTGGGGTCCAGTTGTCCGGCGATGCAGCGGTTTACCACCGCTTTTTGATCGTCCAGACCGGAACCACTGTGTCCAATGAAGCGAGCCTGACGGCTTCCAATGATCATCCAGGCGTCAATGGTCATCTTCACGCCGCGTTTCATACCGGCAAAAATATTCACCATACCATTGGGGGCCAGGTAAGTGCAGGCTTCTGCAATAATGGGCGGCAGGGTAACCATCACCTCAATGTCGTCAAAACCACCCTGGTTTAAACACTCTTCCATCATTTTTTCAAAGCCGCTGCGGTTTCCCACCGGGTTAATCAGCAGCAGTTTTTTATTGTTTTTCTCTGCCAGAGGACCAAAAAATTCACGCAGCGCTTCAAGCCTGATGTCGCTCACTTCACTTGCCACGATGACCGCAGGACCATTTTGTGATTCGATGGCGCGCTGCAAGTGCATGCGTCCCATCGGTCCGCCCGCTCCCAAAATCCACGTTCTGCCGCCCGCTTTGAACTCGGGTCGGGCAGGGTTCGAACGATACGCATCAGAAACATCCAGGCTGGTTGAGCCGACGTAATAGATTTCATCGTAATGCAGGCAGCCCAGGTCAATTTCAATGGGACCAGACAGGGGTTTTTCATTCAGCAAAGCCGTCACAGCGCCTTTTGCCAGGTGCGTTGAAAGCAGGTTCACATCCTCAGCCGAGCCATCCAGCAGCAGCAGGTCATCAAACAGCAATTCACCTTCAGAAATCTCCTGGCGGGAAATGGCCTTTAACTCAATCGCCTGTTTTTTGCAAACTGCGGCAAGCGATTCTTTCAGATCAGCCGGGACTTCGCACACATACACAACCGCCGGCCTGGATTTTTCCAGCCATTTTTCATCGACCGTAAAGCCCTTGCGCGAAGCCGCTGAGCCAAAGAACAGAACTGAACCATTGGCGCGGAACGATTCGCGATATTCCATCCGATAGGCTGCCTCAACACATGCCCAGGGTTCTGTAATGGCGGATGCGGCATAGGTCATGCCTTCCGGCACCGGGATCAGGTAGTTGCCTGCATCGCCTGCCATAATCCGCTGATCAATCACCGCAAACTGGCGGTAGGCGCCGTCCATGCCGAAGCAGAATGGAACACTCTTCCCATCCACCCACACATCGGGCTGCATGGTATAGCGGTCGCCGATTTTATATTGATTGCTTAATTTGGCACCCACACCCACCACGGTCATGCTCAATTCATGCCCTGGGATAATGGGGTTGGTCTGCAAATCGCGCCCTTTTAAGCGCGGATGGTTTTCGCCTTGATCAATCTCTTTCAAATCTGTATAACACAAACTGACCGCATCAATGCGCATCAATAATTCATTTTCACCATAAGCAGGAACAGGGGCGGCCACGGCCTGTCCATTTTTCCCAAGGTTGTCCACGCCCGAACCGTAAAGGGGCCAGGTGTACTGTGTTTTGGGCAGAGGGGCTTGAGATTGTTGATAACTTTGAAGTTTTGGGGTATCCATTGGCATTCTCATTTCTTATCATATAATCATATTTTCTAACAATAGGTGATCATCATTTGCGATTGTTGATGTATTATGATAATATTATATTATCTTTACTGTGTGTTTGTCAATATATATTTTTATTAGTTCTCGTTTATTCTCATTTATATAGTATCGTGATAGGAGATAAGAAATGTCTGAGATCGGTAAGAAAGTTCGTTTAAACCAAATTTTCAACCGCAAAAGCGGAAATTCCGTAATGGTAGCCATGGATCACGCCGCAGTGGTCGGCCCGGTTCCGGGTATTGTCAACCCCATCGAAACTGTGCGCTTACTCAGCAAAGAAAAACCCGACACGTTCTTTATGCCGGTTGGCGCATTCAAACAGGTTTATCCAAGTTTTCTGGAATACAATATTCCCTACATTGCATCCATCGATTCCTGCACATTCATGGGGCCTGAACCGGATTACTTCATGTTTGCTGACACTGTGGAACACGCCATGAGCATGGGAGCCAGCGCCGTTTCAGCGCATGTGCTGGTTGGCCCGCAGCGCACCAGCGACATGTTGAAAGGCCTTGCTGAAATTGCCATTGATTGCGACCGCCTGGGAATGCCGCTCCTGGCGATCATGTATCCGTGGGGATTTGAAAACAACTACGACGTAAAACACGTGAAGTGGGCGGCCCGCATTGGCGCCGAACTGGGCGCAGACATTGTTAAAACCTATTACACAGGTTCCAAAGAAACTTTCACCGAAGTCATTGAATCATGCCCCATCCCGGTTTTACTATCCGGCGGTGACAAGACATCAGACCCCAAAGAATTCCTCAGCACGCTAAAAACCTGCATGGATTGCGGCGGGCACGGCGTTGCCGTGGGTCGCAACGTATGGCAAAGTGAAAACCCCACTGCCGTGTTGCGCGCTGTGATGAAAATTGTTCATGAAAATTGCAGTGTTGAAGACGCGTTAAAATAAAAAACGGCTTGCGCCGTCTTGTTCAAAAATCAGCTATCAGACTTCCTGCCAATGTCAGGAAGTCTGTTTTTTTACCCAAAACGTCCTTCGACATATTCCTGGGTGCGTTTTTCGCGCGGGCGCATGAAAATTTCAGTGCCCGGGGCGGTTTCGATCAACTCGCCCTGCAAGAAAAAGGCGGCGAAATCAGCCGTGCGGGCGGCTTGCTGCGTGTTGTGCGGCGCCAGGATGATGGTAAATTGTTCTTTCAAGTCTTGCAGCACACTCTCGATTTTTGCCGTCGATACCGGGTCAAGCGCCGAAGTGGGTTCGTCCAGCAAAACCACCTCGGGTTTGAGCGCCAGCGTGCGCGCCAGGCACAGGCGCTGCTTTTGCCCGCCCGAAAGGTCATTGGCCGGTGTATCCAGCCGGTCGTACACCTCATCCCACAACACCGCCTGACGCAGCGACCATTCCACCACTTCATCCAGGCGGGTTTTGCTGGTTTCACCTGCCATGCGCGGGCCGTAGGCAAGGTTTTCGTATATGCTCAACGGCAGGGTGACCGGGCGCGAGAACACCATGCCCACTTTGCGGCGCAGCTCAATTACATCGTAATCAGGATCGAGGATATTTTCACCATTGAGCAGCACGTGCCCCGTAAGTTGAGCCACATCAGTTAGATCGTTCAGACGGTTGAGCGTGCGCAGCAAGGTTGATTTGCCCCCGCCAGCCGGTCCAAAAATCACCGTAATCTGGTTGGCTGGAATTCTCAGGTTGATATCCCGCAGGCTTTCAGCCCCGTCGGCATACCGCAAGCTCAGATGTTCGATAACAATCTTATCCATACTTACCTTTTTACCGCAAAGTCGCCAGGATTT
>CAZOKH010000072.1:0-13082 GCA_964580315.1 uncultured Anaerolineaceae bacterium | reverse complement strand
GTTCGATAACAATCTTATCCATACTTACCTTTTTACCGCAAAGTCGCCAGGATTTTCTTCGCGTTCTTCACGCCTTAGCGGTTTATCGCTTTTCTTTACCGCAAAGACGCCAAGGGCGCTAAGTTTTCTTTTATTATTTCCCTTAGCGGTTTGTCACTTTCTTTACCGCAAAGACGCCAAGGGCGCTAAGTTTTCTTTTATTATTTTCCTTCGCGTTCTTTGCGCCTTAGCGGTTTGTCACTTTCTTTACCGCAAAGTCGCTAAGGGCGCTAAGTTTTTTAGTGCTTATTATAAAATCAACCACTTTTACAACTTATTCACCATTCGGTGAATTCCATTTCGAATAAGCGGCACATTCCAGTTGATTAAATATCCCAGGCGGCAATCTTTAAGTTTCAGATAGGTCAACAATTGAGCTTCGTGAATGGGCAACACTTTTTCAACCGTTTTATTTTCAATAATAACAACATTTTCCACCAGCATATCCAATCGATAACCGGCATCAATTTGCAAGTTTTCATACTTTACCGGTTGAGGCACTTCACATTTGACATCCAAACCTCGTTGACGAAGCTCATATGCCAGGCAATTTTGATAAGCAGATTCTAAAAGACCGGGGCCTAATGATTTATGAACCTTTACAACCGCATCAATGATTTGCCTGCCAATTTCTTCGATGTCCATTTCTTCACCGTACAGATGCCAGGGGCGCTAAGTTTTTTCAATTTTTTTCGCGTTCTTCGCGCCTTAGCGGTTTATCGCTTTTCTTTACCGCAAAGACGCCAAGGGCGCTAAGTTTTCTTTTATTATTTCCCTTAGCGGTTTGTCACTTTCTTTACCGCAAAGACGCCAAGGGCGCTAAGTTTTCTTTTATTATTTTCCTTCGCGTTCTTTGCGCCTTAGCGGTTTGTCACTTTCTTTACCGCAAAGACGCCAAGGGCGCTAAGTTTTTTTTATTTTCTTCG
Source organism: uncultured Anaerolineaceae bacterium (assembly GCA_964580315.1). GTDB lineage: Bacteria > Chloroflexota > Anaerolineae > Anaerolineales > Anaerolineaceae > CAZOKH01. The sequence continues at coordinate 12,117 of CAZOKH010000072.1, read as the reverse complement.
CGTTCTTCGCGCCTTAGCGGTTCAACAAATTTACCACTGCCGCCGGGCGCGGGCGCGGGAACGGATGATGGTGGCGATCAATTCCATGCCCAGCACAAACACCAGCAGCACCAGCACCGTTCCGTATTGAATCTTGATCGGCATGCCCGGCACCTGGGTGGAGATGACAAACAGGTGATAGGGCAGCGCCATGGTGGCATCGAACGGCGACTGCGGCAAACGCGGCAAAAAGAACGCCGCCCCGGTGAACAGAATGGGGGCGGTCTCGCCGGCAGCGCGCTGCAAACCCAGGATAACCCCGGTGATGATGCCGGGCAGGCTTTGCGGCAGCACAATGTTGCGGATGGTTTGCCACTTGGTGGCGCCCAGCGAGATGCTCACTGTGCGGAAACCGCTCGGCACCGCGCGCAGCGCCTCTTCACTGGTGCTGATGATCACCGGCAGGGTCATGATTGACAGGGTGAGCGAAGCCGCCAAAATGCTGGTGCCAAATTTGAGAAACAACACAAACAATCCCAGCCCAAACAACCCATACACCACCGACGGGATGCCCGCCAGGTTGATCATGGTGATGCGGATCAGGCGTGTCCAGCGGTTATCCGGCGCATATTCCGAGAGATAAACCGCCGCCGCAATGCCGGGCGGGATGGAAAACAACGCTGTTCCCAGGGTTAGATAAAATGTGCCGACAATGGCGGGTAGAATGCCGCCGGAGCGCATGCCGTCTGACGGCATGGCGGAGATAAATTCCCAACTGATGGCCGGCGCGCCCTGGATGATGATATAGATCAACAGCGCCACAATGGGCAGCACCGTGATCACTCCCACCAGCATCAGGAAAAACTGCCCCATTTTTTCACGCTGTTGTGAGGTTAAGCCTTTATGCTGGCTGCGCACCACATCGAGATACGATTTTTTCTCTTCCATGAGCGCCCTTTACGATAGCAGCCGCTCGGCGCGTTTGATACGCTGGTGACTGAAAATAAATGCCACGATATTAATGATTAAAGCCAGGGTGAATAACACCAGGCCAATAAAGAAAAGTATATGATAGTGAGTGCTGCCGTTAGCCACTTCGCCCATTTCAGAGGCTATGGTGGCGGTCATGGTGCGCACCGGCAGGAACAGGGCGTTTAAACCGGCAGGCAGGGTGGGGGCGTTGCCAGTCACCATCATCACTGCCATGGTTTCACCAATCACGCGCCCCAGGCCCAACATCACCGCGGTTAAAATGCCGCTGCGCGCCGCCGGAACCGTGACTCCCCAGATGGTTTGCCAGCGCGTAGCGCCCAGTGCCAGCGAGGCTTCGCGGTAGGAACGCGGCACGGCATTCATGGCATCTTCGGTGACCGAAACAATGGTGGGAATGGCCGCCCAGCCCAGCAACAGGCTGCCGGTGAAAGCGGTGAGCCCGGTGGGCAGGTTGAGCGATTCACGTAAAAAAGGTGAAAGCACCAGGATTCCCATAAATCCCAACACCACCGAAGGAATGCCTGCCAGAATCTCGATCATGGGTTTGAGAATTTCATTGGCCCACTGCGGTGCAATTTCAGCAATATACACCCCGGTGCCAACCCCCAGCGGCACGGCAATCAACACCGCACCCAGGGTCACAATCAGGCTGCCGGTCAACAGGGGCAGAATGCCAAAATAGTCTTCAATGGGATACCAGCGCGAACCCAGCAGGCTGCTGAGAGGCACTTCAGACAGCGCCGGCAGCCCCTCACGGATCAAAAACAGGCAAATTAACGCCACGAATAAAATGCTCAAGTAGCCGGCTGCTTGAATGATGCGGGTGATGATCAGTTCCTTAATTTCTTCGCGGCGATTCATAATCCGAAATCAGTTCTCCGTTACGTTGTAAGGCACAAACCCCAGTTCGCTGACAATGGTCTGCCCCTCGCTGGAGCGCACCCAGTTCAAATATTCCAGCAATGCGCCCTGCGGGGTATCAATGGTGTACATGTATAGTTCACGTGCAATGGGATACGATCCGTTGTTCACTGTGCCAGCCGACGGCTTGATGTAAACCTTTCCATCTTCACCCGCCACCGCCAGCACCTTGACCTCGTCGGTTACATATCCCAGTCCATCATATCCGATGGCGTTGGGATTATCGCTCACCTCAGCTATGATGCCCTCCGAAGAAGGCAGCAGCAGCGTGTCGGCTGAAAAAATGGTGGGGTCTTCATCATCCCCCAGGCGAATGACCGATTCGAGAAAATAGACATGCGTGCCCGAATTGGTTTCGCGCGAGACGCGCACAATCGGGCGGTCATCGCCACCCAGTTCGCTCCAGTTGTTGATTTTTCCACTGAAAATCTGAGAAATTTGCGGCAGGGTCAAACGATCAATGGGATTTTCCGGGTTCACAATCACCGCAATGGCATCGCGAGCGATCACAAATTCCACCGGGTTATAGCCGGCGTCTTCAGCTTGCTGCTGCTCTTCGGGTTTAATCTGCCGCGAAGCATTGGCAACATCCACCGTGCCGTTGGTCAGCGCCGCCAGGCCGGTGCCGCTGCCGCCGCCGGTGACCGAAATGCGCACCTCGGGGTGCAGCGCCTGGTAGGCTTCAGCCCAGGCCAGCGCCAGGTTGACGATGGTGTCGGAACCTTTATTCTCGATGTATGTGGAATTGTTGGATTCAGATTGCACAACTGTTTGGTCAGCAGACGTGCAGGCAGAGAGAACAATCGATAAGATCAATATCAAAAAAAGGAAGTGAGCCCTTCTCATCTTCTATCGATTATACCCGAAGGAAGACAGAAATATTTGAGAAATTGCTCACGTCGAAAAATCAATCCAATTGTGCACGGCGCAGGTCGAGCGTCTCGACCGCATGGCGCAGGTGCGGAATGACAATGCTGCCGCCCACCACCAGCGCCACATTGAACGCCTCATACAGTTCTTCGTCCGTGCAGCCGAGGTCGACGCACTGCAAAACGTGATAATCAATGCAGTCGTTGCAGCGCAGCACCATCGAGGCGGTCAGTCCCAGCAGCTCTTTGGTCTTGTTGTCCAGCGCGCCGGGGCGATAGGCGGCTGTGTCGAGGTTGAAAAAGCGTTTGATGCCCTGGTGGTCAATGGACAAAATGCGCTCATTCATGCGCGCGCGGTATTCTTGAAAATCATCCAGTCGGTCGGTCATGGTGTCACCTCATCCTAAAAAGATGAGGCTAGTATAACAAGAAAATGTACCTATCCCTAACCCTTCCCTTGAGGGATGGGAATCTTACTCCCTCGTGAAGCGCCCACGAAGTAGATCAGGGGGGTCAGGGGCGGGCGGTCTTGGCGACCTGCCCCTGTCCCCTCTCAAGCAAGGGAGTATCAAAAAATTCCATCAGACCTCACGGGTTTCGCGAAAACCGGTGAGGTATGGCCTTTATTTCAGGTTATCCAGGTATTCTTTGATGGTCGGCACGCCGGTCAGTTTCTCGTAGAAGAAGTTGTTGACCAGGTTGACCATCTCGGCGCTCACGGCGCCAGCCTGCGGCGAAAGCGTGCCGCGGTTCACATCGTCGGCCAAAAAGCCGCGGAAGCGCAGCAGCAGGCGCACAATTTCTTTTTCCTGCTCGCCTTCCAGCACCTCGGTGACAGACAGGATCAACTCGTCGGCCTGGTTGAGGATGGATGCTTTGTCAATTTGCGAGCCGGGTTGAAAACTCTCATCCACAGTGCGCACCAGCGCCCCAATCTGATACAGCACGGTGGCGGGTTCATCGAACAACTCGCGCAAATAGGCGGCGTCGGTGTAGCGCCCGGTCAGGCGGAAGATGTTGTAGAGCCGCTTGGCCACCTTGCCAAAATTGGGGCTCTTGGTCACATATTTGTGCACTTCCTTCTCCAGGGCGTGCACATAATCATCCAGGGCATCATCCGACACGTGTTTCACCAGCTTGCTGAAGATGGGTACCGAAGAGGCGTCCAGGTACACCTCCTGGAAATAGGCGTCCAGGTAGCCGTCCAGCGGGGTGATGCTGCCGTCGGGCGCTTCCCAGGTCACATCCAGCATGTTGCTGGCGTTCACCAACTGCATGCGGTTGGTGTCAGCCACCACCCAGTCGAGCTTGCACCAGCCGGGGTCGCGGGAGGCCTCCAGCCAGGTGAACTCCACCGATCTGCCGTCAGCGCCTACGCCGGTGATTTTTTCATCATGAATCTCGTTGGGCATCCAGGCAATGGGTGTGCCGGCTTTGTGGAGTGTGTCGCCGCGCCGCATGTCCAGCGGGTAGGAGCCGAACTTGACCTCGATGAGGGTGTGCGTTTTGCCCGACAGGGTAGACAGCGCCTTGTCGCGCATGATCTGGCTCAAGATATCGCAGGCTTCGTCGCGCGTGGGGGCAATGATGTTGACCCGTTCGAAGAAGTCGGCGTCGCCGGGGTGGGTTTGAATTTTCGACTGGGCAGCCGAGCCCGACAGCGACAGGGCGGTTTCGACCTTGCCCGGAATATCCTCAAATTCGACAATCTTGCCAATTTTGCGAAAATGCGCCAGGTCGCGGTCGCTGAAATCGAGCAGGGTGATGCGGTGACCAAAAATGCCGCTTTTCTCATCCACCTGGATATCGTTGTCCTGCCCTTCGCCAATCATGGCGCTCAACCACTGCAAGGCTTCGCCTTCATCCATTTCAACGCCCAGGCGGCGGGCCGATTCCAAGATGGATTGTAAATCCTGGTTAGGTGGATTGTTGTGTTCCTTCATGATCAGGCTCCTTGTGCGCTTTTCTGAGCGATTCAGCCAGAATCAACTCAAACAATTCAGCTTCCATGATGGCGTCTTGCAAAGCGTGATGTGGAAGCTGCCGGTTGTGGGTCAGTTTTGCGCTGACCGTGTTGTGTGAAGTCTCCGACCAGGAGACGCCGTACACCCCCATGTAATACGCCTTGATATCCAGCGCTTTGTGCCCAAATGGATTGAAGCCGAGGTATTTGTGAAAATAATGATGGATGAACATCCAGTCGAAAGGGGCGTTGAACGCCGTGAAAACCGCGCGGGCGTTTTCGGGGCGCGCACGGTCAATCCAACTGGCAAATTGCGCCAGCGCCTTTTTCGGCGGCAGCCCCTCGCGGCGCAGGGTTTCCATCGACAGTTTGTGTATCTGCATGGCATCGGCCGCCACTTCTTCGGCGTCGGGCTGCAATTCGACATAGAAGGTTTGCCGCGGTTCACCCAGCGTGCAGGCGCCAATCGACAGCAGGGCGTGCGCCCCGGGTGTGGGTCCGGCGGTTTCCACATCCACCACGATGTAGAAATCTTCGCCGCCTTGAAGGATGTTTGAATCGTTGTGATGGGTCATGAAAAAAATCTCCAGTGAAAGTAGTTTAATTATACAAAGATTGGGGTCAAATGTTAAAAACGCAAAGGGCGTTAAGAAAAATAAATGGGTATTCACTTTGCGAACTTTGCGTCTTCGCGGTGAAAAAAGCCGCGTAGGGTGCGCCTGGGCGCACCGTTTTTGTGCCGGCAGAGCTTGGTGCGCTGAAGCACACCCTACTGCACAACACCCTGCTGCGTGCTCTTCTGCGTGCTCCACGGCTCTGTGTGCCCCATCCCCACCCGGCCCCTCCCACTGGGAGGGGAAAATGCTGCATTCTTTATCACAATAGATTAAAATTTATCCACTATCCATAGAATGAATTTGTGCCTGTTTTTTGAAAGCGGATCGTATGCAATGGACTCGTTCTTACCAGCCCGATTCACAAAACAATAAGCTCTATACCCGCGCCCTGATCATCACCCTGGCCGGTAATGTTTTGCTGGCAGCGGGCAAGGGAGCCGCCGCCGGTTTAACCGGCAGCGCAGCGCTGTATGCCGATGCCGCCAATTCGATTTCAGATGTGGCTTATTCGCTGCTGATTGTGCTGGGAATCTGGGTGGCGCTGCGCCCGCCCGACCTGTCGCACCCGCAGGGACACGGGCGCTTTGAACCGCTGGTGGGCATGGCCATCACATTCGCAATGGGGCTGGCAGGCTACGAAGCCGCGCGCACTTCCATCGGGGTACTGGTGCGAGGCGGGCTTCCCATCCAACCCGGTTTACCCACCATCACACTGCTGGTCAGCGCCGTCGTCAAAGCCATCATGTTCCTGCTCATCCACCAGCTCGCCCTGCGCCTCAGCAGTCCCACCCTGCGCACTGCCGCGCGCGACAATTTGAATGATGTGCTGACCTCATCGGCAGCATTTGTGGGCGCGCTGGGTTCATTTTACCTTCACCCGCTGCTCGACCCCGCCGCCGGTCTGCTTGTGTCTGTTTATATTTTCCTGAGCGCCCTGCGCGCCGGGCGGGAGAATCTCAATTTCCTGACCGGTTCGGGTGCTTCAGCAGAGCTGCGCCAGCACCTGGTGGAAGTGGCCGAAGCGGTGGAAGGAGTGCAGCAGGTGCACCAGACCATTACCGAATATTCCGGCACGCGCCTGGTGGTCGATATGCATGTCAATGTGGCTGCCGACCTCAGTTTTGAAGAGGCGCACCGCATCAATGATGAAATTATCGAACACCTGGAAGAAATTCCCGAGGTTGACCGCGCCTATGTTCACCTGGAACCGGAAGGGGAAGGGCTGGAAACCTGGCAGGAATACAATGAAAGCCAGTAACTAGGGTTTCCAGCGCGGGTGCTGTTCGCCGCTGGTGACGTTATTGATTTTAGCCTGGGCACCCCCCTCATCGCTGGACATCAGGTAAATCTCGCTGCTCCCATCGCGATTCGATATCCATAAAATCTGATTACCGTTGCTTGACCAGGCAGGCTGGCTATCAGAGGAGTCGTGTCCGGATGCATTGGTAAACTCGGTTTGAATAGCACTCCAGTCAGATGGCGACACCAAAAACAAATCGGGAGCAGCGCCGGAACTTTCTTTGCGGGCAAACAATAGCGTATTGCCATCCGGTGACCAGCGAGGCGTATCTTCCAATTGCTCATTTTCCGAAAAGCGCGTAATTCCGCCGCCGACGGTAAGAATGTAGAGATCAGTATTACCATCCCGGTTCGAAACAAATGCTATCTTGTTACCATCCGGCGACCAGGCCGGGGCGCTGTCGTCAGATGGATCGTTGGTTAATGGTTCCGCTGTACCTCCGCCCGGCTGAACGCGGTAGAGGTCTGCCTGCCCGCCGGAAGAAACATTGCGAAAGACAATCAAGCCGTCTGATGACCAGGCAGCCTGACTGTTGGAGCCGCTCAATGAAGTATCGATGGTATTCAACCCGGTGCCATCGGTATTGATCAAATATAAATTGCCGTCCCATTCAAGCACCAGTTGATTCCCATCCGGCGACCAGTCATCCACCAGCGGTTGCAGGCTGCCGGTGCCCGCAAACACCACCTCACGGCAAACACCGGTCACATCCATTATCATCACATCAGTAAACCCATCGCCATTGGAATCAGCGTTATAAGCAATGTTTTTCTCCACCGCTGCACAGGCAACCGCCACCTCTGTCAGCGCCACTGATGTTGCTGTCTGGTTTTCAACAATGGCAGTTGCCGTTTTATTGGCAGCATCCTGGGTGGCGGTCTGGGCAGATGCAGTTCCAGTCTGATTAATAGTTGGGGTCAGGGTTTTGGTAGGCGTGCGGGTTACCGTTCTGGTTGGTGTGCGGGTGGGCGTGCGCGTATAGCTGCTGGACACCGAAGTGCGCGTGGGGAAGTAATAGATATACCAGGTGGAGGTGGGCACGCGGGTTTGCGTTCCGGTGGGGCGCGGCGTGCCGCTGGAGGCATGTGTGCCGGTCTGAACACCGACGGTTCCTTCACCATCGCCAAACGGCTGCGGCTGATCGGTTTGTCCTTGCGCGGCGGTCTGGGTGCTGGCGGCGCGCGTCAGCCTGCCCGGAGTATTTGAAGGGATGATATCCTGATCAGACGGCAGGGTGAGATTCTGCAAAATGGCGGTGAGGGTGAGCACCGGCCGGGTTGAGCTTTGTTGACCCTCGTAAAACCGGTCTAGGAAGGAAATTGAAAAGGGCAAGCGCAGGGGAAACAGGCTGCAACTAACCATCAACAGCATCGCCACCGGCGTGAAAAACAAAAACCACAACGATTTTCGCCGGGGAAATTTACCTGAAGCCAATGGTTTGCCTGTCGGTTCGTGTTTGCTCATAGTTCGGATCAATAAAACAGCAGATTAAATTTGATTATAACAAAATGAACCTGATTTGATAGACCTTGCGCTTCACAATCCTGCAAGGTATTTTATTTACCAAAAATGTGACATTCAGAATGTGAATGAGTGATAAAAACCATCTAAAAATCGTTGACAAAAACGGTCAGGTTATGTTAATCTATATCCAGGCTGTAAACTAATCTCGAAATGAAAGGATGATCCCATGGCGTACAAAATTGATCCCGACGTCTGCATTAACTGCGGCTCATGTGCGGCAGAATGCCCGGAAGAAGCCATCTACGAAGCTGATGAAGGATATCATGTGATTGATGCTGCAAAATGCAAGGATCACGCGAAATGCGTGGAGGTCTGCCCGGTCGAAGCCATTTCTCCGGCCTAGAACTCAACTTTTCTTACATGTGTTCAATCAATTCCCCGCTTTATTATCAACGGGGAATTTTTTGTTTTGCAAAGACGCAGTTGCACCTCCCGCGTAATGTATAATCACCCTTGAGATGGAGGCAAAGATGAAAAAATTTGTGGCGGTGGCCGGAAATATTGGCGTGGGAAAATCAACCCTGGTGCGCTTGCTGTGCCAGCGTTTAGACTGGGAGCCCTTTTATGAGCCTGTGGCTGAAAACCCCTATTTAACCGATTTTTACAAAGACATGCACGCCTGGGGGTTTCATTCGCAAATCTTTTTTCTCACCCACCGCCTGCAAATTCACCAGCAATTGCTGCACTTTACCGGATCGGTCATTCAAGACCGCAGCATTTATGAAGACGCCGAGGTATTCGCGCAGAACCTGGGCCAGCAGGGGGCGCTCAGTGCGCGTGACTTTGAAACCTACTGGACGCTTTACCGCACCCTCACCCAGTTTTTGCCCGCACCCGACCTGTTGATCTATCTGCGCGCCTCAGTGCCCACGTTGATGAAACGCATTGCCCTGCGCAACCGCGACTATGAACGCACCATTCCGCCCGATTACCTGGATCAACTAAACCAGTTGTACGAGAAATGGATCAGCAGTTTCACACTGTGCCCGGTGCTCACAGTGCCCGCCGACGACCTGGATTATGTGGCTCACTCACGCCACCTGGACCTGGTGACGCGAAAAGTTCAAGAGAAACTCACTGGTAAAGATGAAGTCATTTTTCAGGCTGATGAAATGACAGATTTATAGGCACCCATATAGAAACCCATCTCCCTCCCGTAATCTGGGTTGTCTTGCGTGTTGTGGAACGGCTATCCCCAAATGGTTGCGATCAGCGAGGTTCTACCACCAGTTTAATCGCTGTACGCACTTTCCCATCAATTTCCACATCCACGAACTCGGGAGCACAAACCACGTTTATACCGTCTTCCGCCAGGTAACCTTTGGCAAGAACCAGCGCCTTGACGGCCTGGTTCACAGCGCCAGCCCCAATTGCCTGTACGTCGGCATGCTTATGTTCGCGGATTACTCCTGCAATTGCCCCGGCTACTGCTGCAGTGCGGGAGTTCGCTTTAACTTTGATGACGTCCATAATATTCTCCCAATTGATTTTGATATGTTTCTCTGGTTTGAATAGCGTTATTTCACCATTAAGGGGCTTTTATATACATTCCACCTTATTTCTATCAAAATAATACAAGATTTGCGTTGTATATTCAAGCGGTATCTTTAACCTGTTGTTAATATTATAAATCAGATTTAAAAACTGTAAATATTTCAACCAACACATATACATAAGACACTAAAAATGAAAAAAAGTTACGGGGAAATTTAGGGATTTTTGATAGGAAAAATCTTATTCTTGTTGGCTGTGTATCCAACCAATATCAACATCTTTATTTTTATTATTAATAGTTAATCGTATTAGTAATAGGGGGTGTGGATACTGTGGAAACAGTCCGGGATGTTTTTTTGACACCCATATATGGGCATTCATAGCGGAAATCTGGCGAAAATTTCCATATACGGAGTTTTTCCTGGCAGAAGTTATCCTTATGCTGATGTGGATAAAAAGAGGATAAAAATTAGAAATTTTAATTGATTCGAAAAGTTAATGGAATTGTGAAAAGAATTGGACGAATTTGGCTTAAAGTAACCCGGTTTTTCCACAACTTTCAATAGTTATCCACAGTTTTTGGCAAGTTATCCACAGGCGGTGGGGGATTAAATCGAGGTAACGACCCCATTGCCGCGTGCGTAGAGATCAAGTAATTCTTCAATATGATCCAGAAAAGCGTCCAATGCTTCCACCCGTTCGGGCAGATGTTCTGGATCCAGTTGCAAAGCAGCGCAGGCTTCATCCCACACTTTTTTGCCGCGGTACTCGGGATTCAGGCAGGTCAGGGTCAACGTCCAGGTGCGCAGTAAAATCCACATGGCTGATACGGGCTCGTCATCCACCAGGGCGTTCATGGATTTTTCATAATATGGAAGGCGCAGGGCAGCCAACCGCGGGGGGCAGGCTTTGAGGCGCGCCAGTGTGGCGTGTGCTTCTTTAAAGCTCTGCACCCAGCTTTCCCACTCTTCCAGGGTGATGGACTGGTTCATCAGCAGCTCGCTCAACTGGGGCGCCAGTTCAGGGCGTCCCAGCGCTTCGGCGCGTTTGGGAAAATCGAGGAACAGTCGCCGCTCGGAAAGAGGCACACCGATTAAACAGGCAATGGCATTGGAGGCTTTTTCAAGAGACCGCAGGTACGACATCAACTCGGCAGCGCCTTCCAGGCTGGCGGTGTGCAAATCCATCCAGTGGGCGCGCGCCTGTTCGGCCAGGCTCTGCGCGCGGCGGTGCACATATTCAGCATGGTTGAACTGGGCGCACACGCTGGCCTGGGTATATTCAAACCAGTGGCGCTTGTCGTGCAGCACCAGCGGTCCCTGGCACAAAAAACTGCCCAGCCACGGATCGTTGCGCAGGGTGCGCGGTTGCTGAAAGTCGCTGACCGAATAATGGGCGATATCCAGGCTGATATCTTCTGTGACGGCTTCCACTTCGCGCGGGATGATTTGCGGCCGGTCGTGAATAAAAACCAGGTCAATGTCGGCTGCTCCACCCAGCATGGCTTCGCCTTGCAGCAGCGAACCGGTGAGGTAAACGCAAAACAGCGTGGGGTCAGAGCGGACTTTTTTCTCCACCGCCTGGCGGGCCAGTTTTAGCAAGGTTTCGCGGGTAATACGCATGAGGCAGTCTTCCAGATGATTAAATTTTGGTGCAGTTCTTTATTCCTCACCCAGCGAGATGGGCAGTTCGGGTTGGAACGGCGGCATTTGCAGCGTCTGGCGGATGCGATTTTCGATCCACTGCAGGTGTTCGGGGCGGCGCACATAGTCCAGTTCATTGGTATCAATGGCCAGCACGGGAAACGGCAGGTTTACGTTCTTCAAAAAGAATTCATCATAAGCCCGGTTGAGCTGGTCAATATAGTCGCGTTCCATCTGGCGCTCATAAGAGCGGTCGCGCAGGGCGATGCGCTGCATCAGCACGTCGGTTTCGGCGCGCAAATACACCACCAGGTTGGGCTGGGTGATTTTTTCACTGAGCGCCTCTTGCACGCGGTAGTACATTTCCAATTCGTCGCCCTGCAGGTTGATGCGCGCAAACAGGGCGTCTTTTTCAAATGTGTAGTCGCTAACCAGGTGGCGGCCTTCGGCCAGGGTTAGTGGAACGCTTTTGTTTTGCTGGCGGTAGCGGCTGAGCAGGAAGAAAATTTGGGTTTGAAAAGCATAACGGGCGCGGTCGCCGTAGAAATCGCTCAGGAAGGGATTTTCTTCAAACACTTCCAACTGCACCACGGCGTCAAACGCCGGCTGCAGCAGCCGCGCCAGGGTGGTTTTTCCAACGCCGATCACACCTTCAATGGCCAAATACATGCGCGCTTCCTCGATGTCCCCGATGGGGTAGGTTTGATTGTTTAAAAATATACCACAAATAAGCGTGGAAAATTCTGGTACATCCCTGTATCATTAGTATGATCAACCCAAAGGTATAAAATGATAAATGGGGACACGGCAGACC
>CAZOKH010000071.1:8527-18472 GCA_964580315.1 uncultured Anaerolineaceae bacterium | reverse complement strand
TGGATGGCGGCATTTTATCCTGCCAGGTTTATTAATTTCACTGAAAGGGATCAAAACAATGCAAAAGCCAAGCATACAACAAATCATCGATCAATTCCATCTCGAACCGCTGCCCATCGAAGGCGGACTATTCTCTCAGACCTATTGCTCACCAGAAATAATTGGCGGCCAGGCGTTGCCAGAGCGATTCCACGGCACGCAACATCCTTATGGAACCGCCATCCTTTTTTTATTAACCCCTGATCCCGAATCATTTTCCGCCCTGCACCGCCTGCCCACTGACGAAATCTATCATTTTTACCTGGGCGACCCGGTTGAAATGCTGCTGCTGTATCCTGATGGAAAATCGCAGCATATCATTCTGGGACAGGATATTGCTGCCGGGCAAAAAGTTCAATTTGTTGCCCCGCGCGGTGTGTGGCAGGGCAGCCGTTTGAAAAAAGGAGGTGAATTCGCGCTGTTGGGAACAACCATGGCGCCGGGATACATCCAGGATGACTTTGAAGACGGGCAAACCTTAAACCTGGACGATCAATACCCGCAAGAAGCCGAGTTTATCCAACAACTCATCCACAAACAAATTCCATAAGCACACAACTTGCAACCAAAACCATGACAAAGCGGGAAATATCTCATGCCCGGTTCAAGATCAATGGAATAGCAGCCTGCTTGCACCTATACTTCATTTCGGCTATACTATGATTCCTGAACTGGAACTGGGGTAGTTCCAGGACAACTTTCATAACAATCCTAAATAGGAGGAAGAATGACTAAGAAGTTAACAATCGTTTTTGCAGTACTGATGGTCGCTTCTCTTCTTCTGAGCGCCTGCGCACCTGCTGCCGCACCGGCCGCTGAGGAGAAATTCCGCATTGGTTTGGTCACCGACGTTGGTAAAGTCGATGACAAATCCTTCAACCAGTCAGCCTGGGAAGGCGTGCAGAAAGCGGCCACCGAATTGGGCGCTGAAGCTCAATATATCGAGACCGCCGACTCGAAAGACTATGCGAAGAACATCTCCACCTTCGCCGATGAAGGCTACAACGTGATCGTAACCGTTGGTTTCGGTCTCGGCGAAGCCACCATTGAAGCCGCCAAAAAATACCCCGAAGTCAACTTCATTGGTATTGACCAATTCCAGGAAGAAACCATTGCCAACCTGACCGGTTTGAGCTTCCCCGAAGACAACGCCGGTTTCCTGGTGGGCGCCCTGGCCGCATCCATTTCACAGAGCGGCAAAATTGGCGCCGTCTGCGGCACCGATGCCGTTCCTCCCGTGTGGCGCTTTGGTGAAGGCTACCGCGCTGGCGCTGCCTACATCAACCCCGATGTGGAAGTCACCGTTGTTTATCACAGCGATGTTGGTTTTGACAAAACCTTCACCGATCCCGAGTGGGGTAAAACCACCGCTGTTTCCATGATCGACAAGGGCGTCGATGTGGTCTTCGGCGCTGGCGGCAAAACCGGCAACGGCGCCCTGCTGGCCGCTGCTGAAAAATCAACTGCCGAAAAACCCGTCTACGCCATCGGTGTAGATGCCGACCAGTACTACACTGTGCCCGAAGCGCAGAAAGTGCTTGTCTCTTCAGCCATCAAACTCATCACCCCCGGAGTTTATGACCTGATCAAACTTGCCAAAGACGGCAAATTCCCTGGCGGCAACTTCTATGGCGATGCCGGCTACGCTCCTTTCCACGACCTGGAAAGCGCTGTTCCCGCCGAAGTCAAAGCCAAATTGGATGAAATCGCTGCAGGTTTGAAAGACGGAAGCATCAAAACCAATGTTCCTCCTGCCAAACCAGCGGAGTAAAAAAACCTTTGCGTAAATGAATTGGGAAAGAGAGTTCGCTCTCTTTCCCAATTTTAACAATGGAACATTGATTTTTTAACATCAAAGAGCCACTGGTTGATTTCTTCTGTAATTTGCAATTCTAATTTTTATTTACTTCATTTCATCTCAAATAAACAACCAAGCCAATTTCAACCAGTAACCGGTACCATTTCCAAAAAACAAGGACAAAATGGACGAATCAAGTAAAAAACAAGATGAGAATGGCAATAACAAATGGTCAACCACCCTGGTTAACACCATATTTGTACCAGTCCTGGCGGTTTTTACCGCGTTGGTGGTGGGTGCAATTGTCATTGCCTCAGTAGGCGGCAATCCATTTGCTGCTTATTTTGGATTGCTGCAGGGATCATTTGGATCAGCGCGCGCCCTCAGCGAGACAGCCGTTTGGGCAACGCCGTTCATTTTTGGCGGGCTGGCCATCGCCCTGGCATTCAAAGGCGGACTGTTCAACATTGGCGCCGAAGGTCAACTGGCATTCGGCGCTGTTGCAGCCGCCTGGGTTGGTTATCGACTTCCTGAATTGATGGGCGTTTCCATCCCCGCCATTGTTCACATCCCCCTCAGCGTGGGGGCAGGCATGCTGGCGGGCGGTCTGTGGGCAGCCGTCCCGGGCTATTTAAAAGCCAAAGTGGGCGGGCACGAGGTTATCAACTCGATCATGATGAACTATATTGCCCTCAACATCACCAGTTTTCTTTTGAACGGCCCCATGAAAGACCCCAGCCCGCTCAATGTGGTTGCCCGCACACCGCAAATTGCCGAATCAGCCCGCATCGCAGCTATCTTTCCAGGCCTGCGGGTTCACTGGGGTTTTGTGCTAGCCATTCTCACAGCAGTATTTGTGTGGTGGCTTTTGTGGAAGACCACTCTGGGATTTGAGATCCGCAGCACCGGTTTGAATCCCGACGGGGCCAAATACGCCGGCATCAACGTGTCGCGATTGATCATCATCACCATGACCCTGTCCGGTTTCCTGGCCGGCATGGCCGGGGCGACGGAAGTAACCGCCCTCAACTATCGGCATGAATTGGGTTTCTCGGTAGGTTATGGTTTTGATGCCATTGCCATTGCCCTGCTGGGAAAAAACCATCCCCTCGGAATCATACCGGCAGCAATCTTGTTTGCCGCGTTACGCAACGGTGCCACCCGCATGCAATTCCTCACCCAGATACCCATCGATATCATCTCCGTCATCCAGGCGCTCATCCTGTTGTTCGTCGCCGCAGATGCGATTGTACGTTACATTTACCGCATTCGTGCTCGTGAAGAACGGGTGATATTAACCCGCGGTTGGGGAAGTTAGGAGCTGCCACCATGGATCTAAAACGTTTCATCTTTGTCATCTTGATCATCTCGCTGCTGTATTTGGCAGTTGTTGCGATTGGTGGAGCACAAACCTCACCCACCATCATCCTGGTTAGCCTGATTGCCACCACCATTTCTGTCGCCACGCCGCTCACGCTGGGTGCGCTCTCGGCATTGTTTTGCGAACGCGCCGGTGTGGTCAACATCGGTGTGGAAGGCATGATGCTGACTTCAGCCTTCTTCGGCTGGTTTGCATCCATCTATTTCAACTCCATCATGAACATGCCAGCCATGCCCAGCCTGATTATGGGTGTCCTGGTCGCCATTCTAAGCGGCGGCTTGCTGGGATTGCTGCACGCCTGGCTGTCGGTCACATTCAAAGTTGACCAGGTGATTGGTGGTACAGTCATCAACATCCTCGCAGTGGGAATCACGGGATTCCTCAACCGCCAGCTTTTCTTTGAAAAAGGCAGCGTGTTTGGCGGCAATGTGCCTCACGCCCCCGGCACACTTCCCCGCATTCACATTCCACTGCTGGCCGATATCCCGGGCATTGGACCCATCTTTGAGCAGCAGCCCATCGCCATCACAGCCATCATCCTGGTGTTTGTTATCAACTATGTGATGTTCAATACCCGCTGGGGATTGCGCACCCGCGCTGTTGGCGAACACCCCCTGGCCGCCGACACAGTGGGCATCAGCGTGGCGAAAATGCGCTATTGGAATGTCATCATTGGCGGTATGGTAGCCGGTTTAGCCGGAGCCTATTTCACACTGGAATCAGTGCCGTCATTTGAACCCCTGATGACCAATGGACGCGGCTTTATTTCCATTGCAGCCATGATCTTTGGCAACTGGTCGCCCATTGGCGCCTGGGCAGCAGCGCTGGTTTTCGGTGCAGCGCAGGCCTTCCAGATCAACATGCAATTTTTCCGCACAGCCATTCCACCCCAATGGGCATTTTTACAGGTCTCTTATGTGGTGGGCCTGGTACCCTATATCCTTACCATGCTAATTCTTACCGGTATTGTTGGGCGCAACCGTGCTCCTGCCGCTGACGGTGTACCCTATGAGAAATAGCGGATTGAGGAAACGAGGTTTACAATGACAACTGTTCTTGAATCAAAAGGTATTACAAAAAAGTTTCCCGGTGTGCTGGCCAACGACCACGTAGATTTTGACCTGCAAGAGGGAGAAATTCACGCCCTGCTGGGTGAAAACGGCGCCGGAAAATCGACCCTGATGAATGTGCTCTACGGTCTTCACCACCCCGATTCTGGAGAAATCTTTCTTAAAGGTGAAAAAGTAACCATCCATTCCTCCAAAGACGCCATTGAAAAAGGTGTGGGCATGGTTCACCAGCATTTCATGCTGGTACCAGTTTTCACAGTGACAGAGAACATCATGCTTGGTTCAGAAACCCTGAAAGGGATGAGCCTTGATCGTGTAAAAGTGTCACAAGAAATTCGAGACCTTTCGCATCAATACGGTCTGGATATTGATCCCAACAGCATTGTGGAAGAAATTCCAGTGGGCATTCAACAGCGCGTTGAAATCATCAAAGCGCTTTACCGAAAAGCAGAAATTCTGATTCTGGATGAACCCACCGCAGTGCTAACCCCGCAGGAAGTGGAAGATTTGTTCCGCATAATGCGCGACATGACCAAACGCGGTGTATCCATTATTTTCATCACCCACAAGTTAAAAGAAGTGTTGGCCATTTCAGACCGCATCACGGTTATGCGCGGCGGCAAAATTGTAGGCAATACCACGCCCGCTCAAACCAGTGAAAGTGAGCTGGCATCCATGATGGTGGGTCGTGAAGTTATCCTCAAGGTAGAAAAAGAACCTGCCCAACCCAAAGACTTTGCCCTGCGTGTGGAAAGTTTGAGTGTGTTTGACGACCGAAAGATCGAAGTTGTAAAAAAGGCTTCTTTTGATGTGCGCTGCGGCGAAATCCTGGGAATTGCCGGTGTGCAGGGCAACGGTCAAACCGAACTGGTTGAAGCCCTCACCGGCCTGCGAGCACCCCACAGCGGACATGTCTGGTTGGATGAGCAAGAAGTTACAGCGAAAAACCCGCGCCACCTGGTGGAAAAAGGTATGGCGCACGTGCCCGAAGACCGCCAGCGGCATGGTTTGATCTTGCAGGAACCGGTGGCTGACAACCTGATTTTGTGCACCTATTACCAGCCGCCTTTTGCCAACCACGGCGTCATTCAGAATGCACCCATCACCGAATATGCCAACCGGCTTATCAAACAATATGATGTGCGCACCCCCAGCGCCTTTGTGCCGACTTCCACCCTGTCGGGCGGAAACCAGCAAAAGGTGATCATTGCCCGCGAGCTTTCGCGCCCCATCAAATTCCTCATTGCCAACCAGCCCACCCGCGGTTTGGATGTGGGTTCAATTGAATATATCCACAAGAAAATTGTTGAAATGCGCGACGAAGGTATTGGCGTGCTGCTGGTATCCGCCGAGCTGGATGAAATTATGTCGCTGGCTGACCGCATCGCCGTGATCTACAAAGGCGAAATTGTGGCAGATATGCCCGCCCGGGAAGCCACCAAAGAAAATCTTGGCTTGCTCATGGCAGGTGCCTCCATTCAAACCGCAGCGCCGATCGAAAATTAACTCACCATTCGATTTTCGTTTACACCTCACAGGCATTTGATGAGCCTGTGAGGTGTTTTTTTGCCGGTATAATCTGGCATGAAAAATGTAACTTTGTTTATGAAATAAAACCAGTACGGGGTAAAATGTTATTGAATTCGGGTGTTTAGCTTCTCACACCACACCCGTTGAATCACGTACTGAAAACCAATCACGTACGAAACAGGTGGTTTATGAAATCAAAAATTTTCTTGAGTGTTGTCACGCTGGTTCTGATCAGTGGATTGCTGGGAGCCTGTATCACCATACAAACCGAGCCCACATCCACACCGGATACCGGGCAGGATTTAATGAGCACATCGCTGGCCAGCACGGTCAGCGCGCTCAGCACCCAGTTGGCATCCATTTCAGCCGAACAGACTGCCACCGCTGCCGCACCCACCGCCACCCAGCAGCCCACTGCCACGCTGAAACCCTCTGCAACGGCGGCTGCACCCACGGCAACAATCAAACCGATCATCACCACAGCCGCCGGCGTTTGCAACCAGGCTTCATTTGTCACCGACATCACCATCCCCGATGAAATGAACCTGCCGCCCGAGTCGCCGTTCCGAAAAACCTGGCTGGTGAAAAACACGGGCACCTGCGTTTGGACCTCTGATTACTCACTGGTTTATTTCTCAGGCGACACCATGGGTGCCCCGGTTTCCAAGCCGCTGGTCACCAATCCGGTTCTACCCGGTGAGAACGCCCTGATCTCGGTTGACCTGATTGCGCCTTCGGCATCTTCCACCGGCGATTATAAAAAATACTTCACCTACTTCAAAATCAAATCGCCCGACGGCGAAACATTTGGCGTGGGCGATGACGGCCAACGCGCCTTGTATGCCATGATCCGGCTGGCAAAAACCTATTATTTTGTGGATGACATTTGCAGCGCCGCCTGGAGCAACTCTTCCGGCGCCATTTACTGCCCACCTGCGAAAGACCTGAATACCGGTTACGGCGCGGTGGTAAATAATCCGCAATATGAAAACGGCGTCATGGGCGGCGAACCTGCCCTGGAAATGTCGCCGGAGGCCATTGCAGATGGTGAAATTGTTGCCCGCTTCAACCCGGTTCACATCATTGACGGCGCCCGCTTCAAAGTGCTGGTTTCCTGTGTTTACGGCGCCTCTGGTTGCAACGTCACCATGGGCATTAAATACAGCGTTGACGGCGGCCCCGACCAGATCTTGCATGAATGGAACAAATATTACGACGGCATGACCGATTTTCAAATCATCAAGTTGTCTGATTTTGGATTGATCGGTAGAAACGTCGCCTTCACCTTTTACGTCAAGAGCAAGGGCGGTCCGCGCGAAGGCATGGATCGGGTTTACTTCAGCCATCCGCGCATTGTTCCTTAATACTCAAAATGAAAATTTTTGGGTAAAAAGAACCCTTTTTTAAGCGAAATTAATTTCATAAAAAAACGGTTTGAGCGAAACATGATAGAATTGTCTGAACAAAGTTTCGCTCAAACTATTTAAAGGAGACCCTTATGATCGTTACCACCAAAAAACTCTTTGAAGCCGCTTATGGCAAATATGCCATTGGCGCTTATAACATCAACAACCTGGAACAAACCATGGGATTGTTCCGCGGCAACCTGGATAGCAAAGCCCCCTTTATTATCCAGATCAGCAAAGGCGCCCGCAAATACACCCACAAGTTGATGTTGGAAGGTATCATCCGTGCAGCCGATTCGGTTTTCCCCGAGGCCGTTTTTGCCGTGCATCTTGATCACGGCGACGAAGAAACCGCCATGGACTGCATTAACAGTGGATTTTACAGTTCAGTGATGATTGACGCCAGCCACGAAACCTATGAGAAGAACATCGAGATTACCAAGCGTGTGGTCGATGCCGCTCATGCCAAAGGCATCGTGGTGGAAGCCGAACTGGGTCAACTGGGCGGCGTGGAAGAACACGTCAAAGTCAGCGAAGCCGATGCCAAACTGACCGATCCCGAGCAGGCCAAAGATTTTGTCACCCGCACCGGCTGCGACTCGCTGGCGGTTGCCATCGGCACCAGCCACGGCGCCTTCAAGTTCAGCGGCTCGCAGGTTCTGCGCCTCGATGTGCTGACTGAGATCCAAAAACGCCTGCCCGGCTACCCGCTGGTGCTGCACGGTTCCAGCTCGGTCCCGCAAGATGAAGTGGCGCGCATTAACGCCGCCGGCGGCAACCTGGCCGGCGCACGCGGCGTGGATGCCGACCAGTTCCTGCCGGCTGCCAAACTGGGCGTCACCAAAATCAACATCGACACCGACGGCCGCCTGGTGTGGACGCGCGTTCACCGCGAGTATTTCAATGAACATCCCGAAGTGTTCGACATGCGCCCCATTGGCAAAGTCTTCATGGAAGAATACGCCAAATACATCGTCGGCAAAAACGAAAAACTCGGCAGCGCCGGCCAGTTGGATGCCGTGCGCAAAATGCTAGGTTAATTGTTGAATTGATTACACAGAGAGACCCTGCCGGATACAAGCAGGGTCTCTTTTTTATCTTGGTTTTGTGACGCATCTGTAAGGTGACTCAATGAATTGTGATTTACAATGGGAATTCGATAAGGAGTAGCAAAATGTGGATTTCATTTCTCGCCATAATGCTGGCGGCCACCCTGTTCCTGTTTGTCTTCACCCGGCTGGTGGCTGAACGCCTGGTGCGGCAGCATCACGGGCAGAAAAAAGATTTTTTCAAACATTATCCCATTCAACGCGGAGACATTGTGTTTCTGGGTGACAGCATCACCGACGGCGCCCGTTGGGATGAGTTGTTCCCCGGGCTGCCGGTGAAAAACCGCGGCATCAACGCCGACACCGTGGAAGGTGTTGTAAAACGCCTGGATGCTATTTTAAGCGGGCAGCCCGCTGCCATCTTTATCTTGATTGGCACCAATGACCTGCCCTGGTTTGTTTATCATAACGATGCCGCCATCCTGGCCCAGTATGAGATGATCTTGCAGCGCTGCAAAAATGAAATCCCGCTCACACAGGTAATTGTGCAATCCATCTTGCCGCGTCACGCGCGCTATGCAAACCGCATCCAAAACCTCAACCAGCAGCTAAAATCATTGGCCGACAAGTACTCCTATGAGTATGTTGACCTGTTTCCGCACTTCGCCGGTGAAAACGGGCAAATACTGGCAGAGCTTTCCAATGATCAACTGCACCTGATGGGCTCTGGCTATGTCCGCTGGGTGGAACTGATTAAGCCTATCATTTCTCGTATCCATTCGTAAACCAGGGGGTTATTCCTTCTGGAGTAACCTGATCAATATGTTAAATAAAATTTTGTACTGGCTGTCAAAACCCCTGGTGCTGGCGTATATGGAAACCATGCTGCACATGGACATCCACCATTACGAGCAGCTTCCCAAAGGCGCAAAAATCATCGCCGCCAACCACCCCACTACCACCGATCCTTTCTTTGTGGCCGGCATGCTGCGCCAGCAAGCCTTCATCTTGATCAATGAATTGCTTTTCCAGGTGCCGCTGCTGGGCATTTACCTGCACAAATCCGGTCATATTCCGGTGATTGCCGGGCGCGGCGAAGAGTCGCTCAATGCCGCTTTGGAATGCTTGAAAAAAGGCCAGACAGTGATCATCTTTCCCGAGGGCTCCCTCAGCCCGGCTGAAGGCGAAGCCTGCCCGGCCCGCACGGGTGTGGCGCGCCTGGCGCTGATGAGCGGCGCGCCGGTCATCCCGGTGGGCATTCATTTGCCCTTCTCAGGAGCGCGGGTGATGAACGCCCGGGTGGGCAAGCGCACCGCATTCAGCCGCTGGTATCTCAACGGCCCCTACCGCATGACGGTGGGCAACCCCATGCACTTCTGGGGCAGCGTGGAAGACCGTGAACGTGTGCGCGCCATTGCCGGGCAGGTGATGGAGCGCATCATGCAATTGGCGCACGAAAGCCGCCTGCGCACCTCCGCTGCTGCCGCCTGAGCGGGTATTCTCCTCCAGCCAGGTGTTGCCAGACTACCTGAAATAAAACCACGAATCTGGAAATAGACTGTTGACTTGAAAATCAGACGGTGCTATAATTTTGACCGTTGTTGGGGGCGCGTAGCTCAATGGCAGAGCAGTGGCCTTTTAAGCCATTGGTTGAGCGTTCGATCCGCTCCGC
>CAZOKH010000071.1:0-8427 GCA_964580315.1 uncultured Anaerolineaceae bacterium | reverse complement strand
GCTCACAGAAACCCGTCAGAAATGGCGGGTTTGCCATTTAATTGGTTGGCGCGCCGCAGGAGCGTACTATTCGATCCGCTCCGCGCTCACAGAAACCCGTCAGAAATGGCGGGTTTGCCATTTAATTGGTTGGCGCGCCACAGGAGCGTCCTATTCGATCCGCTCCGCGATTACCTATCCCTAACCCTTCCCTCAAGGGAAGGGAACTAGACTCCCTCGCGAAGCGTCCCTGAGCGCCGCGAAGGGATTAGGGACGACTGTAGTAGGTCCCGCCTACGCAGTGGGTTATGAATGACCGGGGTACATCTGGTGAATATACTCTATTATGACAATTCCACGATTTCCCTTTATACTATGGAAATGAGCAAAGGGACGCTGCGCGAGGGAAGGGAACCAAGATTCCCCTTCCTTTAGGAAGGGGTTAGGGGTAGGTTGAAGCCAGGGGTAGGTCCCCCCGCGCAGCGCCCATGCAGCGAGTCAGGAAAGGCTGAGGTATGTTCAGCTTGAATTTCAATTATGTCAATTTCAAAGTTTTCCCTTATACTAAGCAAACAATCAAAAACATCGGTTCCCAGGGGAGTATCACTATGAGCGAAAAAGAAGCCAGGGCACGCATCAAGATCAACAACCTGCTGCAAGAAGCCGGCTGGCGTTTTTTGGACGATGAAAATGGCAAAGCCAACATCTTACTGGAAAACCACATCAAAATTAGCCAACATCAATTGGATGAATTTGGGGAAGATTTTGAAAAAACCACCAGCGGCTTTGTTGATTTTTTACTGTTAGACGAACAAGGCTTCCCCGCCATTGTTCTGGAAGCCAAAGCTGAAGACAAGAACCCGCTCATCGGCAAAGAGCAGGCACGCAAATACGCCCGCGCACAAAACTGCCGTTTCATCCTCCTTTCCAACGGCAACTCGCATTACCTGTGGGATCTGGAACACGGCAGTCCGCACGCCATTACCAGGTTCCCCTCTCCCAAAGGAATCAAGCATTCCGCCAGCTTTAAACCCAACACGCAAACACTGGTGCGCGAAGTTGTGGATAGCGACTACATTGTCAAGAGTCAGCGACCCGATTACCAAAGCGACCCGGCATGGAAGGATGAAACCAGCCGCAGCGAGTTTTTATTAAACAATAAACTGCGCTTCCTGCGTCCCTACCAGGTAAACGCCATAAAGGCTGTGCAGCAAGCCGTTGATGCCGGCAAAGACCGCTTTTTGTTGGAGATGGCGACCGGCACCGGCAAAACCCTGGTATCTGCGGCATTGATCCGTCTTTTCTTGCGCACTGCCAACGCCCGACGCGTGCTGTTCCTGGTAGACCGCCTTGAATTGGAAGACCAGGCAAAAAAACGCTTTACCGAATTTCTAAAAAACGACTATCACAGCGTGGTTTACAAGGAAAATGCCGACGGCTGGCGCCATGCCGAGATTGTGATCAGCACCATTCAAACCTTTCTTTCCAACAACCGCTATCTGCGCAAGTTCAACCCAAATGATTTCGACCTGGTGATTTCAGACGAGGCGCACCGCAGCATCAACGGCAACGCCCGCGCCGTGTTTGAATATTTCACTGGCTACAAGCTGGGATTAACCGCCACGCCGCGCGATTATTTGAAAAACATTGACCCCGCCGCACTCAGCCACAACGACCCGCGCGAGTTGGAGCGGCGTATTCTGTTGGACACCTACCGCACCTTTGGCTGCGAAGACGGCAA
Source organism: uncultured Anaerolineaceae bacterium (assembly GCA_964580315.1). GTDB lineage: Bacteria > Chloroflexota > Anaerolineae > Anaerolineales > Anaerolineaceae > CAZOKH01. The sequence goes on along the minus strand of CAZOKH010000071.1, from coordinate 6,707 downwards.
ACCAACTTTCAGCTATTCGCTATTGGACGGTGTGAAGGACGGGTTTTTAATAAACCCCACCGTGGTGGATGCGCGTACCGACATCACCACGCAATTGTTGTCGGATAAAGGTTATGCCGTGAAGGATGTGGACGAAAACGGCAATGAAAGCGAAGATGTGTTTGGTCATCGAGATTTTGAACACAGCTTCTTCTCAGAAGCCACCAATGCCGTCTTCTGCAAAACTTTCCTGGAAAACGCCCTGCGCGACCCCATTAGCGGCGAGATCGGCAAGACCATCATCTTCACCGTCAGTCAGAACCATGCCGCCAAAATTGCCCAGATGTTGAATTGGATGGCGGACAAAGCCTTTCCGGGCAGGTACCAGTCGGACTTTGCCCTGCAAGTGACTTCATCGGTGATGGACGCGCAGCAGTTCACCATCAACTTTGCCAACAACAACCTAAACGGTTCAGCGCACATGCTGCCGAACTACAAAACCAGCAAGACGCGCGTGTGCGTGACGGTGGGTATGATGACCACCGGTTATGACTGCGAAGATATCCTTAACCTGTGCCTGATGCGCCCCATTTTCTCGCCCACTGATTTTATCCAGATCAAAGGGCGCGGCACGCGCACCTATGACTTTGCCCGCGACCTGATCGGCAAAGACAGACCGGATGGTGACACAAAGAAACAAACTTATAAATTGTTCGATTTCTTCGCCAACTGCGAGTACTTTGAAGAAGATTTTAACTACGACGAAGAGTTGAAACTGCCCGCCCTGTATCATAGCCGCCCTTTGCAGGTCGAGAATCCCCCGCAGGCAATGGCTGAATTTGAATACACAGGCTCTGATTATGTGACTCAAATCAGCGAGCAGCGCATTGGACTGGAAGGCATGCGCATTGACCGCATGTATTTCCAACGCTTTGAAGCCCAGGTGAAAGCCGACCCCGCCGTGCAAGACCTGGTGAAACAGGGCGACCTGGAAAGCGCAGCGCGCATGGTGGAAGAGAAATACTTCGATAAACCTGAAGACTATTTCAACCTCGACAGGCTGCGCAAGGCGGTTAACACCGACCGGCTGCCCAGCCTGCGCGAATTTTTGGAATTGATCTTCGGCTACATTCCCTACATTAAAACCAGAGAAGAATTACTGGATGACGAATTTAACAAGTTCGATGCCCGCCGCACGACGGATGAGCAAAACTTTCAGAGCGCCCGCAATTTCTTTAAATCGTATGTACTCGACCCTGAATTTCGCCTGCGTGTTGAGCGGGGTGAATTTGGTCTGTTAATTGCAAGTCATGCCGGCGGTGAATTTTTACGCAGTCTGAGCGTTGATCTGCGCAATCAGATTATTGGTTACATCAAAGACAACGTTTCTTTAAATCAATTTACTTAATCGAGGTATTTAATGCTGGATTCCGAGACCAAACGCCGCATTGACGCCGCCCGCGACATCCTGGTGGGCAAAGTGCCCGACCCCAAAAGCCAGGTGGAGCAGATCACCATCGCCCTGGTGTATAAGTTTATGGATGACATCGATCAGGAATCGGTCGAGCTGGGCGGCAAAGCCAGCTTCTTCACCGGCGAGTATGAAAAATTTGCCTGGAGCCGCATTTTTGACCCGCACCTGGGTGGTTATGACATGCTGGCGCTGTACAGCGAAGCCATCACCCGCATGGCGACCAACCCCAACCTGCCGCAGTTGTTCCGCAACATTTTCAAGAACGCTTTTTTGCCCTACCGCGACCCTGAAACCTTGCGGCTTTTCCTCAAAACCATCAACGAATTTCAGTACGATCACAGCGAACGCCTGGGCGACGCTTTTGAATATTTGCTTTCGGTGCTGGGCAGCCAGGGCGACGCCGGGCAGTTCCGCACCCCGCGCCACCTGATCGACTTCATGGTCGAGATCATCCAGCCGCAGAAAGGTGAAACCATCCTCGACCCCGCCTGCGGCACCGCCGGTTTTCTCATCTCGGCTTACAAATACATCTTGCGCCGCAACAGCAACGGCAACACCCTCACCCTGCAGGAACGCGACAACCTGTTCAAGAACTTCAAAGGTTACGACATATCGCCCGACATGGTACGCCTGTCGCTGGTCAACCTCTACCTGCACGGCTTTCAGCAGCCGCAAATTTATGAATACGACACCCTCACCAGTGAAGAACGTTGGAACGACTACGCCGATGTGATCCTCGCCAACCCGCCCTTCATGTCGCCAACCGGCGGCATCCGCCCGCACAAACGCTTCTCGGTGCAGTCCAAACGCAGCGAGGTGCTGTTTGTCGACTACATTGCCGAGCACCTCACCCCCAACGGGCGCGCCGCGGTGATTGTGCCAGAGGGCATCATCTTCCAGAGCGGCACAGCCTACAAACAATTGCGCAAATACCTGGTGGAGCAGAATTACCTGTGGGGGGTGGTTTCGCTGCCAGCCGGCATGTTCAATCCCTATTCAGGGGTGAAGACCTCCATCCTGCTGCTGGACCGCGCCCTGGCAAAGAAGACCGATGCGGTGTTGTTTGTGAAGATTGAAGCCGACGGCTTTGACCTGGGCGCGCAGCGCAAACCGATTGAGCGGGACGATTTTCCTGTAGCAATAAAAGCAATCTCTGAATATCAAACATTAGTGCGGGCTGGTTGTGTAGAAATAAAGAGTCAAGCAGAATTACCTGAAAACTTTTTGATAGTGTCAAAAAGCAAAATCGAAACAAATAGTGATTATTCTTTTTCAAGTGACCGGTATCTAGAAAGAAAAAACTTAAAAGTTCAAAAGTATGAAACCGTCAAATTAGGTGAAGTGTGTGAAATAATTTCCGGGCAATCACCTGAAGGGGAGTATTACAATGAAACAGGAGATGGTATCCCTTTCTATCAAGGGAAAACTGAATTTACAGAAAAATTTCTAGGTGAACCACGAAAATGGACCACACAAACAACCAGAATTGCAGAAATGGGTGATATTCTGATGTCTGTACGAGCGCCTGTTGGACCTGTAAATATCTCAACTCAAAGGATTTGTATTGGTAGAGGTCTTGCGGCGATAAGACCAGATACATCAAAAATTCATCTGGAGTTTTTATTTTCCTATTTACAAAATATTCAAGATGATATCACTGGAAATTCAGGTGCAGTATTTCCATCGATAAATCGTAATGATTTAGCAAAAATACAAATCCCCCTGCCTCCGCTGGAAGTGCAGCGCGAGATTGTGACTGAGATCGAGGGCTACCAGCGCATCATCGACGGTGCGCGCCAGGTGGTCGACAACTGGAAACCCAACATCGAACTGGAACTGGAAGAAGAGCGCAAAGCCGCCGGCGTCGCCGCCTGGGAGATGGTCAAGCTGGAGGATGTGTGTGAGAAAGTACTAAGTGGTGGTACACCTTCAACAGCAAATGAAGAATTTTGGAATGGTACGATACCCTGGATTTCAAGCGCAGATATTATTGATATCCATAATGCGATACCTCGACGGAAAATCACAGAAGAGGCAATAAAAAATTCGGCAACAAATCTGATACCGGAAGGAAATATTATTGTAGTTACAAGGGTTGGGCTTGGAAAGTTATTTCTTAATAATTTCGATGTTTGTATCAGTCAAGATTCGCAAGGTTTGATTATTAACAAAGAAAAAATTGATGTGGAATACCTTTTGAATATTCTCCTTAAGAAAGTTCAAATATTCAAAACCACTAGCCAAGGATCAACTATTCAAGGTGTAACGAAATCACAATTATTATCTCTTGAACTCGAATTACCCCCTCTCAGCAATCAACATGAAATAATAAAAAGAATCAAAATCGAGCGAGAGATCGTCGAATCCAACCGGCGGCTGATCGCCGCCTACCAGGTGCGCATCCAAAAAGTCATTCAGCGCGTGTGGGAAGGGTGAGAGGACCTACCCCCACCCTCCCTAATCCCTTCGCTGCGCTCAGGGACGCTGCGCGAGGGAGGGAGTTAGACGGTTCCCTTCCCTTTAGGGAAGGGTTAGGGATAGGTAATTAATATGCCAGAAAAGCCAATCATCACCGGCCAACATATCACCAGCGCCAAGGCACAGCGCACCCGCGAACTGCGCCGCGAAATGACCCCCGCCGAACGGCTGCTGTGGGCGCGGCTGCGCGCCAACCGCTTGCAGGGCTTTCACTTCCGCCGCCAGCAAATCATTGAACCATACATCGTCGACTTTTACTGTCACCAGGCAGGTTTGATCATTGAAGTGGACGGCGACGTGCACGCCGTGCAGCAAGAATACGACCGCCTGCGCGAACAGCAGTTGCAGGCGCACGGCTTGCGTGTGCTGCGTTTCACCAACCGCGAGGTTGTGAATCAACCGGACGAAGTGCTGCAAACCATTTTAACCGCCTGTTTACAGGCAGCCGCAGGTGAACCGGTCAACTGAGGGCATCCTGATGGAACCCATTCAGTCATTCGAGGATTTTCCACCTGTACGATTGAACAAGGAGATTGCCATGCAAAAATTTTTTGCTCATCTTCCATTGCTCATCCTGATTTTCATCTCCGCCTGCAATCAAAACGCAAACCCGCAAAAAAGCCCCACTCTGATCGAAACCCCGCAAAATTCGCCCGCGCCAGAGACAACGCTCACAGCCCCGCCGACAGCCCAACCTACCAAGCCCGAAACATCCCCCTCACCCACAACCAGCGAGGCAGGCGGTCAGGCCGCCAACCCGGCCTTCCTGCGCCAGGGAGCGGCCTTCAGCCAGATTGAACTGTACGCCCTGGAAGAGGTCGCCACGGGCAGCTACCAGACCGACGCACCCTTTTGCGGCGACACCTACCTGACCACCCTGCCCGAAGAAAGCGGTGAAATCCTCCTCACGCTGCACTATGCCACGCCCGTGCTGGCAGAGCAGGTTGGAATTTACGCCAGCGGCGAACCGGTTGAAATTGAGCACATCGAACTGCTCAATTCGCAATCGGGCCTGGGAAAACTGATTTATGAAAGCGGCGCCGCCATTCAAAGCGAGCCGCTTTCAGAGGGCGCCTGCCGTGAACGCCTCATTTTCCCGGCCAACACAGAATTTGAAGTGGATACCATCTTCATCGCCTTCAACAAGCTCGCCGGCGCCGCCCAGATCAGCGCTGTGGAGATGACCGGTTTGCTCGAAGATTATGTGGAAGTGCCCGTGTTCTGGCGGGTGCCGCTGCCCGGCACGCCGGTGGACATTGCCGCCGGGAAAAACGGCACTTTTTTTGTCGCCACCGAACCGAAAGGTTTGTTCATCTACGACGTGGAGGGCAACCAGCTGAAACAATTCTCCACGCCCGAGCATGCTCAATTGTCCAGCGTGACGGCAGACACCGCAGGCAATGCGGTTATAACCGACATCGGCTTTCAGTGGTTCGTCGTGCTATCTCCCGAACTGGGTATTGATATCAACGCTGGCGGGCTTGATACCTATTATGATTCAGCAGTCAACCCGGTGGATGGGCTTTTATACCTGCGCAACACCAGCACCGTGGATGTTTTCACTCTCGACACCGCCGAACTGGTGCGCAAAATGCCGCTGGATGAAATTCACAGCCTGGGCAGGCTGACTTTCAATGCACAGGGACAGCTCTTTGCCCTGCGCGACTATAACTGGGATGCCACCCTGGTGGAATTGGACCCGCTCACCCTGGAAGAACTGGATGCCACGCCACTCGAACGCACGCAGCAGGTTGAAATTGTGGCGCGCGACCTGGCCATTGACGCCAGCGGTAACTTCTACGTCCTTTTCCAGGTGAATGCCGGTCAGATCGCTGTGCATATGCTTGACAGCGACGGAAATATAATCAAACGGTTTGGCAAACTTTCCAATGAAGTGGAGAATTGGCCTGAAGGCGAATTCCTTGACCCACGCGCCATTGCCGTCAGCCCGGATGGTCGTTTCATCCTCATTGCTGATGGGTACGAGCAATCCTCCTATTTAACTGCTTTCATTGTGGAACCAGAATGATTCTCCATGCAGGGCGATGATGTTCTCCTGCTGCAGCAGCGCCTGTATGAACTGGGTTACACCGAGGTTGGCGCGCGTGACGGCATCTTTGGGCGCATGACCAGCACCGCCGTGCGCAATTTTCAACAGCGCAATAACCTGGAAGTGGACGGCTATGTTGGCCCCAAAACGTGGACGCAATTGTTCAGTTCAAGCGCGGTTGGGGCTAAGTAATAAATCACACCCCCTCTTGCATCTCCCCCATTTTCCACAAAACAGAAAATGGGGGAGAAATTTACGCTGATGAATTAAGAAGCCTCCCCCAAAATCCGTTGGATTTTGGGGGAGGCAGCGCCAAAGGCGGGCAAAGCCGGTGGGAGTGCTTTTTCTCTAGCTCAACACATACTGCCCGGTGTAAAGCTGGTAATAACGTCCTTTTTGCTCCAGCAAATCGGCATGGTCGCCGCGCTCGATGATCTCGCCGTTCTCCAGCACCAAAATAGCGTTGGAATTGCGCACCGTTGACAGGCGGTGGGCAATGACGAACACCGTACGGTCTTTCATCAAGGCATCCATGCCCTTCTCAATCAGGCGCTCGGTGCGTGTGTCAATTGAGCTGGTGGCTTCGTCCAAAATCATCACCGGCGGGTCAGCCACAGCCGCGCGTGCAATGGACAGCAACTGGCGCTGCCCCTGGCTCAGATTGGCGCCGTCAGCGGTAATGTGGGTCTGATAACCGTCCGGCAGGCGTTTGATAAAGGAATGCGC
>CAZOKH010000070.1:0-18520 GCA_964580315.1 uncultured Anaerolineaceae bacterium | reverse complement strand
CGACCTCGTGAAATCAGCACAAAAAATCAAGTGCCAATCGCACTTCCTACGCTGCTCTTCCTCTTGCTGCCTAACAGCAAAGGAAAGCACATAGCCTTCTCGTAAGGCTACATCTGCCCACCCCGCATTCCGACCGGAGGTGGAGCGGGTGTAAAAATGTCGGAATGCCGTGCAACTCTGCCGCAGATTGTACGAAAGAGGGCTTTCGGGTCCAAGCGGCTGGTCAATGCCAGGTTTGTCAGTTTTCCCGGCATTGATGAAAGCAAAGATTGACTACACTCGTAGATATTCGAGGGTCGATTCTTTCGGACGCGGGTTCGATTCCCGCCATCTCCACCTTAGATGATTATCACTTCACCGCTCTGACGTGTGTCATAGCCCCCCAGTGATTCGATTAATTGCCTGGCAATGGGAGTTTTCAGCCAGGCGATTAAAGTATTAAAAGCAGGTCTATTCAAATACTCTTGATAGGTTACAAGATCAAAGCGTTCACGGCGCAGCGGGATGAAATCCAGGCCAAATTGGAGCGCCGTGGCCTGTAAACCAATGCCGGCATTTGCGCTTCCGTCAGCTATTGCGCGGCCAATGTCGGAATGAGTGCAGCTTGTATGCGTATAGCCATTTATCAATTCAGGATTTATATTATTGTCTCTTAAGTAATCATCAAACCAGACCCTGGTTCCGGATCCGGGCTGACGGTTAATAAAAACAACTCCATTGTTTACTAAATCAGCAATCCTGGTTACCTGAAGAGGGTTTCCACCGGGTAAGATCAATCCGATTTGTCGGTATGCAAGTGTGATTAATGCCATTTGCTTGCCAGGAAAAAAGCGCTCAACAAAAGCAACGTTGAATGTATCGGTGTCTTTGTCCCAGAGATGGCTTCCGGCTACATGAGCTTTTCCCTCTGCCAGTGCAATCAAACCACCCAGGCTGCCGGTAAAAATGGTGGACATTGAATGCCCATTAACAATTTCCCCAAAATGAGCTGCAATCCATGCAAGGGCTAGATCATGACTTCCTGTGCAAATGATGTCATTTGCATATTGCAGTGTATTGATCTGGTTTACGATTCGTAAATGGTCACTGGCAACCTGAAGCGCCTGTTCAATTTCACTTATGGTGTAACCTGCCGCCATTGCTTCGGAGATAAAATCCTCAGAGCGGCGCACTAGATTTGCCCGTCTTTTGGGGAGGTCCTTTTCGAGCAGTTGACTATTGGCAATATGAGTTCCCCTGCCGCTCTGGCTAATGGTTAATCCCATTTCGGCCAGCAGGTGGTAGGCATGCTGAACTGTGCCGACGGTGCAATGCCATTCTTTTGTCATTGAACGCACAGATGGCAGACGATCTCCCGGTTTTAAATCACCCGAAATAATCCGGTTGCGAATATTATCGGCAATTTTCTTATAGAGATGCGTTTGACTGTCCATTGTGGCTGTTCCCTTGCACGAAATTACCAAAAAATTTCAAGAAAGGGGTTGTCAAAATGAGAACCCATGACAATGATTTTATCGACGTATCTTCGGGGCGACAGATGGTGCGCCCCTATGGGTGAGGGCAAACCAGTGTGTTTGCCCACTTTTTTGACAGCCCCTTTTCGTTCTATAATTTGGGAAGAATGATGGATTGTTGGTTCTGATATTTTCCTTTTTTATCCGCATAAGAGATGCTGCATTCTTCATCAGCTTGGAAAAACAAAACCTGGGCTATCCCTTCATTTGCATAGATGCGGGCGGGCAGCGGGGTGGTGTTGGAAATTTCTAATGTTACATAACCTTCCCATTCGGGTTCAAATGGCGTAACGTTGACAATAATTCCACAGCGCGCATAGGTGCTTTTGCCGAGGCAGATGGTTAAAACACTGCGAGGGATTTTGAAATATTCAATTGTCCTGGCTAACGCAAAGGAATTTGGTGGGATTACACAAATATCCCCTTTAAAATCGACCATGGATTTGGGATCAAAGTGTTTTGGATCGACTATGGCTGAATGAACGTTTGTGAAAATTTTAAATTCGTCAGCCACACGAATATCGTACCCATAAGATGATACACCGTAGGAGACAACACCATTGCGAACTTGCGATTCAACAAATGGCGCAATCATTTCGTGTTCCAGAGCCATTTTTTTAATCCAATGATCAGGTTTTAATCCCATATTTTTTCTCCTTTAATTTTTTATCCAACCGCTTGCTTTAAATATAGAAGTTAATAATTGATTTCTTTCATTCGTATTCATTGGACGAACTTGAGCCAGATCAACTGCTTTAATGGTAAGGAGCTGCGTGCTAATGTGTTTGCCGTTGTAGATAACATGCCGGTCTAAAAAGGCATCCTGTACGGCTTCGCCTTCGTAAAACTGGTCAAAAAACAGATTACCAAGCCCATAATGCAAAAATGAATCATCATAGAACTCAATCGCATGGGGTTGATGTGCCTGGCTGCCGCTCACAATATCAGCGCCGGCATCGGCAACAGTGTAAAAATCGGTTTTCAATTCAGGTTTTGCTTCATAAGCATAATATTCTAAATGTTGGAAAGTGGCAATAGTGATGTAACCTTCATTTTTCAGCCGAGAAATTTCCTGCGACATCCATTCAAAATTACAGTGAACTGCACCAGGTGATGTTTCGGATGCGCTGGAATAACCAAGCGGTTTTGCATTGCAGCCGATAAATGCAATTCGGTTCCCATTGTTTTCAAATGTTACAGGCTTGCGCGCATCTTCCCGATCTTTACCGCCACCATAATACGGCAGATTTCGATCATTGTAAATTTGCAATGTGTAATACATTGCTTCGGCCCCCCAGTCTTTGAAGTGGTCGCCGCTCAATTCGACCACATCTGTACCAATGGCATCCAGTAATTCCATGTACTGCGAGCGGCTGCAAAACACTAATTCTTCGCTGCGGGGAAAGGGAAACGGACATTTTTCAGCAAATGGGATTTCGTTGCTTATGTGAAGTATATCTGCATCCTGCAAGATGGGCATAATTTCTTCGGCGGGATAGGTCATACCGTTGCGTTCCATTAGCATGGCAGTACCTCTCACCAGTGCGGTTACCCCCGTGAGTAGGATTGTTGTCATTTTTTCGGCATGGCGGTTTGTGAGAACTGGATTGGCCGCGGTAAATTGTTGGGTCAAATCAGGACATTTAGACTGATCGATGTCCTGAGAACAGGTAATTGTGTAGGAAATGGACAATGGATATGAATCGGGTAGAAAACTCTTTTCAATCGGGTTTTGCCCATCAATGGTGATGACCTTCCATTTTGGTTCCAATTCTTCAAAAGGAATAATTGCCCAGTTGCCATCTTTAAGCCATGCCTGTGAGAGGATATCTTCTGAAGCCAGAATTTTTACCTGTGTTGATGGGATTCCCCATAATGTTGCCAGCGATTCGTATGTTGATGACGATATCAGGAGGTTTTCTGCAGGAAATTCACTGCCTGGTTTTCCTGCCCAAAAGTTGATTAAGTCTGTAGATTTGACCTCATCTTGCAGGGTGGAAAATGGAGCAACCAGTGCAAAAATCCACCTGGCGGTTGACGACTGTCCCGGCAGGGCGGCAACCAGTTGAATATCACTCTTGTCGAACTTTTCACTTAAATCCCAGTTACCCGGAAGAGAAATTGAAGAAGATAATGCCCCGGGAATTTCTTCTGAATAAGCCAGTGTGACCTCTGGATTGGATGATTGTTGCCGGGAAGATGACGAAGCATCGCTTTGTGACGTATTTCCGTCGTTTTGTTCATTGAATTTGCCCGCTGAGCACGAACTCAAAATTAAAACAATCAAGAGAGAAAATGACAATAAATACTGCCGGTTGTAATTATTCATAGTGGATATGACTTTTACTGTTCTATTATGGAATCATTTTGTATTCGATAGAGCATTAACACTGTTGACTGGACCTGAATACAATTTTGTTATTATAACCATTTTTCCATTGGCAAACCGCAGGCAAAAATCAACCGATAACAGAATGTAAGCCGTACAGAATTTTATGATATAATTCTGTGGTTATTATTTTGGCTGATCTATTCGTAAGCTCCAGGAGTGAAAAATGGCACCGCAACCCAAGAGAAAGTTATCCAAAGCGCGCCGCGATCGTCGTAGAGCGCATGACTTCTTAACTACCAGCAATCTGGTGCAGTGCAGCAATTGCGGCGAAATGCGCATGCCGCATACTGTATGCCCCAATTGTGGGTTTTATCAGGGACGTGAAGTAGTCGCTGTTGAAAAAGAAGCAAAGAAATAACTCTTCTAATAAACAATCATTTTATAAAAGGAACCGAAGAAAATCGGTTCTTTTTATTTATAACGCCCAGGCTAACAGGAATCCCAGGATGGCAATAATGATTCCGATGTGCAGGAATAGATTCACCTGAGTCAACCAATTGCTTACGAAAAATTGCAAAACAAAATTAATGATTACGCAAATGATTCCCAGTATTGGTAATAATCCTTTGCGTTCCTCTAATAATGAGGAGGCTTTGTCCAGAAGGGTTGAAAAGAATTTGTTCATTTTTTCTTGATGGAAATTCCCTATTTGGATTTAATATACGGTTGAAAACGAACGAATAATCTGCCTGGGATCGATCCCTGAATGAAAACGCCACCGCGTTTATGTTCAATTCGTTCAACCTGCCCCTGCTCATGGACCAGGGAAATTAATTGACCTTCAGAATAGGGAAGTTGAACAGCAATTGGCACAAAATTCATAAATAAGTGATTTTCGATTTGCGCCAACAGGTCATCCAGACCCATCCCGGTTTTCGCAGAAATTGCAATGGCGCTGCCATCGAATTCTTCCAGTGTGCTTTGCGCCAGAGCTGGATCGGGTAGCCGGTCAATTTTGTTTAAAAGGGTGATGGATGGGATGTTGTCAGCACCAATTTCTGCAAGCGTTTCCTGAACAACTCTCCATTGCAACAGCGCGTTATAGTGTGTTATATCTACGACATGCAACAACAGGTTGGCGTCATTAATTTCTTCCAGAGTCGCCCTGAAGGCGGCAATTAATTGCGTGGGGAGTTTTTGGATAAAGCCTACGGTATCGGTGAATAACGTCTGGTGCCCACCGGGAAGTTCCACTCTGCGTGTGGTTGGATCCAGTGTTGCAAAAAGCTGGTCAGCCACCAGCACTTTTGCGTTGGCAATTTTGTTTAAGAGAGTTGATTTGCCGGCGTTTGTATATCCAACCAGTGCAACGGTGGGAATCTGGGATCGTTTTCGGTTATTACGATAACGCTGGCGATGTGCCCGGACTTTTTCCAGTTCAGCTTTCAACACGCTGATACGCTTATTGATTTCACGGCGGTCTACTTCCAACTGCGTTTCACCGGGGCCGCGCAATCCAACCCCGCCGGTGGAGCCAGTGCGGCCGCTGGCGCCGCCAGCCTGACGGGCTAGATGCGTCCAGGCGCGGGTTAATCTGGGCAGACGATATTCATATTGCGCCAGTTCAACTTGCAAATACCCCTCTCGTGTGCTGGCATGTTGTGCGAAGATGTCCAAAATCAAGGCTGTGCGATCAAGCACCCTGACGTTACTCCCCAAACATAATTCCAACTCGCGCAAGTGCCTGGGTGATAATTCACTATCGAATAAAACAACTTCAATTTGACATTCTTCGACAAGGGCTTTGATTTCATCTACTTTGCCAGATCCAATTAATGTATCAGCGTATGGGCGATCCAATCGCTGTGTGGTCTCACCGACAACATTCAGGCCGGCTGTATCTGCAAGCAGTGATAGTTCTTCCAAAGAATCTTCAAGTGATAATAACGCAGGTTGATTGCGTATTTCTACCCCAACCATTAGCGTTTTTTCTCGCGAACCTGTGTTGATATATAAACTGTGTTTTGACATATTACCGATCTGGAATTTTTTCCGGGTAGTGAGTGACTGCCGGGTTTAAGAATAATCAGGCACTGAAGTTCTGATAGGCAAAACTACCGTGACCGTAGTGCCGGGGAAATGGATTTCATCATAACCGGGGGAATCAATCCAGATAGCGCCTCCATGTGATTCAATTATTCCGCGGGCTATATGTAAACCCAGTCCAGGGCCGCCTCCCTTGAACCTGGTTTTACTGCTTGAATGTAAAGAGGCATTTCCAGGCCTGGAAAACCGTTCAAACAAGTTTGCCTTTTCTTCTGGTGGTATGCCAATTCCTGTATCATGAATATTGACTTCCAGGAATCCGGGTAGTTGAATGCCGTCGATTCGAATTTCGCCGCCATCGGGAGTGAATTTTAATGCATTATTCAATATGTTCCGAAAAGCCTGCAGCAATCTGACCGGATCACCATAAGTTTTTGTGTTTAATCCTTCAAAAGGGAAAAGAGAGACTTTCAGATTTCTCTGGGCGCAAATCTCGGCGGTTTCATCCATCAGCCGGGTAATAATCTGGTTAAGCCAAATGGGTTGAAAATTGATGCCGAGCATATCATTATCAATCAGCGCGACATCGATCAGGTCGTCAATTAATTCATGCAGTCGTTTTGAGCCCTCTTCAATTCCTTTAATCAGGGTCGATTCAAACGCGCTTTCTGGAAAATCCAGCTTGCTGGCCAGCATAGCTGTATAACCTTCAATTAAGGTCAAAGGTGTTTTCAGTTCATGCGCTGCCACTGTTATGAATTTGGATTTGCTGTATTCAAGCGTTTGATCTTTATCGGGTAATTCAGGCGTTATGGAACCGGGAATATCTTTGGGGGTTAGATTGGTCAAAACCGCAAGTTTATAGGCCTGGAGAAAGAAATTTGAAGAGCGGTTATTTATTTCAAAGAACTCATCACCCCGAAAAATTTCAAGGGTCGCATTCTGAAAAGACTCTTGCAGAAAGAAAATCCATTCAATCAGTAAGCTTTGCCTTGTTTCGATTTCATCGGGCGGCAATAGGCTTTCCCAGGTTTCAATGACTCCTTTCAGGTTGCCAATGTCTTCTGTTAGAAGATAATTTTTAAATAATTCAGTGAATTGTGCTGAACGCCTGGCAAGTGTTTGAAAGAGGGGCTTTTGAGGATCGACGTTATGAAAGAGATTATCTTTCCAGGATTGAACAACCTGAACGAGGTTTGGCTGAGACTGATCTTTCATAACACTAGTTTACGTCAGGAATGATTATTTTGAAAGCGGATTATGACCAATCTCAAATATCTACTTCATGAAAAGATCAAGATCTTGAATGGCTCTCTCACTGTATTTTGATAAACGTTCCTGTTTGTAACCGGGCGGATTCATCAACACGGGTAAGATTCCAAAATTGGCCTTCATGGGTTGAAAATGATTCACGTCTGCATTGCAAATGTAATGGGTGAGGGCGCCAATCATGGTGGTCAATGGAAAGGTGTACATATCCAATCCCCTTAACCAACGTGCCATGTTTACGCCAGCCAGTAAACCCGAGGCAATACTTCCCACATATCCTTCCATTCCGGTAAGTTGCCCCGCAAAAAACAAATCCGGGCGAATTTTTGACTGCATGGTCGGCATGAGCAGCGCTGGTGAAGCAATGAATGTGTTGCGGTGCATTTGCCCCAGGCGGATAAATTCGGCATTTTGTAGCCCAGGGATCAGGCGAAAAACTCTTCTTTGTTCAGCGTGTAATAAATTGGTCTGAAAGCCCACCATGTTGTATAGATTGCCGGCAAGGTTATCCTGACGCAGTTGCACAACTGCAAAAGGACGTTTATTGATGTGGGGATTAAAAATTCCCACCGGCTTTAGAGGGCCATAAGCCAGCGACAGCGGATTCCGTTTGGCCAAAACTTCGATCGGTAAGCAGCTTTCAAAAAATTGTTTTTTACCGGCATTTACACCTGTTTGAATTTCTGTTTCAAAGTCGCTGAGTGGGAATTGTTCGGCGCTGATGAGCGCTTCAACAAATTGAAAATACTGGTCTTTTTCAAATGGCAAGTTGACATAATCACCCTGTTTCAGTTGTCCATCATTGAAACGTGATGCATGAAAGGCGATAGAGAAATCGATTGAGTTGTATTCAATTATGGGCGCAATGGCATCGTAAAAATAGAGTTGGTCTGAGCCAGTGAGTTTTTGAATAGCATCAACAAGCGCATGGGAAGTTAGCGGGCCGGAAGCAATAATGGTTGGCCCAGGGGGAATATCACTCACTTCAGCTCTTTCAATTTGAATAAGGGGATGGCTTGTTAAGGCAGAGGTCACGCTTTCTGAGAAAGCAACCCGGTCGATTGCCAGGGCTGAACCGGCTGGAACAGCGCACTTATCAGCACATTTTACGAGAATCGAACCGAGCTTTCGCAATTCATCCTTCAAAAGGCCAGACGCCCGGTCAATGCGATTGGAGCCTAGAGAGTTTGAACAAACCAATTCTGCAAGATGGTCGGTTTTATGGGCTTCGGTAATCTTTGTTGGGCGCATTTCAAATAATGTAACTGGAATGCCCTGGTTGGCAGCCTGCCAGGCGGCTTCACAGCCGGCCAGACCACCGCCAATGATGGAAAGAGTTGGAATGATTTTGTTATTATTCATGGTATCCATGCAGATTCTACACCCAATTTCCTGGTGTAAAACTTGCATCTATTGCAGGAGGTAGATATACTTACTCTATCAAAAGGTAATGAAATATGCTACAAACACACTTGCAGGTTATTCGACCGATAACTACAGCCCATCTAGCTCAAACGATGACTTTGTTGAGTTTGCCTGTTGAGGAATTGCAGCAGCAAATAGAATCTGAACTGTCATCGAATCCCGCGTTGGAACTGTTGGACGAAAGGCGATGCCCGATTTGTCATCGTCTATTGCCCGAGACGGGAAAATGCCCGGTGTGCAGTTTACCAAAAACCGAATCCAGTGATGAAACAGTTATTTTTGTTTCGCCGCCCGAAGATTTTTATGTGCGAAAAGAACCTGGCGGCAGTGAAGAAACCCCGGATGATTACTATTCAACAACGGTAATTGATTTGCCAACCTTTGTTATGCGGCAGATTTCTCCTGAACTGGATGAGGTTGGTTTAAAAATTGCTGTTCATCTTCTTTCAAATCTCGATGAAGATGGTTTTCTGACAGTATCTCTTTTTGAAGTGGCTAATTATTTTCACATTCCTGTCTCAAAAGTTGAAGCGGTAAAAGCCATCATTCAACATGCTGAGCCTTTTGGTGTGGGTTCAAATAATCCACAAGAAGCATTACTTGTGCAGGTTGATTTATTATCCGAAGTGAACAAGGTGCCCGATCTGGTAAAACTGATCATTCAAGAAGGTATGCATAGTATGAGCCGGCATCAATACAGCGAATTGGCTCACCAGTTTAAAACAACATTGGCGCAGGTGAAACAGGCAGTCCGGTTTATCAGCGAGAACTTAAATCCATTTCCCGCCCGTGCTCACTGGGGCGATGTTCGTCAACCGACACCGTCATTCACACAAGTCTATCATCAACCTGACATCATCATCCGTTTTCTGAACGATGACCCGGCAAAAAACCTGATTGTTGAAATCATCCTGCCGATATATGGTACGCTTCGCGTCAATCCCATTTTTAAGAAGGCAATTCAACAGGCCGAAAGCGAGAAAAAAGAAGAGTGGAAAAACGATCTTGAGCGGGCGTCTTTGCTGGTTAAATGCTTGCAGCAGCGGAATAATACCATGCAGCGCCTGCTTCAACGCATTGTTTCATTGCAGAGAGATTTCATCATGCAAGGTGACCGTTTTATTAAACCTATTACGCGTGCGCAAATATCCAGAGACCTGGAAGTGCATGAATCTACCATTTCACGGGCTGTAGCGAACAAAACAGTACAACTGCCCAATAAACGAATCATACCCTTGTCGGACTTTTTTGATAGAAGCCTGCATATTCGCACCGTACTTCGTGATATGATAGAAACTGAGAACGCACCTTTAAGTGATGCCCAACTGGCAAGTATGCTTGCCAAAGAGGGTTTCCAGGTGGCTCGCCGGACTGTGGCAAAGTATCGTTCCATGGAAGGAATACTACCAGCGCATTTACGATCCGTGCAGACATAAGGTGTATGCATCAGGCTCAAATTTCGAGTCCTGTTTTTCTAAAATCGATTAACAAAGCGCCATTATGGGAAAGATATGGCGCATTGTTAATTTCGTCTATTCATGGGGTTGCCTGTATCCGTCGATAGAGTAACAGAGGCCAGGTTGAATCAATGATCGCATCTGAAGAATCGTTCGGCCGGGAGCAAGACTCAATTATGCAGGGATCGCTTCAATTATTGAAGCTTGTCGAGTTGAATGATGCCCGGCAAATTTGCAACAAATCTTTGGAAGTCTTGCACAAGACCCTGGACGCCAATATTCTTTGCATTTACCTGGCTGATGACAATCAAATCAGTCTCTCAAAAATCTCATCCTACGAACCAGCACCCGTTTTTCCAGAATCGATTCCTTATCCAGAGTTGTTGGAATTGTTTAATACATCGAAATGGTATAAAGGAAAACGCGTAACAACAGACATTCATCGTGCGGCAAGAATTGCCGGCCTGGGAACAGTGATTTCAACCCCTTTGAAGGATGAGGAGTCGGTAATCGGGTTGTTGGTGGTTGGCTGCCTTGAAGATAAGCGGGATGATCAATTGACCGGACAGTTGGAGTATTTCGGAAATTTTTTAACGAATATTCTGCAAAATTCAAGGCTGACAAATAATTTGCGATCCATTGGAGAAAAGCAGGCCAGGCAAATTGAGATGAGCAATACCCTGTTCGAATCAATTGACATTGGCGTCATTATCCTGAATCCTGATTTCTCCATTGACGATATGAACGGTGCCAGCGAGGAAATCTTTGGTTACAACAAGCGTGAAGTTTGCGGTAAACCGATGGACACCATTTTGATTGGAAAAAAGCCTTTTGAGCCCGCCCTGCGAGCCGCCTTCAATGGAGTTGCCATTAGAGATATGGGCGTAATTTCTTTGTTGCGCCGCAACGGGAAGCTTTTCCCGGCTGAAGTGCAATTCTTTCCTGTGCAAAAAGACGGCGACCTGGTATCCATCATTGTTACTGTGGTTGATGTGAGTGAAAGTGAACAGATACGTGCTCGTACCCAGCAAATGGAAAATCGAGCTTTTATTGGCAATCTTGTGCAATTTTTTGCGCATGAGATTCGAAACCCCATTAACAATATAAGCACCGGTTTGCAATTGTTTGCCGTAAAATTTGCCAATAGCGATTCGTCCACACTTGACCTGGTGAGCCGAATCCAGGCAGATAGCCAGCGATTGACTGATTTAATGGAAACATTGCTGGCTTATTCACGCCCGATGGAAACAAGATTCAAGGAATTGAATATTTGTTTCTTGATTGAACGGATTTTAGATCGTTGGCACCCGCGAATGAATCTTGTGCACGTTACTTCATTATTGCAGGCCGAAGATAAAATACCAATGATCCTGGGTGATTCCAGTGCACTTGAACAGGTTTTCACAAACCTGATCAGCAATGCTGTTGAAGCGATGAACAAAACAGGCGGGGCGCTGGTGATTAAAGTTGAAAATGCAGATAAAGTTGGCGATCATCCACAGATCCTCATCACTGTTTCAGATACGGGGCCCGGGATTCCTGCAGAGGCTGGTGATATTTTTGAGCCATTTGTATCCAACAAAGCACAGGGAACTGGTTTGGGATTGGTGATCACGAAACAAATTATATCGGCGCACCAGGGAAGCATTAATTGGGATTCGTTCCCCGGTGGTACAATCTTTACAATTCAGCTTCCGGCGATTGATGGAGAAAAATAAATGGGAATATCGATACTAATTGTTGACGATGAGGAGAATTTCCGAAAATTTACCGGTGAATACCTTTCATTGAAGGGGTATGAAATTTTTGAAGCCGAATCATTGGCGCAGGCGCGTGAGCATTTGCGCCAGGGTAATGGTGATCTGGTCATACTCGATGTTAATCTGGAACAGGGCGGCTATGGATTGAACTTGCTCTACGAAACTGCACATGAGCCGTTCCGTCCACCCATGATTGTAATTACAGGACAGGGTGATATTGACATGGCTGTTAATGCCATGAAAAATGGCGCGCATGATTTCATGTCAAAACCGGTTCAATTTGAACGTCTTGAGCAGTCCATTGAGCGCGCAACGGAAATCATCTTGATGCGTAGAGAATTGATGTATGTCCGTGAGGCAACTCGTTCAGATATTAAATTTGTCGTGGGCTCAACACATGATATGGAAATGGTTATGAAACAGGCAAAACTGGCATCTGAATCTTCTGTGTCTGTTCTCATAACCGGAGAAACAGGAACTGGAAAAGAGGTGCTGGCACGCTATATTCACCAGCAAGGTCCCAGGAAAAACAAGCGTTTCATGGATATTAATATGGCGGCTATTCAACCGACTGTGGCAGAATCAGAATTGTTCGGGTATGAAGCCGGGGCTTTCACCGGGGCAGAGAAGAAAAAAAATGGTTTACTGCATGAGGCAGATGATGGAATTTTGTTCATGGATGAAATTTCATCCATGCCGATGGATATGCAGGTAAAGTTGCTCAGCGCCCTCGAAAACAAATCCTTCCGCAGAGTTGGTGGAATAGCCGATATTAAGGTGGACGTGCAGGTCATTGCTGCGTCGAACCGAGACCTGGGTAAAATGATGAAAGATGGTACCTTCCGGGACGACTTGTATTACCGTTTGAAGGTCATTAATATCGATCTTCCGCCACTCAGAGAAAGAAAAGCCGATATCCCCGAACTGGTAGGGTTTTATATCAACAAATTTAACCGTGAAAGAGGGAGAAATGTGACAAATATTTCACCGAAAGCAATGGAAGCTTTGATGAAATATGGCTTTCCGGGGAATATTCGCGAGTTGAGAAATGCGATGGAGCGAGCCATCATTTTTTGTAACGGCGAAACAATTGAATTAAATGATTTGCCAGCCGATATCATCCTGAATAAACCATAATAGCCAGTCTGGTACACATCTTGCAACATAGCCTTCTGAGTGATTTCGTCAATTCAGGAGGCTTTTATGATTCCAATGACCATACATGATTTCCTGCTCACCATGGCGGCCTGTCTTTTTGTGATGGGTGTGGTTTCCATTGGCGCCGGGGTTTTCATTTTGATGACCAAAATTATGGGCGATGATCTAAAAATTATTGCAAAGCAGACTGCGCGGATTGCGGAGAAGGGAATTACGGATGATGTGGTTGGATTGGTAGGTAACGCATCGACACTAATCGATTCACTCAACCAACTGGTTAAAACCACCACCGGTATCGCTGTTTTCCTGGTAGGCATTGGTGTGATCTTAATACTGAGTTCTTATGTGGTTGTTACTCAAATAAGCTGACCAATTCTCTATTACAGGAATCACTTTTAGGAATGATTCATGAATACATACCTTGACGCAGTAGAAAAGAATTTTTCAGTTGAACAGGCTGCCCGGATTATTCTGGCGTCCCGGCAAGATTGGAATGCCTGGAAAATTCTGCAGGATTCTGCGTTTTCTGAAAAATTTTTGGCGGGCTTGAATAAAGATATCCTAAACTGGTCTTTGGCCAGATTGGCTGTTCAAACATTTGAAACCCCGATTGATATTAATCGCCTAAAAAACGATTTGAATTTTAAGCTGCCGGGTAATTTGGCAAGCAAGGCATTAAAAGAATATCGGAGTTTTATAAATAGGGAAAGCAATGATTTCGATATTCATCAAGCAGGGATGATTGCACTGGCTCTCAGGGAAAGACGCCGTGTGACCGGGAATTGGAAGGGCATTAACACAGAGCTGTTTTCTCAGAGTGATGATCATCCCACGGATTATTGGCAAACAATCATCGCCTGCCTGGTTGGGATGATTCCCGATCCAGTGGAATTGCTCCGAGAACTTTTCTCTGATCCCCGGTATGTAACGCTAGCCATCCAAATTATTAGCCATGCTCTCCTTAGTTTGCCTTATTCCATTGAGGTGCTTTCTGGGTTCATCGCTCAAATATTGAAAGATAGTGATATTGATGTTCAATACAAGTTTCTAACGTACCTGGAAGCCCAGGGACGCAAAGAGCTTGTTCAGACAGTTGTCACCGATCTGTTGAATCAAAATCCAGATGAGGTGAAAAGACTTTCAAACCGTTCCAATTCAGAAGAATTGATCCAAAAAATTCTTACTGAAAAAAGAAATGGGGTTTTAGAAAGCCTTTATGGAAATCAGGATATTGCCCGTTCGCATTTCCTTTCTGCGCACCGCGTTATTAATGAATGGCTCAGTGACTTTTATTCATATTACTTTGAAACAATACCTGAAAATGAAGGTGTTGATGATGTGCATGTCAATCAATTCATCGCTGCCATTCAAAGTGATAATCAAGCATTTGAGAAGAAAAGAGTTAGAAAACTTTACAACGCCAACCAGCCGTCAACAGAATCTGTCGCGGTATCTGCCGGCGTGTTGGATGACTTGCAGCGGGCTTTTACAGACTATCAAACTGGCAATGTGGGCGAAGCAACAGCAAAAGCTTGCAATTGGTTGACTGTTTTCGAAACAGACCGCCAGGGTTTGGAAGAGGAATTCATTACTCCCAAGAGCGGATTGAAGGTTATTTCTATTCTGCGCGGGATGCGGTTAGATACAGAAGCATTGGAATTTGCCCGCTTAATTGAGGAGAAATATCCGGGTAATGATGCTGTTATTTCGTCCATTCGGGATATCCTGCTTGATTTGCAGAATTATGACACGGCTTTGAATTATGCTCGTTTTTTGAAAATCGCGAAGCCGTTTGATTCGAATTCCCATCTAAAACTGGCAGAATGTTATCAAATGAAAGGTATGGACGAAGAAGCATTCAATACCTTGATCGAATTCCAGGGAAGTGATTTTCTTTCACCTGAAGCCGAATTGGCCTTTGCTCAAAGCGCCTTTCGAACCGGGCATTACGCAGAGGCAAAAACATCCTGCAAGCGAATAATTGAGGGTGGCGCAAATGAAGACGCATTGACTTTGCTGGCAAAAATTTGCGTCATAAAAGATGAAACGGAAGAAGCGATTCAGTATTACACCATGTTGGTGAACGAGTTTCCTGGCAGCGAAGCCAATTGGTGTGATCTTGCTGGTTTATATTTATCAACGGGTCAAATGGCAGAAGCCGAAGAGCTTGCCCGACGCGGTGTTACTTTCCATCCCGAATCCGCAGCGATCAATGCCATTTTGGGAAAATTGCTTAATGCATCTGGTAAATACGAAGAAGCAATACCCTATTTATTTACCGCCTCCAATTTGCAAAATTCATCCGAAACCTCTCTGGAATTGGGAAAGGCATTGTTACAAGATAATCGGATTGAAGACGCCAGGATGATTTTGGAATCTGCCCGCATTCTTGATCCTGAAAACCACGAATTGACGTTTGTATATGCACAGGTATTTCAGAATCAGGATAAAGGAAAGGCGTTAACCATCCTTGATGAAATTATTCACGGAACCGATGCACAAATCGAATGGATCAACCTGTATGCAAGCCTGGTATTGGATCAGCTAAATAGTCCTTCATTGGCTGATCGAAAAATAGCCCTGAAAAAAATCGGCCCGGTAATTTCTCATTTGATCCGCGTCGTTCAAGACAAACCAGATAACTACGTCTCTCAATTGTTCCTGGCAGAGGCTTTTAGAGCAACTGGTGAAATTGAAAAGGCATATCAGATTTTCCAAAAATTGCGGACGATGGATGACGAATCGATTGACATTGAATATTCGCATCGCGCACTGGTTGGCCTGGGTGAGATGGCGGTTGAGATGGAAGATCCGCAGATAGCCATTGAGGTATTAAACCAGGCAGTACTTTTTGAACCCAATAATGTTTCAGTGTTCAGAGCGCTGGCAAAGGCGCAGGCTCTTTTGGGCATGAAAGCTGAAGCCCTTTCATCAGCCCAACACGCATTAAAACTGGCTCCTGCTGATCTTGAAAACCTGTCATGGTTTGCCCAAATGGCAATCCAACTTGGAGTGGAAGACGAGGCAATAGATGTATTGCATTGCGCCATGCAACTGGCTCCGCAATCTGCTGAATATTTGATCAAATCGGCAGAAATTCAGTGGCAGTTACAGGATGTCAATGGCGTAAAGGATACACTATTCCAACTGCGCGATCTTGGCGGTTTATCTGTGAATGATTGGCGCCGGATGGGACGGTTATATATCCTGCTGGATGACGATGCAGCTGCGTTGATTTGCTTTGAACAGGCGTTGAATTTGAGCGAAACGCCCACAGTTGATCAACTTAGCGAAATTGCGTGCTTGAATATTAAAAATGGCAATGCAACCACAGCCCTTCAGTACATGCAACAAGTAATCGGTATGGAGCCGAGCGATAACCGATTTATTCTATTGTCTGTTGATTTGCTTGCGCTGGAACGGCGATATGACGAAGCGCTTTCAGTGTTGAAGCCACTGCTTGAAGCGGGTGAATTAACAATTGGAAATGGCGCTTTCGATCACATGGATAGCGGCACACAAATGCTACCAGAAACCTGGCGCTCCAGCCTGCAGACCAGCGACTGGTTGGTCATACGAAACGCGCTCATCCAACGCAAACTGGGTAACTGGCAGGAAGCTCTGAATTCGCTTATCAACTGGGGCGAAGATCACGCCGCCAACATTTTCTTCGATTTTCTGATTTGTGAACTGTCGATGATTGCCATGCAGCAGGATGTGGGGTTGAAATATTGTCGGAAATGGATTGATCAAATTCACCTGGAATCCTCATCGGGGTCAGAGAAAGCGAACCGTTGGGATTTTGGCGCAAAGATTGGCATTACCTGCAATTTAGCCGAAATATCCCTGAATAATGGGGAAGAAGTCAGTGCCGGAAGATATGTGCATGACCTTATCATTCAAAACCTGGAACATCCCCGTTTGCTGACGCTGCAATCACGCTTACTGGTTAGGCGTGGAGATTGGAAATCAGCCGATGAGTTTTACGGGAAAGCGGTTGCCGATTTGAAATCTGCAAAAACCATTGAAGAAACCGACAAATTGTGGGATTGTTATGGAATTGGTGATGCCGCTTCGCTGGAAAGTGAGATCTGGTTGACCAATGCCGCATGGGATTTGCACAGGTGGCAGGAAGCCATTCATATGATTAAGGAATATCACCAGGCTCATCTGCTGGAACCGTCGGCCAACCTGCAATTTGCCAAACTCCACATCAAATTGATGGAACGCCAACAAATTTGTG
Source organism: uncultured Anaerolineaceae bacterium (assembly GCA_964580315.1). Classification (GTDB taxonomy): domain Bacteria; phylum Chloroflexota; class Anaerolineae; order Anaerolineales; family Anaerolineaceae; genus CAZOKH01. Next base: position 1,316 of record CAZOKH010000070.1, on the reverse strand, counting down.
ACTTGTTGGAGTGCAGCCGTAATTCGGCCTGGTCTCTGAATGTTCCCGCTGATATTCAAACTGCCGTGATGAATGCGCTGCAAATAGCCAGCCTGGCGATTGACAGTTGGGAGCCGGGTTACTGGTTATCTCGCGCCAAGGCGGCCTTTGAATTGGACCAGGAAAACCTTAAGGCGCTGGCAAAAAATCAACCAGCCTTTGAAGACGGCGCTCCGTATGCCATGGGGTTGTGGAAATTGAATCAAAAAGACAAGATCCCACAATTAATCAACTCCTTCCCGCCCACACCGGCTTTATATTTGCTGGCTGCTTTGAGCTGTGTCAATATAGACAACGAAAAAGCCATTGATCTTTCACGCAGAGCCATCTCCAACAGTGTGAATGATCCATTGTTCTATGCTGGCGCTGCGTATGTGGCGCACCATATTGGGAACAACGAACTGGCGCTGCAAGCCATTGAGACAGCTCTACTCACTTATCCCGATGAGCCAAAATGGCGTTCACTTGCTGCCGAGCTGGCGCGTAACGTGGGTGATATTGGGAAAGAAATTCAGCATTTGGAATGTGCATTGGGGATTGAGCCGGATAATATCCAGGTTAGCATTCGCCTGGCAAAAGCGGCAATTGAGGCAAAAAATCCTGCACTCGCCATTGAAATCTTGAACGGCATTCGCGAACTTGATCCTAACAATGCCGAGTTGCTGCATGTGTTGGCCCTGGCAAATTTCAAAAACTTTGAATATGACAAAGCCATTGAAATTTGCGAATCGGCTCGCGGTCTGGATAGCACAAATGATGCGCACTGGCTGCTTTCAGCACAAATTGCATTTGAAACGGGCAATCTGCCTTCGGCGCTTCAATTTGCCCAGACCGCGTCGCAGTTAAATCCCAACTCTGCCGATACGCTTTATCTGATGGTGCAGATATTGGAAAGTAGTGGCGATAGGGTGGGAGCATTAAGTGTGCTGGAGAATGGGATTAAAACCATTCAGCCAACCATCCCGTTGCTGCTGGAACGCGCAAAGTTGGTGGCGTCCATTGACGGCGCCCAGGCGGCAATTCCATTGATTGCCGAGATTCTGGATCATTATGAGGGAAATGCTGATATTTTTGCTTTCCTGGCCGAAGTTCAAAAGAATGCCGGCGATTACGCTGATGCCGAGCAAAGCGCCATGGCTTCTCTGGATTATGATCCCAATCAACCCGGCGTTTTCATCTTGTTGGGTACCATCAATAGTCAGACCGGACACCTGGATCGGGCCGTAAATCACTTTAGCAAAGCAATTGAACTTGCCCCCGATGATTTACAGGGATAC
>CAZOKH010000069.1:13543-18708 GCA_964580315.1 uncultured Anaerolineaceae bacterium | reverse complement strand
CACCAATCACTTGATTCCCACGGTAATTTACATACTCTCCGGCGCCCTCGCGCCCGGCCAGGATCTCCTGGGCGGCCTGCGATTCCACCTTCAATTCCAACTCGGTGCGCTCTTTAACCACGCCCTGCTGGATCAATTCATCGCTGAAGCGCGACGGTGTGATCATGTAGCCTTCACTATTAATCAGGTACACCTCACCCGTATCTCCCATCCAGCTCGATTTCAACATTTCACTCACATACGTCATCGGCACCGTTCCACATGCCACACCCACAACTCTGCCATCGCGAAACACAGGATCGGCAACCACAATGATGACATTGCCCGACATTTTTGAAATCAGCGGCTCCGAGATAACCGCTTCACCCTTGACTGCCTGTTTGAAGTAATCGCGGTCAGCAATATTCAACGCTTCTTTATCGCTGTTGCCAATTGCTTCCCCGTCCAGCCCGGTTACAAACATGGTTTCAAAATAAGTCCACTGCTTAATATATTCTTCCATTGCCTGTTGGACGCGAACCGGATCCATGGAAATGGCTCGTTCAGCGCCCGAAACAATGTGAATATCCTGCTGGATGCCGGTCAACCAGTTTTCGATGGATGCTTTTTGCATCTCTGCCACGCGGTCAAACTCTTCATTCACATCCGCTTTTAAACGCGGTTGACTTTGCAAATAAGTGATAACGCCCACCAGGATCAATGGAATAAGCGATACCGCCAGGAACAGCAAAGTCAACCTTCCATTTAAAGATTGAGCCCATTGCACAACACGATTCGATGCTGCTTTTTTCTTCGCAGGGTTGATTGCCATGATCTTTCTCCTGATCATCAGAATAAATTACCTGTGGCCTCCCAGTCACAGGCCCAAAGGCAATCAGGCGCCCCATGCCTTACCTGAATTTGCCGCACAACAACTATTTTAGAAAAAGCAAACGATCTCCCCCCCCATTACCACAAAAGGAAGAGACCGCATTGATACACTAATATTAACGGAACTCATCATGAATATGAATAAAAAGCATATAAAATCTTTTGGATAAATTATGTGTGAATAAAACAAAAAAGCGCTTGACGCGGCTGTTTCCGGATGAAATAATAAAATTATTAAGCATGGAGACTAATCTAAAAAATAATATCTCCATGTGTGATTGGAAATGTGTCTCAGATATCGGTAATATTTCCTGCCAGTTTGTTCATATCAGCCATAATCAGTTTTCTGGTTGCCTGGTTCGCCTGGCGGCGGCGCGCCGTCACGGGTGGATTGATGCTTTCCCTGCTTATGTTTGCCATTGCAGAATGGTGCTTTGCTGCCGGATTGGAAGTACTGTCTCCCGGTGTTCACGCAAAAGTTTTCTGGTCAAAAGTAGGCTATATTGGCGTTCTCTCCAGCGCCACATTTCTATTGCTTTTTACCATCGAATACAGCCAGTTGGGCAACCTGCTGCCGCGCTCGCGCTATCCATTCCTTTGGATCATTCCTGCCGTCGCACTTATTCTAACTTTCACAAATGATCTTCACGGGCTCATCTGGAGCGGTTTTACCCCCATCCCCGACGAACCCTACCGCCTCATTTATCACCGCGGGCAATTCTTCTGGGTCATGCTGGCCTATATTTATGCACAACTGGTGCTCAGCCTGATCATCATCCTTCGCGACCTGGTCGTTTTCCGCGGACAATACCGGCGGCAGGCAATTTGGATCCTGGGCGCATCCATTTTTCCGATTGCGGCCAATGTGCTCTACGTTGCCAGTTATATTCCCGGCCTCGATTTAACACCGGTGGGCTTTGCACTGACCGGATTATTCATTAGCTGGAGTCTTTTCCGCCTGCAACTGATTGACCTGACGCCCATCTCGCATCACACATTGATTGAGAATCTTGCCGACGGTATGATCGTTCTGGATAACCAGTATCGCATTCTGGATATCAATCCCACTGCCCGGCGAATTTTACGCATCAGCAGCAATGAGGTCATTGGCAAACCATCATCCTTGATTCTGAAAGACTGGCCAGAGCTGGTGTCGATGAGTAACCAGCCGCTGACCACACAGGTTGAAAACCAGATGTTCATCGAAACAGATGTTTATTACCACGTATTAATCTCGCCCATGCTGGATGGCCGCAACCATCGCTTCGGGAACCTGGTCATTTTACATGACATCAGTCAGCAAAAGAACGTTGAATTTGCCCTGCAAAAAGCCAATGAACGTTTGCAGTCGCAACTGGCTGAAATTCAACGCCTGCAAGACAACCTGCGGCAGCAGGCCATTCGCGATTCGCTCACCGGGCTGTTCAACCGCCGTTACCTTGAAGAAACCCTGGAGCGTGAATTATCACGCGCATCACGTAAAAAATATCCGCTCAGTTTATTAATGTTGGATATTGATCATTTCAAAAAAGTCAATGACACTTTCGGTCATGCCGCTGGCGATGACGTTTTACAATTGCTGGGGAACCATCTTCTTTTAGATACCCGCAAACTGGACATTGCCTGCCGGTTTGGCGGAGAGGAATTTGTGCTGGTGCTCGCTGAAACCGATGCCGACGCCGCATTAAAACGCGCCGAAGAATGGCGCACCGCCATTGAAAAAATGAATGTGGTGTACGCAGCAAACACAATCCACATCACCGCCTCCATCGGAATCGCTGTTTTTCCACAGCATGCTGCAAACATGAAAGACCTGCTCAGCGCTGCCGATCAGGCGCTTTACACAGCCAAAAAGACCGGCCGCAACCGTGTTGTGCTATACACTCCCCAACTGCCAGGGTCAACCGGATAGGTATTCCTGCGTTGATGGATCAAAATGGTCGTTTTATATCCATTTTGATTGACCCTTCAATTAAGAAATGGTAAGATCAAAGTGGTATCAAAAATTCAAAAATCACGGAGAAAAGACCATGAAAGGTAATGACAAAATTTTAGCTGTACTCAACGATCTGCTCGCCGATGAATTGACCGCCATCAATCAGTATATGGTGCACTCCGAAATGTGCGCGGACTGGGGCTACAATGAACTGCATGAAGCCATTGAAAAACGCGCCATTGACGAAATGAAACATGCTGAAAAATTAATCGGCCGCATCCTGTTTATGGAAGGCACCCCTGTGGTCAGTGTGTTAAAAGGCATTCATATTGGCGCCGAGGTCCCCGCTCAGTTTGACAAAGACCACAAGTCTGAAGAAGAAGCGATTAATGCGTACAATGATGCTATCAAATTAACTGCTGAACTGGGCGATTCGGGCACCAAAAACCTGCTGGAATCCATCCTCAAAGAAGAAGAAGATCACATTGACTGGTTGGAAACCCAGGTCGAACAGATCAAACAAATGGGTCTTTCCAGCTACCTGGTCGAACAGATCGGTTAAGAAAACCCGCAAACAACCGCTTTCCAACCCTGTCTCTCATGAAGAAAGACAGGGTTGTGTTTTATGTTATAACTGATTCCATGCCGTACAAACGTCTCAGCACCGCCAAAATTGCCAAAGCCGTGGGCTGCCACCCCAACACGGTGCGCATGTATGAACAGTGGGGCTTCCTACCGCCGATCCCACGCAGCCCAACCGGTTACCGCCTGTACACCGATGCGCACCTGCAGCAAATGCGCCTGGCGCGTACAGCCTTAAATGGTGGTTGGCCCGGGAGGCTCATTCGTCGGTCAGCATTGCGCCTGGTGAAACACGCCGCCACCGGCGACCTGGGCGGTGCGCTTGAACTGGCCTATCAACACCTGGCAATTGTGCAATCTGAAATCGCCCAGGCGCACACCGCCGCCGATTTATTGGAACGCTGGGCAAAAGGTACACCGGTTGAAGCGGAAGGCAAATTGTTAACCACCAGCCAGACCGCCCTGCTGCTTCATTTAACCATCGACACGCTGCGCCACTGGGAACGCAACAACCTCCTCTGTCCGCCGCGCAACCCTCACAACGGCTACCGCCAGTACCGCACGATTGAAATCAGCCGGCTGCGGGTCATTCGCATGCTGCGCCAGGCCGGATACAGCACCATGGCTGTGCTGCGCATGCTCACCGCGCTGGACCAGGGAGCCGCCGGTAACCTGAGGCAAATCCTCGACTCGCCGCGCCCTGACGAAGATGTTTTTTGCGCCACAGACCGCTGGCTCACCACCCTCAATGAACAGGAAGTGCGCGCCCGCCAGATCATCGAGATACTGGAAGAACGCATCCAAAAAGGAATTTAGGCGTTTTTTCTATCCCTTCATCCCAAAAGAGCTTATACTGTATTCATTGTTCGTTTTTAAAACAAACCTCCCCATCCATCTTTCACAATCACCAGCAGGAGGAATGTTTTCGTATGAATCATTTACCGGTCAAGCAGCATCAGCTGCCCTTCGTTCCCTCTGACACGCACATCCTTTTATATGCCGTGTTAATTACGCTTGGCGCCCTGGGGGTTTTTTTATCGACATCCCTGGTATTAATCAACCGCACCGGGCAAGGCCTGGAACAAGAGATTCTCATTCGAAACATGAACCGGGCTGTAGCCGCGATAGATTACCAGGCCAAAGCATTGGATAGCCAGCTTATTGATTGGGTAACCTGGATTGACACGAATGAATTTGCCGCGGGAAATAATCCACAGTTTGTTGAAAAAAACCTGACCGCTTCCACATTCCGATCTTCAGAAATATCATTCCTGGCAATTTATAACCAGGATAACGAGTTGCTGGTGGCGCGCCAGTTCGATAAAAACAGCTGCCAGGAGCTTTCCCCGTCTGACAGTCTGATTGGCTGGATTGAAAACCGTCCTGCCGTTTTGGAGCACGAATCGACACACAGCATCTGGCACGGTATTTATTCTGAAAGCACAGATCCCCTGCTGCTGGTTTCACGCCCCATTTCAACAGATGAAAGCCTGGAAAATATTCGCGGGACGATGGTTTTTGGACGCACACTTGACCCCGCCAACCTGGCTGCCATTTCAAAAATCGCCGGCGCCAACATATCTTTTGCGCCGCCGGATGATTCCAGTTTACCCGCCCAAACCGATCAAAACACGCTGCAGATTGAAACCAACCAGCCAGCCTGGTATGCACCTTTGAACAACGAATTCATTGAAGGGTATGTTTCATTACAGGAATCGAACGGAACCACCGGCTTGATTCTGCGTACAAACTTACCGCGCTTCATTTACATCGCATT
>CAZOKH010000069.1:0-13533 GCA_964580315.1 uncultured Anaerolineaceae bacterium | reverse complement strand
GGTGCTGACCATTTTGGGATTGGGACTGCTTTTCTTTTTCATTGTGTGGTTCACATTGCGCCGTGCGGTGTATAGCCGGCAAGAAAACCAGGAAACCCTCAGCCGCTACCAGGCGGTTGTGCAGCAGGCAGTTGAGGCAATTATCCTGGTCGATGATGAAATGCACATACTCGAAGCCAATCCGGCCGGTTATAAATTGTTGGGCAATCCACCCGGGTTGTCTTCTTCGGTATTGTTGAACGAAATATTAATCCCCGAAACCGCTTGTTCAAAAGACTGGCACGAAGCATTGCTAATCAAGAACATTCCAGTTGAGTGCCGCTTCCACCTTGTAAACGGCAGTTCATTTTTTGCAGAAATCAGCGCCAGCCGCATACTCTATCAAAGCAAGCAAGCCTGGTGCATCATCCTGCGTGACATTACCGAACGAAACCGCATTTTACAGGCGCTGCAAGAGAGCGAAGAACGCTACAAATTGGCCATGCTGGGCGCCAATGACGGCCTGTGGGACTGGAACCTGCACGAAGGAAAGGTCTTTTATTCAGCCCATTGGGAAGAAATCCTGGGATACGCCGAACATGAATTTGGCGATTCACTGGAAAACTGGCTGCAAAGCATTCATCCTGATGACCTGGTCAACTTTCAAAATGACCTCAACAATCATCTAAAATGCGAAACGGCTCACTTTGTAAACGAACACCGCGTGAAAAACAAAGAAGGTAATTATTTGTGGGTGCGAGCGCGCGGAATTGCCATCTGGGACGAAAATAAAGCGCCGGTCCGCATGGCGGGCTCGCTCACCGACATCACAGCGCACAAATTGTTTGAAGAACAAATACTGTACTGCGCGTTGAACGATTCGCTCACCGGTTTACCCAACCGCTCTCTGCTGTTAGACCGGATCAAACACGCCAGCGATCGCTCCAAGCGCCGCTCTTTGCCCTATTTCGCAATCATCCTGCTGAATATCGACCGCTTCAAACGCATCAATGACGAGTTCGGCCATTCAGCCGGCGATCAGGTGCTGGTGGAATGCGCCCGCCGCCTGAGAGGCAGCATAAGACCCAGCGACACAGTCGCCCGCATTTCGGGTGATGAATTTGTCATCCTGCTGGAAGAAATTACCCGGCAGGAAGATGTGGAACTTGTCTTTGAACGTATTCAACAAATCCTGTCCGCCCCCATCACGCTGGATAATAATAAAACAACCAGCATCACTTTTAGTTGTGGAATCGTGATTCCCAACCAGGTTAGCGACCAACCGCAAGAGATTTTACGGGATGTTGATATTGCCATGCAGTACGCGAAAAAGAATGGGCGAGGAAAACACAGTTATTTTGCACCCGAAATGTACCAGCGCACCATCGAACGTATTGCATTGGAGAATGAACTGCACGGCGCCCTGGAGCGCAATGAATTGTTCGTGATGTACCAGCCCATTTTTCAAATGGACAACAATTCCATCTCGGGGTTTGAGGCGCTGGCGCGTTGGAAACATCCGCAAAAAGGAATCATTTCCCCGGCCGTATTCATCCCCCTGGCCGAGAAAACTGGCATGATCCATAACCTGGGAATGTGGGTGCTCAGGCAGGCCAGTATACAAATGCAGCACTGGCAGCAGGGTTTCCCCTCCATTCCACCCCTCGCCCTCAATGTCAATCTATCAGTAACCCAGTTTGACCAGGAAAACCTGCTGGATCATATTCAACAAATTTTATTAGAAAGCAAACTCCCTGCCAGTTCGTTATGTTTGGAAATCACCGAAAGCGCAGTGATGGGAAACCCTGATAAAGTTCGCCGCCTTCTCAACCAGTTTAAAGCCCTGGGAGTGCAGCTTTTCATTGATGACTTCGGCGCCGGTTATTCCTCCCTTAGCTATTTGCAGCAACTGCCGCTGGATGGAATTAAAATCGATCGCTCTTTTATTTCCAACCTGGAAAGAAGCGAGAGCGACCGAACTATTGTGCAATCCATCATCAACCTGGCGCAGAGCCTGGGGTTCAAACAGACCGCTGAAGGGGTTGAAAATGAAGCCCAGCTAAAAATCTTGCGTCACCTGCACTCCACTCACATTCAAGGCTTCATCATCTCAAAGCCGCTCAACGCCCCGGATGCAGAAGCGCTGATCCAGCATTTTTCAACCCGCGATAACCTGGCTGAATAATTGCGCCGAAAATTTAGAACTTGATTTTATCAGCCAGTTCCTTTGCCTGAACCTCCATTGCTGCCGTGGCTGTGGCGCTTGAACTAAATTCCGCCCCAAGAGGCCGAATGTTATATCCCGCGGTCAGGCTGTAATCCTTCAAACCTGCATTAATATCTTTGAGCAGCGCGTCAATGCGGTGTGTGGCCTCATCCGCACGGGTGGTGTCTGTTTCAGGCAGCAAGAGCGCAAAGAGAAAATCGCCGTATCGGCAAAACGAATCGGACTGGCGCAGGTTGTCTTGTAATTTTTCAGTAACCAGAGAAATTACAATATCGCGTCCTGCCTTGCCGTGCTTGACGGTTAATTGCCCCATATTCTCAACGCCCAGCATGGCCATCGCCGCCGGCCGCTGATACCGCTGTACGCGGTAGCATTCCTGATTGATTTCTTCCATGAAGTCTTGCAGGGAATGATATTGTCCTGACATTTTTCTCTCCTTGTTAAGTATCGAAAACATACCTGTTCGTATTATAGTGAATTGATCAATCGTTATACAAACTTCCAAAACAGTTGCAATTTTCGGGCGAAAGCAGCCCAAAAGTTCAGCTTATCGGGGTGACAACCCTGCCAGTTGCTCGCTCACCTGCCAGAATGATTTTTGGATTACGGTGTCGTAAGTGAGCGGGGCGCTTTCAGCTTCCTTTTTAGACACAAAATATTTGCCGCTGACGCCCTCCACAGCGGGTGAACTGGCAAGGAAGATCGAAGTCTCCGCGCCCTCAGCCACACTGACGCCGCCCAGGTTGAACGACATGCGCTGCATTTTGGTATCAACCACCCCGGGGTGCAAACAATTGGCAGTTACCGCGCTGCCCTGCAGCCGTTGCGCCAGTTCATAGGTAAACAGGATATTGCCCAGCTTCGAAAGCAGGTAAGCTTTAAAACCGTCGAAATGCTTTTCTCCCTGCAAATTATCAAAATCAACCTGGCGCTTCTCATGAGCCGATGAGGCTACGGTCACAATTCGCGCCGCAGGACTGTTTTTTAACACCGGCAGCAGAAGATTGGTTAGTAAAAAATGCGCCAGGTGATTGACCGCAAAGGTCATCTCCAGCCCGTCATCCGTCAGCACGCGCTCATGCATATACACACCGGCGTTGTTCACCAGCACATCCAGCCGGTTGTGATCGCGCTGCACAGCGGTTGCCATCTCGCGAACCTGGCGCAGTGATGCAAAATCGGCCGCATAAAAACGTAACAGCTTGTTTCCGGTTGCCTGCTGAATCTCATCCAGCGTTGCCCGGCAGCGCTGTTCGCTGCGGCCGTGCAAAATCACCTGCGCGCCCATCCCGGCCAGTTCCAGTGCAGTTTGTTTTCCAATCCCATCGGTCGAACCCGTCACCAGTATCGTTTTGCTTTGCACCGTACCTCCCATACCTGTATTGACACGTCAATCTTTTTCACACAGCCCGCCGCTGCTGGCTGACTTTGTGTTTCCACTTGCCAGTGTGAATACGCCGTTCAATTTCCTTTGTCACATACACCGTTGCCTCGGCAGCACCGCCGTTCAACACCGCCAGGTTCTTCTGGCAGTGATCGCAGTATAGAATTGTTTTATCTTCGTCCACCAGGGAGCGCATGGTCATCACCAGCATGCCGCAATCGGGGCAATATCCTTGCAAATCTTCAATCTGGTCCTGATCACCATATTCCCAGCGCCAGGTAATGCCGAAAACATTATCTTCCGTGTATTGATCCAGGCGTGGACGGTAACGACCCCAGCGGATGATGGACACAATTAACCACCACACCGTTGGAAATGCCAGCATCCCCAACAATGCCACTGCCCAACGCGGCAGCGTCAAAGGTTTATTTAAACTTGTCCCCAGGTTGAAAAAAGCCAGTTGCAGCGACGGCGTAAACGCCCACACCCCGGCTGCCACCAGCACCGCACCAACTACCAGGATCCATCGTCCTTTTTCTGAGGAGATCATATCTGCCTACCCCATGCAAGAAACGATCCATACTGCATCCCCTACCGTAACTCTATTATATACGCCAAGCCGTTTTAACAGTTTTTTACGCCGAAACAATTTCCATCAAAAATTGGTAAAGATCGAGTATGATTCTGAAAAATTAGTACTTAACGTCAATCCGGGATAAGGTGATCGGACTTTGCTTGCTGTGTTCACTCGCAACAAAATCATAATTACTCCAGGTTACCACCTTGAAAAATTCCCATGCCTGTCGCTGCGAGAAGGGTTTTTTTTGCCCGACGCGGCAGTCTCAATACAAAATGAGATTGCCGCGCCAAAAAAACATCGGGGCTCGCAAATACAGATAGGTAGCAACTCGAGGTAATCATCCCGAAATCACAATACTTAATATCCCTTAAAGCAGAGGGACCGTGGATAAACCAATCAATATTATGAATCGAAAACAAACCATTTACCGCATAGCCGTCGTGCTGCTGCTGGTTGTTGTGCTGTTTGCCGTGCAGCGGCATTTTTCATCGCAGCCAGCCGCTGCGCCCGGCCTCACGCCTTCGGCAACCGCGCACGAAACGCAGCCGCCCACCGCCACAGTTCCACCTCCATCACCAACCCCCACCATCACCCTCACTCCCACCGTTTCACCCACCCCCTTGCCCTATCCCATCGGCCCCGACAGCTATCCGGCGGGCGTCAATCCGCTCACCGGCCTCACAGTTGCCGACCCTGCCAGCCTCGATTTGCCGCCCGCGCTGGTGTCCATTTCCAACTCGCCCATCACAGCCCGCCCGCAGTCCGGCCTTTCTTACAGCCCGCTGGTATTTGAAATGTATATCGGTGAGGGCGTCACCCGTTTTCTCGCCATGTTCTACGGCGACCTTCCGCCGGAAGAAATGGATGGCGAAACCGTGCGCGTGGGACCCATTCGTTCAGGGCGGGTGCCCTACGAAGACCTGCGCCTGTTTTACCGCGGTTTCCTGGTGTTTGCCTCAGCCTCTTCGCGCGTGCTGCCGCAATTGGATGAATTTTCCATCGTTTACGGCACCGACAAAACCTCGCCCAACACGGCGCGCATGAGTGTGGCTGACCTGAAAAGCATGGCAGTTGAAAGCCAAAAAACCCTCGGCTCACCCGGCTTCAGCGGGCGCGTGTTCAACCCCGCCCCACCTGCTGCCGGCAAACCGGCGCACGCGTTGTGGGTTGGCTATCATCAAACCGAACAGGTTCTGTGGCGCTATCAAAAAGACAGCGGCGCCTACCAGCGCGTTCAAGACCAGGAAGACGGCGTCACCTACCTGCCGTCCATTGACCAGCTCACCGGCCAGCCGTTGGAATTTGAGAATGTGGTGGTGCTTTTTGCCGACACCGTCTTTTTTGACGAGACCCTTTTCGACATCAACTTCCAATACATCACCCGCTATCCCGCCCTGTTATTCCGCGACGGTGTGATGCAGGAAATCTACTGGACCACCCGCAATGAAGAATATGAGCAGCGCACCGGCAGGCTGCGCGGAATCCGTTTTGTCGATTACGAATTCAATCCCATCCCGCTCAAACCGGGCAAAACCTGGGTGGAAATTGTGCCCATGTTCACCCCCTATGAAGAAACCGTGGACAATGAGAACTATAATGATTATCTGACCGTGCGCCAACCCGCCTCAGGCGTTTGGGGAGTCTACTTTGTGCCGCCGCAAATTCTCAACACCACCCCCGAATGGCTGCTGACGCCCGCTCCTTAGGCAGTCTCTAACTTCAGATGCTCCAGCAGGAAATAGATGAAGAGCGCAGCGCCGCTCATTTCCATTGTTTCTTCCAGGTTCGCCAACAGCACAGTTTTGATATCCCAGAATCCATGCTGCTCCACGTAAGCGCCCCCAATCATTTCCACACCGAGCGCCCCACCCACATAAACCAGCGCCGCCGCCAGCAGGAAAAGCTGCTGGCGCTTCGGCAGGCTGAAGAAAAAGCGCAAATTGCCAACCGCAAATAATGCCACCAGCACAATGGCCGGAATAACCCACGCGAAAGTAAACAGCCCGCCGGCGTGAAAAAATTCCTGCAAAGGGCCGGTGAAAGATTCATGCACTTGTTCCAGGTCATCATAGGCCAGCAGCAAGAAACAACAACCCACCAGCATCCAGTTGGCGGCAAATTTCTGATGTTTGCTGTGCTTTCCAAAACCAACGATCATGCTAAGCATTCCACCCGCCGCCAGGAGGAACACATTGAAATAGGTGGGCAAATTCCTCTCGCTGCCCAGGTCAAATTCATAAACCAGGAACTCCACCAATTCAAACACCTTGCGGGCATAGAACCGCACCAGTTGACCGGCCATGCTGACAATCACAGCCGCCAGCACAATCAGCAGCAGCCCCGCCAGCACCTTCCCGGAATGCTTTGCATATAAATTCAATTTTTCCCGCCAGGTGATGCGGGCATGCTTCAATCCAAATTGCGCATAAATCCAACCGAGCAGCCAGAACAAAGTCCAAAACACCAATAGCGGCATCAGGCGCAGCACAACACCTTTTTCATCCGGCAACTGCCCCCATTTCCACAGCAAATAGCCGCCCAATACAGCCATAATCAACGCGATCTCACGCAATGTGAGTATGCGGTCAGGTTGATTCCACAGTTCAAGGCGCCTGACCAACTGTTGAACCCGGCTGTGCTGCGCCAGGCTGCCAGCCGTCAAAACCGCCAGGAAAACCATCGGCAAGGCCAGCAGCACCGCCATGCCCAGGCGCACCGCTGAATAGCCCAGCACATAACCCTGGCGCACCGAGTGCGGCTGCAAAAGGGAAAAGACCAGGCAGGCTAGTGCGACAATTGCAGCAGAAAAGGTGAAAGCTGAGAAGCGGCGCATTGAAATCGTTATCCTTGTGGCAATTAGAATTTTATCTTTACGGGCATATAGATGGATATTTTAACGTCAATTCGGGATGATCCCGAACTCACATTATTTTAGTCCCGTTTTCCAAAGCCGTTCAAAATAAAAGCGGGGCTTGCGTTGGCGTACGCAAGCCCCGAAGATCATAGTCAGTTCTTATGACGGCATTCCAATGCGCGCCTGCAGCGCCCGGTATTCCGGACTGGCTGCATAGCGCTGCAGCTCTTCAATGCGGTGAATGATCAGAGGATGGCTGGAAAGCAGCTCGCCAAACTGGTTCATGGGAACCTCATCCTGCTGGTCAAGCGCTGCCAGCGCCTGCTCAAACTGCGCCTGCGAGCGAATATCTCCCACGGCCAATTGCATAAGCGCCGTGATTGCCTTGCGCAAACTGCCGCAGGCCAGCAGCCCGGCGCGGTCTGCCGAATATTCGCAGGCGCGGTTCCACCCGCGGAAAGTGAACGTGAACAGAATTGCTCCAAAGAAAGATGTCGGCATCCCGGCCATGCCGCCCAGCAGGGTGTTAAGCCAGGTGTGCCCCAGCGCCACATGCCCCAGTTCATGCCCCAAAACAAAACGCAGCTCGTCGGCATCCATCAATTTGAACAGGGAACTGTATAACACCACCACCTTGGGGCTTGAAAGGCCAAAGGTATAGGCGTTTGCTTCGCGGGCTGGCACCACCACCACATCCACCTCACCCGGTTGCAAACGCCGCACGCAGTCTTGCGCCAGGCGCCACACCTCAGGCGTACGCTGGGCTGAAACGCGCGTCCCTTCCTGCAGCAGCAGCCGGTGATGCGCTTGATTTGCCTGGTAGGCCACCAGCACAATGGCAGCCAGCAGCAATGGCACCAGGCACAGGGTGGGCAAAGCCACCACGGCTGCAATTCCCAGCACCAGCAGGGCGGCAAACCAGAAAGCAGGCGTTTCCGAGGGGTGTCGATAATCTTTCATTATTTTTTCTTCAAAAAGTCCCGCACCGCTTCAATTTGCGCCGCAGGAATGCGCCCGGTTTCTTCCCAGTAATCAAGCAAACCGGTCAGGGTAAGCACAGCGTGCAGTTGATAGCCGGCTTCGGCCAATGCTTCGGCTGCGCCCGACTGGCGGTCAACCAGCACCACCACATCTTTCACTTTCAAACCAACGGCGGTCAATTTTTCAATGGCTTCAAATTTGCTGCCGCCCGTGGTTGCCAGGTCGTCAATCACCACCACCTGCTCACCTGCTTGATACAAGCCTTCAATATCGGCCTTGGTGCCGTAAGCTTTGGCTTCTTTGCGCGGATAAATCAGCGGATAACCGGTTTGCAGGCTGATGGCGGTTCCAATGGGCAGCGCGGCATAGGGCAGCGCCGCCAGGCGGGTGAAAGTCAGGTTTTGCAGCACAGTTGCATAAGCGCTGGCAACCTCAGCCAGTACCATGGGGAAGGAAGCCAACTGGCGCAGGTCAATATAGATGGGTGATTGCAAGCCCGATTTGAGTGTGAAATTGCCAAAACGCACACAGCCGGTTTCCAGCAAGCCCTCGGCCAGCGCCGTCGAAATGGGATAACCCACCGGGGCGGGTTGACGGGCAGCAAGCACTTCTTGCCGCACACGCTCAATTTCATCGCGCAGTTCAACCGCAGCCTTGCGCGGATCTTCGGCGCGGGAAATGGCGCGCGAAACCGGGATGAGCATTCCCAGTCCATCTTCGCGCAAACCCGATTGCAGCGCCAGCTTCAGGTCGCCGCCCTGCGCTCCCACACCCGGCGATAAAAACCACAGTCTGGGAGTCAGTCGGCGCACGCGCCGCAGCGCTTCAGGTTGGGTGGCGCCCACCACCAATCCCACGTTATTACCGTCATTCCAATCCTGCGCCAGCAGCGCCACTTTTTCATACAGGCGCAGCACCCGTTCACCGCTGCTGACGGCTAGTTCCTGCAAATCAACCGAACCCGGGTTGGAGGTTTTGCACAGCAGAAAAGCGCCGTGAGACGGATCAGTTATAAAAGGTTTTAGCGAGTCATATCCCAGGTACGGATTTAAAGTGACCGCCTGCGCTTTTAAGGTTTCAAAAACCGAGCGGGCATAGGCATCAGCCGTCGAAGAGATATCGCCGCGTTTTGCATCCAAAACCACCGGAATATCATCAGGGATCGCGGCAATCACCTCGCTCAATGCCTGCCAGCCTTCAGCGCCAAACGCCTCAAAAAATGCCGCGTTGGGTTTGTAGGCCAGCGCCACATCGGCGGTGGCTTCAATCAGGCGCAGCGAAAAATCGCGCGCCGCCTGTGCCGTGGGGGCCAACAAATCCTGCGGGTGAGGGTCCAGCCCAACGCACAGCAACGAGCCAATGCGCCGGGCGCGTTCATCCAAACGGGTAAAAAAACTGTTCTCCATTTATGCCTTTCCGAACACCAGAGCAAGCAGCGCCATGCGGACGTATAAACCGTATTCCACCTGGCGGAAGTAAGCGGCGCGCGGATCTTCATCGATATCCATATCGATTTCACCCACACGCGGCAGCGGATGCATCACAATCATTTCATCTTTACATTTATTCATCACCGCTTTATCTACAATGAATAAACCCTTCACTTTTTCATACAACTCGGGATCTTCAA
Source organism: uncultured Anaerolineaceae bacterium (assembly GCA_964580315.1). Lineage (GTDB taxonomy): Bacteria > Chloroflexota > Anaerolineae > Anaerolineales > Anaerolineaceae > CAZOKH01. Next base: position 3,898 of record CAZOKH010000069.1, on the reverse strand, counting down.
AGCGCTCGCGTTGAATGCGGGTTACATACAACACATCGGTTTCCGCAATCACCGGGTCCAACGATTCGTACTCATACTGCGGCACGCCTTTTTCCTTCAACTCGGCGATGATTTCCGGCGGCATGGCCTGGCTCTTCGGCGAAACATAGTTCAAACGAATATTATACAGGCTGAGCAGGCGCGACAGCGAATGTACTGTGCGGCCAAATTTCAGGTCGCCCAGCATGGTAACGGTCAAGCCGTCAATCTTGCCCAGCTCTTCTTTGATGGTGAACAGGTCTAGCAGCGCCTGGGTGGGGTGTTCGCCAATGCCGTCGCCGGCGTTGATGATGGGTTTTTTGGTGTGTTTGGCCGCCAGTGCCACCGAACCCACTTCGGGGTGACGCAGCACAATCACGTCGGCATAGCGTTCCAGGGTGCGCACCGTGTCGGGCAGCGACTCGCCTTTCGACACAGAAGAATAGCGCACTTCGTTGATCGGGATCACACTGCCACCCAGGCGTTCCATGGCAGCCGTGAAAGAGGCGCTGGTTCGGGTGGACGGTTCATAGAACAGGTTGGCTAGAATTTTGCCTTTCAGCAGGTCAAAGGTGCCCACGCGGCGCACCATTTCAGCCATTTCATGGGCCACATCGAAAATATAGTTCAAATCACCGCGGGTGAACTGTTTAACGGAAAGAATATCTTTATGATAGAAAGGCGCGTCCTGTCGGTCGCCAAAGGGCAGGTGGGGGTTTTGTTGCTGCATGGGAGGGTTGTGCATTTTTATAGCTCCTTAAGAATATAGAAATAATAAGTACCGTTTTTTACGATAGTGTTCGCAAATTCAATCCGCTGCCGGGCTCAGCCAGCACCAGTCCATCGCGGCAGGCGTCGGCGCCGCGCAGCACCACGCGCCGCACGCGCCCGCGCACTGCGTATCCTTCAAAGGGCGTCCAGCCGCAGCGGGTATAGGTATCTTCCGCCGAGATGGTCCACTGCGCATCGGGGTCCACTTCCACGCGGGTTTCGGGCTGTTCGGGCAAGTGAAAGATGCGCCGCGGATTGGTGTGACAGCGGGCAATGAGGTCGTCCAGGGTCAGGCGGCCTTCGTGCATTGCGGTCAGTAGCAGGGGCAGCGCGGTTTCCAGCCCCGGAAACCCCGGCGGCGGATTGGCGCTGTCTTTTTCGGCCAGGGTGTGGGGGGCATGGTCAGTGGCAAAGCAGTCAATCACATCCAGGTTATCCCACAGGGCTTGCACATCGCGTTTGGTTGCCAGCGTGGGGCGCACATCGCCGCGCCTACCCAGGCCGGGTAAATCCTCTTCACTCAGGAAAAGGTGGTGCGGCGTGACCTCGCAGGTCACCGGCAGCCCCTCTTCTTTGGCGCGGCGGATGATGGCAATTTCATCAGCGCGGCTCACATGGCATAAGTGCACCGGGCGCCGGCACAATTGCGCCATCAGGATTGCCGCCGCCAGGGTATGCTCCTCGGCGTGCACCGCAATGGGTATCTGCGCCGGCAGGTTTTGAAAATGCGCCAGCCACACCGCCATGTCGTCCAGGCGCAGTTCGCCAAAAGTCTGGTTAAGATACATCTTCACCCCGGCAGCCTCACCGGCAATAGTCGAAAGCCCGGCAGTGTTATCGGTCGTTGCCCCTAAAAACTGGGCATAGTCACAGCGCGCTTTTTGCTTCGCCAGATACAGGCAGTCCTGCAGGGTGGCTGCGTCGCTGACAGGCGGTTTGGTGTTGGGCATAGCCAGCACCGCCGTAAAGCCGCCCGCCAGGGCAGCCGCCGTGCCGCTGTCCCAATCTTCCTTGTGGGTGGCGCCGGGTTCGCGCAGGTGTACATGCGGATCAATCAGACCGGGAAGTGTGATCATGGTATCCTCTATCAGTCTTCCATGCGGGGTGCAGGCAAAAAAAAGAGAGCCAAATTCAGGCTCTCTTTTGAAAACTCAAATACAAATCATCCGGGACAATTTGCCCCTCAACGGGCTGCCCCATCAATAAGAAAATGGTCGTATCCCATACTCCAAGCATATCGGAATGATTATACGCAGATTCGGTTAGCTGTCAAGAGAATTGAAAAAAATTTGATTTGCGAAAGATCGCAAAAAAACAGCTACAAAAGATTAAAAATGGTTAAGAGCTGTTCAAAAATGGGCTGCCTGCTGTAAGAAAGAACATCAAGATCCATTCAAGAATGATGTTGCGGGTAATGTTTACCCAATTTGTCTTATAAAGGTATAAGGAGTGACGAAAATGAAAAAGCTAACTTTCCTCTCAGTGTTTGTTGTTTTGGTGCTGGCGCTGGCCGCCTGCGCCCCCCAGGCAGCCCCCGTTGCAGAAGCTCCAGCAGAACCGCCTGCTGTTGAAGAAGAAGCGCCTGAACCCGAACCCACACCGGTCCCGCCCATGACCATTGTGGATGTAGCTGTGGCCGACGGCCGCTTCACCACCCTGGCAGCCGCCCTGCAAGCCGCCGACCTGGTGGATGCGCTGAAAGGTGAAGGTCCCTTCACTGTGTTTGCCCCCACCGACGACGCCTTTGCCAAACTGCCTGAAGGCACCGTAGATGCACTGCTGGCTGACATACCGGCATTAACCAAAATTTTGACCTATCATGTGGTTCCGGGTGAAGTGCTGGCCGCCGATGTGGTTAATCTTTCCAGCGCAAAAACCCTGGCTGAGATCCCCGTCAAAATTGCGGTGGACGGCGACAAAGTGATGATTAATGGCGCCCAGGTCATTCTCACCGATGTCAAAGCAGATAACGGCGTCATCCATGTGATTGACAGCGTCATCCTGCCGCCCGAAAAAGACATCGTTGAACTGGCTGTTGAAGACGGCCGCTTCACCACCCTGGCAGCCGCCCTGCAGGCCGCCAACCTGGTGGACACCCTGAAAGGCGAAGGTCCCTTCACCGTCTTTGCCCCAACTGACGACGCCTTTGCCAAACTACCCGCCGGAACGGTTGAAGCCTTGCTTGCCGACATTCCTGCCCTCACCAGCATCCTGACCTATCATGTGGCAGATGGATATGCTATGGCTTCTGATGTGGTTGCGCTGGAATCAACCAAAACGCTCAACGGCAAACCGGTTGAAATCATGGTGAAAGATGGTATGGTTTATCTCAACGACGCACAGGTTGTCATCACCGATATTGTGGCCAAAAACGGAGTCATTCATGTGATCGACAGTGTGCTCCTGCCGCCCGATAACATTGTTGAAGCCGCTGTAAAAGATGGCCGCTTTACCACCCTGGTGGCAGCCGTGCAGGCAGCCGAACTGGCGGAAACCCTGCAAGGCGAAGGTCCCTTCACCGTCTTTGCTCCCACCGATGACGCCTTCAAAAAATTGCCCGCTGGCACCGTTGAAGGATTGCTGCAAGACATCCCGGCACTGAAGAATATTCTGCTCTACCATGTGGTGGAAGGCAAAGTGATGGCAGAAGATGTGGTGAAACTGGAAAGCGCTGACACAGTTGCAGGCCAACCCATCACAATCAAAGTGGAAGGCGACAAGGTGATGGTCAATGAATCACAGGTAATTATTACCGACATCAAAGTATCCAACGGCGTCATCCATGTCATTGACAGCGTACTGCTGCCCCCAGCCGAATAACTTTGAACAATTGAATAAATAAACAGGCTGCTCCTTGTGTGGAGCAGCTTTTATTTTTAATTATGGTCCTGTGAAAACGTGCAGAAGGGTTAAGACAGGTACACCAGATTAGATTATCCTTTCATACGCCCAAAACACAATGGCGTGATGCAGGCTGATATATAATTTAACTTACACGTAGAATGGAGAAAAAAGGGTGACTGACCAGTTACTGTCCACCAAACTATTCATCCCTTCCAAACGACCACATCAAATCCAGCGGTTGCAGCTTATAACCATGCTCAATGAA
>CAZOKH010000068.1:0-18869 GCA_964580315.1 uncultured Anaerolineaceae bacterium | reverse complement strand
GCAAGCAGCGTGCGGCTGCCTTTGCCCTGCCGCCCTTCAAAATTGCGGTTACTGGTGCTTACCGCCACCTGCCCGGGTTCCAATTGATCGCCGTTCATGGCAATGCACATGCTGCAACCGGCTTCGCGCCATTCAGCCCCGGCTTCAATAAAGATACGGTCCAAGCCTTCGGCTTCAGCCTGGCGCTTCACTTCCTGCGAACCCGGCACCACCAGCACCCGCAAACCTGACGCCACCTTGCGCCCATTCATAATCTGCGCCGCCGCGCGCAAATCGCTGATGCGCCCGTTGGTGCAGCTTCCAATAAACACCACATCCACCGGCCTGCCCAGCAGCTGCTCGCCGGCCTGAAAGCCGGTGTATTGCAGCGCTTTGCGCAGTGCAGCGCGCTGGCTGGCATCTTCAAAATCTTCCGGTGAAGGCACGCTGCTGTCAATGGGCATGCCCATGCCCGGGTTGGTACCGTAGGTAATCATGGGCGCCAGTTGATCAGCGTTCAGCACCACGCTGTTGTCAAATTCAGCGCCCTCGTCACTGGGCAGTTTGCGCCATTCCGCCACGGCGCGCTCCCAATCGGCGCCTTTGGGGGCAAATTCTTTGCCCTTCAGGTATTCAAAGGTCTTTTCATCAGGTGCAATCATGCCCGCCCGCGCGCCTGCCTCAATAGACATGTTGCACACCGTCATGCGTTCTTCCATACTGAGCGCGCGAATGGCTTCACCGCGGTATTCAATGACCTGCCCCGTTCCGCCGCCGGTGCCAATTTTGGCAATCAACGCCAGGATGATATCTTTGGCAGTGACGCCGGGTTTCAGTTTGCCGTCCACGCGCACTTCCAGCGTTTTGGGTTTGTTTTGCAGCAGGCACTGGGTTGCCAGCACATGCCCCACCTCGCTGGTGCCTATGCCAAACGCCAGCGCGCCAAACGCGCCGTGCGTGGCGGTGTGGCTGTCGCCGCACACAATGGTCATGCCCGGCTGAGTGAAACCCCGCTCCGGCCCAATGACATGCACAATGCCCTGCTGCGGGCTGTCAATGCCATATACCCGAATCCCAAACTCGCGGCAGTTCTCTTCCAGTTGATGAATTTGTCTGCGGCAAAGTTCATCGGCAAACGCCATGCGCCCCACAGCCGGGTTTTCCAGGTTGGGGCGGGTCGGAATGCCGTGATCAACGGTTGCCACGGTCTTATCCGGCCGCCGCACCCGCAGACCGCGATTGCGAATCTCAGAAAAAGCCTGCGGTGAAGTGACCTCGTGCACCAGGTGCAGGTCAATATATAACACCGCCGGGGCATTTTCTTCTTGTGTTACAATGTGTCGTTCCCAGATCTTTTCAAATAGTGTTTGCGGTTTACTCATTATCATTAAATCCAATTCCATAATTAAAGAATACTGATGATGGCAATTGCTTGAAGAAGCAATCTCACCTTTTAGATCAGGTGAGATTGCTTCACCCCGCCTCAGCGGGTAAGGAAATCTTTAGAACATGAAACTCATTTTCTTCCAGCTTTCGGTGTTTTCACCCAGGCGGTGTTTGGCGGTTGCCAGCAGCAATTTGTTGACCGCCGCCAGGTAAGACTTGACCGACGCCACGATGATGTCTGAATCGGCGCCGTAACCGCCAAAGCTGACCGGCTCGTTGACGACATTGCCATTTTCGGTTTCAACATGCGCCAAGCCCTCTTCACTCTGGATGCGCACCGTCACTTCTCCCAGGGCGTCAATACCTTCAGTGATGGCGTGTACCGAGAATTCCAAAAGTTTATTATTCATGCCAACCACGGCATCAATGGCTTTGTAGGCGGCGTCAATGGGACCGGCGCCCACTTCAGCATGCACGTGATGGCGTCCATCGGGACCAATCAACCGCACGGTAGCGGTGGGCATTCCCATTGTGCCGCAGGCCACCTGCAATCCGTCCAGGTGATACACCTCGCGCGGCTGGTAAATTTCATCCGAAACCAGCGCTTCCAGGTCAGCATCGGCAATATCTTTTTTCTTATCGGCCAGCACTTTGAAGCGTTCAAAGATCTTATCCAGGTCTTGTTCACTGATATCATAGCCAAGTTCAACCAGGCGGCTTTTGAGTGCGTGGCGGCCCGAATGTTTGCCCAGCACCAGCCGGGTTTGCGGCACGCCCACTGTTTCGGGGCGCATAATTTCATAAGTCAGATTGTGCTTAAGCATACCGTCTTGATGGATGCCCGCTTCATGGGCAAAGGCATTGGCGCCAACAATGGCTTTATTGGGCGGCACCACCATGCCGGTGTAATTGCTGACCAGCTTGCTCACGCGCGCGATCTGGGTGGTGTCAATGTTGGTTTGCAGGTTGTAGAACGGTCGGCGGGTGTGCAGCGTCATCACCACTTCTTCCATGGCGGTGTTGCCAGCCCGTTCGCCAATGCCGTTCATGGTCACTTCAGCCTGGCGCGCCCCGGCGCGAATGCCTGCCAGGGTATTGGCGGTGGCCAGCCCCAGGTCATCGTGGCAGTGCACCGAAACAACACAGTTCTCAATGCCGGGGGTGTTTTCACAAATGCCTTTGATCAACGCGCCAAATTCATCTGGCGTTGAATAACCAACCGTGTCGGGGATGTTCAGTGTGGTTGCACCGGCTTTAATCACTTCGCCCAGGATACGATACAAAAATTGCGGGTCGCTTCGCCCGGCATCTTCAGGGCTGAACTCAATATCGGGGCACAAAGAGCGGGCATAAGCCACCATTTCCTTTGCACGCTTCACCACTTCTTCCGGTTCCATTTTAAGTTTGTACTTCATGTGAATTTCAGAAGTGGCAATGAAGGTGTGAATGCGCGGCCGGCTGGCCGGTTGAACGGCCTCCCAGGCTTTGTCGATGTCATTTTTGTTGCATCGCGCCAGGCCGCAAATGATGGGCGGTTCGCTGCGCCCGGCTTCGGGTTTTTGCCCCACCTCAATTGCAATTCGCCGCACGGCCTCCAGGTCGTCGGGAGATGCCGCCGGGAAACCGGCTTCAATCGCATCCACTCCCAGCCGGCTGAGCGCGCGCGCCACCTCCAGCTTTTCAGCCGAGGTCATGGTTGCGCCTGGAGACTGCTCGCCATCGCGCAGGGTTGTGTCAAAAATTCGAACGATATCGTCCATTCAGCCCTCCATTTTATTAGTCGGACGGTTTAATTTCAATCGGGTTAATAAACGGCATCATGCCGCGCAGGCGGGCGCCCACCTGCTCAATCATCTGGTCCTGCTCGCGTTTGCGAACTTCGTTAAACCAGGGGCGTCCGTTTTCGTTTTCTTTGATCCAGTTATTGGCATAAGTGCCATCTTGAATCTCGCTCAACATCTTGCGCATCTCGCCCATGGTTTCTTCGGTAATCAGGCGCGGGCCGCCGGTGTAATCGCCGTGTTCAGCTGTGTCGCTGACCGAATAGCGCATGTAATTTAAACCGCCGCGGTACATCAGGTCCACAATCAATTTCAACTCATGCATACATTCAAAGTAGGCGATTTCAGGTTGGTAACCGGCTTTCACCAGGGTCTCAAACCCGGCTTTCACCAGGGCGCTGACTCCGCCGCACAACACCGCCTGCTCACCGAATAAATCGGTTTCGGTCTCTTCAGCAAAGGTGGTTTCAAGCACACCGGCGCGGGTGCCGCCAAGCGCTTTGGCATAAGACAGCGTCAGAGCTTTGGCCTGGCCGGTGGCGTCCTGGTGAACTGCCAGCAGGCAGGGTGTGCCGCCGCCTTCCTGGTAAACCTCGCGCACACGGTGACCGGGCGCCTTGGGCGCCACCATGGTCACATCCACACCGGCCGGGGGGACTATGGTGTTGAAGCGAATGTTAAAACCATGCGCAAACATCAGCATTTTGCCTTGAGTCAGGTTGGCTTCAATTGACTCTTTGTAAATTTTTGCCTGGGTGGTGTCAGGGGTGAGCACCATAATCATGTCAGCCCATTTGGAAACATCGGCAACGCTCATCACAACCAGTCCGGCGGCTTCAGCCTTGGGTTTTGATTTGCTATTTTCATGCAAACCAATCCGCACATCCACACCACTGTCTTTCAAATTCAATGCATGCGCATGTCCCTGTGAACCAAATCCAATAATGGCAACTTTCTTCTTAAGAATGAGATTAAGGTCAGCATCCTTATCGTAATAAATTGTAGCAGTCATAGGTTCTCCTTTGTTTTTTGCTCACCTTTTCAGGTGATGATGATTAATATTCGCTGTGCACATCAAAATGGGCTTCAGCCTCAACCAGCGGCGGGTTGGGACTGATGGGCGCGGGGCCGCGCGTCATCGCCACAATACCGGTGCGCACCATTTCAATAATGCCAAACGGGCGCAGCACGTCCAGCAACCCTTCAATCTTGTCTTCTGTGCCGGTGATTTCAATGACCAGCGATTCATTGGTCACATCGACCACGCGGGCGCGGAACACTTCGGCCATTTGCAGCACTTCGGTTCGATTGGCAGGCGTGACAGCAACTTTGATGAGCGCCAGGTCGCGCACAACCGATGGCTTTTTCGTAACATTATCGACACGCAGCACATTGACCAGTTTATACAAATTTGCCTCCAGCAATTCCACCGTAAATTCATCGGTGTTAACCACAATGGTCATGCGTGAAATTCCCGGCATTTCTGTGTGCCCCACCGTCAGCGATTCGATGTTATAACCGCGGCGCCGGAAAAGAGAAGCCACTCGGTTCAAAACGCCCGGTTTATCTTCCACATAAGCAACCAGAATATAGTTCATGTTTTTCTCCCTTATTTTCCATTCTTCGGACGTTGAATCATTTCATCGAGTGGTTTTCCGGCTGGCACCATGGGATACACGCTGTCTTCACTCACCACATGGAAGTCGAGAATGACCGTTCCGGGATGTTTGCGGGCTTCTTCCACCGCCTGCTTAACCTCAGATCGTTTTGTCACGCTGATTCCGCGCAGCCCATAGGCTTCAGCCAGGCGCGCAAAATCAGGGCTGGAAAGCGGCGTGGCAGAATATTTTTTGTCGTAGAACATTTCTTGCCACTGCCGCACCATACCCAGAAAGCCGTTGTTCATGATGGCAATATTGATCTTGATATTCTCCTGGGCAATGGTCGCCAGTTCATTCAAAGTCATTTGAAAACTGCCGTCGCCCACAATGGTCCAAACTTCTTTTTCGGGTTGGGCAATTTTGGCGCCAATGGCTGTGGGCGTTGAAAAGCCCATGGTGCCCAGGCCGCCCGATGTGATCAGTGAGCGGAAGTGGTCATGCTTGTAATACTGGGCTTCCCACATCTGGTGCTGACCCACATCACTCACCACCACAGCATTCCCATTGGTATATTTCCAGATGTCATGAATGACGTGCGCCACAAACAGTTGGTCGTTGTCAGGAATGTTGAGAATATCACGGGTATTTGATTCGGCGCGTATTTCTTCAATGAAATCAAGCCATTCCTGGTGATCTGCTTTTTTCACACCGGGGTCTAATTTGACCAACGCTGCTTTTAAATCGCTGATGATGCTGATATCGACATGCACAATTTTATTAATTTCTGATGGATCGATATCAATATGAATTTTCTTCGCATTCGGGGCATAGGTGCTCACTGTGCCGGTCACACGGTCGTCAAAACGCATGCCAAACGCCAGCAGCAAATCTGATTCCTGCACCGCTTTGTTAACCCAGGCTTCACCGTGCATGCCCATCATGCCCAGGTTCAGCGGGTGGCTGGCCGGGATGCTGCCAATACCCAGCAGAGTCATGGCAATGGGAATATGCGCCCTTTCTGCCAGTTCGATGACCTCTTTACTGGCGCCCGAAAGGGTGATCCCCTGCCCGGCAAGGATAATGGGGCGTTTTGCCGCATTAATCATCGCCGCAGCCTGTTCGTAAACTCCTTCGGCTGGCTGATAATTGGGTAGATAACCGGCGACGTGCGGTTCACTTCCTTCCCAGTCAAATTCGCAGGTTTTCTGCTGCGCATCTTTGGTGATATCCACCAGGACAGGACCCGGCCGGCCGCTGCTGGCAAGGTAAAATGCTTCGCGAATGGCGGGAGCGATTTCTTCCGGTTTGGTAACCAGGTAGTTGTGCTTGGTAATCGGCAGAGTGATGCCGGTGACATCCACTTCCTGGAAAGCATCGGTGCCCAGAAGCGGGCTGGCAACCTGTCCGGTGAAACATACAATCGGCACCGAATCCATCATGGCTGTGGCGATACCCGTCACCAGGTTGGTTGCGCCGGGGCCCGAGGTGGCAATCGCCACGCCCACGCCGCCGGTCACACGCGCATAACCATTGGCCATGTGAGCTGCGCCCTGCTCCTGGCGCGCCAGCACATGGTGAATTGGAAAGTCGGGCAGCGCGTCATAGATCGGCAGGGTGGCGCCGCCTGGAATTCCAAAGACATGTTTTACTCCCTGGCGTACCAGGCATTCCCAGAATATTTGTGCACCGGTTAATTTCATTGGCTTCTCCTCAAGAAAAGAATAAAATGGGGAATTAGTCACGCAAAGTTGCGCCTTTATCAGCGCTTTGCACAAAGTGCGCATAACGCCGTAACCATTTGCTGTTAATTTTCTGCTCAAAGGGGGGCAGTTCTTTCAAGCGTTGAGCAATTTCCTCATCACTGAGTTGAACATCCAGGCGTTGAGCATCAATATCCAGTTCGATGATGTCGCCGTTGCGCAGGGCGGCAATGGGACCGCGTGCGGCTGCCTCGGGACTGACATGCCCCACGCAGGCTCCGCGTGTGCCGCCCGAGAAACGCCCGTCGGTGATCAGCGCCACGCTGTCGCCCAGCCCCATGCCCATGATGGCACTGGTGGGCGAAAGCATTTCCATCATACCCGGCCCGCCCGCCGGCCCTTCATAACGAATGACCACGACTTCGCCGGATTTCACCTCGCTGTTGAGAATGCCGCGCATCGCATCTTCCTGCGATTCATACACCCGCGCCGGTCCAACATGTTTTTTCATATCCGCTTTAACGCCGGCGGTTTTCAGCACGGCGCCGTCGGGCGCCAGGTTGCCAAACAAAATGGACAGGCCGCCGATGGGTGAATGCGGATCATCATAAGGACGAATGACCTCGCGGTCTTTCACCTCGCACCCGGCAATCGATTCGCGCAGGGTGACGCCGCTGACCGTGATGCGGTCAAGATGCAGCACATCGCTGTGGCTGTCCAGTTCATTCAAAATGGACGGAACGCCGCCTGCCCGCTGCACATCTTCCATGTGCCAGGGTCCCGATGGGCTGACCTTGGTAAGGTGCGGCACCTTCGCCGCCACCTGATTAATGCGATTCAACGGGTAATCTACCCCCGCCTCGCGGGCGACCGCCAGGGTGTGCAGCACCGTGTTGGTTGAGCCGCCCATCGCCATATCCAGCGCAAAAGCGTCATCAACTGCTTCGGGGGTCACAATTTGCCGCGGGGTGATATTGCGTTCGACCAACTGCATGATTTGCTTTCCAGCCCGGCGGGCAAGTTCTTCCCGTTCAGGGGTTTTTGCAATCATCGTGCCGTTGAACGGCAGCGCCATACCCAGAACTTCCATCAAACAGTTCATAGAATTGGCTGTGAACAGGCCAGAGCAAGAACCGCAAGAAGGGCAGGCAATATCTTCCAGGGCTTTCAATTGCGCATCGTCGATCTTGCCAGCGGCATGTTGTCCCACGCCTTCGAACACAGAGATCAAATCCACCGCCTTGCCATCAGCCGTGCGCCCGGCCGGCATGGCGCCCCCTGAAATAAAAATTGCCGGGATGTTGACTCTCATCGCAGCCATCAACATACCCGGCACAATTTTGTCGCAATTCGGGATGCACACCATACCGTCAAAACGGTGTGCTTCGATCATGGTTTCCACGCTGTCAGCGATCAATTCGCGCGAAGGCAGAGAATATTTCATACCGATATGCCCCATGGCAATTCCGTCATCCACGCCAATGGTGTTGAATTCAAACGGAAGGCCGCCGGCTTCACGAACAGCTTCTTTAACCAGCTTGCCAAACTCCTGCAAATGAACATGCCCGGGAACAATATCAATATAAGAATTAACAATTGCAATAAAGGGCTTGTTCATATCCGCATCTGTAACGCCTGTTGCTTTTAACAGTGAGCGGTGCGGCGCGCGTTCCATACCTCTTTTAACCAGATCAGATCGCATTGTGATGTCTCCTTTGAAAAGTTTTTACAAAAAAAAGAGCCACCCGTTTGTGTTGGGTGGCTCTTTTGATTTCTTTTATTTTTATACTTTTACGATCTTACCTCTTCCATCGCCAACCCAACGTCAAAACGGCTCTCAAGAGCGAGAACCAGAACAAGAATAATAATGGTAATAGCGATAGTTGAAGTCATCAAAACTTACCTCTTTATAAAAATTGATTATACGGAATAATTAGGTTCTGTCAATAGGTTAATTCAAAATTCCTTCCCCAGATTGAATTTTACCAATTTTTTAATCATAATTCGGTCAGGTTTGGATGGAATCCAGTGCAGATGCCGCCCTGGAAACCATTGGTTTTTGAACATGATCTTCGATGTTTCGTAAATCTTTCGAAAAAAGCGCACACAAGGTAGCCACCGTCGATAAGGCACCGCTCCAGATAAAAACCGGGCGCACTCCAATTGATTCAGCGATTGGGCCCGAAATCGCCAGTCCGATGGGGCCGGCCAATCCCACTGTCATATTGAAAAGGGCAAACACCCGACCCTGCAATTCGTTGGGGATCACGCTTTGCATCACGGCCATCATGGGAGCATTACCCAGTGAGTAGGTAAGACCGCTGATAAACCAGGTCACAATTGCAATGATGAAATAATCGTGAGAAGGTACAGCCGTCAATGCAACAGTGGCAGATGACAAAGAGAAGAAAATAATTGAAGAAACGATCCTCCGGCGCGTTAGTGACCAGACTCCAGCCAGAACGCCCCCCAGAATAACCCCCACCCCCGAAATCCCTTCGATCAGCGCCACATCTGATATTTCACCGTGAAAATGCTTGGTTACCAGCAGCGGCGACAACGACAGGCTTGGGAATAAGGTTAAAAAAGCCAGCGCATTAACCAGAAGCAAAACCAAAAATCCGCGATTTCGCCTGATGTAAGCCCCGCCCTGGCGGATATCTGCCAGGATTGAAGGTTTTTCGCCCGGGTCATTGTTACGCTCGGGTTGCGGTATGCGGAAGAAAAACAACGGAGTGATTCCCAGGATGGCGGTGAACACATCAATCAACATGGCTTTCTGCACCGGAACGAAGGACAGAATCAGGGCGCCCAGGGGCGCTGCAGCAATGGTCATAATGCCCTGCATAACCTGGTTCATGCCCGCCACGCGGCTTAACCAGGAGCCTGGAACCAGGTTGACTGTGCTGGATGTGATTGCAGGGTGTTGGAACGCCTGCATGGTGGCGCGAATGAAAACCAGGATGTAGATATGCCAGACCTGGATTTGACCACTGGCAAACAGACTGATGATCACAAGCACACAGCCCGCCGTGATCGCATCGGCAATCATCATCACCGCACGCCGGCTAAAGCGGTCAGCGACCGCGCCGCCCAGCGGGCTGAAGATCGCCACTGGCAATAATCCGGCTATGCTGGTGATAGCCAGCGCTTTGGGCGAGCCGGTTGTCTGGGTAATCCACCAGATTAATACAAACTGGGTCAGTGAACTGCCGATGAGTGAAAAAGCCTGTCCTGTCCAGATGATAAAGAAACGCGGCTTCCAATCACCAGGCCGGGGCTGAGATGTGTTTTGCAATTGCATAGTGACTCCTTAGGAGCCTGATTGTACTATGGAAAATTTATTCTAGTTAACCTCGATTCGAGATAATTTGATCTGTCATTGCAGGGAGGTTAATATAACGGGTTCACTGTTTAAACTCACGAAGCAATCTCATCGTATGCAAATCAAAGATGAGATTGCTTCGCTCGCTGCGCTCATTCGCAATGACATGAATATTCCGAACTCGGGCAAATTACAAAGCCGTGTCCTGGCTGATTATTCCAATTCCCCTGCCAATTTTGCTAATTCTTCTTCAATCTTTTTCTCACCGATCAACTCAACCACCCATTGGGAGGCGCGGGCGACCACACCCGTGCAGGCAAATTCATGCGCCCCGGCTTTTTCAAATTCAACCTTGTCAACATCATCACGCAAATTGAACGGTCTGCCCATCAGGTTGCGGTGAACCTCATAACACTTTACGCTGCCGTATTGATCGAGGTAATGCTGGTGCATTTTCTGCACAATATCATAGCATTGATATTTACTCTCGCGGTCGCCGTTGAAAAATTCGCGGCGGCGGGGATACAGGATTCCCGCGATCAGGCAGGCGCCTGTCAAAGCTGAACAGTGTGCGTCGCCAATCAAGCCCAACCCGCCCGACAGGCCGGTGGCGGCGCGGAATGTGGTTTCATCATAAATTCCCAGCACATCACCCACCGCCGCAAACACTGACTGACCGCATCCCTTATAGGTCTTCTCGTTTTCAAATCCCAATTCATAAGCGCGTTGGGCTTTTTCCTGCCACTCCAACTCCATGGGCAGCCGGTAATAATCCCGGACAACCTGCTTCAACAGCGTTTCGTCACCAACCATCGCAAAAACTTCCGCAGCGGCCGCTTTAATCCCATCTTTTTGAATTCGTTTTTGCATGGAAAGCGCACCGTTGTCATCCGCCCGATCGTAATGCAAGGCAGCAGCGATTCCCCGCACAATATGCGGGGCCGGAGTTTCCGTCTGAACACATTGCCGCAGTGCAGCAGTGAGCAGGTTCTCGTGCGCCTGCTTGCCAAAGAGTTCACCAATTACCTGGTCAACCGTTTCTGCCTGGCCATTCCTGGTGACTTCATCAAACATACCCGCCAGATGCTCGTCATCGAACCCGGCCGAATCGTTGCCCTGTTTGGATAACGCCTGACCAATTTCTTTGAAAGCACCCCGCCCTTCTGCCAATACCAATTCATTTTGATAACATTCCTGCACCGATCCACAGCCGCGCAACTTGCCGTGCAAAGCCATGACTGTCTTCACCAGTTCGATAGCGAAAGTTTTTTGTTGTTCTACTGTTTTCATGCTTAAACCTTTTGGAATTATTGATTTATAGAAATCGCTGCATATTTTTCTAATCGATGTCAATTCGGGATAATGACATCTCCATTATCCCGGACTCACGTTAATCTGATAAGTTATTGTACCTTTTTTTTCGCAATGAAAAATAAATAGGCAAAGATCAAGTGATCGATTAAAACAAACAGCCCGTCTGGCAAATGGACGAGCTGTTTATCATTTCTTTTAGGCCAGCCTGCTTCTAAGGTGTGCGGATATACTTGCTTTCCAGGTAATCCAACAACGGTTTATATTCATCGCGGCTTTCGATTTTATATCCCATAACCCAGAAGTGCGCCTTTGTGCCAAAGCTGCTGCAAATCACAACACCTTCCATTTGTTCAACCGTGGAAACATATTCATAGCGGAGATCGCCGTTGTCCAGCACCTGTTTTTCTGACAGTACGGGATCGAATCCCATGCTCTGCAGCAGGGTAGTCGCAGCGGTTTCCAAGATTTCATCCGTGTAAACATTCTGGCCATCGCCCTTTAAGAACAGACTGGATAATAGCGCTTTGGCGGGATCCTCGATGGATTTGTAGGCATACACCGTTGTACCCTCATCATCGTTTTTCATCACGCCCCACAAAGCAGGGGCATCAAATGTATACAGGTCGTCGGCGCCTTTCACGGTTTCAGTGTAATCGAACACCGGTTTCGTTTGGATGACGGCTGTATCAAACACCAGGCTGGCAAAAATTTCAGTATAAGCGGGTAGATAGGTTTCTGTCCATTCAGCGCGTGACAGGAAATCGACCATTTGCATGTTTGCGCCGTCGCGTGTGAAATAAGTTTCATGAATATACTCAACCCCTGAAAGGATTACCCTGCGTGAGGTAAAAGCCTCTCCTTTTTCATCATCAAATCCGCTGTCAATAATTTCCAGCTGGCCGAAGGAACGCCTGAACATTTCATTGTAATTGTTGATGAGTGTCTCAAAATCTTTTCCTCTAACTTCATTGCCGGTATTAACTGCCGTAACAATGATAAAACCGCTGGCATCGCTGGCTGAAATGCTCAGTCCCATTGAGCTGCCTTCTTCTATCTTCCAATCCTGTGGCGATTTAAGACTGAATGCTCCTGATGAGTGTGTATAAATTTCATCAGAAAGCACCAGTTCTGTTGGAGCTGCCGCTTCGTCTGTCGATACATTCGGCGGCTGTGCCGATGACGCCGTTGAAAACACAGTGAGCGTTCCGTCAGTCCCGGCGGCAAACAATATTGTGCCTTCGCGGTTGAACGCCAGCTTCACAGGGGGATAACCAAGCGACACAAACTGCGAAATTATTGTGCCCTCGGCATAATTCCACAAACTTACATTACCGTAAGAATCGCTGGTTGCCATAATCTCTTTGTTCGGAGATACAGCCACATCCAACAAAATTGCCGGTTCAACGGTCACTTCACCTTCAATGGGGGTTAGCTTATCCACATTGAATACCTTCATGGTACTAACCAGGCTGTCACCGGGCGAACTCAGCCGGTATCCCCCCACCAGGATGAACTTTCCATCAGGCAAGTAAAGCAGGCGAGTCGCTTTGAAATTCGTTGTTCCAGCAGCAATTCGTTTGCCGCTGGCAATTTCATATAAACCGAATCCATATTCAGCATTGCCGGTCAGCATATTTTTACCATCAGGAGAGAACTCCATATCTTCAAAACCGGCAAGCCCCTGAACTTTTTCGCCGCTGGCAACATCCCAGACGAATATTTCACCGCTGCTTAATGACGCCAGCCATTGATCATCAGGCGAGAACTTAAGTTTTGTGGTTCGAAAACGTGCTTTGGAGGCAATTTGCTCCAACAACTCGCCGCTGCTGGCGTCCCAAATGGTAATCTGGTTGTTTTGATCACAGCCGGCGACCAGATCACCCTGATTGGATATGGTCACAACCTGGACGGCTTCAGCCCCGGGCTGGTCAATGTTGGTCTTCACAGATGCCAGGGCAGTATCAACCACCAGGGCGCTTCCCGTTCCAACCCCGGGTGAGGCCATCAGCAGCGCATCTGCTGAAAAACCGGCTATGCCTGCCCTGGCAACCGGTGGAATGGAGGTTTGCAGCCCGCCTTCCTGGCTGGACAAATCCCAAACCTGGACATTGCCTGCACTGTCAGCAGAGATCAATTGGCTTTCATCCGGCGTCAGCGCCATTTTGATGATCGGTGCGTTTTGCGCGGTGAACGAGGCAAGCACAGATCCAGAATTAACGTCAATCTGCTTCATTTCATTATTTTGAGTGGCTACCATCACAAAACTGCCGTCCTGGGAAGGTAGATATTCTCTAATCATTTCTTCCCGGCTCACCGCCGGCAAACCTTTTCCACTGGCAGCGTCCCATGCCATCAAGACATTTGAATCTTGAGCAGTGAGTTTGGCGGTATCAATGCCAAAAACACGCTTTCCATTCGGCGAATACTGCCAGTTGACCATCTGCTGCCCCAGCGCGGTCAGGCCAATTTTGTACGTTCCGCTTGGAACAGTCCACTGCTGAACCTGGTAAAGCGTTTTCGAGTCATAACCCATGATCATCAAAGCCGTGTCATCAGTGGAAAATTGAATCCCCGAAATACCGCCGGGGTATGCCTGCCCGTTGTTCGTAAAAATCACCGCCCCATTGGTGGTTTCCCAAACCGTGGTTGTATCCGAATAATTGGTTACAGCAAAATAGGTGCCGCTGGGCGAAAGCGCTTGAAATTGCACATTTTTTTGCTGCGCAATGGGTGTACTCAATTCACTGCCTGTGGCAATATCCAATCTCATCACCGCTCCCCCGCTGGTTTCCACAACCAGTTGCGTTCCGTCGCTCGAAAACACAACCATCAGGGGGGTGAACTCTGGCTGAATAAACCAAACCGGTTGCAAATTCACAAGCGTTAGCAAGGCTATGGTATTGGTTGTTCCAATCAATATATATTGTCCGTCGGGAGATACACTCAAAGAATGCAGCAAACCGGCCGAAGCAAAACTTCGCTCCGGCAGCACGCGGTCGAGGTTAGACAGCACAATTTCTTCTGGAGGTAAGGGTGTTGGAGAAGCCGTTGCTGTTGGTGTTAGCGTTGGTTGCGTTTGGGTGGGGGTGTTGGATGGCTTTGGTGTTTGGGTAGCTTTGCGGGTGGCAGTGGGAGGAGGTGATGTGGGAGTTTTTGTTGCCAGCCCCAGGTCAACGGAAATGCCGCAACCCAGAATAATCGCTAAAATAAAGATTTCAACCAGTAGCAAAGCGGGGGTTCTTCTCATTAAAATATTCCTCCCGATATATATTTATTTATGATCATTATAGGAAACTGAAAACCCTTTGTAAATAGACAACTTAAACAAAAAAAGATTGCCCGGGTATCAGATATCTTAAAAGAGTCATTTCAGATATTCTTGTCCGGACAATCTATAACTATTGTTTTAATACAATCGCCTGGTAAGAATGTTAGCCTTTGCGGAAGGCTTTCACCTTATCCATGAATTCTTTCACGCGCTTGACATCGACTTCATTCCAAATGTAACCGTCGCGCTTAAAGGTTGTGCCGGTCACACAGCCGTCGGCAATCGACAACTGCTGTTCCACATTGGTCACGCGCACGCCGGTGTTGGCCAGCACCACCGTATCAGGCACTGCTTCTTTTACCATCTTGAGAATGGAAGCATCTGTTTCTGCCCCGGCAGTTAGACCGGAAACACACAGGGCATCGGGGTTGTTGTTGAACACCGTGGAACGGGCAATGTCGGCAATGTTGCGTTCAGCCAGGTAGGCTGCTGATTCAGGCACAATATTCATCATCAATTTTACATTCCGGGCGTTCACGCGGGTTTGATGGCGAACCACCGCGCCGCAGTTGGTATTCCACAGGCCAAAGTCGCTGGCATACACACCGGTAAAAATTTCGCGCACAAATTGCGCGCCGGTTGCCACCGCCAGATCAATGGAAGCCTCAGCATCCCACAACACATTCACGCCGTAGGGAATTTTGATGTCCCGCATCAATTCACCAATAACCCTGCCCATCACAGCAATGGTCAACGGTTCGGTCTTTGTCAGGTAAGGCAGGCTGGCTTCATTGGAGAACATCACTGCATCCACACCGCCATCTTGAAGGGCCAGTAAATCGGCGCGGCATTTTTCAATCACAAAATCCATGCCTTTTTCCACGTCATAGCCCGGATCGCCGGGTAGCGCCTTCATGTGGCACATGGCAATAACAGCTTTATTTACACCAATCACGTCTTTCAGCCAACTCATTTCATTCCTCCTAAAACAATCCAATATTAATATTTTTGAAGATTTCTGAACAAACATAAAAAAATTGACCGTATCCTTGCGATGCCGGGATAGGGGTCATTTTGCTCACGATGAGCATTCTTGCTACACCGCGCACAACAAGGGGTCGATTGATTGCATCGCCAGCGAACTATGGGTATTTGGCAATTAACCAACCTTTGGTTAATTAACTTTCAGTTATTGCTATGGCAATTATACAACCAATAACAGCCATCTGTGATTGAGAAACATTTACCACCAGTTTGTGCATCAGATCAGTTGGTTGACATTCCACCCCGGCCTTCCCCTGAAAAAATCAACCGGGCATGATGGATAACAAGTCAATTGATCGTGCATCTCATTTCACACAAGATTTCTGTTAGAATACTAACATCAACAGGTATGTTATTTGAAATATTCTTCGCTATTTCAAGATACTTTTTATTTTAAAGGATAATATCATGTCTCTGACTACTCTTCGTGAAGCACTTGCCCACGCCTCGCAGCATAACTACGGCATTGGCGCATTCAACTTTACTGACGAACACACCTTCTTCGGCATCCTCGAAACCGCCATCGCTGAAAAAAGCCCGGTCATCCTGCAAATTGCTGAAAAACATCTCAAACTGATTCACATTGATCATCAAATCTACAGTTTCCGTCACGCTGCCGAAGCTGCCCCCGTTCCGGTGGTGATTCATCTCGACCATGCTTCGACATATGAAACCATTAAGCACGTATGCGAAATTGGCTTCACCTCGGTCATGTATGACGGTTCTGCACTGCCCCTGGAAGAGAACATTGCCAACACCAAACGCGTGGTTGACATGGCGCACCCCATGGGCATCAGCGTGGAAGCCGAACTGGGGCATGTGGGCGGCGCCACCGATGAGGTGAACGGCCCCACACTGAGCGGCATGCACTACACCGACCCCGCCCTGGTGCCCGATTTCCTCAAACGCACCGGCATCGACGCCCTGGCAGTGGCAGTTGGCACCGTGCACGGCCTGGTCAAAATCCCCGCCGCCCTGCGGTTCGACATCTTGCAGCAAATTCGCCAGGCCACCGGCCTGCCGCTGGTGCTGCACGGCGGTTCCGGCCTCACCGACGACGAATTCCGCGAAGCGGTGGCCAACGGCATCCGCAAAATCAACTTCCACTCCGCTGTGTCCAAAGCCTGCATTGACGCCATTCGCGCCACGCTCGAAGCCAAACCCGACCTCAAGCGCTACCAGGAATTGAACATGATTATCGAAGGCGCCGTGCGCGACCAGGCCAGCCACTACATGCGCGTGTGGGGTTCCAGCGGCAAAGCCGCCTGATCCTAATAATCAAACTTCCCATCCATCAATATTTCATTCTGTCACACTACCCTCTCCCGATGGAGAGGGTTTCTTTTTTAAACAATCGAGTAAAATTGTAGGTCTGTTTCTACACACACTTAGGAGGGAAAAAATGAAGTGTTACGCTGAAGGTGTTGAAAAAATTAATGCCCCCTTTTTTCAGATCAGCAAGAAACGGCCCTACCTCAAAACGCTGGTCGGCTTCAACCTGGTTCAAACCGATCAAGCCATCCAAATTTATGCTGTTTATACCCCCCTGTTCCGTTTTGGAAAAGACGAAATAATCAGTTTCCTCGAGATCGGTTTCGGTCTTTTTCAAATGACCATCATCTTCTATCCACTATTCCCATTTGTCGAAGTTATCTTTCCACAAACCAGCAAGCTGCCATCGCTGGCTGAGATGAACCGCCTGCAAAGAGAATATGCAAAACCCTGGCGAAAAAAAGGATAGAATAAATTCAAGATACGATCCATTCATTTCCAGTTCATGGGGTGAAAAATGGAGAAAAAGCAAAACATCTCAAAATGGTTGATGTGGCTCGCCGCTCTGCTGGCGCTGCTGCTGGCTGTGCTGGCTTACCAACGTTTCGTCCTCGGCCGCGAATGGGCGCCCTGGACCGGTTTCGGCGCCTACACCACTGCCAAAATCGACCCGGCCAGCGGTGAAGTGAGAGAAATTACCCTGCAAACCCGCACCCTGTGGGACTGGCTGGAACTGCTCATTATCCCGGCCGTGCTGGCAGGCGGCGCCCTGTTCTTCAACCGGGCCGAACGGAAAAATGAGCTAAAGATTGCCGAAGAACGTACCCGCAGCGACCGCGCCATTGCCGCCGACACCATGCAAGAAAACTTGCTGCAAGCCTACATTGATCACATGACCGAGCTGCTGCTCGATAAGGGCTTGCGCACATCAGCCCCGAATGACGAGATTCGCGACATTATGCGCACACGCTCTTTAACCGTCCTGCGTATCTTGGACCCCGTGCGTAAGGGCTTGCTGGTTCGTTTTTTAAGCGAAGCCTCTTTAATCGAAAAAAAGGATTTCATAATTGATTTATCGCTGGTTGATCTGCGCTGGGCAAACCTGTGCGAAGCCAGCCTGCCCGGGGTTTGTCTGGGCAGCGTCAATCTCAGCGAAGCCAACCTGAGTGGAGCAGATTTGAACGGGAGCGAACTGCGCAAGTCTGACATGATTCGGGCCAACCTGGGCGGCGCCGACCTGACCCGCGCCGATTTGCGAGCCGCCGACTTGAGCGAAGCCGACCTGAGCGGCGCCAACCTCACCAGAGCCAATCTCAACAACGCCAACCTGCGCGAAGCCAGCCTGGCGGGCGCCAGTTTGAACAACGCTGATCTGACCGGGGCCAACCTGCGCGATGCCGACCTCAGCGGCGCCAACCTGTTGGCAGCCAAAGTTACCCCCGAACAACTGTCGCAGGCCAGGTCTCTGCAGGCCGCCACCCTTCCCGACGGAACCTTGCACCCTTCGGTCGCTTCTTAAAAAAGCTGGCATGCAGCCAACGTCCATGAAGCCTAGATCATCGACGGGCACTGCATGCCAGCAGCAGTTCAGACGAGTTTATGCTATTTCTTGCCCTTCATTAATTCCAGGTCTTCAACAATCGCCTGCAACTCATCTTCGTGATCAACCTCATCCTTCATGATGGACAGCACCATCTCATAGGTGATGGGGTCAAAATCTTTGGTGAAATCAACCAGCTTTTTGTAAACTGCAATGGCGCACTGCTCTCCCTTGATGTTCTGTTCCAAAAGTGACAAAACATGCGGATCGGAGGGGACATCATACCCGCAGTTGGTTGTCTTCATCCACACTTCAGGGGTCAGCAGTGGTGTGCCGCCAAGTTGGATGATGCGGTCTGCCAGCATTTCAGCATGGCCAAGTTCTTCACCAGCGTGTTCAACCAGTTCGGCTGTTACTGCCTGGCGCATCGGGCCTTTGGCAACCTTTGCTCCAACCCAATACTGGTAATAGGCAAGCCATTCATCTGCCAGGGCTTTGTTCAACAAATCCAACAATTTGTCAACATCTTTCCCGATAATTTCAATACCCTTGGTTCCCATATTTTTCTCCTTTTTGGATGGTTTTTTTGCAATAAAACCGGAAACTGCAAAAAATTTTTCTTAAACATTATAGCGCAATGAAAAAAAACAAGGTTATAA
>CAZOKH010000067.1:0-19930 GCA_964580315.1 uncultured Anaerolineaceae bacterium | reverse complement strand
GCGCTCACACCGCCTGGCAGTCCACCGACGCCCAGGAATTCATGGTCATGCCTCTGGGTGCCCCCTCTTTTGCTGAAGGCTTGCGCTGGGGTGCTGAAATCTATCACACCCTCAAAACCGTTCTGAAATCTCACGGCTATATCACCCTGGTTGGCGACGAAGGCGGCTATGCTCCCTCGCTCAAATCCAACGTCGAAGCTGTCGAAGTCATTTTGGAAGCCATTGAAAAAGCCGGTTTCAAAGCTGGCGAACAGGTTGCCATTGCCCTCGACCCCGCCGCATCCGAACTTTACGATGAAGAAACCAAGAAATATAACCTGCGTAAAGAAGGCAAAATGCTGACCAGCGAACAGATGGTCGCTTTCTGGAAAAACTGGGTTGATCAATACCCCATCGTTTCGCTTGAAGATGGCCTCGCACAGGATGACTGGGCTGGCTGGACCATGATTACCGCTGAACTCGGCGACCGCATCCAGATTGTGGGCGATGACCTGCTGGTGACCAACCCCACGCGTGTGCGCCGCGGCATCAAGGAAAAAACCTGCAACTCCCTCCTGGTAAAACTGAATCAGATCGGTACACTCACCGAAACGATTGAAGCTGTGGAACTTTGCCACCGCGCCGGTTGGACTACGGTCACTTCCCACCGCTCCGGCGAAACCGAAGATTCCACCATCGCCGACCTGGCGGTGGCGCTCAACACCGGCCAGATCAAGACCGGCGCTCCCGCCCGCTCTGACCGCGTGGCCAAATACAACCAGCTTCTGCGCATTGAAGCCGAACTGGACGACTCAGCCGCCTACGCCGGATGGGGCGCTCTGCGCCGCGGTTAATTCAGCCAGTTTCTTTCCCGTAACGCTGACGGGAATTATTCAGGGTTTTGGATTCTTATCGAATCCAAAACCCTCTTTTTTTTATTACGCCAATTGATCCAAAACATCCAGGATTACCTGGTTGGGAGGTATATCCTTCATCGAGTCACCATAGTGGGCATAGCGGATCATGCCCTGCTGGTCGATGACAAAAATCGCCGGCATACGTCCCAGTTTTAACAGGTTCACTTCCTGATAGTAAGTATCGGAAACATTTGACTTGATATCAGGCAAACCAATGAATGGAATTTGTTCGCTTTCCCAGTAACGCTTGAAAGCATTGGGGCCGTCTGGTCCCAGGGCAATAATCTCAGCTCCCCGCTGTTGAAATAAATCATAGTCCTGGCGCAACTGCGCCAAATGCGCTCGGCAGTATGGTCACACAAAACCGCGCAGCAACACCAGCACCACAGGCTGCCTGCTGCGATAGTCTGCCAGTTTGATGATCTGTCCATTTGTATCGGTCAATTCAAACTCAGGCGCCGGAATATTGATCACAAGCTGTTCAGCCATTTTTCCTCCTTCTTATTGGGTTACCTGGTTGATAAAATCGCCCACCGCCGTCATAAACTGGTCGGGGCATTCTTCCTGGGGCACATGCCCGCAGGCATACATCACCTTCGCCCTGCCGCCCGGGATGGATTGCGCCAGGCGCAGGCTGTCATCCAAAGGTATGATCTGGTCATCATCGCCGCTAATCACCAGCACCGGCACACTCACCTCGCCCAGGCAGTTTTGCAGGTTCGAAGCCCCCGACACGATGCTATATTCCCACAATGCCTTATCCCAGTTGTTGGCCTGCAAGGGTTTGCGGTAACCTTCCAGAACTTCAGGTAGAACTTTATGGGGGTCGTGCCAGGCTGAACGCACCAGGTCATCTCCCTTTTTCTCTATGGAACGAATCATCAAAGGCCCAAGCCGGCGGAATTGGGGTAGTTTCATGATGAGCTGTTGCCACTGGGGCTTCATTTTGTCAACATAAATGGCTGCATCTACCAGCACCAGGCCCTGCACCCGGTCGGGATATTTCAAGGCAGTATTCAACGCCACCGTGCCCCCGGCTGAGTTGCCAATCAAAATCGCTTTTTTGATTTTCATCTCATCCATCAAAGCTATGAGCAGGCCGGTTTGAGATTCCAGCGAATAGGGGCTTTCACCCTGCCAATCGCCGGGCAGCGGGCGCTCTGTCAGGCCAAACGCCGGGCGGTCGTAAGCAATCACTTTTCCATAATCTGCCAGCGGCGTCATCACACTGCGCCAGGAAAATGTACTGGCGCCGTAGCCGTGCAGCAAGATGATTGCGGGGTTGCCGTCACCCCGGCGTTTGTAATGAACATCTAACCCGCCAATTTTGATAAATTCACTGTCTGAATCGACCAGTTCATCTACGGGTTTGGTATTTTCCAACGCAGGAATTGAAAGAAAAAAGGGGCCAATCAAGACAACAATAATCAGTACAAAGATCAAAAAGAACAGGCGTTTGATCCATTTCATGGGCAACAACTCCTATCCGGTGAATGGAATTGACCTGTCAATCATCTGTGCACAGATCGTGCCGGTCAGCCAATAACTGGCGGGTTTTCTCCCACACCGCGTCAAACATGTCCACTGTCAACCTGCCGGTCTGGGTATTCTGCCGGCTGGGATGGTAGGATGTAATCAACCAGGGCAAATTTTCCCCCAGTCGTACACACTTTCCATGAACAAATTCCACCGGCGGCAATTGAATTCCCTGCATGCGGTAGTAATTCATCACCCAGTCAAAGGCAATGCGTCCCAGCACCACCACGCCCGCCAGGTTTTTCAGCAGGCAAATCTCGCTGTGCAAAAAGGGAGCGCAGGTGGATATCTCGGATGCGGTGGGTTTGTTATCCGGAGGAGCGCAGCGGCACACCGCGCTGATGAAAATGTCCCGCAATTTCAGGCCGTCATTCAGATCTGAAGCAGATGGTTGATTGGCAAACCCTGCGCGGTGCAGTGCGGAATATAAAAAATCACCCGATGAGTCGCCGGTAAACATTCGTCCCGTGCGGTTTGAACCGTGCGCGCCAGGCGCCAGGCCAATCACCAGCACACGTGCGTTCTGGTCGCCAAAACCGGGCACCGGTTTGCCCCAGTATTCCCAGTCGCGGTAAGCGCGCCGTTTCTCCAACGCCATCTTTTCGCGCCACTCTGCCAGGCGCGGGCACTGACGGCAGTGCACAATCTGCGTATTCAGAACATCCCAATCCCAGATACAATTTTTTAATACCGAGGTCATGAAGAATTCCTATTCGATCAGCATAGCATCGCCAAAGGAGAAAAAGCGGTATTCTTTTTCAATGGCTTCCCGGTAGGCGTTGAGAACAAAATCCCTGCCGGCGAAGGCGCTCACCAGCATCAGCAGCGTTGAGCGCGGCAGGTGAAAATTGGTAATCATCACATCCACTACCCGAAATGGATAACCAGGCAAAATGAAAAGATCCGTTGGGCCGGAATATGGCAGCACAATCTCGGCGGGTGAAGCGCCGCGCGCCGCGCTTTCCAGCGTGCGCACACTGGTGGTGCCCACTGCCACCACCCTGCCGCCGTTTTTCCGGGTTTGACGGATGGCATCAACCGTCTCTGGCTGCAGTTCGCACCATTCGGTGTGAATTTTATGTTCTTCGGGGTCATCTTCAGTGACAGGGGCAAAGGTGTCCAGTCCCACATGCAGGGTAACCGTGGTGAATCCAATACCCTTCTGTTTCAATTTCTCCATCAATTCAGGGGTAAAATGCAGCCCGGCGGTGGGCGCCGCCGCTGAACCGGGTGTGCGGGCATAAACGGTCTGATAGCGTTCAGGGTTTTCCAGACGACTGTGGATGTAGGGCGGCAGCGGCATTTCACCCGATTGTGAAAAATAATCCTCCACTGGCTCTGAAAAACGCACCAGCCGCCGCGAGCCGTCCAGGTCGTCCACGATTTCAGCTTCAGGTCCATCAATCAGGCGGATTCGTTTCCCCTTGTTCAAACGCTTGCCCCCCACCAGCGCCTCCCAGGTGCAGTTATCCACATGCCTCAACAGCAGCACCTCAACAAAACCGCCGGTTTCTTTGCGCGCATGCAAGCGGGCGGGAATGACGCGGGTTTCATTCAGCACCAGCAAATCGCCGGGGCGCAGAAAATCTCCCACATGATAGAAATGCGTGTGGGTCATGGTCTGCATGGCGCGGTTCAAAACCAGCAACCGCGAGGCGTGGCGCGGTTCCAGCGGTGTTTGCGCAATGCGCTCCGGCGGTAGTGTATAAAAGAAGTCGTCAGTTTTCACGGTTCAAACAAAGTGGGTTGAGAAGTTGAATCAGACGGGAAGGCAATTTGCAAATGCTCGTAGGCTTTGCGCGTGGCCACACGTCCCTGAGGTGTGCGCGACAGGAATCCCAGTTGCAGTAAATAGGGCTCCACCACGTCCATAATCGTATCGGGCTCTTCACTGATGGAAGCCGCAATGGTGCTTAAACCAACCGGGCCGCCGTTATATTTATCAATGATGGTTGATAAAACCCGGCGATCTACATCATCCAGCCCCAGTTGATCGACGTTGAGCAGGTTCAATGCTTCCGCAGCGGTCTCACGGGTAATGACGCCGTCAGCGCGCACCTGGGTATAATCGCGTGCGCGGCGCAGCAGGCGCAGGGCAACGCGCGGAGTTCCACGCGCCCGGCAGGCAATTTCTTCACTTCCGCCCGATTCAATTTCCACGCGCAGCAAACTGGCAGCTCGGCGCACAATCTCTATCATGGCAGGCAAATCATAATAATCCAGGCGGTGTACCACACCAAAACGCGCGCGCAGCGGGGCGCTGATCAACGCCATGCGCGTGGTGGCGCCAATCACGGTGAAGTGGGGCAATTTCAGGCGTATGGAGCGTGCTGAAGGTCCCTTGCCAATCATAATATCCAGGGCAAAATCTTCCATGGCCGGGTAAAGCACTTCTTCAACTGCTTTGCCCAGGCGGTGAATTTCGTCAATGAACAGGATATCGCCCGCTCGCAGGTTGGTCAACACGGCGGCCAGGTCGCCTGCGCGTTCCACGGCAGGCCCGGCAGTGATCTTGATGTTGACTCCCATTTCATTGGAAAGCACATGCGCCAGTGTGGTTTTCCCCAGCCCGGGCGGCCCAAAAAACAACACATGGTCCAAAGGCTCACCGCGGCCCTTGGCAGCCGCAATCAAAATGGACAGATTCTCCCGCACCTGGTTTTGACCAATGATTTCGTCCAGGCGATGCGGGCGCAGCGCCTGATCCAGGCGGTCATCGGGGCGGGCTTCCGGGTTGGTGACTCGTTCTTGATGGTTGCTCATTTCCAGAATTATACACGCTTCTCCCCATTTCAATCTCTGCAACCCGGGCAAGTTGTTTAGCCAAACGGTGTGATGACTTTTTGGCCGTTGTTCCCCACAGGAAACACTCTCAAGGGCAACTGGTAAGCCTGGCTGAGGACATCCTCACGTAAGACGTCTTCATTTTTACCAAACGCCAGTAATTCGCCATTCACAAGCACGGCTGTCTTATCGACGTAGCGCGAAATCAGGTTCAAGTCATGCATGGCAATCAGCACCGCCAGGTTTTTTTCATTCACCAGTTTGCGAATTAATTCCAGCAGATGCACCTGGAATTGCATGTCAAGGTGAGCGGTGGGTTCATCCATCAACAGCAGCGGCGCTGACTGGGTGAGCGCGCGCGCCAGCAGCAGCCGCTGCTGCTCACCGCCCGATATCTCGGTAACAATACGCTCTGCCAGGGCTTCGGTCTGGGTATGCTGCATTGCCTGGCTGGCAATTTCACGATCATGCGCTGAAAGCATGCCCAGCCAGCCCAGGTGCGGCGTGCGCCCCAGGATGACCGTTTCCCACCCGGTGAAACCGGCGGGCAAATGCGACGCCTGCGGCACCACGGCAATCAAGCGCGCGCGTTCAATGGTTGAAAGCCTGCTCAGGTCAATACCATTCAGGCGCACCGATCCAGATTGAACCGGTAGAATGCCGCTGATGGCGCGAATCAACGATGTTTTCCCGGCGCCATTGGGGCCAATTAAACCCACAATCGTCCCGGCCTCCACGGTCAAAGAAATATCGCGCAAAATCTCTTCGCGGTCGTAGCTAACGTTTAAAGCTTCAACTTCAAGCAAGGTCACCTCTAAAAAAACTGCTGCCGGGTTCTTCGCAAAACCCACAAAAAGAAGGGAACACCGCCCAGGGCGGTGACAATTCCAACCGGCAATTCCTGTGGGCTCAACACCACCCGCGCAGCGATATCAGCCACCAGCAGGAAAGATGCCCCGTTTAGGATTGCCAGCGGGATCAAACGGCGGTAGTCGGCTCCCCACACCATGCGCACCAGGTGCGGCACCACCAGTCCGACAAACCCGATGATGCCGGCAAAAGAAACTGCCGCGGCTGTGGTCAGCGACGCCGCCGTCACAACAGCCAGGCGAATTTGCTGCACAGAAAGCCCCAGTTGCTGCGCCTGCTCTTCGCCAAATTGCAGCACGTTCAACGCATGCCCCATGGCCAGTTGAATTCCCAGACCGACCAAAATATAGGGCAGCATGGCAATCACCGGCCGCCATCCGCTGAGCGTGGAGCCGCCCAGCAGCCAGGTGAAGGCGCGAACCATCTCATCGCTGGAGGTAATCATCAACAGAGAGGTCAGCGCGGTGGCAAACGCGCTGATGGTCACGCCCGCCAGGATCAGGTTGGTGGTCGGCACGGCATTTCCCACCCGCGCCAGATGGTAAACCGCCAGCACCGTGATGCCGGCGCCCACAAATGCAGCCAGCGGAATGGCCATTAATCCCCAGAAGGAATAAGACCAGTGCAGGGTCATGGCAATCACAGCCCCCAGGCCCGCGCCGGATGCCACACCAATCAGGTAAGGATCAGCCAACGGGTTGCGAAATAATCCCTGGTAAGAAGCGCCGCTGCCTGCCAGCGCCGCCCCCGTGAGCGCAACCAGCACCGTGCGTGGAATACGCAATTCAAACAGGATGGTTGCCAACGGCAGCAAATCGGGCGGCAAAACCTCCCAGTCTGGCAGGGAAGCAAAAATTTGCCCCAGGCTGCGTAGTGGAATGGTGACGCTGCCAACAGCCACGCTGAGCATCAGCACCGCCGCCAGGCAACAAAGACTGGTCAAAAAAGGTTTCTGTTTCAGTTGAAAACCTCGGGGTGCAGCAGCCTGGCCAGCATTTCCACCGCATCCACCAGGCGCGGCGTGGGTCGGCTGAACAAGTTAAAATCCATGGAAACCACCTGCTCATTTTGAACAGCCTTCAGCGCCTGCCAGCCGGGGCGTTGAATCACCTGCTCCAATGTGGTGCCCCACACAGCATCCACCAGCATAAAATCAGGGTTTTTTACAATCAATTCTTCCTGGCTGATTTGCCCCCAATCACTGCTCATCTCATCGCCGGCGTTTTGCCCACCCGCCATTTCGATGATCAACGCCTGAAAAGTTCCCGGTCCGGTTGTCCAGGGCCTGGCAGGGTCAGTTCCGTCCAGTTCCACGTAAACCACCGGGCGGGTTTCAACATCCTTTAATCGATCCTCAACCATCTGAACGCGGCTGCGCAGAGATGGAACCATTTTTTCGGCAGCTTCTTGCTTTCCGGTCAATTCGGCCACGGTATCCAGGTTTTCATACAACCCTTCCAGGTCGGTGGGATTGGGTAAATAGAATACCGTGATATGCACATCTTCCAGGGCTTTCACCTGCTCGGGCGTGTTAATTTCAGTTGCCAGCACCAGGTCGGGCTTCAACAAAACAATCTGTTCAATATTGATATCCGAAAGGTTGGTTGAAATGCTGGGCAAGGCTTTCACTTCCTCAGGATAATCGGAAAAATCATCCCGGGCA
This sequence comes from uncultured Anaerolineaceae bacterium, assembly GCA_964580315.1. Taxonomy (GTDB): domain Bacteria; phylum Chloroflexota; class Anaerolineae; order Anaerolineales; family Anaerolineaceae; genus CAZOKH01. Next base: position 12,181 of record CAZOKH010000067.1, on the reverse strand, counting down.
ATCACCTGGCTGCCAGCCCCCAGCGCAAACAGGATTTCGGTGTTGGACGGCGCCAGTGACACAATGCGCTGCGCCGGCGCTGCCAGTTCAACTGTGCGCCCCAACCCATCCACCAGGCTGACGGCAGGTGTGGCAGTTACCGGCGCTGATGTGGGTGTTTTCTCTTGCGGTACGGCAGTGTTTGTAATGGCTGGTTGCGGGGCGGCAGCCGTACATTGTGCCGAGAATAGTGCTGTCAAAAGTCCTATCAGGATAATAAACCGCTTCGTCTTCATCAGTACTACCTTTCAATCAAAAAATCCTTGCCGCTGGCAAGGATTTTTTAGATGGTGGATTTCAAAATCCAGATGACCATTCCTTACCCTTGGGCGCGAGGGCTGCAATAGATGGGTTGTCTCCCGCCGGGTCGACCTGGCTTTGAGCATGGCACATGCTCTTCACAGTTGCGCGACAGCGCCGGATTCTCACCGGCTTCGCCACCTGGAGACACTTTCACTTGTTCGATTATTAATTATCAGAAGTTCATTGAGTGACACTTTACAAACCGCTTGGATTCTAAACACGCCGTTGGCATCTGTCAAGCAAGGCCGTTGTCAATTTTCTAACCTTTATGAGCAGCCCGCTTTCCTCCCCGGCGGTTTGCATTTCCTCCGGGATGATAAGGGGGCGCATCAATGGCATAAATCTGGCAAAGCTGGCGGTCCAGCATGCGGCTGCGTATGCGGGCGTCAATTTCTTCCAGCGTCGAAGAGGTGGTGATCACCGTGGGAAGTTCAGCATTATACCGGTAATTCAAGATCTGATACAACTTCTCACGCGCCCAGGGAGTGGCGCTCTGTGTACTCAAATCGTCCAGAATGAGCAAGGGAGTGGTGCGCACTTCTTCGAATAATCGGTCGTAAGATACCGTGCTGCTGGGACTGAAAGTGGCGCGCAGATGATCCAACAAGTCGGGCACCACCACAAACATGGGCGCCTCACCCGAACCATAACGGTAATTTCCAATGGCTGCCGCCAGGTGGGTTTTTCCCGTGCTGTAATCGCCCATCAGCACCAGCCATCCGTGAGGTTCCTCGGCGAATTCCTGCGCAGCGCGAAATGCCAGGTCCAGGCTGCGCTGCTGATTCGAGGGCAGTTTTTCGGGTTCGCGCATGCTGAAATTGCCAAAAGTTCTGCGGGCATGCAGGTTCAGCGTTGACAGGGTGTGATGACTGGTGTCCTGGTTGGGCGATCGGTAATCCGGCGCGGTGATTTCCACTTTGGTAACCAGGTCGGGGTCTTTCAAGCGGGACTGAATTCTTCCCTCAATCTCGCGCAAATCCAGGTTGGTGGTCAACACTGTGGGCAGCCGGTGGGTATAGCGGTGGTTGATGATCTGGTACAGTTTTTCCTGCGCCCAGGGGGTGGCATTCTGGGTGCCCAGGTCATCCAACACCAGCAGTTGAATATTCTTTAACTCTTCAAAGCGGCTTTCAAAACTGATTTCACTGCTGCCAAAAGAAAAGCGCAGCCAGTCCAACAAATCAGGCACGGTGAGAAAAATGGTTGGCGTTCCCGTGGGCACCACCTCATTGGCAATTGCCGCTGCCAGGTGGGTTTTGCCGCAGCCGTAACCGCCCATCAGCAGCAGCCAGCCGTTCAAGTTTTTTGAAAAATCCAAAGCCACATGATGGGCAGTTTTTAATGATTGCACTTGTAAATCGCCCAACCCGGTGCGCCCGTCCGTTTTAAAGGTTTCAAAGGTCATCTCTTTCAAGGCTTCCAGGTTACTCAAGCGGTACAGGCGTTGATATGCCGCCGCCTGAACCTGTTTCTGGCGGCAGGGGCAAACCTGCAATTTCCCAAAATCCGGGTGGTCAATGGGCAAATCCATGCGCACAAAACCTACCCCATGACAGATGGGGCAGTTGGGGTCTCCTGAGGCAAGCAGTGAGTCTGAATTGCTTTCAGTGCTTGATGAAGTCACTGAATTTGCCTCCGATATATTTTCGCCCACTTTCCGTATCGCTTGATCGATCCTTTTCATGATTACCTTTCTCCAGCCGGGAGCGAAGAATGGCTTCCACATACCGCCAACTGCGTTTGTTGTTCTCCACCGATGCCCGAATGGCATCCTCAATCCACTCGCGTGGATAGGTTTGCTCGGCTTCGGTTAGCGTTTCAGCAATCAACGGCGTCAGCGGCCCGATGTTTTTCTCGTAAAGAGTGAAAATGTTCGGGCGTTCCATATCCAGGCGCGGAATTTCAGCCACCGCGAAAGATGGCGTCCATTCGCCGCGCTGCAGAGCCAAAATCGCCGTCCTGCCGCGCGGGCTGTTCAAGAAATAATAGGCTTCGCTTTCAGGCCGTTCAGCCGGCAGCACGCGCAGCAAAGTCGATCGAATGACCGCCCGCTCCAGCCCTTCCAGGATGTTGCGCTGCGCTTCTTGAGCCACGGCGCCCATCCCGCTGAAAAAACGGTTGTCGGCCTGCATATCCTGCAGGCGCAGGCAGGCATTGCGATTGCCGTGTTGTTGAAAAAACCACAGCGCGTACAGCGTCACTTTCAACTCGGCCGGGTGGCTGATTTCCGGCAGCAGTTCAGTGAACAGTGAGGCGGGCACTGGGATGGTATTTTCATCAGGGGTAAAACCGTTAAATGGAGTCATGTTCTTTTTATTTTCGATTGACAACCTGGGCGGCATTGTCAAATCGCGCCAGGTTATTGCGGAAAACCAGCTCAATGCCCGAATGCGTGGGGCCGTTACGGTGCTTTGCCACAATCACTTCAGCCACGTTCTGGCGCGGATTATCCTTTTCCAGCGCATCCGGGCGGTGAATAAACATAACAATGTCAGCGTCCTGTTCCAATGAACCCGACTCGCGCAAGTCTGAAAGCACCGGCCGCTTATCGGTGCGTTGTTCAACCGCGCGGGATAACTGCGCCGCAGCCAACACCGGAACATCCAGCTCCCTTGCCAGCGCTTTCAGGCTGCGGGAAATGTAAGAAACCTCTTGAACGCGGTTTTCGGTGCGCGTGTCGCTGTTCATCAACTGAAGATAATCAATGATGATCAAGTCCAGGTGAAACTCCAGGTGCAGCCGCCGGCATTTGGTGCGCAGTTGAATGGGAGAAATAGCCGGGGTATCGTCCAGGAAGATCGGCATTTCAGACAGCACTTCCATGGCGTGCGTGAACAACGGCCATTCATTGTCGTTCAGCTTGCCCGTGCGCAGGCGCTGGGTGTCGATGCCGGTTTCCTGCGCGATCAAACGCTGCACCAGTTGCTCGCTCGACATTTCCAACGAGAACATGGCCACATGTTTTTTGTGTTTTTGCGCGGCATTCTTGGCCACCGTAAGCTGGAAACCGGTTTTACCTGAACCAGGGCGCCCGGCCACAATCAAAAGGTCTGATTTTTGCAAACCGCCCAGCAGCTTGTCCAGGTCAATCAAACCGGTGGGCACGCCAAAAATTTCTTCGTCGCGGCGTGAAAGCTGGTCAATGCGGTCATAAACCGAACTGACCACCTGCTTGATCGGCTGCAAGTCGTGATGAATGCGCTGCTCGCTGATGCCGAAAATGTTCTTTTCCGCTTCGCCAATGATCGTCTCAACCGATTGAGACTGGTTGTAAGCCAGTTGCGCCAGTTGGTTGGCTGAGGCTAACAACCTGCGGCGAATGGAGTGCTCCTCAACAATGTGCGCGTATGCCTCAGCGTGCATGGAGCTGGGGGTTTGCGTCAGCAGCGACATAAGGTAGGCATCGCCGCCCACCTCGTCCAGGTGGTTGCGCTCCTTCAGGGTCTGGGTTACCGTCAAATAGTCAATCGAGCGGCGAGACTCATGCAAACTGACCACCGCTTCCCAGATATAGCGATTGCGGTCAATGTAAAAATCTTCAGGCCTGATAATTTGGGCGACTTCAAAAAATATTTCAGGAGTGATGAGCACAGCCCCAATTACCGCTTCTTCAGCCTCGCGGTTGTGCGGTTGCGCCTGAAAATTGGAAGAACTGCCTGTCTCAAAAGAATCCATTGGGCTCATAAAAATCCGCGCTGTTTAAATAGATCAAAATAAGTTTAAAGAAACCCCTCACTGCAAAGCTATTCGAATCATGACGGGTGGGTTTAGCACAAAATCAAATTTCTGGACTGGGGCCTTCTGGCTCATCATCGCCAGGCGGGTTGTCAAGATCATCAATATCGAGCTTGTCCAGGTAATCCTCGAAAATGGAAAGCCTGTCTTCTCCTCCAGCAGTCTCCGAATCAGCAGCAGTACCCGGAAGAGGCATATCACCTTTTTCGTTTTGCAAATCCTTTTCGGGAACCACCCCGGCTTTTTCGATTACTTCTCGATCTACCATGATGGGGGCATTGGTTCGCACGGCGACCGCCAGCGCATCAGAGGGACGTGAATCAATCTTGATGATTTCTCCATTCACTTCAACAACCAGGTTGCCAAAGAAAACATCATCTTTTAATGCGCTCACTTCCACTCGAAGCAAGCGGGCATTCAGCATATTGAGAATGTTCTTGATTAGATCATGGGTTTGAGGGCGTGCAATTTCAATTTCCTGAAGGGCAATGGTGATTGCTTCAGCTTCATAAGGGCCAATCCAAATCGGCAGATAACGTTCAACGCCAATTTCACGCAACACAACAATGCGCTGCTGGTTGGTAAGGCTAACGCGCAGACTGTCAATTACAACTTCCACCATCCCAGGCATAGATTATCTCCGAAGTAGATTTGGCTTGACCATTATCATTTTTATTCTAACACGGGGATTGTTGGGATGCAACTGAATAACATCCAATCAGGCATCACCTTGAATCTAGTTAACAATTCTTAAGAAAATTTACACATTCTTTAAGATTCGTGTATAATACAACTATCATTAGCAACAAATGATTTACATCCAATCCAGGTAAAACACATCGGAGACGCATGGGGGTAAGCAATATCAGAAGCTCCTTTTCAACAGGGAACGGATTGGTAAAATAATAACGGTAATCACATTCACATAAACCATCGAACAGCAAGGCGCAATCATTATTGAGGGATTATTAAGAATCCATTCGATGGTCTACTTACATCTACAGTGAATGGGAAAGGACTTTTTTTGTCATCAATGGAAACGCTCATTCTACTCATTGAAGGGAAACGAGCAGAACGTCCGTCATTCTTTAGCGGCTTAACCCGCAAAGGCTTCCAGGTTCAAAGTGTTGCCAGCGGCAGCGCCGCGTTGGAATTTTTAAAAACCAGGATGCCCCAGGTGGTTCTGATTGACGCCGCTTCGATGCGAACCAGCGGTAAACGGATTTGCCAGTCTATTCGTGATAGTTATCCAGCAATTCCAATCGTTCTGGTTGTTGAAAAAACCATAGAAAGCCTGGAAAAATACGGGGCCAATGCAGTCCTGATCGAACCTTTCACCATTCAAAAACTCCTCAACCGCATTCGCCCATTGCTGCCCCCTGAAGAGACCAATTTGCTGCGCGCCGGTTCACTGGCGCTCAACGTCGAAGACCGCTGGGTGCGCGCCAACGGCCGCCAGGTGAAGCTGACCCCCCGCCTGGTTGACCTGTTGAAAATTTTAATGGAACACGCCGGCGAAGTGATTGAACGCAAGGAGCTTTTTCGCATGGTATGGGAAACAGATTATGCCGGCGACACCCGCACACTTGATGTTCACATTTCCTGGCTGCGCCAGGCAATGGAAGAAGACCCCCGCAATCCGCACTTTATTAAAACTGTCCGCGGTGAAGGTTACCGCCTTGATATCGAGAAATAAATTACTCTTTCCCCCGCGCGCGCATGCTTGACAGGTTCATTGCTGCGGGTATAATGCAAATACAATAGCACATCAGATCAGACCGGGCAATTAGCCTGAGGAAACCCAGAGAATCGGTGGTTGGTGCGAACCGATAACCTTCAGCCCATTCCATCCCGGCGCTCGTTCCACGAGCAGGTCTCTTCCGCAGAGACGATGAAAACTTTTCGTCATAAGGAAGACGGTCGCAACCGTTATCAGCCCGAACAAGACCGCATTGCTTTTTTTGCGGTGAATGCAGGTGGCACCACGAATTCTGCCCCTTCGTCCTGCAAAGACGAAGGGGCTTTTCTTATCACTGGAACAAGGAGAAGGAAATGTTAGATATTGCGTTATTTCGTGAAAATGCTGAAGTTGTACGGCAGGCTCTCGCCAACCGCCAGATGGATGCCGCCATTGTCGATCAGGTCATTGAAATAGACCAGAAACGGCGCCAGATCCTGATCGAAGTGGAAGCGCTAAAAGCCGAACGCAATACCGTTTCTAAGGAAATCAGCAAGCTGAAAGACCAGGCTGAACGCCAGCAAAAAATTGAAGCCATGCGCCTGGTCGGTGAAAAAATTGCGAACCTGGACGAAGACGTTAAACAGGTTGATGAACAACTGCGTTCCATGCTGTCCACCATTCCCAACCTTCCCGACCCTCAAACCCCGCTCGGAAAAGACGAGCATGATAATAAAGTTGTTAAAACCGTTGGCGACATCCCAAAATTCGACTTTGAACCACAGCCGCACTGGGAACTGGGCACCCGCCTGGGTATCATCGATTTCGACCAGGGCGTAAAAATAACCGGCTCGCGTTTTTACGTGCTAAGCGGAGCTGGCGCCCGCCTGCAGCGCGCCCTGATTGCCTACATGCTCGACCTGCACAGCAAACAGGGCTACACCGAAAAATATCCCCCCTTCATGGTGCGTGGAGAAACCCTGTATTCTTCCGGTCAACTGCCCAAATTTGCCGATAATCTTTACCACGACCACGAAGAAGATTTGTGGATGGTCCCCACCGCCGAAGTACCGCTCACCGGTTTGCACATGGGCGACATCATCGAAAAACCACTGCCGCTGCGTTACACAGCCTACACGCCCTGCTTCCGACGCGAAAAAATGAGCGCCGGCCGCGATGTGCGCGGAATCAAACGCGGACACCAGTTTGACAAAGTGGAAATGTACATTTTCTGCGAACCACAGGATTCTCCGCGTGAGCTGGAAAAAATGTTGGCCGACGCCGAACAAACCTGCGCCCTGCTGGGACTGCCCTATCGTGTGGTATCCTTATGCACCGGCGATCTGGGCTTCGGATCACAAATCACGTATGATATTGAAGTCTGGGCTGCCGGCTGCGGAGAATGGCTGGAAGTTTCCTCTGTTTCCAATGTGGGAGAATTTCAAGCTCGCCGCGCCAACATCAAATACCGCGCCAAAGACACCGGCAAGACCAACTTTGTTCACACCCTCAACGGGTCAGGTTTGGGCATGCCGCGCACTTTGATTGCGGTGCTCGAAAACAACCAACAGCCTGATGGCTCCATTGTCGTTCCCGAAGTACTGCGTCCGTGGATGGGCGGCATTGAAGTCATCCAACCGGAATAAGGTATGATTGCTTACAATATTGTTCAAATCGTCTGTTTAATCATCATGCTGACTGGCTGGTTAAGCCTGCTCATTCCCGGAATTCCCGGATTGGTGATCGTTTGGGGTGCATCGCTCGGCTCTGCATTGCTGAGCGGTGCATCCTTCAACTGGTTAAATATCTTCCTGCTGGTCATCAGCACAGCACTGATGATTTTTGGCGGCCTGGTGGATAACCTGATCATGGGAGTGGCCGCAGCCAACAAAGGCGCCAACATCTGGTTAATCCTGGGAGCTCTGGCAGTGGGTGTGATTGCCAGCCTATTCCTCACCCCCATTGGCGGGCTGCTGGCCATTTTTATCAGCCTGTTTGCGTTCGAATACCTGCGACTGCGTGACTGGCGCAAAGCACTCGAATCAACCGGCGGCATGGCTGCTGGTTACGGCGGTGCGGTTGCTGCCCGCCTGGGAATCGGCCTGGTAATGATCGCCATCTGGGGAGTCTGGCTGCTCTGGCTGCCGCATTAGGAAAGTAATAAAAATTTCCTAATCCACATCAGAGAAAATCCCGCCTTCTCTGCGTCCGGCAGGAATTTCTGGAAGGGTGATCATCCCTTCTTCTTCATTCCCTATTTGCGTAATTTGCTGCCGGCGGTTGCCCACCAACCAGGCAGTGTAGGCTGCTGCGGCAGCGTTCAGGCGCGGCGCAGCCAACAGCGATTCAAAATTCCATTCCCCATTCTTCAAACGGTAACGGGTAATTTCTTCCAACAGGCGCATTGGGTCTTCCAGCTTCAATCCGCAGTCGTATAAAGCCAACTGCCGCTGCATGCGCCCTTCCAGCGTCCGGGGTTTGCGCGGCAAAACACCGCTCAACAGGCACCAAAAAACCGCATCTGCTTGCACTTCCATCCATCGTCTTTCTGCCTCAACAGGATAGGGAAGTGCATCCAACAATTCCATCTGACGGTACAGGTTAAAACCATGACGCATCCAGCGCGGGCATAAATCGGGTGTTGGGGCTGTGACGGGAATCTTCAAGCCGTAATCCAGCAGTTGTTTCTCAGCCTGGCGCATTACCGGCAACTGGTTTTCATCACCGTTATCGTCTGCCAAAAAAGAACGCTGCCGCTGCGCCAATCCGCGCACCGGCAAAGCCTGCGGAGCATTGATTGCCAGAATCCAGTTTTCCCTGCTGGCCAAAAGCGCCAGCAGTTCCTCCATCCCGCCTTGCGACATGCTGACCGTGTTGCGGTGCTGATCAAGCGCAACAAAATTAAAGCTGTGATAAGCAGCGCTAATATCTACACCCAAAAAAATGGCATCGTCTTTCATTTGCATGGTTGCCTTTCAGTTTAGCGCAAATGATATTGAAATGCAAACCCACCGCATTAAATGGTTAAAGAAATCATGCTATACTGGCAGGCATGAGGACGGGTTTTCGCATCGGCATCTTTTTTTGTTTCATCGGGGGGCTGTCCATCTTCGTTTTTGTTGCCACTGACATGGGCGGTAAACCAGATTACGCATATCTATTATTGGGCGGGCTGCTGGTCATCATTGGGTTCCTTTTTATTGCAGTTCACCCCAACCCCGAGGGCCCTCCCAGCGGCCGATTTCGCCTGCTGCGGCAGAAAAAAAGTTCACGACCTGCCCCGGGCGCTCGTACTTCCCGCGGTTTCATGGCCAAACGTGAACAGCGCGAACAAAGAGATCAACAGGATCAACAACGTTAGACCTTGGGATAAACTCCAAAACCATTGTACAATACAGCACATATGGATCTATTTGAACACGCCATGAACGAACGCCTAAAAGATGAGGCGCCGCTGGCTGCCCGCATGCGCCCGCAATCGTTGGATGAGATTATGGGACAGGAGCACATTGTGGGGCCCGGCAAGTTGCTGCGCCGCGCCATCGAAGCCGACCGGTTGTTTTCATCCATCATCCTGTTTGGACCTCCCGGAACCGGCAAAACCACCCTGGCGCAGGTGATCGCCCAGCACAGCCAGGCGGAATTTGAATCCATTTCTGCAGTGCTGGCAGGAGTCGCTGAACTGCGCCAGGTGATACAAAAAGCCACCGAACGGCGCAAACTGCACGGCAAACGTACCATCTTGTTCGTTGATGAAGTGCACCGCTGGAACAAAGCCCAGCAGGATGCCCTGCTGCCTCACGTTGAAAAGGGCCTGATCACCCTGATCGGCGCCACCACGCAGAATCCATATTTTGAAGTGATCTCCGCGTTGGTCTCGCGCTCACGCATTTTTCAACTGGAACCGTTAAGCGAAACGCATTTGCAAAAGATTCTGGAACGAGCTATCGGTGATCCGCAGCGTGGTTATGGGAACCGGCACGTAAGCATTGACGAGGATGCCAAAGCCCATTTGCTGCGCGTGGCCGGCGGTGATGCGCGCAATTTACTCAACGCCCTCGAACTGGCCGTGGAAAGTACGTTGCCTGGCCCTGATGGAGAAATTCACATCACCCTGCAAATTGCCGAAGAATCCATCCAAAAGAGAGCTGTGTTGTACGACCGCGACGGCGATGCACATTACGACACCATTTCAGCATTCATTAAATCTGTGCGCGGTTCTGATCCCGACGCCGCCCTCTACTGGCTGGCAAAAATGCTCAACGCCGGTGAAGATCCGCGCTTCATCCTGCGCCGGTTAATCGTACTGGCGGGTGAAGATGTCGGCCTGGCAGATCCGCAGGCCCTGCTGGTGGTTACTGCCGCCGCCCAGGCTTTCGACTACATCGGTCTGCCCGAAGGCATTTTTCCCATCACTGAAGCAACCCTCTATCTCGCCACAGCGCCCAAATCGAATTCCACCCTGGCTTATTTCGAAGCCAGCGAACAAATCAAAAAAGAAGGTCTCGGCAATATCCCCGCCCATCTAATGGATTCGAACCGCGACAAACAGGGACTGGGGCACGGCAAAGGATATTTATACCCGCACCAGTTCCCGCAGCATTTTGTGCCGCAGCAATACCTGCCGTCCAACTTGCAGGGCACTCATTTTTACAAACCTTCCGACCAGGGCTTTGAAGCGCAAATTGCCGCCCGCCTCGAAAAATGGCGCGCTGCCCAGCAGGAAAAACTGGGTGAAAAAAATCCACAGAAAGAAGAGAAAACCTGGTAACATGACCACCATTGCTCTGGTACGCCACGGCGACAATGACTTTATTGCCAATCGCCTCGCCGGACGTACGCCCAATGTGCATCTGAATTCTACGGGCAACCAACAGGCCCAGGAGCTGGCCCAAACTTTTTCCACCGCTCCCATTGAAGCCATTTTCAGCAGTCCACTGGAACGCGCCATTGAAACCGCCCAACCGCTGGCCAACCTCAAAGAGCTGCCCATCCAGATTGAACCCGGGATAATTGAAATTGACTTTGGCGACTACCAGGGCAAAACCTGGGAATGGCTGTATCAGCAGCCGCACTGGATTCAATTTGACCAATCTCCGGCAGACTTTGCTTTTCCCAACGGCGAATCGGTTGCCGGCGTGCAGCAGCGCGCTGTGGCTGCCATTGAAAAGATTGCGCAGGATTGCCGTGAATGCCAGGCTGTGGCGCTCTTCAGCCACGGTGATATCATTCGCCTGGCAGTTGCCCATTATCTCAAAATTCCCCTCAACGAATACCGCCGGTTCATCATCCATCCTGCTTCCATAACCCTCATCAGCATGGATGCGGATAAACCGCGCACAATGCATCTCAATTACCATCCCCGCCTCGAATGGGGCGGCGCAAACGGCACCACACGCTAAGGAACGGAGAACAATCCCATGACCATCATCATGCTGGTTAGACACGGCAATAACAATTTCCTGGGCAAACGCCTGGCAGGCAGATTGCCGGATGTTCACCTCAACGAAGAAGGAAATCAGCAGGCAATGGATGTTGCCCGCCATCTCACCCGCTATCCCGTCAAAGCAATTTTCAGCAGCCCCTTGGAACGCGCAGTTGAAACAGCCCGGCCTTTTGCCGAAATGAGCAAATTGCCGGTTCAAATTGAAAGCGATTTATTGGAATTGGACTTTGGAGATTTTCAGGGCTGCGAAATTCATTACCTTGAACAACAAGAAATGTGGAACCTGTACCGCAAACAGCCAACCCGCGCTTTCTTTCCCGGGGCCGTCGAGAAAATTGCTGAGGCGCAAACCCGCGTGGCAAACTGCATAGCCCGCATAGCCGCGCAATATGACAGCGATGATCGTGTGGTTTGCTTCACGCACGGCGATGTCATCCGCCTGTCCACCGCTCATTTTTTAAATATGAGCCTGGATAACTATGTCCGTTTTCGCACCCATCCCGGTTCGATCACTGAAATCCGCATCACTCCTGAGCGCATCATGGTGACGCATTTCAATCAAATCATCGAGCACACCCTTTCCGAAGGCGACTAAGACCCAATATTGGTTCTAATCAAATCCTTAACCTTTATTCATTCCTGCCGATAATGAAAGCAGGTAGAGGAAGGATTCCTCGATATAGCCTACCGGCGAGGTGTACCGTGCAGGTCTCAAGTCTAAATTCGGGATGGAACCCACAGCAAATTCCTGTTTCCACATCATCGGTTTCAGGAAACCTTCGCACAGCATCCAACCAGTTCAACCTCAACATCTCCAACGGATTATCGCCGTTGGCTTCGTTTGCATTAAACCACCAGGTCCTCGATTTGTCGGTGAGCACCGAACAGACACAATTTTTAATGCGCTCCAGCGACAACAGCATCGCCATGCGCCTGCACAGCACCACCGATTTTCAGGCGTCCATTGAAAGAATGACCCT
>CAZOKH010000066.1:0-20012 GCA_964580315.1 uncultured Anaerolineaceae bacterium | reverse complement strand
CCGGCGCCGGTGGAGCCCACAAAGGCAATCTTTTGCCCGGGCTTGGCAAACAGCGACAGGTTGCACAGCACCTTCTTCTCCGGCTCATAGCCAAAGTCAACATCATGGAAGCGCACATCGCCGCATAGTTCAACCAGTTGCAGCGTTCCATCTGGTTGGGGAACCTTCCACGCCCAGTGGCTGGGGTGCGCACCGTTGGAAGATACCACCAGCGAGCCATCCTCATTCTTATTTACGCCCACCAGGGTCACCGCGCCTTCATCCAGCTCAGGCTGCTGATCCATCATCTCAAACACACGCTCGGCGCCCGCCATGGCTGACAAAATGGCGTTGAACTGGTTGGTAATCTGCATCACCGGGTGCCCAACCTGCCGCACATAAGACAGGTAAGCAGCCAGTGAACCGATATCAAAACGGCCGTTCACCGCCAGGATGCCGCCAAATAAAGCGGTCACTGCATAGGCAATGTTGTTCAGGTTGAAAATGATGGGCAAGGCAATGCCGGCAAAAAAGTTAGCCTGGGTGGCTGCCTGTCGGTATTCCTCATTACGGGCTTTGAATTCAGCAATTGCCTCATCTTCATGGGTGAAAACCTTCACCACTTTCAAGCCGTCCACCATTTCTTCCACATAGCCGTTCAGGTCGCCCAGCGTTTTTTGCTGCGCTTTAAAATATTTGCCGCTCTGAGAAGCAATTTTGGAAGAGAGGAAGAACATCAGCGCCAATACCACCATGGTAACCAGGAAAAGCACCGGGCTGAGCACCAGCATCATAATGATCGAACCACCAAAAGTGAGCGCGCTGGATACCATCTGCACCAGGCTTTGCTCGAGGGCCTGCTGAATATTATCAATATCATTCGTGTAACGGCTCATCAGGTCGCCGTGAGTGTGCGTGTCAAAATATTTCAGCGGCAGGCTCTGCATCTTGGTAAACAGTTCCTGGCGAATGCGGTTGCCGGTGCGCTGTGCGGTTTGAATCATCAAACGGCTCTGCAAATAGGTGGCGGCTGCGCCAACCATATATATGGCGCCCAGTCCGAACAGGGCATTCGCCAGGCCGTCGAAATCACCCGGCAGGATATAGTCATTAATCAAAGGTTTGAGGAAATAGTTGCCAGCCAACATGCTGCCCGAACCGACAAACATCATCACCACCACCAGCACCAGGGTCAGCTTGCGGTTATTTAAATATTGCAGCAGGCGCAGCAGGGTTTTTTTGACGTTCTTGGGGCGCTCAAAAGCATGCTGGCGCCCGCCGGGGCCGTGTCCTCCGCGCGGAGCCGGTAATGCCTGGCGGTTTTCGGATCGATTATTCTCAGACATTTGCAAAAACTCCTTCTTGCTGCGAGGCATTAATTTCTTGATAAAGCTTATTCCCGGCAATCAACTCGGCATGTGTACCCATGCCCACAATTTGACCGTCGTCCAATACCAGGATCTTGTCGGCTTCGCGCACCGAGCTGATGCGCTGGGCAATGATAAAAACGGTGGTCTGTGCCAGGCTTTGATAGAACGAAGCGCGAATCTTCTGTTCGGTTGCCGAATCAACCGCGCTGGTGCTGTCGTCCAGGATCAGGATTTTGGGCTTTTTCAACATGGCGCGTGCAATCGCCAGGCGCTGCTTTTGTCCACCCGACACATTTACGCCGCCCTGCCCCAGTTCGGTTTCATAACCATTGGGAAAGGATGTAATAAAATCGTGCGCCTGGGCGTCGCGGCAGGCGGTTTCAATTTCTTCCTGTGTGGCGTTGGGATTGCCCCACAGCAGGTTTTCACGAATGGTACCCGAGAAGAGGACATTCTTTTGCAGCACCACGCCAATTTGCTCGCGTAGTGTTTCCAGTGGATAATCGCGCACATCCACATCATCCACCAGCACCGCGCCTTCGCTCACATCATACAGGCGCGGAATCAGATTCACCAGGGTTGTTTTTCCGGTTCCCGTACCGCCCACAATGCCCACCACTTCGCCCGGTTGCACGGTGAAGTTGATGCCGCACAAAACACTTTCACCGCTTCCGGTGCGGTCATATTTAAACGATACATCCCGAAATTCCACTTTTCCACGCTGAACTTGCACAGCATCGTCCGGCCGGGCACTGCCTTCAGGCAATGCCAACGGTTTATCCGTGATATCAATTTCGGTGTCCAGCACTTCCACCAGGCGTTTGCCGCTGGCTTCAGCACGTGCGCTCATCAAGATCACCATGGAAATCATCATCACACTGAACAGAATCTGGAAAATGTAGCTTAAAAAGCTCACCAGCTCACCCGCACCCATGGTGCCGGCAAACACCATCTGGCCGCCCATCCAGATGACAGCCAGGGTGGCGCCGTTCATCACCAGCATCATCAGCGGCAGGTTCAAAATGGCAATGTTCACCGCCTTGATGCCGGCTTCGGTCAGATCATCGTTTGATTTTTTAAATTTGCCGATTTCAAAATCAGCCCGCACAAACGACTTGACCACCCGGATGCCAATCAGGTTTTCCTGCAGGGTATTGTTCACTGCATCAATTTTTTCCTGCATGGTTGAAAACAGCCTGACCGCAGTTTTCATAATGGCGAAAATTCCCACCGCCAATAATGGTATGGCGATTGCCAGCACAATGGAAAGCTCAGCATTGATGTTGTATGCCAGGACAAAGGCGACAATTAGCATCAGGGGCGCGCGCAGCAGCATGCGCAGCGCCATCATCAGGGTCATTTGTACGTTGTTGACATCGTTTGTCAGGCGTGTGATTAAGGACGCTGTGCTGAAATGATCGATGTTGTTGAAAGAAAAAGCCTGCACCTTCTCAAACAGGGCATTGCGCAAATTGGCGCCAAATCCCATGCTGATCCTGGTGGTGAAATACATGTTAATGACACCAAACAAGATGGCGCCCAGCGCCAGCAAGATCATATAAACGCCGATGCGCGTAATAAAAGCCACATCTTTTCCCGGGATGCCCAGATCAACAATACGCGCCATAAGCAGCGGCATGCTCAATTCGCACATCACGTCCAGGAATACAAGAAAGGGAACCAGGTAAATTGATTTCTTGTATTCGGCAATGTATATGGATAATTTTTTAATCAACTGTTACCTCCTCAACAGATAATTGCTCGAACGACTGGAAAGATTTGGTTTAAAAATCATTGACAATGTCCACAGGGACGAGTCTTTAAATTATCCAAAATATGCAAAAGTAAAGACCTTAACGTCTCTTGTTCTTTTTCAGAAAGGCCTGCAATGATAATCTCATCGATTTCATCAAAGGAATGGCGTATTTGCTGGGTAACTGCTTTGCCTTCCTCTTGTAAAAACACGCGCGATATCCGTTCGTCATTTTGATCGGGGCAGCGCTGAACATAGTTTAATTTTTCCATGCGCTGGATAATTTTGGTAACCGCCGCCGGGGAAATTTGCATTTTCTGTGCAATCTCGGTGTGCGTGAGACCATCGTGGTGCGATAAGATCATCAGCAAAAAAGCCTGCCCGCGAAAAAGCCCGATCTTATCCATAGCCTGATCGGCGCGCGTGGCTTGCAACCTGCCAATCACGGCCAATAAGCGGTCAAAAGATAATTCTCTCTCACATTCCATCTATTTCACCTGTATATTATTAACTTGTTTAGCAATTTTAATCAGTTTCTCTAATTTTGGATAGCATTAATAGGAATGAATTTTCACAATGATTACTTTCGTCACCCCAAAATGTCATCTGTCGTAACCCAAAATACTGCAACGGTTATCCGCAAGGAGTTATGCAGACTATAACAACCAATTGTGGAGAAAATGTGGCGATGGGCTGCACGAAACATGGAGATACCAATAATCTGGCAAGCAGAGTGATTGGTTTTGTTCATAAGGGAGTAAAATTAAGATACCTGATCTTTTAATAATCTGGAGGATTCTGTATGCGCCAAATTGAACTGGACGGTAACAACCTGACAGTGGAAGCCGTTCACAGTATTGCCAGTTCCTGGGAAAACCCCGCAGAATTGACCATCTCTGTCAGTCCACAGGCAGTCGAGCGCGTGCAGCGCGCCCGCCGCGCCGTGGAAGGTTTTGTCGAACGCGATGAAATCATCTACGGGGTCACCACAGGTTTTGGTGATTTTAAAGACCACATTATTCCTCACAATCAAATTAAAGAACTGCAACGAAATATTATCCTTTCGCATTCTACCGGTGTAGGTCCCCTTCTGCCGCATGCCACCGTGCGCGCGCTGATAGCCGTACGCATTCAAACCCTGCTGCAGGGTCATTCCGGCATCCGCTTGGAAGTGATTGAATCGCTGCGCCAAATGGTCAACCGCGGTGTATACCCGCTGGTGCCCTCGCAGGGTTCGCTGGGCGCTTCCGGCGACCTGGCTCCACTGGCGCACGTGGCGCTGGTGGTCATTGGCGAAGGCGAAGCCTGGTACCAGGGGCAAATTATGAGCGGCCGCGAAGCCATGCAGCGGGCCGGCATTCCTACCATTGAACCCATGGCAAAGGAAGGGCTGGCGCTTACCAACGGCACTGCACTCATCTCCACCCTGGGCGCCCTGGCCATTTTCAAGGCCGAGCGGCTGGCCCGGGTGGCAGATATCGCTGCTGCGCTCAGCATTGAAGCCCTGGCTGGTACACCGCTGGCATTCGACGAGCGCCTGCACAATGCCCGCCCGCATCCCGGGCAAATTGCATCTGCGGCGCACATTCGCCGCCTGTTGGAAGGATCGCGCATGGTGCGCGGTTTCGACCCGCAAGATATCCAGGACGCTTACAGCCTGCGCTGTACACCGCAGGTGAACGGCGCCGCCCGTGATGTGATTGCTTTTGCCCGCCGGGCGGTGGAAATTGAACTCAACTCAGCCAATGACAATCCGCTCATTTTCTGGGAAGAAGACGGCACACCCATTTGCATCTCCGGCGGAAATTTCCATGGAGAGCCGGTTGCCATCCCGTTGGACAATCTCAAAGTGGGAATTGCCGAGCTGGCCAACATCTCCGAGCGTCGCCTTGCCCGCCTCATAGACTCAAAGGTCAATAAAAATATCCTGCCGCCCTTCCTCACCAGGCACGGCGGGGTCAACTCGGGATTCATGCTGGTTCAATATACCGCCGCGGCGCTGGTGTCCGAGAACAAAGTGCTGGCGCACCCCGCCAGCGTGGACAGCATTCCTTCTTCTGCCAATACCGAAGACCACGTCAGCATGGGCACCATCGCCGCCCGCCAGGTGTTTGACATTGCCCGCAACGTTGAAAATGTGCTGGCGGCTGAAATCTTTGCGGCGGTGCAGGGCATTGACTTTCGCTTTGACAGCAAACCCGATCCCTCCCGCCTGGGAAAAGGCACCCGCGCCGCCTATCAACTCGTTCGCCAGCATGTTCCATTTCTCGAAACTGACACCATCATGGCCCCACTGATGCAAAAAGTGCAACAATTAATCACTTCCGGTGAATTGTTAAATACCGTTGAGCAGGTTATTTCCTAATATTCGGAGGTATGATGACCGACAAACGAGTTATCCGCGCTCCACGCGGCACACAACTTCATTGCAAAGGCTGGATTCAAGAGGCCGCCTACCGCATGATCCAGAACAATCTCGATCCTGAAGTGGCTGAAAAACCGGATGATTTGATTGTTTACGGCGGACGCGGCAAAGCCGCCCGCAACTGGGCAAGTTTTGATGCCATCCTCGATTCGCTGCGCAACCTGGAAAATGATGAAACGCTGCTGGTGCAGTCTGGCAAGCCGGTGGCGGTGTTTCGCACGCACCCCGACGCCCCGCGCGTGCTGATTGCCAATTCCAACATCGTGCCGCACTGGGCCACCCAGGAATATTTTGACGACATGGAAAAAAAGGGATTGCTCATGTACGGGCAGATGACCGCCGGGTCGTGGATTTACATCGGCACCCAGGGCATTCTGCAGGGCACCTACGAAACCTTTGGATCGCTGGCGCGCCTGCGCGGCTACGGCGACCTGAGCGGCAAAGTGGTGCTCACCGCCGGGCTGGGTGGCATGGGCGGCGCGCAGCCTCTTTCGGTCACCATGAACAACGGCGTATGCATAGCCGTTGAAGTCGACCCCGAACGCTGCGAACGCCGGCTGCGCCACCGCTATGTGGATGTGGTGGTGCAGTCGCTGGACGAAGCCCTGCGCCTGGCTTTTGAAGCCAAACAGCAGCGCAAACCGCTGTCCATTGGCCTGGTGGGCAATGCTGCTGAAGTTCATCACAAAATATTGGCGGGTTCACTGCTGCCCGACATCGTCACCGACCAGACCCCCGCGCACGACCCGCTCAGCTACGTGCCGCACACGCTCAGTTTTGAGCAGGCTGTCAAACTGCGCGGCGAGAATCCCGCTGAATACATCCGCCTGGCGAAGGAATCGATGGTGGTGCATGTGCAGGCCATGCTCGAATTGCAAAAACGCGGTGCTGAAGTGTTCGATTACGGCAACAACCTGCGCCAGCAAGCCTTCAACCAGGGCGTCAAAGACGCTTTTGCTTACCCCGGTTTCGTGCCGGCTTACATTCGCCCCCTGTTCTGCGAAGGCAAAGGCCCCTTCCGCTGGGTGGCGCTCTCCGGCGACGAAGAAGATATCTTCCGCACCGACCGCGCCGTGGCTGAACTCTTCCCGCAGGATGAACATTTGCAGCGCTGGCTGAAAATGGCAAAGGAACAAATTCACTTCCAGGGCTTGCCCTCGCGCATTTGTTGGCTGGGTTACGGCGAGCGCGTGAAAGCCGGCCTCAAATTCAACGAAATGGTGGCCAGCGGTGAGCTGAAAGCCCCCATCGTCATCGGCCGCGACCATCTTGACTCGGGTTCAGTGGCATCTCCCAACCGCGAAACCGAAGCCATGCGCGACGGCTCCGACGCCATCAGCGATTGGCCCATTCTAAACGCCCTGATCAACGCCGTGGGCGGCGCAAGCTGGATCAGCTTCCATCACGGCGGCGGGGTGGGCATTGGCTACAGCCAGCATGCCGGCATGGTGATTGTGGCAGACGGCACCCCTGAAGCCGCCGTGCGCCTTGAACGCGTGCTCACCACCGATCCGGGCACGGGCATTGTGCGCCATGTGGACGCCGGTTACCCCGAAGCCGTCGCCGCTGCCAAAAAATTCGGCGTCAAAATTCCCATGATGGAGAAATAAGCGATGCTGATTCATTCAGCCTCGCAATTGCTTACCCTCAAAGGCGGTCCGCGCCGCGGCGCCCGCCTGGCAGACCTCGACATCATCCCCGACGGCGCGCTGCTGTTGCGCAATGGGATAATTGAAAAAGTGAGCGACAGCGCCTCACTGCTGGCTGCCTACCCCGATGAACCCCGCCTGGACGCCGCCGGCAGCGCGGTGATGCCCGGCCTGGTGGACCCGCACACCCACCTGGTGTGGGCGGGCGACCGCTGCAACGAATTTGAAATGCGCATCCAGGGCAAAACCTACATGGAGATCATGAACGCCGGCGGCGGCATCAATGCCACCATGCTGGCCACCCGCTCCGCTTCGTTGAATGACCTGGTGGAACAAAACCGCCCGCGCGCCCTGAACCATTTCTATCACGGTGTGACCACGGTTGAGGTAAAAACCGGCTATGGGCTGGACACCGCCAGTGAAATCAAACAACTGGCTGTGATTGAAGCATTGAACCAATTGACCCCCATTGAAATGGCGCCCACCTTCATGGGAGCGCACGCCGTCCCGCCTGAATTTAACGGCGACACCGATGCTTTCACCGAGTTGTTGTGCAATGAGATGATCCCTGCTGTGGAAGCATGGAGCCGCGCCCACTTGCCCACCCTGCCCTTTGTGGACGTGTTCTGCGAAGAAAATGTCTTCAACCTCAAACACTCCCGCCGCATTTTGGAATGCGCCCGTCAGCATGGTTTCCCGCTTAAAATTCACGCCGACGAATTCGGCAACATCGGCGGCGCCGGGCTGGCGGTTTCACTGGGTGCAACTTCAGCCGACCACCTGGTGAAAATTTCAGCCGCGGAAATTGAACAACTGGCAAAAAGCGACACGGTGGCTGTATCGCTGCCCTGCACGCCCTTTGGACTGGCAGACCCGCACTACACCCCCGCCCGGCAAATCATCGCCGCCGGCGGCATTTTGGCCATCGCCTCCGACATGAATCCCGGCCCGGCCTGGTGTGAGAACTTTCAATTTGTGCTCGCCCTGGCCTGCCGTTATCTCAAACTTACCCCGGCTGAGGCTGTGGCGGCTGCCACCATCAACGCCGCCGCTGCCATCAACCGGGCTGACCGCATCGGCTCCCTCGAGCCCGGCAAACAGGCCGACCTGTTGATCTTATCGGTGGACGACTACCGCCACCTGGGCTACCGCTTTGGCGGCAACCTGGTGAAAACTGTGATTAAAAAAGGGGAAGTCTTTCCCGTCTTTTCCATGAGGTAAATTTATGACTGCTCTGGTTGAATGCGTCCCCAACTTTTCTGAAGCGCGCCGCCCCGAAATCATGGCGCAAATCATTGAAAAAATTCAAAGCGTGCCCGGTGTGGCCCTGCTCGATCACAGCTCCGATCAAGATCACAACCGCTCAGTGGTAACCATGGTCGGCGCGCCTGACGCCGTGGCTGAAGCCGCTTTTCGCGCCATTGCCCACGCCGCACAAACCATTGACCTCAACCAGCACACCGGCGAGCACCCGCGCATCGGCGCCACCGATGTGGTGCCCTTCATCCCCATCCAGGACGTGTCGATGGAAGAATGCGTTATCCTGGCAAAGAAACTGGGGCAGCGCGTGGCGCAGGAACTGAACGTCCCGGTTTATCTGTATGAAGAAGCCGCCTCATTGCCTGAAAGGCAAAACCTGGAAAACATTCGCAAGGGGCAGTTTGAAGGGTTGAAGGAAGAGATCAAAGCCAACCCGGCGCGCAAGCCCGATTTTGGTCCTTGCGAGTTAGGCCCGGCCGGCGCCACCGTCATCGGCGCCCGCCAGCCTTTGATTGCCTTCAACGTGTACCTGACCACCGAAAACGTGGCCATCGCCAGCAAAATTGCCAAAGTGGTGCGCCAGTCTTCCGGCGGTTTCCGCTTTGTCAAGGCCATGGGCGTGCTGGTGGAAGGCCGCGCCCAGGTATCGATGAACCTGACCAACTTCCACAAAACCGCCATTCACACCGTGGTCGAAACCATCCGCCGCGAAGCAGCCCGCCATGGTGTGGGCATTCATCACACCGAACTGATCGGCATGATCCCGCAAGAGGCCCTGATCGACTCGGCGCGCTGGTATTTGCAGCTCGACGCCTTCAACAACAACCAGGTGCTGGAGCAAAAGCTGGCCGCCGCACACGTTGGCGGCGCAGCCGCCGTCCAGGAAGATTTCATCGACCGGGTGGCAGCCGGTACACCCACCCCGGGCGGCGGATCAGCAGCAGCGCACACCGGCGCGCTGGGCGCAGCCCTGGCCGCCATGGTGGCGCGCCTGACCGTGGGACGAAAAAAATATGCAGAAGTGGAACCCCAGATGCTGGCGGTGCTGGACGAAGCCGAAGTCCTGCGCCATAGTTTAAGTGACGCCGTTGAACAGGATTCCGCTGCTTTTGAGGCCTTCATGCAGGCTAACAAATTACCCAAAGACACCGATGAAGAAAAGACTGCCCGTTTAGCCGCCATTGAAAAAGCCACCTTCCAGGCAGCCGAGGTGCCGTTGAGTGTGGCACGCCAGGCTGTGCGCGTGTTTGAACTGGCCAATCAGGCCGCCAGCCTGGGCAACCTCAATGCCGTCTCCGACGCCGGCAGCAGCGCCGCGCATGCCCGCGCCGCCCTGACCGCCGCAGGTATGAACGTACGCATCAACTTGTTGAGCTATGCGAATAATCCGCACGCGGTTGAAATGCTGGACGAACTGGGTAAACTGGAAGCCAGAGCTGCTGACCTGCAAACCGAATTGCTGAAAGTGCTGGCTGAACGCGGCGGCCTCACTGCGTAAGCCGCCGGGAACGCTGCATGTCATCCTTTGTCCGCCCACGCGACCAGTATAACGCCCGCATTCAGGATGTCGTATCCTACATTACCACCAACCTGGGCAGCGACCTGGATTTGGAGCAGGTGGCGCGCATCAGCCATTTTTCGCCCTTTCATTTTCACCGCATTTTCACCGCCGCGCTGGGTGAAACCCCGCAAGATTTCGTCAACCGCCTGCGACTGGAGCGGGCAGCCAACCTGCTGCACAAAGCGCCGTCCAAAACCATCACCGAAATTGCACTGAGCTGCGGTTTTTCATCATCATCTGTTTTTGCGCGCTCGTTTAAAAAACACTTCGGCGTCAGCGCCAGCAGCTACGCCAGGTCGCCGCTGCCCGATGTTTACCCGCATCAGCCCCCGGCTGCCGAACCGCCCAACCTCAACCCGGCGCCCGAGGTTGAAGTGCGCAGCATGCCGGCCATGCACCTGGCTTATGTAGCCGATATGCAGGGTTATGACCTGGAGCGGATTTGTCGCGCCTGGGATCGTCTGAGCCGCTGGGCCACCGCCCGCAATTTGATCACCCCCGATACGTTGATGATCGGTTTATCGCTGGATGATCCGTTAATCACCCCACTGGAAAAGTGCCGCTACTACGCCTGCATGACTGTTCCCCTCAATCTAACCAGCGACCCGCTGGTGGGATTCCTCGACATCCAGGCGGCGCGCTGTGCGGTGATGCGCGTGGTTTGCTCGGCAAATGAAATTGAACTGGTTTACCGCCACTTCTACCGTGTGTGGCTGCCCGACAGCGGCATGCAGCCGGACGATTTGCCGAATTACGAGATTTACCGCGCCACTCCCAACACCCACCCCGAGGGGAAATATGTGATGGATGTTTGCATCCCGGTGGTGCCGTTGTAAGACCGCAAGAATTGCAAACTTCAAGCAAAGAAATGTCAAGCCTTTTCTTCCTTGCGCCGCTATGATGGGGAAGTCTAACAAACCATCATCATTCTTCAGGAGGAAGAAAATGTCTCAAGACACGAATAACCCCACCACTTTCCGGCATGTCGTTCTCAAAGGGTCAGCCGCGCAGGTTGGCGCCGCCCAGGCGGAAGGGATTGCGCACATCCCTGCTTTTATCAACTGGCTGCGCTCGGGCAACAGCATTCCCAACCGCCCCTCCTTCCAACGCACCGAACAGCTTATGGCGCGCTTCAACCCGGCAGCTGCTGAAGAGATCCATGCTTTCTGTGAAACCCTGAAAATCGCTCCCGCTGATCTGTATTATTATGCTGCCACCCACCTGGCCGCGCGGCACTGCAGCCACCTGGTGGCGCTGCCGTCCATCACCGAAAACGGTCATGTGCTGGTGGGGCGAAACTACGACTTCGGCGACCGCATGGATGACCTTCGCCTGGTGACCACTGCCATCCAGGGACAGTATGTCCACATCGGGTTCTCAACCATGTTCTTTGGACGGCAGGACGGCATGAACGAAAAAGGTCTCTCGGTTACCCTGTCGGTGGGCGGTATGCCGGTCAGCGTGCAGCCCGGATTTCGGCCTCCCATCCAGGAAGGATTGAGCTTCTGGGCGCTGGGACGCACCCTGTTGGAGCGCTGCGCCACAGTGGATGAAGCCGTCGCATTGATCGGCGAGTTTCCCTCATGCGACAATCCCATCTTCCTGGTGGCTGATGCATCCGGCGCCGCCGTGCGGGTTGAAATCTTCGGCGCGGAAAAACATTTCACCCGCATCGATGCCTCCACCCCGGCTCAATACCTGATTGCCACCAACCACTTCCAGTCAGCACAGATGCGCGCCCTGGAACCCATGTCGATGATCCACTCGACCAGGCGGTATCATGCAGCCCAACAATGCTTTGAACAGCACAGCCCGCAAATCAACGGCAACGTTCTTAAAGAACTGCTCTCCACGCCCTATCCCAACGGATTGTGCTGCCACTACTACGACCAGATGTTTGGCTGCCTGCACTCCATGGTTTTTGATTTGAACCAACGCACCGTTGAAATCAGTTTTGGGTCGCCGGCGGTCAATCCCTGGGTGCAGTTCGATCTCTCCGGCAGCCGTCCCGGCGAGTATCCATCGCACCTGCCGCGCGAGCAATCTCCGGCCGATTTCTGGCAAATGGATACCTGCCCGCAGGTCGAAAAAATATAAATTCAGACTGATCCGTAAAACAACATCCACTGGTAATAATCAGTGGATGTTGTTTATTGCCCGCTTGACGGAAGGAAATCGATTTGCTAAAGTATTAGTGACAATCAAAACAGGCATAAGCCACAATGGGAGGTAGTTTATGGCAAAGAAAAATATCTACCGTTCTACCTGCATCCTGCTTCTAAGCATTCTCTTCATCCTATCCTGTCAAACGCTTGAATCAGTTTCAGAGAGCACTGAACAAGAAGATCCGCCGGTTAAATCAGGCGCGGAGGAAACCCGCATTGCGCTGGGCATTGCCGCCACCCGCGGCGCCGAAGCTGAAATGACGGTTGAAGCCCTGGAAGAAGAACTGGACAAAGTGGAAGAAGCCTCTCCCTATCCCACCTATACGCCGCAGGAAACCTACACTCCCTACCCCACCTACACACCTTACCCCACGCCAACCGAACCAGAAGTCTCCTCCACCACCAATCCGGGCGCGGTCAAAACGTCTGCTCCCGACCCCTCGGCGAATGTTGTATTGGAGGTAAAAGAATCGGTTAAAACTTTTTATTGCTACCAGGAACCCTATGAATTAACCATCACAGTGAAAGTGGCTGACATCAATCGCGGGATATCGGTGTGGTATCACATCGTCGATAAGGCCAACGGGAATCGTTCCGATACGCAAAACATCAATTTGAGCCGTTGGGCTAGCGATACACGCCGGGCAGTCATCATCGGCGGCGGTAGCAGCAAGCAAAACCTGCAATTTCCCCCCATGATGGGAGAATCCTGGTTCGTTTACCAGATCATTTCTGATGACGGCAAATACCGCAGCAAGGTTTATGACGATATCACCTTCTTCCCTTGCGCGCAATAGCAATCGGTTTTAAACTGCATGACGAGAATTAAATCCCCATTCAACTGAATAAACTGTCATGCCTGAAAACCTGCCGATAAATAAAACCGCCTTCATTCGCAATCGCCTGCTGTTCACCATTTTGCCTGCCGCCTCGCTGGCAGGCTTAATGGTATTAACCGCCTGGAATTTTGAGCTGCGTTCGCTGCGCAGCCTGGTTGCTCAATCAGCCCTGCTGGCGCTTTGCCTGGCAATCCCCCTTTACTTCATGGTTTTGGGTAAAAAGGAGCCCATTCGGCCAGCAGCGCCTGCTTCCTGGCCGGCAGGCATACTGGTTTCCGTTATTTTCGCAATCCTGGTAACGCCAGGACAAAACTTCTCCCCGCGCTACTTTCTCTCCCTGGCAATCACCGCTGCGGCTTGTGCTGTATTTAACCTGTTTTTCCTTCTACCGCTCATCATCCGCCGTGCCGAAATGCCTGCCCGCGGTTTGGCCTGGCTGACCCTGGCTGGCGGATTGACCGGCATGGGAATCCTGTTATACAACAGCTTTTCCACCCGCATGTATGGCGACGATTTTTGCTACGCCCTGGTGAGAGAAAGCAAAGGCTATCTTCAATCCGTCATCTGGTTCTACAACCACTGGTCGGGGCGTTTCTTCTCCAATTTTCTGCTAATGGGTTTCAATGACAAGCCCTGGATTGTGGCAGTGCAATTGCTGGGCATTTCAGCCGCCTGCTTTACCATTTTATGGAATCTAAACCGGGGCAGCACGCCACAGCGCGTGTTATCTGCGCTGGCCGGGGCTGTGTGGGTGCCGTTTACCCTGTTCATCATCACGCCCGACCTGTATAAATCTGTCTATTGGATTGTTTCATCAGTGGCGGTGCTGCCGGTGTTGATTTTTGTTCCACTGCACCTGGCGCTGCTGTGGCGGTTTCACAACCAGCCAGCCAGCGGGTTAAATTGGGCGGCTCCCCTGGCAGCCGTCATCAGTTTTGCCATTGCCGCCACCCACGAAGCCGCCGTGTTAGGCTGGCTGGCGCTGCAAATCATCAGCCTTGCCGCCGCCTGGTTGTTTGCCCGCAACAAACGCCCGCTGCTGGTTCTTTTATGTTGGTCTGCCCTGGCCGCTGCCGCCGGCCTGGCAGTTGAATTGTTCTCACCTGGCATCGAAGCCCGCGCCGCCGCCCAGGATTATCCGCCAGCCGGCTCGCTGCCGGTTCTGGTGCAGCTCACCTGCCGGTATTTTTGGGAATATCTGCGCGCCATTCCCCCCTTTGGCTGGCTGGCAATCCTATCGGCTGCCGGATTAGGCTTAAGTCTGGATACCGCTCTTCCGCGCCGCCCGGTTCGGGCTGCTGCTGCCCTGGTCATTTCAACTGGCATGGCGCTGGCCTGTTTTGCGCCCGGCGCCTACGCCATGTCCAGCAGCATCCCGTTGCGCACCCAGGTCATTCCCGGCGCCTACCTGGTTTACGGCATCATGGCTGCGGCACTGCTGCTTCCGCGCCCGCCCGGCAAGCTGTGGGCTGCGGCTGCCTTTGCCCTGGCCCTGCTGCTAACCCCCACTGCCGCCCTGCAAAGCGTGCAGCACGTTTTCCCCACTGTGCAGCCCATGCTGCAATTCGCCCGCGACTGGGAAGCCCGCGACAGCCAGGCGCGCCAGGGCAATGCGGCAATCCAACGCATCCCCATCCCCTGGGATGAGCAGGAGCAGGAATTTAGCTGCACCCAGGATTATTACCGCAGGCGGTAATGAATTTCCAAAACAAATCCTTGACTTAATGAAAAATCCCAAATATAGTTAAGTTAATTAACTATTCAGTTGATTAACTAAAGGACATGCCATGCCCGGGGTCGATATTTGCCAAACAACCATAGAAAGAATCTGGGATACCATTCCGCCAGTCTGGAACCAGGTGCGTCACAACATCCATATCAATGCTGTCCGCGATTTTGACATCACCTTTATCCAATTTCGCATGCTGCGGCAAATTCAGCGCGGCGCCCAAACCGTGGGCGACCTGGCTGAAAAACATCAAATTAGCCGACCGGCTATCAGCCAGGCAGTAGACCTGTTGGTGAAAAAAGGGTTAATCACCCGCCGCCAGGATGACCATGACCGCCGATATATAAAACTCGAGATGACGGAAAAAGGAAAGCAGGTTGTAACCACGCTCATGGAAAAGAACCACACCTGGTTGAAAGAAAAAATTGCCCATCTATCCCCTGACGAACTGGAAACAATCCTGAGCGCCCTGTCCATCTTGCATAACACATTGGGAAAACCCAAAAAACACTGCCTTTTGGTGAAATAATCCATGCGCCACATCCGAAAAATATTCAGGTTTGTGAAACCTTATCGAAAACTGGCGGTTCTGGCTTTGATCATGCTGGTCATCATCGTGATTGCCGACCTGGCAATTCCACGCCTCATCGCGCGGATCATTGACCAGGGCATCAGACAAAATAATATGGCTGTGGTGCTGCAAACCTCAGCCGTCATGCTGGGTATCTCGGTTCTAAATACGTTTATGGCAATCCTGAATAACATTTATTCGGTGCGCACCGGTGAGAGCGTGGCGCGCGATTTACGCGAAGCATTGTTTGTCAAAATCCAACAGTTTTCGCATGGCAATCTGGACCGCTACAGCACCGGAAAATTGATGGTGCGGCTCACCAGCGACGCCAGCGCCATTCAACGCCTGGTTCAAATTTCACTGCGCATTGGTACACGCGGTCCCCTGTTGATGGTGGGCAGCATCGTACTCATGTTTTCGACAAACGCCGCACTGGCGGCAACGATGATCCCGGTTTTGCTGGCCGCCGGGGTGATCATTGTCACTTTCAGCATCAAGATGGAACCCCTCTTCCAGCTTGTTCAACAAAAAATGGATATGCTTAACACCGTGCTGCAGGAGAATATTGCCGGGGCGCGCCTGGTGAAAGCATTTGTGCGCGATGATTTTGAAACCCGCCGCTTCGAAAAAGCCAATGATGAACTGGTCGATCATACAGTTCGTGTTATGCAGCTCATGTCGTCCATGACTCCCATCACCACTTTGTTTGTCAATCTCGGGATTGTCCTGGTGATCTGGATGGGTGGGTTGCGAACCATCCAGGGAGATATGATGGTGGGGCAAATTGTAGCATTTACCAATTACCTGATTACCACCCTGACGCCGCTAATCATGCTGACACAGCTTTCCAATGTGCTCGCCAATGGAGCAGCATCAGCACAGCGAATCATGGAAGTGCTTGAGACAGAACCCGAAATTCTGCAAGCCCCTGATGCAATTTCACTGCCGCCTTCATTGGTGAGTGAAGTTGAATTCAAAGATGTCCATTTCCATTACAGGGGAAATGGTGATTTTTGTGTTTTGGAAAATATCAACCTGTGTGCAAAACCGGGTGAAACCGTGGCCATTTTGGGCGCCACCGGTGCAGGAAAATCATCTTTGGTAAACCTCATCCCGCGATTCTATGATGTTACAAACGGTGAAGTGCAAATCAATAACCTCGATGTACGCAAATTGAATGGAGATTCCATACTGGAACAGGTGGGAATTGTTCCACAGGAACCCATATTATTCACAGGAACCATCCGTGAAAACATTCGCTACGGCAAACCCGATGCAACGGACGATGAGATCATTGCTGCTGCAAAAATTGCCCAGGCGCATGATTTTATTATGCAATTTCCGCAGGGTTATGACACACACGTTGAAGAACGCGGCGCGAACTTGTCGGGCGGTCAAAAGCAGCGCATTTCCATTGCAAGGGCTTTGGTTACCAGGCCGTGCATTCTCATCCTGGATGACGCCACCAGTTCTGTTGATGTCATCACAGAAACACGCATTCAGCATGCACTGAAAGAAGCTTTTCAGACCAGCGCCAATTTTGTGGTCGCCCAGCGCATCAGCACCGTTCTAAATGCTGATCGAATCATTGTGTTGGATAAAGGTCAAATTGTGGCAGAAGGAAAACATCACGATTTAATCGAATCCAGTCCAATCTACCAGGAAATATTTGATTCACAGCTCGGAACAAATTTCACAGCGAAGTTGGATGAATCAGCATGATGAATCGAACGCCTGATTTCCGCACCAATATGGTGCAGCGCCGGCACAGCCAACCCGGACGGATTGAAAAAGCCCAAAATCCCAACCGCGCCCTGACGCGCCTGCTGCCTTATCTGGGCGCTTTCAAACTTCAGATCGGTGTCGTCCTGGTTTTCATCCTGCTGTACACCTTAATCGGTCTTATCAGTCCCTATTTAATGGGCGTTGCCATTGACCGCTTTATAGGCAGAGGTGACCCTGCCGGTCTGGCGCGTATTGCCGCCTGGATGCTGGCTGCTTACATATTCAGCAACCTGTTCAATGCAATTTCCAGTTGGATGATGGCGCGCGTTTCTCAACTGGTGTTAAGAAACCTGCGGCGTGATCTCTTTGTCCATTTGCAATCCAAATCAATGCATTACTTTGATACCCATCCTGCCGGTGGATTGATGAGCAGCCTGACCAATGATATTGACGCCATCAACCAGGCTGTTTCACAAAACCTCACCTCGCTGATTGCCAGTGTGCTTTCAATGGGCGGCACTGTGATTGCCATGTTCATGCTCAATCACTGGCTGGCGCTTTCCAGCCTGCTGGTGGTGCCCATCATGTTCTGGTTCACTGAATTTGTCGCCAGCTACACCCGCAAAGGTTTTCGTGAATTACAAAGCTGTCTGGGCAGTTTGAACAGCATTACCGAAGAAGCCATCAGCGGGCAAAAAGTGATTAAAGCCTTTCGACGCAATGAAAGCATCCTGACGGCATTCCGCGTGCAAAACGAGGCTGTTTATAAAGCCGGGGTTTATGCCAATTCCTATGCCATGCTGCTCATGCCGTTAACCAGCGTCCTGGGGAATTTCTTCGTCATTGTGCTGGCCGGGCTGGGCGGCTGGCTGGCGCTGCAAGGTTTGGTCAGCGTGGGGATGATCGCCACCTTTATCAACTACGGCCAAAACTTCACCTCGCCCCTGCGACAAATTGCCAATCTGTATAATTCCATCCAGGCGGCGCTGGCCGGCGCCGAACGTGTCTTCAACATCATCGACACCCCTGCTGAAATTCAAGATGCCCCCAATGCCGTCCCTCTGGATTCCATTCGCGGGGATGTGCGTTTCGAGAATGTGCACTTTAGTTATGTGGAAAACCAGCCGGTGATCAAGAACCTGACCCTCGAAGCCAAAGCCGGGCAAACCATTGCCCTGGTAGGCCCCACCGGCGCCGGCAAGACCACCATCATCAACCTGCTCAGCCGATTTTATGACATCCAGGGCGGCAGTATCAGCATTGACGGGCAGGATATCCGCACCGTGCGCAAGGCCGACCTGCGCCGCAAGCTGGGCGTGGTGCTGCAAGACACCTTCCTGTTTGCCGACACGGTGATGGAGAACATTCGTTATGGGCGCCTGGATGCAACCGATGAAGAATGCGTTCACGCTGCTGAACTGGCCGACGCCGACCACTTCATCCGCCAGTTGCCAAAAGGATATCAAACCAATCTATCTGAGCGCGCCAGCAACCTCAGCCAGGGGCAGCGCCAGTTGCTGGCCATTGCCCGCGCCATTCTGGCTGACCCCGCCATCCTCATCCTGGACGAAGCCACCAGCAGTGTTGACACGCGCACCGAAGCGCGCATCCAGCAGTCGCTGCTGCGCCTGATGCAGGGGCGCACCAGCTTCGTGATCGCCCACCGCCTCAGCACCATCCGCGATGCGGATAAAGTGGTGGTGATCAATAATGGCGAAATTGTGGAACAGGGCTCACACCAGCAGTTACTGGACCAGAAGGGCTTTTATCATCACCTGTATCTCAGCCAGTTTAAAGGCATTGCAATTTAATCGTTGGATCGCATACGAATGGGATAGAAACCGAAGAAGACCAGGAACAGGGCAAATTTCTCCATGCGGTTCAGGGTGTAGATCATGTCATGGCTGAGTGTAATATTTAGCACCGCCGGAAACATGGTTCTCTCGCTGAAAATCTGCGGATAACCAACCAACAGCCAAAAAATCCATCCTGCTGCAAACACCACCGCCGCAATCAGACTGAAGCGATTCCACTTGAATTTTCCAAAAGCGAAACCCGCCAGCATGGTGGCGGAAATACCCAGTTGTATCACCAGCTCGCGCAGCTCCTCGGGAGGAATTTTCCAGGGCAGCAGGTAAAAAGACCATTTGTAGATGGCTTCGAAGGTGAACACAAAGGACAGTGCCCCGATCAGGGCAATCGAAACCGCCTGAAGGTCAGTATCGCGCCATCCAGCGCTGATGCCGCGCAGCAATAAAATCCCAATCATAATCAGGGTGGTGCCGTCGATGTTATTCAACGGTTGGTAATAGTTGTTGCCGTTAATGATCTGACGCAAAGGCAGCAAAATCACCAGCAGCGCCGCCAGCGCCGCCAGGATGCTGAGCGGTTTTCGAGTGATTGATTTCATCCTGCCCGTTCATTCCATTTAATAAAGTAATGGAATGGCTTCTTCTTTCTTGGGAATTTTAACGCCAGGAATTCTACGCCTATTCTCAGATTTGTGTGAACGAATTCTTCTCAAAAAACACCTTCTCCCTTCGGAAGAAGGCCGGGATGAGGGTTTAAGACAACTCATTTTCCCTTCGGGAGAAGGCCGGGATGAGGGCTTAAGACAACTCCTTCTCCCAATGGGAGAAGGCTGGGATGAGGGCTTATGCCAACACCTTCTCGCTTAACAACTTCTCAAACCCTTTGGCGCTCATTAACTCATGCGTCAGAAAGGCGCCGTTGTAATACACGCCCAACACGCCAAATGGCGAAGGCCCCTGCTGCACTTCTTCCCGCGTGGTCAGGTGAATTTTCCGCCCGTTCAACCCCAGGCTGGCTGCCGTTTTAAGCATTTCATTGATGTAATAATCGGCAAACGGGCACTGGTCGCTGTACATCAACACCAGCCCATCCTGCGGGATACGGCTGCCGTCCTTCACCTGCGGCGCAAAGCGCGGCAGCGGCGCATCATCAAAGCGTTTCACCAGCAGTTCAA
>CAZOKH010000065.1:0-21197 GCA_964580315.1 uncultured Anaerolineaceae bacterium | reverse complement strand
CAACCTGTTGCATGAACCATTCAACGCCAAAACTGCTAACCGCGCTGATGACCACATCTGCGCCTTGCAGCGCCTCGATGAGCTGGGTGTGGTCAAACGGCTGCACGCCGTCGGGAATGTGGCGCTGGTGTTTGGGGTGATAGCGCTGGCTGCGCAAACTCTGGATGATTGCTTCATCCAATGGGGTTCCCACCAGGCGCACGGCGTGACCGTTGTCTGCCAGGGGGGTGCAAATGCCGGTACCCATCATACCGGCGCCGATGATTGTGATGTTTGCCATGTGCGCCTCCTGCGAGTATTGTAACGCAGGTTGTTTTTTATTTTTGCTTATTCTTTCAGGTCTGCATCCCAGCCCATTTCAAAAATACGCCCGGCAAGCTGTGCGCGGGTGGAAGCCTGCAGACGCGCTTTAATGGCTGCCACGTGCATCAAAACAGTTCGCGGGCGCAGCCCCAGGCGGGAGGCAATCTGGCGGGTGGTGAGCCCCTGCAGCAAGCCGCGCAGCACCTGCTGCTGGCGCGGGCTGAGCGGCATGACCAGCGGCATTTTGGCAACCGTGTTGGGGCAGTTGGAGCGCGCCCGTACCTGCCGCGGTAGGGGGCTTTCGCCGGCTGGCAGCAGAATCACCAGGTTGTTGAACTGCATGCCGCGCCAGGCGTGTTTGTCTTGAAATTGCACCGCTGATGGCGGCGGCTGCCAATTGCCTTCATTCACATCTTCCAATAATTTGCCGGCATCCATGTCAGTTGGATAAATGCTGATGCCTTCACCCCACATCCACATTACCAAGGTCATGTTCACTTTGTGCCTTCCCCGTGGCGTCGTTTATGGACGACTTGTTGGATTAATTAATAGAACATATATACTATGTATTATCGCCGCTTTTTTGCGGGTGTCAAGTGATTAAAACACCTCATGCACATTTCACTCCCCGGACTTATGGTAAACTCTGCTGATATGGATGAGAAAACACTGCGCATGTTGGAATATTCCAAGGTGATTGAGCGCCTGGCGTCTTACGCTGCCTTCAGCGTGTCGGAAGCGCTGGCGCGCAGCCTGACCCCCGTGAGCGACCGCGGCGAAGTAGCCCGCCGCCTGGCGCTGACCAGCGAAGCCCGCCGCCTGTTGAGCACCCATGCCGACATTGGCGTGGGCGGGGCGCGCAGCGTTGCCCCGCTGATTGACCTGGCGCGCCACGGCGGGGTGTTGAAAGCCGAAGAACTGCTGGAAGTGAAAAACACCCTGATCGCTGCGCGCGACCTGACGCGCGCCTTTAACCGCCAGGATGAAGCATATCCGCTGCTGGGCGAAATTGTGGCCTGCCTGCCGCCGCCCGCCGGGATTATCGACGCTGTAACGCAGGCTATTTCAGAGCGCGGAGAAATTCTTGACCAGGCCTCTGACAAACTGGCTGTCATCCGCCGCGACCTGAAAGTGGCGCATGAACGCCTGTATTCGCGTCTGGAACGTATGCTCAATGACCGCAACACCGCCCCCATGCTACAAGAGTCGATCATCACCCTGCGCAATGACCGTTACGTAATCCCGCTGCGGGCCGAGTTCAAGGGGCGCATCCGCGGGCTGGTGCACGACCAGTCTTCCTCCGGCGCCACGTTGTTCATCGAACCGCTGGCGGTGGTGGAATTGAACAACCAGTGGCATGAAATGCAGTTGGCCGAGCGCGACGAAGAGCAGCGCATTTTGGCCGACCTGTCGCTGCGCGTGGGGCAAAATGCCGATCAACTGGAGAGCATTTTGGCTGCCCTGGGGCGCTTTGACCTGGTGTTGATGTGCGCCAGGTATGCCGACGACCTGGACGCAGCCGAGCCGGTGCTGCTGCCGCCGCCCAGTGAGCAAACCCGGGGCGGGGCGCTGCGCTTGCGCCACGCGCGCCATCCGCTGCTCGACCCGCAAAAAGTGGTGCCCATTGACGTGGACCTGGACGAGCAGACCTTTGCGGTGGTCATCACCGGCCCCAACACGGGCGGCAAAACCGTCACATTGAAAACCGTGGGGTTGCTGTGCCTGATGGCGCAAAGCGGGCTGCACATCCCGGCGCAGTCGGGTTCGGCCTTGTGCCTGTTTGAGAATGTGTTTGCTGATATCGGCGACGAGCAGTCTATCGAACAGTCGTTGTCCACCTTCTCCGGTCACATTAAAAACATTGTGCGCATCCTCAAGCGCGTCAATCAGCGCACGCTGGTGCTTTTTGACGAGCTGGGCGCCGGCACCGACCCACAGGAAGGCGCCGGGCTGGCAAGCGCCATTTTAATCCACCTGGTGGAACGCCGCGTTACCTGCCTGGTGGCCACCCACTATCCTGAATTGAAAGCATTCGCCCACACCACTCCCGGTGTGATGAACGCCAGTATGGAGTTTGACCTGCGCTCGCTGCGCCCCACCTATCACCTGAACCTGGGCTTGCCGGGGCGTTCCAACGCCCTGTTGATTGCCCAGCGCCTGGGGCTTCCGGCTGAAATTTTGGATGCTGCCCGCGCCGCCATCAACCCCGGCGACCTGCAAGCTGACAGCCTGTTGGACGAAATTCACCGTCAGCGCGACGCTTCACGCAAGGCGCAGGGCGCTGCCGACCGCGCGCGCCATGAAGCCGAAAAAATGCGCGGCGAGCTGGCCGCCCGCCTGGAAAAGATTGAAGAAGAACGCGAACAAATTTTGGAACAGGCGCGCCGTGAAGCCGAGCAGGAACTGGATGACCTGCGCCTGGAACTGGAAGATGCCCGCCAGGCGCTGCGCCGCGCCCGTCAGCCGCTGGACGCTGTGAAAGAAGCCGAACAGGCTGCGCGTGATGTGGAAGCCGCCCTGAATATCCCGGTGGCTCCGCGCAAGAAAATTGAGAAGAAACCTGCCCCACGCCCGCTGAAGGTGGGCGACAGGGTGCATTTGCGCCGCCTGCACCTGGATGCGCGCATCACGGCTTTGAGCGGCGATGAAGTGGAAGTTCAGGCCGGTGTGCTGCGCCTGCGCGTGGGGCTGGAAGAATTACAGCGGCCCAACCAGGTTGAGGAAGATGAAGCGCCGGTTGAGGCTGCTCCCTCCAGGCGCGCCGCCCGCTCCAACGCCCCCGCAGCCATTTTCCATCCATCCCCCGGCGTAGAGCTGGACCTGCGCGGGCAACTGGCTGAGGATGCCCTTCAAAAGCTGGATAACCACCTGGAACAGGCTTTTTTGGCCGATTTGCCTTACATTCGCATCATTCACGGCAAGGGCACCGGGCGACTGCGCGAAGCGGTGCGCCGCGCCCTGCGCCAATCGCGCTATGTGAAGAACTGGACAACCGGCTCGGAAGCCGAAGGCGGCGACGGTGTTACTGTGGCCCGCCTGGATACCGGTTCCATCACCCCCTCTCAGGAATAAAAAAGCCAGTAGCGCTGCCCTACCAACACTACTGGCTCTTTGTGCACAGGGCCCCTGACAAACCCGTGCCTCGGCGTCAAAACCATTTAGAATTATAGTGCGATAGCGTGGACGAAACGTGGACAAAAATGGTCACGGTAGATGACTTTCTACAAATTGCCGATACTTTCTAAATAATGGTTTAATTTCGGCATGTTGAGCATATTGAGATATTCTGTCCAACAGCCATTGCACCCGTTGGTGGTTTGTTTCATTAGACATGGGCTGTGCTTTGGCTATGGCGCCCAACAGCATGTGCCCTTCCAATTCGAGCCAGGGCTGATGAAGCTGCCCGGACTCGGCAATGATAACGTTGCCTAACCTCCCGGCTTCGTCATAGTTTCCCTCAAAAAAAGCTGCCCAGCCCAAAATTTCATTGGCGATAATTTGATACTTTACGAACCCCCTGCCTTTAAATTCATCCATCAGTTTGGTGCCGTACAGGCGGGCATTGGCGATGTCGCCGGAGGCGGCATAATAACCGGCCATATTTAATTCTGCCGGAAAGAAAACCTGGCCCAGCCCCACTTTGCGGGCATGTTCGGCGGCTACTTTGATTTGCTGCAGGCCGGCGCGCGAATCACCGGCTTCAATCAAGGCCAGGCCGTAGCGTGCCTGGTAATCAGCAAATGGGTAAAAGAGTTCCTTGTATTGCACGCCTTCACGAAAACATTCCACGGCTGCGGCAGGCTGTCTCAGGTAACGATAAAAATCGCCCTTAAAGTACATGGACAGCGAGTACGTGTCGGGCAAACGTTTGTTTATGGACATATCCAACGCCTGGTGTAAATAATCCCAGCTTTCATCCGGGCGCCCCAGTGACATTTTGCAGCGGGCCGCGTAAATTAATGCCGTACACGTCTGGCGCCAATTTTGCCTGTCGTTAAAGACTTTCAGGTTAAAAAGGCATTGTTCCAACGCTTCTTCATAATATCCCTGGTGATACTGGGTGACCGCGTAAACCGCCCCGGCGCGGGCAATTCCCAGATCGTCATTCAAATTCTGATAGCGTTCGATAGATTTTTGTGATAAAGCCCACGCCTGACTGGGAAAACCGCGCAAGATCAGCAGAGATGAAATCAGGTATTCCGCTTCAGCCAGCACCTTGATAATCTCATCGCTCGGATTGCCTTCTCCCAGTTGCATGGTATTCGTGTACACCCGCATGGCTTCAGAAAAACGGTCCAGTGCAACCAGCAGCATGGCTTTGCGATTATATGCTTTCATAATCTCGAATAGATTATCAGTCTTTTCAAGCGTTTCAATGGCGTCTT
The DNA here is from genome assembly GCA_964580315.1 of uncultured Anaerolineaceae bacterium. Taxonomy (GTDB): domain Bacteria; phylum Chloroflexota; class Anaerolineae; order Anaerolineales; family Anaerolineaceae; genus CAZOKH01. The sequence continues at coordinate 16,509 of CAZOKH010000065.1, read as the reverse complement.
CCATATTTTTCAGGCCGTTTTCAGGATGCGCTGTGTTGAGATAAGAACGCCCGATGCCGCTCAATCCCATTCCAATCAGCAGCCGGCTCTGGCGCATCTCTCCAGTGCGGTGCGCGTGAGCATGGGCTTCGCGCATGAGTTCAGGAATATTCATCTCAATTGCCAGGGCGCCCCATGCTGAATAGTATTGATAAACCTCCTCTTCAGCCAGGGAACCATTTAACTGTGGAATGATCTGCCCGATATGCTGGTAGATGCGCACCGCATCTTCCTGGAAATATTTTTTTCGGGCAAGCTGTGCTGCCTGCAGCCAGCATTGAAAAGCTTTCTTCAGGTCTCCACCCTGTTCATAATGCTCTGCCGCCAGGGCTGTCAGGTTGTCATCGTCACCGGACAGAGATTCCAACACCCGCGCAGTGCGCAGGTGCAGCATGCGTTTGCGCGCCGGGTTCATCTCACTGGCATAAACCTCGCGCATGCGGTCGTGTTTAAAGAAGAAGAACACTTTCTCCTCTTCACTGGGGTAGCGGCGGATGATTTGAACGCGTTCAAGTTCTTCCAATGCCTTTACCACCTGGATGGAATCATAGCCAGTGACCATTTCCAATAAATCTGGATCGATCATGTTGCCGATCACCGTGGCGGCGGCGCCAATCTCTTCCGTCTGTTGTTGAAGCAGGCGCACATGATCTTTCATGTATCCATACGCATTGCTGGTGAGGGGAAGATCATCCAGAATGCCATCAATGCCACCCTCAGGATTTTTTTCCAGGGCCATGCGCAGCATTTCCAACACCACAAATGGATTTCCGCCCGTATCTTTTAAGAAATTGCGTAAAACTTCGTCTGGCAGAGATTGCCCCAGCACAAACCGCGACAACTCTCCCACTTCAACCGATTCCAAGTTATCAAGTTTCACCAACAGTAAATGATGAAAATGCTGCAGGCGGATCACTGCCCGGTTGAGATAGGCATTGGGTTCTTCCAACCGGCTGGTCATTAATAACAGGCCGCGGTTACCCGGAACCTGGTGTTCCACCAGGTATTCAAGGGCATCGATGGTCGATTCGTCGCACCACTGGGCATCATCCAGCACAATCAGGCATTTTTGCTTTGCAGTGATCTGCTTTACCAGAATCAACAGGGCTTCAAATAAAAGCGCGCGTGTTTCGGGAGAGCTGTCAATGACCGGGGTTGTAATATCTTGCCGGTATCTTAGAATCTCAGGTGCCAGGCGCACCAGTTGAGCAGCCCACACGGCATCCAACTGCTGCCAATCTTCGGGTGTGATGCAGTGGCGCAGCATTTCAATGAGAGGCTGGTAGGTTAAATGGTTTTGCAGGGGGCGCCCTTGCAAATAAAGCAGCCGCGGTTTGATATCCAGTGAGTTGTAGAGTTCATAAGCCAGGCGGGTTTTTCCAATACCTGATTCGCCAACCACAATGGCAGTTCCCCCCGCATGATAGCGCATGCGCAGTTCGTTCAGCGCTTCCTGCCTTCCCACAAAGGGAATTTGCAGGTTCAGAATTGCCGGCCAGTAATCTTTGACCGGAGAAACATGAGATTTGCGGGAATTGCCGCCCTGAACAAGCAGGCAGGCTTGTTGAATATCATCCGGTAATTCGTCATAGCCTTCTTTTCTAAAAATTTCGTGAACGAAGGTGCAGTGATTTAAGGCTTCGCTGCGCCGCCCCAGTTCCATTAACCAGTTCAGCAGCCGGATGTGGGCTTCATTGTTTTGCTCGTCCATCTCCAGGAGTAAACGGTCCCAGATGATGGCTGTTTCCAGGTCGCCGGAGGCGATGCAATGGCTGATTAGACGCTCCAGCAACACGAAGCGCATGTTTTCCAGGATTTGGCTGGTGCTTAGCAGCCAACTGTCGAAATCTCCTTTCACCTCCATTACACCGCTGCCCAAAAAGCGCGGCGACCGCCACAGCAAAACCGCCTGGCGCATTTTGTTTGCCACAGCTTTGGGCAGGGGAGCGGTTTCTGGAATGACGCTGGCAGACTGCAGCGTTTCGTTTGCCAGCCTGAGAAATTCCTGCACATCAACATAGACCTGTGAATGGTTTATGCCGATCAGATCGGGCGCTTTCATCAGGTTGTTTGCATCGGGCAATTGCTTGTTGAGCTTGCTGAGGGTTTCGCGCAAATGACGGCGTGCTTCCGTATCGGGTTCATCAGGCCAGAACATCAGCATGGTTTCAGCGCGGCTGACGGGATGCTCGTGGCATGCCAGGTAGTATAAGAGCGCGCGCATAGAACGCCGGTTTATTTGCACCGGCTGATCAGCATTATAGATGGCAGGTGGGCCCAACAATAGAATGCGCAGCATTTTGCGATTCACAACCCTTATCTTTCAACGGGCTAACTTCGGCGAAAACAAACCTGTCGTTTTGGTTATTCTTATTTTTTCTTTCTAACCTGTTTTTCAATTTCCTTTGGAAAAAAACCTTCTTAATTGTAGGATAAAAATGAAATTTTTACTAGATGCTGTAATGTATAATGACAGAATATGTTTTTGGAGAAAATTTACCCAATTATGAAGAAGTATACGATTATCTTCCTCAACTTGATTCTTTTTACCCTGCTGTCAAGCGCCTGCACACTGCTGGAACCGCGAAAGCTGGAACCTTCAGCCACGCCCACACTCACTTCAACTTCCACCCCAACCATTGTCTGGTTTCCACCCACACCCACGCGACCGCCGTTGACGTTGCAAACAGCAGCGCCAACCGCCACGCCGTTTGTTGAAAGTGGTGAGGTCATCCTGATGGATGCTTTCAACGGCCTGACCGACTGGCAAACCCAGCGCAGTGCTGCCGGCAGCGTGGCTTTTGGCAAGAGTGAGATCACGGTGGCTATTTCTTCGCCCAAAACCAGCCTTGCAAGCCTGCGCGAAGGGGTTATCTTGGAAGATTTTTACATGGAAATCACTGCCAACCCCAGCCTGTGCCGGGGGAGCGATTCATACGGGGTGTTGTTTCGCGCCGCCACCACGCAAGATGCCTACCGCTTCGCGTTGGCTTGCACGGGGCAGGTTCGCCTGGAACGATTGAAGGACGGCCGAACCACTGCATTGACTGCCTGGCTGCCCAGTGGGCAGGTGCCCCCCGGCGCCCCCCTGATTATTCGCCTGGGAGTGTGGGTGAAGGGCAAAGAAATTCGCCTGTTTGTCAACGGCATTGAGCAACTGCGCATGAATGACCCGGTGTGGAGCAGCGGCGGGGTGGGGGTGTTTGCCCGTTCCACCGGTGATTCTCCCCTGACCGTCAACTTTTCCGATATGGTGATCCGCCAGGTGCAAGATGAAATTCCCCAATCGCAAATCACGCCCTCGCTGGCCGCCCCGGCGCCCGCTGTTACCACTGCTCCTGGCGTGTACACCAAGTAATGTTTTGGTGTACAATTGTTCTGATAAATAAAATTTTTCCTTAGACCTTTTCCAGGAGGGAAACATGTACCACACCATAATTATCGTTGGCAATCTGGGGCGCGATCCCGAAATGCGTTATACCCCCAGCGGACTGCCGGTTACCAGTTTTTCGGTTGCCTCCAACCGCACCTTTACCCGCGATAACCAGCAGGTTAAAGAAACCATCTGGTTTAAGGTGACCACATGGGGCAAACAGGCTGAAACCTGCAACAATTACCTGAAAAAGGGTTCAAAAGTGTTAATTGAAGGTCGTTTAACCCCCGGAGACAACGGCAGCCCGCGTATGTGGACGGCGCAGGACGGCACCAGCCGCAGTTCTTATGAAGTGACGGCAAACACCGTGCGCTTCCTGAGCAGCCGCGGTGGTGAAGATGAAATGTCTGACGCCATGGTTGAAGACAGCGGCGGCGACGATAACATACCCTTCTAAAGCATTCGAGAAATTCTCACATGAGCATTCCCCCTTCAAAAGCCGGTTATCCGGCCCTGGACGTTCCTCCCGGGCTGGAAGCCGCTTATGCCAATATTGTGCGCATTACCCATTCTCCGTCCGAGATGATTTTGGATTTTGCCCGCCTGCTTCCCGGTCAAAACGGCGCGCCGGTTGTGGCGCGTTTGCTCATGTCGCCGGTGGCTGTTAAAATGCTGTATCACGCCCTGGGAGAAAACCTGTCGCGTTATGAGGCAGCCTATGGTCCCATTCCATCGCCGGGCAGCGGCGCCCTGGCGCGTGATTTATTCCGCGGTGTGCAGCCTCCCGAATCAACCGGCGAGAATTCCAACCCGCCAGATAATTCTCAAGAGTCTTAGGAGTTAGCAGTACATGAAGAATCTTCCATCCATAGCCGAGCAAGTTCACCAGGTGTTTGAAGCGCAAACCCATGTGCGTGACAAAGCGCTGGAACAGGCGCGCTCGCTGACGCGCGAGTCAGCGCACGCCATTCGCGCCATTCACCGCGGCGAAGATGAAGAAGCCCACGTCCATTTGCGGCAGGCTCAGACCCTGGTTGAAAATCTCAAGAGTGAACTGGCAAACTACCCCATGTTGTATTACGCCGGTTACACCCAGGATGCCATTAAAGAGTATGCTGAAGCCAGCATCACGGTGGCTCTAATCCAGAATGGAGAACTGCCATCGCCCGAAGATTTGCAAATTGACCACGCCACCTACATCCGCGGACTGGCTGAAACCCCCGGCGAACTGCGCCGGCGCGCCCTCGATATTTTGCGCCATGCTTACACCCCCGACGTGGAACGCCTGCTGGCGTGCATGGATGATATTTATGCCATCCTGGTTACCATGGATTACCCTGACGCTGTGACGCTGGGACTGCGCCGCCAGACTGACCTGGTGCGCGGTATTTTGGAAAAGACGCGCGGTGATTTGACCATCAGCCTGCGTGAAGAGCAGCTCAAAAAGTCCATGGAGGAACTCATCAACCGTCTCAATTCACAATCATGCCCGTAATGCGTACCATTCGCGCCTCTGAACTGGGCGCATACCTGTATTGCAAGCGCGCCTGGTGGTATCAAAAACAAGATCTGCCCTCTGAAAACCGTGCTGCGTTGGATGAGGGCAGCGCTTTTCACGCTGCGCACGGCCGGCAGGTGTTGACCGCCCGCTTGATGCGCCTGGCAGGCAGCCTGCTGTTGATTGCTGCGCTGACAGTGGCAGTTGTGGCGCTCACATTGCAATGGCTGGGCAATTAGCGGCCTCTTTTGAGCGATAAAGATGGAATTATATCTTCTTGCCCTGGTTTTCCTTCTGGCAGCCGTGTGGTTGATGTGGCAGGCTGCCCGGCGCCAGCGCGCCAGCGGTTTGCCAGCGGGCAAGGTGATTTATGTGGATACCCATGCCTGGAGCAAGGTGGAAGCGCCGTTGTTCGATGCGCAATTGGGTCTCACCGGCAAACCCGACTACCTGGTGCGGCAGGGCGAAACCTGGCTGCCGGTGGAAGTGAAAAGCTCGTGGGCGCCGCCTGAACCGCACCCCGGGCATTTGCTGCAACTGGCGGCTTACTGCTGGCTGGCGCAAACTGCCAGCGGTGTGCGCCCGCCCTACGGCATCATCCAATACCGCAACCGCACCTTCCAGGTTGAGTACACCGAAGAACTGGAGGATAAATTGCTGGAAGTGATTGCAGACATACGCGCCCAGGAACGGCGCGGTGAGGCTGATCGCTCTCACGATTCACCAATGCGCTGTGCGCGCTGCGGCTACCGCAGCCTGTGCGACCAACGCCTGTAGAACCAGCTATAATAGATACGATGCGCAACCCGATTATCCCTCCCCGCCGAATTGCCGTTGCCTCGCACCCCAGCCTGCCTGCCGCAGCCCGCGAGGCCGAACTGGTAGCCGAGTTTTTAGGCCAGCAAGATCTTCAATCACTGGCTTGCGGATCATTGTACGATCCCGAATTACGCCAGCGCATTCAAAACCGCGAATTTGATGTGCTGATTGCTCTGGGCGGCGACGGCACCATGTTGCGCGCCGGTCAACTGTGCGCCCCATGGGGCGTGCCGGTGCTGGGCATCAACCTGGGCAGTTTCGGCTTCTTAATCGAGGTGCAGCAAACTGACTGGCGCAACACCCTGCCGCTGCTGCTGCAAGGTAAATTCCGCCTGGAAGATCGCATGATTTTGCATGCCGAGCACCAGCGTGAAGGCACGGTGTTGAATAGCTGGACGGTGATCAATGAAGTTGTGGTGTGCCGCGGGAAAATTGTCCGTCCCATTCGCGTAACTGCTCATGTCAACGGGCATTTATTGGCTTCCTACGTGGCAGACGGCCTGATCATTTCCACAGCAACCGGCTCCACGGCCTATGCCCTGGCCGCCGGGGGACCCATCATGCCGCCCGAATTGCGCAATGTTCTCATCATTCCGCTGGCGCCGCATCTTTCGATGGACCGCGCGGTTATTTTGGAAGAGGGCGTGCATGTGAAAGTTACTGTGCACACCGACCACGAGGCTGTAATCAGCCCCGACGGGCACACCCCTGAAGCGCTGCTTAGCGGAGATATAATTGAGGTTTCCAGCCACGATCAACCGGTCACTTTCATCCGTTTCCAGGATGCCGGTTATTTTTATGCCAACCTGACCAAGTATATGGAAAGAAATCCCACTGCCGGAATGAACGCATGAGCCAACCACCTGTCACCCCACTGCATTGCACGTTTCACCCAGACCGTGAAACCATGCTGCGCTGCAACCGCTGCAACCGTCCCATTTGCGCCGAGTGCGCCGTGAAGACGCCCACCGGTTACCGCTGCCGCGAATGTGTAAAGATTCAACAAAAAGTGTTTGAAACCGCCCAGCCGCAAGATTATGTGCTGGCGGTCATTGTTGCCGGCGTGCTGGCTTTTTTGGGCAGTTTGCTGGTGAATATGATTGGTTTCTTCATCTTCCTGCTGGCGCCGGTGGTGGGCATGGTGATCGCTGAAGCTGTGCGCCGCGTGGTTCAAAAGCGCCGCTCGCGCCGCCTGTTTCAGGTTGCCACGGCATCGGTGGTGTGCGGCAGCCTGCCCCTGGTGTTGATCAATTTACTGCCCCTGCTTCTCAGCGGCGATGGAATGGGCGCGCTGTACTCCTTTTTACCTTTAGCCTGGCAAGGCCTGTACACCTTCCTGGTGGCCAGTACGTTTTACTATCGTTTTACCGGCATCCGGATCTAAACCATCTTCAGGACCTGACCCTATGCTGACCGAACTGCGCATTGAAAATTTTGCCATCATTGACCGGCTGGAACTTGCATTTCATCCGCATCTCACCACTTTCACCGGTGAAACCGGCGCGGGCAAATCCATCATTCTCGATGCGCTGGAAGCGGTGGCTGGTGGTAAAACCGACCTGACCCTGGTGCGCAGCGGGGCTGATAAAGCCCAGGTCGAAGCGGTTTTTCGTGTGCCTGAGGCCAGCCGCGAGGCGATTGCCGCCCTTTTGGAAGCGGAAGAATTGCAAGATGACCCAAACTTTGTGACCCTGGCGCGTGAATTACGCCGCGAGGGGCGCAGCGTGGCGCGCATCAACGGGCGCGCCGTTAATGTGAACCTGCTGCGCGAACTGGGCGAATTTTTAATTGACATTCACGGCCAGTCGGAACACCTTTCACTGCTCAATGTGCGCCAGCACCTGGGATTGCTGGACCGCTATGCCAGCCTGGAAGCCGAACTGGCCGATTATCAGGTTGTGGTGGGCAGGCTGCACGCCGTGCGCCGTGAGTTGAACGAACTGCGCAAAAGCGAGCAAGACGCCGCCCAGCGCGCCGAGTTGCTATCCTTCCAGGTGAATGAAATCCAGGGCGCCAGCCTGCAGCCCGGTGAAGACGATGAGCTTCAGCAGGAACGCGAGCGCCTGGCAAATGCCGAAAATCTCACCTCATTAACCCAGCAGGCTGTGCTGCTGCTGGATGAGGGCACTCCTGAAAATGCTTCCATCTCTGACCTGCTGGGGCAGGTGGTGCAAAACCTGGCATCGCTCAGCCGCATCGATCACAGCCAGGCCGGGCTGCATGACCAGGGCGAGCAACTGGCTGACCTGCTTAGCGACCTGGGGCGCAACCTGCGCCTCTACCTGGAGCAGGTGGAAGCCAACCCGCGCCGCCTGGAGCAGGTGGAAGAACGCCTGGATGTGATCAACAACCTCAAACGCAAATACGGCGGCAGCATTGAAGCCGTGCAGGCCTTTGGACTGGCCGCTGCCGAAAAGCTGCACCAGATTACACATGCCGGTGAACGCATTGCAGAACTGGAAGAGGAAGAAAAAGGACTGCTGGAGCAAGTTGCCCGCCTGGGGGTGCTGCTCACCCAAAAACGCTGCGCCGCCGCTGAAAGCATGCAAAAAGCCGTGGAAGCTGAATTGAATGACCTGAGCATGGTGGGGGCGCGCTTTACAGTTGATTTTCGCTACGACCCTGACCCGCACGGCGCGCCTTTGCCCGATGGCACAACAGCCGCTTTTGATAAAACTGGCCTGGACCGGGTGGAATTTTTGATTGCCCCTAACCCCGGTGAGGGTTTTAAGCCGCTGGTGAAAATTGCCTCGGGCGGTGAAACCTCGCGCCTGATGCTGGCTTTGAAAAATGTGCTGGCCAGCGCCGACCATGTGCCCACCCTGATTTTCGATGAAATTGATCAGGGCATTGGCGGAAGGGTGGGAAGCATTGTGGGCGAAAAGTTATGGCAGCTTGCCCGCCGCCACCAGGTGTTGTGCGTCACCCATTTGCCGCAACTGGCAGCCTTTGGCGACCAGCACTGGCATGTTCATAAAGATTTGCAGGATGGACGCACCCTGACCCGCGTGGAAAACCTGGTCGATAACGGCCGGGTGGATGAACTATCCAAAATGATGGGCAGTCTGACCGATACCAACCGCGCTGCCGCCCGTGAACTTTTGCAGCAAGCCCGCCAGCGAGCCGGTGAGTTGTAGCTGCATAGAAAATGTTATAATGCGATTAACATGAAACAAATTAAACCCCTTCTTTTGATTGCCTTTACCCTGTTTGCCCTGCTGGCAGCGCTTTCCGGGATGACCGAGCCGGTGGGCGCCCAGGCTTATTACCAGACCCCCACCGCAGGCGCAGATGGTCGGATTATCTATAAAGTAAAAGCTGGTGATAACTGCCTGAGCATTTCGCTGCTCACCGGCGTTGACCTGGACAGCATCCGCATGTATAACAACCTGGATCAGGACTGCACCCTGATGGAAGGCCAGGAATTGCTGCTGGGCATTGTGGAGAGCGCCACCGCCACACCGCAGGTGACTGCCCCCGCCGGGCCTGTTGAGCCCACCCCCACCCCGCTGAAGGGCAACGGTGCCATTTGCATCTGGCTGTTTAATGATGTGAACGGCAACGCCCGTGCCGATGATGGCGAGACGGCCATCCAGGGCGGCGGTCTCAGCATCACTGACCCGCTGGGTAAAATATCACTCACCGGCACCTCCACCGACCAGGCAGAGGCGCTGTGTTTCGAGGATATCCCCGAAGGCGATTACAACATCAGCGTGGCGCCGCCGGAAGGCTATAACCCCACTACCACCATGAACTACCCGCTTTCTTTGAAAGCAGGCGACCGTTCCACGTTGGATTTTGGCGCGCAGGCCAGCTCGCAGGCGCAGCCTGCCGAGGCGGAAGCCGCTGGTAATGGAGGCGGGCGCTCGCCGGTGTTGGCAATCCTGGGTGTGGTGTTTGTGCTGGCAGGCATTGGCCTGGGGTTCTTCATGTTCCGCCTGCGGCGCTAAGCATTGATATGAATATTGGAAAGCCATGCCTGTGCGGGCATGGCTTTTTTATTTATCCGCGGTTTCATTTATCCAGCGTGGGCTATAATTTTGACATGCAAGAAAACCTGTCATCCCTCAGCGAGCGTGAGCTGGAACTATTGCGCCTGCTGGCGGGCGGCTGCAGCAACAAGCAAATCGCCCAGCAGCTCGGCATCAGCCCCAACACGGTCAAAGTGCACCTGCGCAATATTTTTGACAAACTGGGGCTGGCGTCGCGCACCGAGGCGGCGCTGTTTGCCGTGCGCGCCGGGCTGACGGAAACGCCTTTGCCTGGCGAACCTGCCGTTGAGCGGCGCAAACTGTCCCTGCTGGTTGTTCTACTGATCTTGATTGCCCTGGCAGTGTTGGGCTGGGCAGCCTGGACGGCTGCCGCGCAGCGCCGGCCTTTTCCTTCTGCGCCAACCGCAGCATCGGAGGCTGCCACGCGCTGGCAGGTGCAGCCCGATCTGCAACTGGCAGGCGGCGGCATGGCGGGCGCGGTGTATGAAAACAGCCTGTATTTGATGGGCGGCGAAACGCGGCAGGGAGTCAGCGGCGGCCTGACCCGCTTTGATCTTTCAACCGGCCTGTGGCACGCACAGGCAGCCAAGCCACTGCCGGTCAGCCGGGCGCAGGCTGCCGCCCTGGGCGACCTGATCTACATCGCCGGCGGGCTTGCTGCTGAAGGTAAGCCAACCGATCATTTGGAAGTCTATTCACCGCGTGTGGACCGCTGGGAGCAGCGCGCGCCGCTGCCGGATGCGCTGGCGGGTGCATCGCTGGCCGCTTTTGAAGGTTCCCTGTACCTGTTCGGCGGTTGGGATGGGCAAAAAGACAGCGCTGCGGTTTATCGCTATGATCCGCTGGCAGACGCCTGGCAGCCGATGACTGCCATGCCCTCGGCGCGTAGTTATGCCAGCACGGTGGCGGTGGAAAATAAAATCCTGGTGATGGGCGGCCTGCAGGGGCAGCGCGTTTTGGGTGAAACCTGGGCTTATTATCCGCAGCGTGACCAGGCTGGTGAAACTCCCTGGGAGACAAAAACGGCTTTGCCGGCGCCGCGTTACGCCGCCGGCAGCGCTGCGCTGGCAGGGCAGGTGTACCTGGCGGGCGGCTTCACCACAACTGATCAAACGGCAGCGCAGCCCGCACTGTTGATTTACCGCCCGGTGGAGGATCAATGGCTGGCAGGTGAAACCCCGCCTGTGGAAACCGGCGGGTGGAGCTGTCTGCTGGCTGATCGGGAAAAATTGCACCTGCTGGGCGGTTTTTTAGACGGTCATCCAATCTCTGTGCATCTTTCCTATCAGGCAATCTATACACAATTGTTACCCCTGGTGCAATAACCATTACCTTACAACTTGCTGACGAATACCAAAGAATGATTGACACGGGGTAAATATTCCTTTAAGCTAAATTTGGCATAAATTGGATAGGATGTCGAAAATTTTTTGCCGCCCGGTTTTTGTCTGACTGCGGCGCCCAATGGGGGATGATGAATTGGGATGCTGCGTAATGAGACAGACAAACCAAATCTTTAACAATGGAAAGTTTAAAAATTCTTTTTAAACTTTCCTGCATACTGTTGATGGTTTCACCATGATGAAACCGTCAGCCGTCTCGCCGATGACAGCTGTGAGAATTATTCGAATGCTCACGGTATGTTAAGCGAGAAATTGACCGATGTAGTCTGTGTTCAATAGCTTTTTCAGGCGTCCCTGCGTGACGTCTGTCAGGTATTGTTCCTCATTTCTGCCAGATGGGTTTTACCCGTCCGGTTTACTTCATTTCAAACCTGAATGGAGCAGTTTTGAAATGATTTATACAAGAGCGTGTCAGGATTTTGCTTTCTTTTGCTCATTCTGACACCAGAAAACCAGGGCAGCAGCCTGCTGTCAATCAGCCGCTGGATTCTGAAGAAGGCGGAAAATAAAGGAGGTTTTTCATGAAACACATGCGCAAGATTAACCTGGGGGCAATGGTTATTCTACTGGCAACTATGTTGTTCACCGAAAACGAAACTGCTTATTCACAACAAACCAATGGTGAAATCACCCGCAACACACCTTATGTGCCCGGGGAAATATTGGTCTCTTTTCCAGAGGGATATTCTCCACGTCAATATGCCTCTCAGGCAACTGCCCTGGCGCAAGAGGTTCAAGCCGCTGTTGTCGATCAATATCGGAACCTGGCGCTGTTCGATTTTGGCGCAGAAGCCGATGTTGAAGCCATTGCAAACCACCTTATGGTGAATGACCAGGCAATTGTGGCTCAACCCAACTACATTCACTGGATACCCGAGGAGAAAGATCACCTGCTGGGCGAATCCCTGGTCAGCAGTTCTTATACTGCGCAATCTGACGCCGGGGTAACTGATTTGTCGTGGGATCAAATCAAGAGCCTGAAATCGTATTATTACTACAAAAGGAAGTGGAGAGCCATTGCCAGTTTTCCAGTGGAATTGACCTCGGGCAAACTGTGGGGCTGGGATGCCATCCAGGCTGATTTAATCTGGACGGAAACCAAAGCCAGCCCCTACATTTGCCTGCTGGATACCGGCGTGGATGCCTCTCACCCGGATTTAAAAGGAAAAGTGGTGAACGGCTATGATTTTGTCAACGATGACAGGGTATCCAATGACGATAACGGGCATGGAACACACCTGGCAGGCATCCTGGTTGCCAAGGGTAATTACGAGCCGCGCAACTATACAAACAGCACGGTGGGGGTTTCCAATTCCAAAATCTACAATGTCAAGGTGATGAACTCACAGGGATATGGAACTTCCTACTCGGTTGCCGCCGGGCTGGTTTATTGCGGTAACCTCAAATCGGTAAAAATTATTAATATGAGTCTGGGATCATATACCGAGGATTCAATTGAATGGAACGCGGTGAAATATGCCCTGCAAGGAAAAAACCGTGTGCTGGTCGCCGCCGCAGGCAATGATTCCACTTCCGAACCATTTTACCCGGCGGCGTGGGGCACACTGGATGGTTACAACGATGAAAGTATTGATGAAATCAAAGAGAAAATTATCGCCGTGGGTGCCGGGCGTTCTCCTTCAGATGACGGCACCCAGGTGTGGGTGGATGCCAATAATGATGGTTTTGTGGGCGCTGAAGGAACAGAAGTGTTTGCACCTGAGCAGTGCGCCAGCGGTCTGGCGCTGCAATCGGGCGCCTACGGCAGCAATTACGGTCCCTGGGTGAACCTGGTGGCGCCCGGCGAAGCCATTTATTCCACCACGCCCATCAGCTACCCGTTCTATTTAAACTATTTTGAGCCGCATGTGGCTTCTGGTTATGACTATATGTCTGGCACTTCACAGGCGGCAGCTTTCGTTTCCGGCGCAGCGGCGCGCCTGTGGAGCATTGCATCAGCCGAAACACCGGCCAATATCAAAAATTTCCTGATCGACCGCGGCGAATCACTGGCGCTTGCAGCCACCAGCCTCGACCTGGACAACCCTTCACTGGGTTATGACAACACTTACGAAGCCGGATTAAATTTCGGTGATGTGGATGATGGTTATATCATTGCGCCATTCTGCTGGCCCACCGCAAACGGTGACTTCACTGGCGAACACAGTATGGATAACGCTGCCTACCTGAACGTGGCGGCCGCCATGCAGCGCACCGCCATGCTGGTGGAAGTGAAAGAAGCTACAAGCGGTCTGCCTTTTGCGAATAAAGTGCCCGCTTATGTGGAAGCCAAAGATACCAGCACGAAGGCTGCCGGCATCCGGCGCGCTTTTGCCCGCACCACGCCGGGCAGCGCCTATGCGGCTTTGCTTAATATTCCAACCAATTATGTGGTTGATACAGCCGAAGGTGAAAGAATGCAGTACAACCTGACCGTTTCACGCAAGGGAATTACCAGTGGTTACCAGGTTTTCAATCAATTGCTGGTTGATCCTTCGCAAATGGCAGGTAACCTGGTGACACCCGCAGAGCTTCCTTACAACCGGGTCAGCCTGGCGCCCAGCACCAATGTGCAATTTGTGCTCGATTGGTTCATCCCCGGCGAGGTGCCCGAAACCACCAACCTGGATATGTTTCTGTGGGCGCCGCCGGTGGAAAGCCTGGGAGTGACGGACTATCAAATTGTGGGCCCCGGCAGCCAGATGGCATATGATGTGGCTGTAAGCCAGGCCTGGCCCTCTTACCTGGGCATGGGCACCCTGCTCGATCCGAAGAAGTTCGATCCCACCGGTTTTACCAAATATTCACCCTATACGCAGTTTGTGTTTGACGGAGGCGATGAAGTATACGATCAACTGGGGCGCATTATGAATCCCGAAGAATTGATTACATCGAAAGCTGGATCATATATCAGGGCAACTCCTTTTGCCAGGATGAAACATGAGGGCGCCTATTACCTGACGGTGACCGATTACGGTGATGGATATTTGAACAAGAATACCGGTGAGCCTCTGTTTTCTGCACCTGTGGTGCGGGTGTGGGCGAAAGGGAAGCTGGTTCAGACCGTGCGCCTGCAAGATAATGAAATCATGGGTGATTGTGTTGGCCCAGAAAACTGGTGGCGTGTGTTGAAGTATGAAAACACGAGCAGCAAAACCGCATTGATCACGCCCCTGAACACCTGTGATGTCAACAGTGATCCGCGCTAGTTGCCGGCACCTTACAATCTGCTGACTAATACCAAAGAATTATTGACACCTGTCAGGCCCTGTCGTATGCTCATGTTCAAAGCAGCCGTGGTTTAACGGCTGTTGAAGCGCTTGTTGTGGCCATGAAAATTGTCCGATATGCACACAGCGGATAAATTGAAATTCTGCCATTTCAAGCCCCGATTTATTCACTGAAGCATTGTGCGTATGGTATTCAGGAGCGAGAAATCCTGACCTTGGTCTGTTCAATATCAAGATTTCTCCTCCCTGCGGTCGTCGAAATGGCATTGGACTTATTTTGTGCACCAAGGAGTGCTCTATGCGAAGGGTTGTTTTTGCGGTTCTGGTCAGTTTTCTGGCTGCCGGTTTGGCGGCTGGTGCAGCCCTGGGCGGTCCCCTGGCGCAGCCCACCTGGAATTCGATCATTGCCTGGTTTAACCCAACCAGCAATGCAGACCCTACAGGTCTCTCGGTGGTCTATTTTCGTGACGACGGCACCAGCATTCCTTCTGCGCCCATTGAGGTGGATGCTCACAGTTCCGGCACGCTGTACATCGGTTCCATTTTGCATGACGAAGACTTTGAAGGTTCGGCCGTGTTGAGCGCCAATATGCCGGTGCTGGCGGTTTACAAGCAGGTGGCCGGTGCGCGCGAGGCTTACAGCCCCATCCTGTACAATTCGTTTGACCTGGACATGGCTGGCAGCACCTACTACCTGCCGTTTGTGCAGCGCCAGCGCGACTTTGATTCGCAAATTGGCATTCAAAATGTTGAGCCGGTGGATGTTGATGTGAAATTGGAATTCTATGATTCGTTGTCTGGGAATTCTTTTGTGTATCAGCCTGATGAAGATGATTTCATCTATCAACCGGGTGAAGATGAATGGAAGCAGATCGAACCGCAATCTACCTGGATTTTTAAATTATCCGATATCGATCACGAAGAGATGAATAACGGCTTTTCCGGAACAATAGTGATCACAGGCATGAAGCATGTAGATCAAGGGGAAGCGCACGTTCAAGCTGGGCGCGTGGTGGCGGTGGTCAAAGAGGTGCAGGCCGCCGGGCGGCGCGCCTATGCTTATGAAGGCGTCAACGGCGGCGAAGACACCATCTTCCTGCCCAGCGCTTTCTGTGAAGTGGGCGATGGCAAAATGACCACCCGCTATGTTGTGCAGAACTTGCACGCCAGCGAAGCTGCCAGTGTGAGCATTAAATTCTACGACGGCGAGGACGGCAACACGGTCGATCCACTGGCCACGCTGGGGCCGGTTTCAATCAATGCGGGCTACAACGCGGAATTTGACGCCTGCGACTCGTCTGTGGCTGACGCCATCCGCGGCAAGAAGGTTTCGGCGGTGGCCGTTTCAGCGGGCGGGCAGCCGCTGGGTGCGGTGGGCAATGTGATGAGTGACGATGGACTGTTAACCGCTTTCACTGCGCTGCGCATGCAAACCGTGGCCGACGGCGAGGGAATTTACCGCATGGTCTTTCCCTATGTGGAATGGGCTACTTCCAAGAAAGGCTACCGCACCACCATCACGGTGATGAACCTGGGTATTGCAAATGCGGTGAATATGCGCGCCAACTACTACGGCAATGACGGCAGCCCCATTTCAGTTGATTTTCCCATGGCTACCGACACTTCTCCGCTGCTGCCCTATGCCATTCGCAATTCCAGCGCGGTGATTGCTCGCGCCGTGGACATGAGTTCCAACGGTTTTACCGGGGCAGTCATCATCAGCAGCGATCAACCCATGGCAGCCGTGGCGCATGTCGAACGCACGGTGGACGTGGATGATTACGGCACGCTGGGTGAGGATTACACCGGCATTCCGTATGTCCCTTAACAATATACGTCTTTGGGCTTGCAGCATTTGCCTGGTGCTGTTGGTTGGGTTGACTGCCTGCCAGCCGGCGCCGTCTGCCAGCCAACCCGCGTCGGAATCCCGCGCAACGCGGACAACCGCATTGACCGGCGGGGCTATTGTGGGGCAGTTCAGTGATGCCGACCTACAATGGCTGGGCGATGAAGGCGTGGTGTATGCCGCGCCGTTTTACGGCGATGCGAAGCAGGAGGGTTTCTTTTTACTGGATCCTGCCCGTCACCCGCACAACCGGGTGGCGGCGGACGGCAGTTTTCAAATTGAGCAGGTTTCTCCCGGCAGCTATGTGCT
>CAZOKH010000064.1:0-21255 GCA_964580315.1 uncultured Anaerolineaceae bacterium | reverse complement strand
CTTGATTCTGAAACCCGGCCGCGACGTGCCGGTCCAGCGCGGACACCCCTGGATTTTTTCCGGCGCAGTGGAATATTGCAACCCACCTCAATCTCCCGGCGGTACTGTCCTGGTGATGTCATCAGGTGGTGATCTGTTGGGAAAAGCGGCTTATTCACCAAATTCAAGCATCATTGCGCGCATGTGGACTTATGATCCACAGGAAGAAATTGATGACGGGTTCTTTCAAAACCGCCTGGCGCGCGCCGTTGGTTATCGAAACCCAATTTTACAATCCAATCAAACCAACGCCGTGCGCCTGGTTCACGCAGAATCAGACGGCCTGCCCGGGATCATCCTTGACCAGTATGATGATTTGCTTGTTTTACAATGCCTGACCACGGGCGCTGAGTTCTGGCGAGATGTCATCGTTAAAGCCATCATGGAGATCACGGGGAAAACCAGGCTTTATGAGCGCTCCGACGCCGATGTGCGTCAATTGGAAGGATTGCCCAATCGCACCGGTCCGTTGCATGGAGATTTTTCATCATCACGGCAGGTCATCCAGGAAAATGGTCTCCAATTCTATGTCGATTATTGTTCGGGGCAAAAAACCGGTTTCTATCTGGATCAACGCCGCAATCGCCAGATTATCCAAACCTATGCCGCCGGCCGAGACACATTGAATTGTTTTTGCTACACGGGCGCTTTCACAGCCTATGCCCTGGCCGGAAATGCCAGCCGCGTTTTATCGGTGGACAGTTCTGCCGAAGCCATCAGCCTGGCATTGGAAAACATCACCCTCAACCGCCTGCCAACTGATCGCACGGAATGGCAGCAGGGTGATGTTTTTGAATTGCTGCGTCGCTACCGTGACCAGGCGCGAAAATTTGACATGATTATTCTTGACCCGCCCAAATTTGCCCCCACAGCAGCACAGGCTGAAAAAGCGGCTCGCGGTTATAAAGATATTAACTTGCTGGCGTTTAAACTGCTCAATCCAGGCGGTTTGTTGGCCACATTCTCCTGCTCCGGTGGCATTTCCGCTGATTTATTCCAAAAGATTGTTGCCGGCGCAGCCTGGGACGCAAAAGTGGATGCCCGCATCCTTGAACACTTCTCACAATCACCCGATCATCCCATCTCTTTGAATTTTCCCCAGGGAGAGTATTTGAAGGGATTGCTCTGCCAGGTTTAGCGCAAAGTTTATTGACTGTCTCCTTTTCGCAAATCGCTTGTAATCTAAGGTATCTCAAATAATGGTATTCGCACACACACCCGAAGAAGTTCCCCACCTTCTACCCGCTGTAAAAGAGCTGGCCTGGACGCTGCTTGAACCATCCCGGGCTGATCAACTGATCGTGTATGGGGTGAATGATTCGGGTGAATTTCTAGACCCAATGGTTTTGCTCGGCTCTTTTACCCTTCCAGAGAAACGCGCGGTCTGGTCAACATCACCCGATCTTAAAAAAGATCCTTTTTTTATTGAATACCTGAAAAATCCTCAGCAATTCTTAATCACCCCTGAAGATAATCAGAAGTTTTCAAAATCCGTCCTTGCCGAGCTTCGAGCAAATTACATCCAGGTCAATCCCTTAATGAATCAAAACAAATTATTGGGGATCATTCTCTTATCGTGGATCGAATCATTACCTGACCTGCCTGAAACTGATGAGAAATTAATCCTGTCCATTATTCGTTCCATCACACTGGTCATGGATAATTCGCGTCTCTACGAAATTACCAATCAAAAACTATTGGAGTCACTAAGCCTGAATGAAATCAGCCGGACAGTGCTGAAGAAAACGGATATTCAAGATATCTTGGAGCGCATTGGCACCGAAACCCTTCAACTGACCGATGCGCTGGGGTGCACAATTCACCTGGTTAATGATCGCGGGCAATTGCAACGGGTTTTTCAAAATGGCGAAATGTTTCACGACTTGATCCCTGAATTCTTTGATAATGCAATCAAATGGCATCTTGAAGAGCAAATTGTGCTGCCAATAGACATGGAAACCGCGCTCTACATCTTGCCTTTGACCAGCGATACAGAACCATTGGGCGCCATTGGAATTTATCACAATCGCTCTTATGTCAATCAGAACACAATTCGAACAGCTCGTTCACTGGCAAACCAGGCCACGCTTGCCATTGAATTCGCCCGGCAATACAAACGGTTACAACAGGCAGCCGTATCAGAAGAACGGACCAGGCTGTCGCGCGACTTGCACGACTCAATAAGCCAATCGCTGTACGCAATGACTCTCTATGCTCGCGCCATGCAAAAACATTTAAATGGCGGCAATATTGATGCCGCCCAAAAACAGTTGTCTGAAATTCAGGAATCACTTCGCAATTCTCTGGGAGAAATGAGATTGCTAATTTTCGAATTACGCCCACTCATGTTAGACCAACTCGGATTGCAGGGCGCTATTGAACATCGATTAAAATCAATTGAAAAACGCAGCGGATTGGATGTTACCTTTGATTGGCATTTAGGTGCATCATTCTCCCGTGACCAGGAAGAACATATTTATCGCGTTGTGCAAGAAGCCCTAAATAACATCATCAAGCACGCCCACGCCGCTCACATTGTCATTTCGGCATACAGGTATGAAAATAAATCGAGAATAGTTTTAATGGATGATGGGCAGGGTTTTGATCCACTAAATCTCGAAAACTGTGGCTTTGGCATGAAAACCATGCAAGAACGCGCTGAAAAACTATCCGGGGCGCTTACAATAGAAAGCGACTTTGGAAATGGAACAATAGTAACTCTGGAGATACCTGATGGAAAAAATTAAAATTCTTCTGATTGATGATCATCCGGTGGTTCGAAAAGGCATCCGCGCCATCATTGAGACGGATGAATCATTTGAAATTATTGGCGAAGGCAACAACGGCAAAGAGGCTGTCCAAAAATACGAGCAACTTACCCCCGATGTTGTGCTCATGGACCTTGTCATGCCTGAAATGGATGGCATTGAAGCCATCCGCCAGATCCGAGCCAAGAATCCCAATGCGCGCATCCTCGTTTTAACCAGTTTCTCAACAGATGATAAAGTTTTTACAGCCATTCAAGCCGGCGCATCCGGTTATCTTTTGAAAGATTCTGATCCCGATGATTTACTCCGCTCAATCAACCAGGTTTATCGCGGAGAATCCTCCGTCCATCCAGCCATTGCCCGCAAATTACTGAATGAGTTTGCTCAACCCAAAAGCCCCAAAAGCGAAGTTGAATCATTGACCGACCGTGAAAGAGAAGTCCTTACTTTTATAGCGCAGGGATTAAGCAACCAGGAAATTGCATCAAAAATGGTAGTAAGCAAAGCGACTGTCCATTCACATGTAAGCCGCATTCTGGCCAAATTGCAGCTGGAAAGCCGTACGCAGGCAGCCTTGTATGCCATTCGGGAAGGTTACCTGGTCATCGGTGACGGGAATAACCAGAATTAAATCAAAAGACCCATATTTTTTTCGTCTCGATCAATGAGCCAGAAACGGTATCAAGCTTTCTGGAAACTTCAGCTATAAAATCAGCCACATGCCGAGAGAAGTTCACTGTGGGGTGAAAATGATGGCAATAACCCTCAGACGCAGAATTTCTGTTAGGAAAAACATCAGGTGTAGATTTTCGATAAAACTAAACCATCAACACATCAAGGAGACACCCAATGAAGAAAAGAATCTCACTGACCATTGCGCTTTTAATTTCCTGGACTATGCTGGCAACGGCGTGCAGCGGCACACCAGCTTCTCCAGCACCCGCTGAAGCGACTGCCCCATCAGTTGAACTCACAATTACCATCCCATCTACATCAGAAGCTAATGAACCAGTTGACCCAACAGTAGAACCAGGTTTTACCCTGCCATCCGCAGATGGGTATGTTCTCGGTTACGAAGCAGAAGAAAATCAGAATGTCGATGGTTTATTGAAAGCATGCGCTGAGACGAAAATGGAATGTGTACGCGGGAAAGATATTGATGAGTTAGTAGAAAAAGATGTGGATGTCATCATTTCCTATTCCAACCGGTGGCATGTTTTTGGGGTCTGGCCACAAATTCAGAACGCAAAAGCAGCATCCATTCCCATATTTATGTTGAACGCTGACAGCGGAGAACAGCCTGACATTTATAACCTTTCCGCCTTATACCTCTCAATACGAGCCAGCCTGGAATGGATGATGGAAGAAATGGGAGGGGAAGGCGAATTCGTTTACTTCAATTTCGAGGCAAACGGCTTCACCCAGGAAATCATCGAAGAGGTGCTGGCAGCTTACCCCAATGTTAAGGCCACGGCCATGCCTGCCAGTTACGAGAAAGAGAGCTTTACCCAAGAAAGTATCGCCGAAATGGTAAAAGCAAATCCTGAGATCAAAGCCATCTGGTCGAATGAAAAACAAATGGATATTTTCTGGGCAATAGCAAACCTGGACGATACAAAGCAGCGTCCCCTGTTTCTGTGCAGCCCGCGGTTAGATAATTTGAGCGCCTGGAAAGATTGGTTGGATGCTGATCCTAATTTTAAATGCTTTGCCACCATCCAGCCGGGTGGCACAGACTATGAAGATGTTTATGCTGCATTGTTTTATTTGTCCGGGATGGAATTCAATCCGCAGGCGCTAGGCGGCAAATGGGGCAACACTTTGTTATATGATTACCCCATTATCACCAGTGAAAACTTAGATGAGTGGATGGGCAAGTTAGACAGCATGGAAGTGGTAGAACATGGTTTTTACCGTTTACCCGCTATGACTGCAGAGGAGATCAGCTCAAGGTGGTTTAAAGAATAATCTCAGGAAAGCAAAAAGAGAGAAGCAAGTTTCAAGAACAGCCCATGCAGAGCTGTTCTTGTTTTATATCCCTTCACTGCGCGAGGGCGAGCTTTATTGAAATATTGTGGAAAAATTTTATTGGCAAAGATTTTGGTTAATTCAGTCGTATCAACCAAAATGTTGAACTAATGTAACCCTATTTGCAATATTTTTTATACTCGCAAATTAAAGCGCAGGCTGATGTAAACAGCCTGCGCTTGCTTTATATTAAGCTTGCAATCATCAATTGGAGGAAAAAATGAAACATGCTTTAGTAAGCCATTGGATGACAAAAGAAGTGATCGTTGCAGACCAGCATATGCGTTTACACGACGCGCTGCGCCTGGTTAATAAAATGAACATTCGAGCTTTGCCTGTTGTCAATAATGACGAGTTGGTGGGAATTGTGACCAAACGCGATCTCCTGCGTGCTGATACCGCCAGCATCTTGAAAGAATGGAAAGATCAATATCGCCTGGTTGGTAATTTGCCGCTCGAAAAGATTATGTCCGCAGCAGTAATAACCACACAATCCAACACGCACATTGCCGCCGCCGCCAGGCTTCTCCTGGACAACAAAATTACAGCATTGCCTGTGGTGGATGACAAAAAACACATGTCAGGAATTTTGACCTCGTCAGATGTTTTCCGAATGATCATTGAAGAAGTTCCATTGCTGCCGGTCAAGATCAAAGTTAGCGATTACATGTCGCGCGACCTGATTACCCTCGACCCCAATGCAAATTTGTTGGAAGCCCAACGAGTGATGGCCGTCAAACGTGTTCGCGCCTTGCCAATTGTTCAAGACGGCTTGCTTGTCGGCATTGTTACGCTCTCTGATTTGTTGAGCGCATCGCCATCCATGGCTGTCAGCCAGGGACGGCAAGAAGTGAACATGATGGTGATGGATACGCCTATTTGTTTCATTATGACGAGTTCTCCAATGACCATCCAGGATGATGCCAACATTATTGAAGCCGCCCGATTAATGCTGGAAAACAAAATCCATTGTCTTCCAGTAATGAACAGCCGACAAGATTTGGCGGGCATCATCACTGAGAGTGACCTTTTCCGCATGATTATCATGAGATTTCTGTAAATCACATTCTAGAGGTATGAACCATGACTATTAATTGTGAACATGCTCCCGTTGAAGTTGATTTGACCGACCGCCGCTGGAAGCTGGTACGCGCCACAATGCAAAAACATAATTTTTCAAAACGCGCCCTGATTGAAACCCTGCATGTCGTTCAAGACTCCTTCGGCTACGTTGATGAAGACTCAATGGCTTACGTCGCCCAGGAACTTCACGTTCCACTGTCCAAAGTGTTTGGTGTCGCTACTTTCTATAACCGCTTCAGTAACAAGCCTTCTGGCGAACACACCCTGGTTCTTTGCACAGGTACCGCCTGTTTTGTAAAAGGCAACGACAAAATAATTGAGTACATGAAAGAAAAATTTGGATTGGATCCCAATCAAACCACCAGCGACAACAAACTCTCATTCATGACGGCTCGTTGTGTAGGCGCCTGCGGCCTTGCCCCCGTAATGATCTTGGACGGTCAAATCATGGGCAAGATGGATGTGCCAGAGATGAAAACCAAAATTGAGGAGTGGCTGAGCGATGAACAAGGATAATCTCTCCGAAATTGTGCAGAAAGAGCAAGAAATTGCCGCCAGTTACAAATATATCATCCACGTTTGCGGCGGAACGGGTTGCGTTTCTTCCAACAGTCCCGCAATTATTGCCGCCCTGGAAAAGGAAATAAAATTACGTGGGCTTGAAAATGAAGTAATGGTGAAACAGGTGGGCTGCATGGGTTTGTGCGCCGCCGGGCCAATTGTCTCCATTCAACCTGAAGGAATCCTGTACAAACATGTTTCAGTTGACGACGCAGCCGAAATTGTTGATCACCTGGGCGGCAAACCGATTGAGCGGATTCTGATTGACACGAATCAACACTTTTTCAGCCGCCAGAGAAAAGTTACCCTCAAACATTCCGGAGTTGTCAATCCAGAAAAAATTGAAGATTACATTGCTCACGGCGGTTATACAGCGCTGATCAAATCGATCACCGCCCTGACTCCCGAAAAAATTATCGATGAGATAAAAGTCAGCGGGCTGCGCGGCAGAGGCGGAAGTGGTTTCCCCACCGCAACAAAATGGGATCTGGTGAAGAAGCAAAACAATCCCATGAAATATGTCATCTGTAATGCCGATGAAGGCGATCCGGGCGCGTTCATGGATCGTTCCATCCTTGAAAGCGATCCGCATGCAGTGATTGAAGGCATGACCATTGCTGCTTATGCTGTCGGCGCTTCACAGGGATATATCTATGTGCGCGCCGAATATCCCCTGGCAGTCAAACGCTTGCGGGTTGCCATTCGTCAGGCTGAACGGAATGGTTTGCTGGGAGAAGATATTGCCGGCGCAGGTTTCTCCTTCAATATCGACCTGCGCCTGGGCGCCGGCGCCTTTGTTTGCGGCGAAGAAACAGCCCTGATGAATTCCATTGAAGGTGAACGCGGAACTCCTCGGGTCCGCCCGCCATACCCCGCAGAGAGCGGCATCGACGGCAAACCCACTTTAATCAACAACGTAGAAACTTTCGCCAATGTTCCTTCCATCATTAACCAGGGCGGCGAATGGTTTGCTTCCATCGGATCAGAGAAAAGCAAAGGCACCAAAGTGTTCGCCCTCACCGGGAAAATTGCCAACACCGGCCTGATTGAAGTTCCCATGGGCATCACCTTGCGCGAGATCATTTTCGACATCGGCGGCGGCATTCCCGGCGGGCACAAATTCAAAGCCGTTCAAACTGGCGGCCCATCCGGTGGATGTATTCCTGAACAATACCTCGACACCCCGGTGGATTATGAAAACTTGACCAAATTAGGATCCATCATGGGGTCGGGTGGTATCATCGTAATGGATGACACATCCAACATGATTGAAATGGCTAAATATTTCATGGAATTTAGCATGGAAGAATCCTGTGGAAAATGCATTCCCTGTCGTGTGGGTACCTCACGGATTTACAACATATTGAATAAATTCCTGGAAGGTAACGCCACCTTGGAAGATCTAAAGACTCTTGAAGACCTGTGCACCATGATGCAAAACACCAGTTTGTGTGGTCTTGGGAAAGCTGCACCCAACCCCGTTATCAGTTCGCTGCGCTATTTCAGACAGGAATACCTGGATCGAATCAAGCCTGAAGAAAAAGAAACTCCTGAACCAGAACCTGTTACCGCCTGATGATTGTTATGAAATACTTGCAGCAGCTTTGCGAAAAACAAATTGCAAAGCTGCTGCAACCCAGACTAATGATTAAAGGATTTCTCTCATGAGCGCCACAAAAACATTGTTTATTTGCATGGGTTCGGCGTGTCATCAAATTGGCGTGTATGATGTCATCAAGATAATCCAACAATTAATCATCGAAATGGATTTGAGTGATTCTCTTGAATTGAAAGGTGCTTTTTGCCTGGGCGCATGTGCAAAAGGGATAGTCATGAAGATTGACAATCACCTGATTACAGAAGTAAACAGAAAAAATGCAAGGTCAAAATTCATGGATGAAGTCATCCCTATGATTCAAAGGGAAAGCGTATCATGAAAACACTCTGGGAATTGCTATGGGATTATGACCCCAATGGGTTGATTGTGGTCGACTCAGAATCAAAAATCAAAGTTGTCAACCCGGCGTTCTGCAACCTCTTCCAATCTACACCCGAGCAGTTGATGGACAAACCCGCCGCTGATATTCTGGGAGACATGACCGATTTCCAAAAGGTGAGAGAAACCGGTGAAGCATTAGTCGGTACCGAGAAAGAATACCCCGACTATGATCTGTTTTTACGCAAAGTGATTTTTCCTGTAAAAGAAGAAGGCATGGTAGCCTGCATCATGGTTGACATGACCCGTGAGTGGAAGCAGCGTAACGAAATGGCAGCCCTGAAACGCGAAACACTCATGAAGGTTCATGCCATGGTAGATAAACAAATGGCAGTGGCGCAAAAAATTGCGGGCCTGTTGGGAGAAACCACCGCCGAGACCAAGGTGAGTTTACTAAAATTATTAAATGAGGATTTGGTATAAGTGCCTGTCTTCTTTGATATTTACCAGCGCAGCTTAAACAAGCACGGCGAGGAAATGTGCGGCGACCAGGTGAAGATTTTAAAAACACCCACCGCCACCATTGTGGTCCTATCTGACGGATTGGGCAGCGGGATCAAAGCCAATATCCTGGCAACCCTGACCACTGAAATCATCATGACCATGCTGCGCGAACAGGCCAAGCTGAAGGATGTCATCGATACGGTCATACGCACCCTTCCCGTTGACCGTGAGAGACGCATAGCCTATGCAACCTTCACGATACTGACCATCGATCACACAAATGAAGATGCTTTCACCGTCATCAACTTTGATAATCCCCCGCCTCTCTTCTTTAGAGACAACGCCGTTCATCCACTCGAAACCGAACAATCCAAAATTTCAGGGAAAAAAATAACCGTCAGCCGGGGTCACATACTACCGGGTGATTTTATCGGGCTAATCAGCGACGGCATCTTGTATGCCGGCCTGGGTACCACCATGAATTTCGGCTGGGGTTGGGAGAATATCGCCCGGTATATTGAAGAAGAAGTGCTAAACAACAAAGTGTATGCGGCTCACACAATTGTCAATGCCGTGGTCGGCACAACCTATCGCCTATACCATTATCAGGCTGGCGACGACGCAACTTTTGTCGGGGTCTATGCCAGGGAAAGAAAATCGCTTATGGTGTTTAGCGGGCCTCCGCTGGATAACGGGCACGATTGGGAGTATGTCAACCGCTTCCTGGAATTTGACGGCCGCAAAGCACTCTGCGGGGGCACAACCGCCAATATTGTAGCTGAATACCTCGGGACAAAAGTAAAAACGATCATCAGTTCCATCACGGATGAAGTACCCGCCATTGGTGAACTGCCCGGCATAGACCTTGTAACTGAGGGTGTTCTCACCCTGGCTGTAACCCTTGAACTGCTCAAGAATAGCGAAGGCAAATTGGACAAACTACAAAGCAGCAAAGACGGCGCCCACTTACTGGCACATGAAATGTTGAGCGCTGATGCCATTTTTTTCCTGGTTGGTCAGTCCATCAACCCCTACTACCAGAATCCCCTGTTACCCAAAAACATCTCCATCCGCCGATTTATGATTGATCAGATTGTTGAAGTTTTAAAAAGCTTCCACAAAGATGTTACCGTTGAATATTGTTAATCATGAAAATAAAAAAAGTGCGGTTTTTTTCTTTACATTCAACACAATCAGGGGTAAAATAAGCCTCGCAGTCAATCGGGGCGTGGCGCAGACCGGCTAGCGCGCTTGCATGGGGTGCAAGAGGTCGGAGGTTCAAATCCTCTCGCCCCGACAAAAAAGAGCTTTCATCAGCTCTTTTTTCTTTTTAACCGTTGGTTTGAGCCCCTCCGCAAACCTTCTCTAATATTTTGGATATAATAGTATCCGAAAAATAAACTATTGCATTGGAGAAGTTGCTTTGAAAAAAAACTCACTCTTGATTGTCTTTCTTGTTGCACTGTTCCTTTCTGCGTGCAGCACTGAAAAAGCCACCCCAAAAACAGATGTCAACGTGCAAACCGCCGTTGCAGAACTGATGCAGCAAACCGCTGACGCTGCTGCCGCCAGCCAGCCTCAGCCCACCGAAACCCAGCCCTCCGCGACCGAAGAACCGCAGGCAGCCTCGCCGGTTGCATCTCAAGATGTCGAATCTGCCCTGGTCATGGCGGGCGACCTACCCGAGGGCATCATCGCAGATGCGGTAAGCACAACCATTGACAGCCGTTTCAGTGTTTTGCCCCCGGCAAATAAAGCACTCCAGCAAATTTTTAAGCGCGAGCTGGATCAAAAAGAAGTCGGCGGTGTAAGTATCTTCCAATACAACACCAAAGAGGAAGCTGACCAGGCATTTAACCAAATGGTTGGAATGGTTGGAGAAAACTCCCACGCGGTGCCAGAAATTGGAGAAAGCAGTATGCTTGTCTCTGCCTCGGTATCCATCCTGGATTATTTTTTCACATCGGGAGACGTGGCGTTCACACGCTGTAATTCCACTGTCTACATCCGCATGGAATATCGCACGAACGAATATGATGAAACCGGCGCGCAATTGTTTGAGTACGCCAAAAAATTGGACGAGCGATTAACCCCGCTCCTTTGTTCGCAATAACTTGACCAACCATTCATTTTTCCAGACACAGAGATCCATAATCAGACTAAATTAGTCTGGTTATGGATTATAATTATGGCATGAGAAAAAACTTTTCCAGACGCGATTTTCTAAAATGGTCAACCCTGGGACTCGCCAGTGTGGCATTCCGATCGATGCGATTGCCCGGTGAACTGGTAGATGCTGGTGACATTGCACGCATCGGCACCGACTCGGTCAGTGTTTACAGCCAACCTGATGACGAAAGCAAAATCTTATATCAACGCTATCGGGATGAACTGGTAAACATTTATTACGAAGTTCAATCCGAAAAAGGTCCCGAGCACAATCCCCTGTGGTATCGAGTCTGGCGCGGTTACATCCACAGCGCACATCTTCAAAGAGTCAACTATAAATTAAACCCGGTGGCAAGCTGGATTCCCGAAAAGGGGCAAATCGCTGAGATAACAGTACCCTATACCCAGACCATGCGTTATTCATCATTTTATGGCTGGGAACCCGTGTACCGCCTGTATTATGGATCAAATCACTGGGTGGTTGACGTAGAGGAAGGGCCTGATGGTAAACCCTGGTACAAATTAATCGACGAACTGATTGACATTGATTACCACGTTCCGGCTGAACATTTGCATTTGATTGGTCCCGAAGAATTTGCTCCCATTAATCCGGATGTTCCGCATGAAATGAAGCGCATTGAAGTCTCGCTGGCACAGCAAACATTGACCGCCTTTGAAGGCGACGCCATTGTGATGAAAGCGAAGATTTCATCCGGGTTAAACTTCAAGCCAGTCGGCCAATTAGCCTGGAACACCCCCACCGGCACCTATAACATTTATTCAAAAATGCCTTCAAAACACATGGGAGACGGCAATCTCACCTCAGATTTAAGTGCTTATGAAATCCCCGGTGTGCCGTGGGTTTGTTTCTTTGTCAGTGAAGGAGGGGTTGCCACACACGGCACCTACTGGCACAACAATTTCGGCACCCCCATGAGCCACGGTTGCGTCAACATGCGCAATGAAGAAGCAAAATGGCTTTACCGATGGACATATCCTGTTGCCAAAGCAGATGACTGGGAGAAAATTGGCTTCGGCACTCCCGTTACGGTTAAATAATCAATCTTCCACAAACAGCATAAAAGCCTGGTTGCCAATCATTCTTCCCCTTCGGGTAAGACGAATGCAAGATTCAGATTTTTCAACCAGGTTTTCATTTTCCAGTGTGCGAATTTCTTTTTCAAACACATCAACAGCAGCCATGCCAAAGCGCTGTTTGAATTCACTCAGCGAAACACCTTCATCTGTCAATCGCAAACCCAACAGCATGGTTTCGCGCATCTGTTCTTCAAGAGCAATCAACTTCAAGTCTGCAACTGCTGGTGAAAATGGTGTTGAACTGGTTGCTTGATTCATGCGACGGTTGTAAGCATAAATGCGACGAATGTTGGAGAATCGATGTTGGCGATAACAGCTATGCGCACCGGCGCCCAACCCAAGATAAGGAAGATTTTTCCAGTATTGTTTGTTGTGAACACTTTCAAAACGCCTGTCTTCGCTCTCCAAAGCCCAGTTGGAAATCTCATATTGGACATATCCTGATGGTTTCAGGCGGTCCATCGCAAATTCCAGCATATCTGCCGCCAGGTCATCCTCCACCTTCTGAAGCACGCCAGCAGCCACCCTGCGCGCCAATAGCGTACCAGGCTCCAGTGTCAGGGAATAAAGCGATAGATGTTGTGGAAATAGAGGCAGCACCTTTTCAACGGTTTCTGACCATTTCACAAGCGTTTGTTCCGGTAAACCATAGATCAAATCGAGACTTAAATTATAAAAATTTGCGTTTCGCGCCCATTCCACGCAATGGAGAACATCATTCCAATTGTGCAGCCTGCCCAGCATCTTCAGCTCCTCATCATCGGCTGATTGCACACCCAGGCTCAAACGATTAACCCCCAGCCCATAAATTGACTTCAAGTATTCACGGGTTATGGTTCCCGGATTTGCCTCCAGAGTAATTTCAGGGTCATCTGTGAGAGAAAAATTTTTTCGAATGGTAGTTAAAATGCTTTCAATTTGACCTGGTTCAAGCAGAGAAGGTGTACCCCCGCCAAAATAAATGCTCTTTACCAATTCGGTTGGATTCATTTTATCTGCATACCATTCCACTTCACGAAGCAAGGCATCCAGATAATCCGGGATTAGAGCCTGTTTCCCGCCAGTTGTGTTAAAATCGCAATACGTGCAGCGTCTTGCACAAAATGGAATATGAAGATATAAACTAAGCGTATTCATAAACCACAGCATATCACAAGGTAATTTCAAAAGAAAGCCTAAAATTTTGCTATGGTATAATCTTCGTTTGTTAATTGAGGAATACACCATATAATTATGAGTCCAGACACAAAACAACAATCACCCCGTGTATGTCCGACTTGCGGCTCGCGTCTGAGCGAAAACGCCACGCGCTGCCAGGTCTGCGGAAGAACATTTTCTTCTGTCGATGCTGCCGGTCCTGCAAAAAACATCCGTGCCGCCAAAATGCCTGAAATCACCCTCAATCTTCCCATTGCCATGGGATTGATGGTGATTATTCTTCTGATTGGCGCCGGTATTGTGTTCCTTTTGTTAAGAAGCACAGGCAGAGTTGCCGAGCCCACCCAGACCCCAACCATCACATTGACCCCCACGCTTACCGCAACGCCGACCATCGAACCAACCTTCACGCCGCTGCCAACCTTTACAGCGCTTCCGCCAGTTGAATATACCGTCAAAGAAAATGAATACTGCAGCACAATTGCGGCTATATTCAAAGTGTCGGTTTTGAGCATTGTGCAGTTGAACAATCTCCCCGCTGATTGCGGCACCCTGTATATCGGGCAGAAACTCCTGATACCGCAACCCACACCCACTGCCTCGCCTCAGCCCACCTCCACACTCAGCGGCGCTGAAGCCACCGAGGCTGCCTGCGAAAAATATAGCTACACAGTCGGTGAAAATGACACCATGAGCGGTATAGCCCGTAGTTTCAATGTCAGCATGGATACCATCAAAGAATACAACGGCCTGTCCAGTGATATTGTGTACCAGGGACAAATATTGATGATCCCGCTGTGCAAGCGCCTGCCCACAGCCGGCCCAACCCCCACAGCTACGCTGCCTCCTCCTTACCCGGCTGCGAACCTGCTTCTCCCGATCAACGGAGCAGTGTTCAATGCCAGCAACACATCTGTTACGCTGCAATGGGCAGCTGTTGGAACCCTGCGTGAAAGCGAATCGTACGCTGTCACTATTGAGAACCTGACGGAAGGATCAGGCCTGAAAGTGGTGGAGTATGTTCAGGATACAAAATTCATCGTTCCGGCAGCCTTCCGCCCCACCACCACCCAGCCCCAGATTATCCGCTGGGACGTAGTGGTGGTCAGACAGGCCGGGACAGCCGAAGACGGCAGTCCAATCTGGGAACCTTTTGGCACCCGCAGCGAACAGCGCGTGTTTAGCTGGTCTGGCACGGGTGAAGCCCCAGCTTCCACACCCACACCACCGCCCACCGAAGCGGAGGGAGAAGAATAAACAAAACAGCGCCGGTCTTTCGACCGGCGTTGATTTTCTAATCCCCTGGTTCTACTTCAAGTTTTCCAGGTAATGAGTAGCCTGGATCGCTGCTGCCGCTCCCATGCCCGCTGAGGTAACTACCTGCCGGTAAACCGGATCAGCAATTTCACCGGCAGCAAAAATGCCTTCCACACTGGTTTTAACCCAGTCAGTTGTGCGCACATACCCTTTCTCGTCCAGTTCCAATTGACCACGATACAAACCGGAATTGGGGGTAAACCCGATAAAAACAAATACGCCCTGCGTTGGATAGTCTATGATTTCATGGCTTTTCTTATTCTTGATTTTTACCCCCTGCACCTCACCATTGCCAACAATCTCTGCGATTTCACTTTCAAGCACAAATTCAATCTGCGGATGATTACGGGCCCTGTTTTGCAAAATGGCACTGGCTCGCAGTTGGTCGCGCCTGTGAACAACGGTAACTTTTTTAGCGAAACGAGTTAGAAACAGGCTCTCCTGCAAGGCGCTGTCGCCTCCGCCCACCACCACAATTTCTTTGTCCTTGTAATACCAGCCGTCACATGTGGCGCAATAAGATACCCCATTTCCATGAAATTCTTTTTCTCCCGGTATGCCCAGCTTTCGATAAGAAGCGCCTGTTGAAAGGATCACACTTTTTGCAAAATAGTCCTGTTGGTCGGTAGTTATCTTAAAAGGCCGCTTTGAAAAATCAACCGATGCGGCATGGTCAAATACAAATTGAGCGCCAAAGTTCTCGGCCTGGCTTTGAAAAAGGTCGCTCAACTCCAACCCGCCCACACCGCCGGGAAAACCCGGGAAGTTTTCCAACCGGTCAGTGGTAGCCGACTGCCCTCCAACCTCAACACCAGTAATTACCAGCGGGCGAAGTTCTGCTCGGGCGGCATACAAAGCCGCAGTTTGCCCGGCCGGGCCTGATCCAAGGATAATGACATCATGCACATGGTTTGAAGAATTATTTTCCATCTTGTTACTCCTGCCTGTAATGAACAGCTTTTAGTTACCTTTATGGATGCCATTCAGAATGAAAGGTTACACGGTTACGACAACAAAACTGCTCTTACGGGGGTACCTTCCACTCCCTTGATTTTCAAAGGTAAACACACCAGCTTGTATAAACCTGGTTGGACATGGGAAAGGTCTGCCCCCTCCAGAATCACCATGTTCTTCTTTAGAAATGCACAGTGCACCTCATTTTCAGCCCCATACTGGGCGATGGAAGGTGCATCAATACCAATCAGCCGCAAATCCATTGTTGATAGCCGCAGGGCTGCGCCGGGTGAAAGAGCAACAAAATCGGTGCAAAATTGCTGCCAGTTCTCAGCAATTTTTTTTGAATTTCGCGTCTTGAATAACAATCGTTTTGCAGGGCATTTCTCTACGAGGTCGTGGATTTGCTCCTTATCAATCACATCAATTTCTTCAGGAATTTCCACCACCAGGACATCACCGATCAAATCTTCCAGGTTTATCTGATCGGTGGATATGCCGCCTTTCAGGTAATGCAGCGGAGAATCAATGTGGGTGCCCGTGTGCAAACTAAATGAAATCATCGATACATTTGCCCCATCACCGTCAATGCTGGCGATTTGCTCAATCTGCACCGGGGGATCGCCCTCCCACACGGCCATTCCTTCAACAATCGGCACGCTGATATCAATTATGGCCATTTATTCCTGACCTTTTTCCATCCAACCGCTAGCCTGAAACGCATCCGTCAGTAATTGCCGCCTTTCTTCCTCAGTCATCGGGCGTGGACGGGCATAATCTTCAAGCATTGCCGTTAATATTTCTGTCCCAAGGTACTTGCCGTCGTAGAAAACATGACGGTCAATGAACTCTCGCCGTGTTCCCGGGTTGGGAAACACCATTTGATCGAAAAACAAATTCCCCAGGCCATAATGGATAAAGCTTGAATCGCGGAATTCCATCGCCTGTGGAAAGTGAGACTGACTGCCGCTGACGATCACAGCGCCGGCATCAGACAATTTGCGAAAATCAGTCACCTGAGAGATATTCGGTTCAAGCGAGTATGATTCAAAATATTGCTGCGTCACAATAACCTGGTAACCTTCAGCCTTGAGTCGTGAAATGGTTTCGTAGAATTCAGGGTATTCACACGGAAGCGCCCCCGGTGTGTGTTCAGTCGCCCAGGCATAAGCCGGACCGGCAGGGTTGCAGCCCACAAACGCCAATTGGTTTCCATGATCGGTAATCAAGAGCGGTTGTTTTGCGCTTGCCAGGTCTCTTCCCCCGGCAAACGTCTTAAACCCACGCTCCTCATACATATCCAGGCTGTTGAGTAAGGCATTCACCCCCCAGTCCATCACGTGATTTCCGCTAAGTTCCACGATATCAACCCCAATATCTTCCAATAACCCGATATATTCATTACGGCTGCAGAACTGCAGAGAAAGCTGATTGGGATTTCCCGGTGGACAGCTTGCATCAAATGAGACCTCATTGCAAACATGGGTAAGGTCAGCCTCAACCAGCCACAGTTTAATGTCGCGCCCCGGATAGGTAACCCCCAACTTATCCATTTTTTCTGCAGTGGCGCGCACCAAAGCTGTCACGCCGGTCATAACCAACACAGTGAGCTTTTCAGGATCACGATTGGTTTTTAGCCATGCCACTTTGCTATCAGCAGATAAAGCCTCTAGCATATCCATGGCTTCCTGGTCGCCATTGATCGTGATGTTTACCTGCAGCGGATAGGCGTGATCGAATGCTCCGCGCTGTAAAGGTGACACCCCATCAACATATAACACTTTCAATCGCGGTTCAATTTGCTCAAACGGAACAATTCCCCAGCATTTTTCGGCAGCCCAGCACTGATCAACAAAATCTTCTTCAGAAACGATCTTGACCCCATCTTCGGCCGCCTCACCCCACAATTTTTCAAAAACCGCGCGGGTTTCTGCGCTCATCCAAAGCATTCCAAATTGAGCAAACGCCTCTCCTTCACCTCGCCAGGCCGATTTCACCTCATCCAGATCAAACGCATCATCCAGCGTTGGGAATGGAGCTACCAGGGCATATACCCAGTTAGCGATCGGTTCCCCTTCGGGATTAATTGATACGATGACTCCCGAGGCATCTTTTTGATCCGCAAATTTGAGAGGCTCAGAAATTTGAAAAGGCGCCCTGAAATCAGCCGGGAGTATTGGGTCAAGAAATATTTTTAGTTCTGAAACAATTTCAGTTGGCCTGTCTGTAGATTCAGCCAACACAGCATCCGTGGGCGCAAGCGTCGATTCGGCAGCCTCAACTGGCGAGCATGCCGAAATCAAAATGATTATCCAAAATCCAATAAGAAACAGCGGTTTTACTCTTCCCATACACACGCCTTTAATATCTCCTCCATGAAATGGTAATGCTCATCATCCCGCATCGGACGAGGCCGAGAATAATCTTCGAGTATGGCAGTTAACAATTCTGTACCTATATATTTACCTTCATAGAAATAATGCCGATCAATAAATTCGCGCCGATTGTAATCGTTCATTTGGTCGAAGAAAAGATTCCCCAGGCCGTAATGCACAAAGGTATCACCAATGAACGTCATGGCTTGTGGTGAATGCGACTGGCTTCCACTGACGATGGCCGGTTTCGCTTCTGCAGCCATCCGGCTGAAATCAACTCGCTGCGCTGAATGCGGTTTGTAATCCTCCACCTCGAAATGCTGAAAAGTGACAATGGGAATATACCCCTCAGATTTCAACTGAGTGATCTCTTCGATCATTTCATCCAGATCACAGGGGGCTGGACCAGGTTGCTCATCAGTTGCCCAATAGTCTTTGGGACCGGCAGCATTGCAACCCAAAAAGACCAGTTTATTACCGTGGTTTTCAATCTTTAAAGGTGCTTGCGCCTCTTCCAGGTCACGTCCACCGCCGTAATAGGGTATGTTGTTCTCTTGATAAATATCCAGGGTTTCCAACAAGGGTTCATTGCCCCAGTCTTGCAAATGATTCCCGGAAAGTTCCACAAAATCCATCCCCACATCCTTTAATAAATCAAGGTAAAGGGGATCGCTGCAAAAACGCATTTCAAGCCGCAGCGGTTTTGCCGGTGGGCATTTTGACCAGAAAGACACCTCGTTGCTGATGTGCGTTAAATCTGCTTCGCTCAGCCAATCTCGGATATCGCCAGCCGGGTAGGTGACTCCTTCCTCTTCCATGCGCAAAGCCGTGTGACGCACCAGTGCAGTGGTGCCGGTCATCACCAGTACGGTTAACTTCTCCCGATCTCGATTTGTTGCCGGAATGTTTACTCCCCTTACTTGCAGCGACTGGTAATCAACTGTTTTCTCACGGACAGCGACCGCAAACCGGGCAGCCAGTGGATATTTTTCCAGGGAATCATCCATTGGAGATTTACCGTTGATGCGAATCACCTTCCACCTGGGCTCAAGATCAGAAAACGGAATAATCGCCCAGGCAGGCTGATTCGCCCATGCCGTTTCAAGAATTTCAGCAGCAGGCAAAACGCTCACCGCATTTTTGCCAGGCTCTCCCCAGAGGCGCTCAAACACTTCAAGTGTTTCTTCTGAAAGCATCAAAGGCTTATCTTCAAAAACCCCGCTTCCATTACCCCGCCACGCCTGCCGCACCGTTGAAATGGAAATATGATCCATATTGGTAGAAAATGGCGTCACCAGTGCATAAATCCATTCAATGGCAGCCGCCTGTTCAAATTCAACCGGCGGGTCATTGCCTGCGATGGTTAAGTCAGCATCCTGCTCGTTCATCACAACCAGGTTGGGATGAGCAATTTTGATTTCATTCCTGACCGCTTCGGGCAAAGTGGGAGCTATCCACACTTTCATTGGCGAAAATTCACTGACGGATTTCGCCGGCGCGGATGCTGATTCGGTTTGAACGGTCATCGTCTGTTGAACCATTTCTTCGGGTGTTCTTAAACCATCGGAATATGGCAAACAACTAACCAGAAATAAAAACATGCTGAAGACGATTGGGATGACTCTGCTTGAATGAATTTGCATAAAAAAGGAAAATTTGATGGGATTTGAAAGTATTAACTTGCTTATTATAACTTGTCTGCCCACTTCCCAAATGGTCAGATAATCTGGAACCCGGCTTCCAAAGAATTGGAAACTCGGGTATAAAATAATATTGTTAGTTTTTAGAAATGAAAGGGAAACACGCATGCGTCCGGTTGCTGTAATCGGTATTGGTCAAACAAAAATTGATGAGCACTGGGATCTCTCCCTGCGCGAGTTGGCAGGTGAAGCGGCTCTCGCCGCTATGAATGATTCGGGTATCGCACGGGTTGATGCTGTGTATGTTGGAAATATGATGTCGGGTTCAGCCAACCACCAACAACACCTGGGAGCCTACATAGCAGATTGGATTGGAATGCGCTTCAGCGAAGCCATGCACGTGGAAGCTGCCTGCAGTTCAGGTGCGGCTGCCTTCCGCAGTGCTTTTCTGTCAGTAGCCTCTGGTGAAATTGATATTGCCATGGCGCTTGGCGTCGAAAAGATGACCGATTCGCCTGCCGCTGAAATCACCACCGAATTAGCCACCGCCGCCGATTCGGATTGGGAAAAAGACCAGGGATTGTCCTTCGTGGCATTAAACGCCCTGGTGATGCAACGCTATATGCATGAATTTGGCTGGCAGCATGATGATTTCGCTGCTTTTTCCATCAATGCCCATGCTAATGGTGTTCACAACCCCAATGCACGTTTTCGAAAACCCATCACATTGAAAGATTATCAAAAAGCGGCCATGGTGGCTGAACCCATCAGCGTAATGGATGCCTCGCCAATGGGTGATGGAGCCGCGGCCGCCATACTGATTCCCGCGGAACATTTGCGAAACACCGGAAAGAACTTTCAAATACGGGTGTTGGCTTCAACAGCCGCCACCGATACCATTGCAGTTGACAACCGCATGGAACCAACCTGGTTGAAAGCAGCAGCCCTCTCGTCGAGCACTGCCTACGGACAGGCAGGTTTGACCCCCGAAGATATCGATATTTTTGAGCTGCACGATGCCTTTACTATCATGGCAACGTTATCATTGGAAGCAGCCGGGTTTGCTCCCCGCGGACAGGCTCTCCGCCTGGCAAATGACGGCGCCATAACCCCGCAGGGCAAAATTCCTGTTGCCACCCGCGGCGGGCTCAAAGCCCGCGGCCATCCGGTGGGCGCAACCGGCATGTATCAAATTGTTGAGGCAGTACAACAACTTCGCGGAACCGCTGATGAGAACCAGATCGACGGCGCAAAAATTGTCATGACGCAAAACATTGGCGGCAGTGGATCCAATATAATTACGCATATCTTGGGACAGGGCAATTAAGCTCACACCAGGCCGCCGGGAGAATAAGCAAATCAGTACTCCTTAATGCCCATCAACGACTTTTCAGGAGCGTTACCAGTATGGAATTTCACATTTCAAAGCAAGTTCGCAATCGCTACAATTTTGATCAATCGCTCTTCTCGTTTGATGGTAATGTCATTTTTGCAGACCTGAATGCTGTTCATCTATTTACACAAAAAATGAATAGCCAGCGCGACCTGGTTCACCACCCTGAAAAAGTGGTCAAAGCCAGTCATATCAATGCAATGGGATTAATGGATGAAATTTTTCATTTCAT
>CAZOKH010000063.1:0-21262 GCA_964580315.1 uncultured Anaerolineaceae bacterium | reverse complement strand
CAATTCTTCTGAAAGGTCTGTGATCTCTTCACTGCTGGTTTCTGGGACGGCAAAACCTTCAGCTTCTTCCTCCTCTTGCAAAGGGGAGGAAATGAAAGGAGACACCACATCTTCAGGCGAAGATGTGTCCTGTGCTGCCGAATCCGGTTTGAGCCAGGGAGGCAATACATCACTCTGCGCTGATTCAGATGGCGCGGTCTCATTTTTTAATTGTAACAGCCAGTCTGGCAAGGCTTCCTCATCCGGGTTTGTGGTGGCGTCTTCATTCGATGCAGGCGCTTGATCGCTGAGGAATTCGCCAAACCAATCTGAATTCTCCTCCGGCTTTAAAGCAAAGGGCACATCGGGTTCTGCAATTGTTTCAGAATCTTGTTCCAAGGATTGTGATTCTTCTGGAGACTGGATAAATGGCGAAGAGTCAAGCGGTGTATCTCGCAGCCAATCGGGCAATTCATCTGGCGAGGCCGACTCGGCAACGTTGTTGATGAAGGGCAATGCATTGGTATCGGGTTTTGATTCGGCAATTTCATTTAGCCAGTCCAAATCGTTTTCCTGCGAAGCTGCCAGATCGAGTGTTTCAAAGAAGGCGTTTCCTTCGGTTTGGGGTTGTTCTATAGTATCGCCCGTCGATGAAGGTTCAGCCAGATCGCCGGATGGGATGGCATTCAACCAGTCGGAGGTTTCCAGTTCGGGGCTTTCAACAGGCAAACCAACCATGTTTGCCCAATCGGGCTGCTGCCCCAAACCCATCGACGGCTGCCATTCCAGGCGGTCAATCATGATTGAATCATCCGAGACGGTTTTGCTGTTTGCGGATGATGATGGGCAAAATTCCATATATGGATCTAACTCGATAAGCTTTTGGCGGTAAGGATTGGCATCAGCGGAGCGGTTATTTTCTGTGATGGATGCCATAATTTGATTGGCGTCCAGGCAGTAAGGCAGTTTTGCGATTAATCGCTGGCAAATTTCGGATGCTTCGGCATCCTTCCCCAGGGCAGTATAGGCTTTAGCCAGGGCAATTTCAATATCAGGGCGATTAGGATCATCCTGAAGGGCAACACGTGCTTCGGCTATGGTTTGTGGGTACAATTCTCCGCGCAAGTACATGCGAACCAACGCACCGCGACTGATGCGAATTTTGTGGGGTGTGATGCCGTCCCGTCTTCCATAAAGCCTTTTTAGTTCTTCCTGG
This sequence comes from uncultured Anaerolineaceae bacterium, assembly GCA_964580315.1. Taxonomy (GTDB): domain Bacteria; phylum Chloroflexota; class Anaerolineae; order Anaerolineales; family Anaerolineaceae; genus CAZOKH01. The sequence continues at coordinate 20,067 of CAZOKH010000063.1, read as the reverse complement.
ATGGCGGTGTTTGAAGATTGAATCTCGTAGGCTCTTTCCATGTGAAAGATGGCCGCGTCCAGGTTATTTTCATCTTCTCGAATTATGCTGAGTCCGACCTGTGATACGAAATCGTCCGGATTTGCCGAAAGAATTCTTTCCAGAATATCTGATGCTTCGCTATACCGTTGGCTTTCCAGATAGGCTTTTCCCAACGTTCCATAAACTTCTAAATATTTTGGGAATAATATTAAGATATGTTTACAGTTTGCTATAGCCTCATCTGTGAGGCCCTGATCGATTAAACCGTCAATATCTTTGATGTAAGTTCGCAAAGGTATTTTCGCCATAGTAATCGTTTGCTCCCAATCCTAGTATGCATCAGAAAAGCAGAGTATGCAAGTGATTAACCTGCCAAAAATTGAATTAAAAACGGCATGGTTTTCCATGCCGTTTGACTGGAACGATCGAAAAAGGCTATTCGCCGAGGTAGTCGCGCAGTTTGCGCCGGATGATGGGGTGACGCAACCGGCTGAGCGCCTGGGCTTCAATCTGACGCACGCGTTCGCGTGTGACGCCCATTTTTCTACCGACTTCTTCCAGGGTGTAAGCCTGTCCATCTAAAAGGCCGTAGCGAAGTTGCAAAATGCGCACTTCACGGGGGGGCAAGGTGTTCAACACTTCTTCAAGGTGTTCGCGCAGTAGATTGTACGTTGCACTGTCATCAGGGGGCGGCGCTTCGTCATCTTCAATGAAGTCTCCCAACACCGAGTCTTCTTCATCATCTGTGGGGGTTTCGAGTGATAAAGGTCGGCGAGCTACCTGGATCATGTTTTCCACTTTTTTGGGAGAAACATCCAATGATTCAGCCAGTTCTTCAACGGCGGGTTCGCGTCCCAGGCGCTGCGTTAACTGGTGCTGGACGCGCAGTAATTTGTTAATTTGATCGCCCATGTGCACGGGCACACGGATGGTGCGGCCCTGATCGGCAATAGCCCGTGTGACAGCCTGGCGGATCCACCAGGTAGCATACGTGCTGAATTTGTGACCACGGCGGTAATCGAATTTTTTCGTGGCACGAATGAGACCGATGTTGCCTTCTTGGATTAAGTCCAGAAACGGCACACCGCGCCCCATATATTTTTTGGCAACGCTGATCACCAGGCGCGAATTGGCAGTGATGAGGTGTTCACGGGCTTCCCATCCGTCCTCAATAAGCAGTCGTAATTCGACGCAACGGTTTTTGCTGTTGTTTCCGCGCGCGAGTTCTTCGCGCGCCATTCGCCCGCGCTCGATGCGCTGCGCCAGGTCAACCTCTTCTTCGGCGTTTAATAATGGGACGCGACTGACTTCTTTGAGGTATAGACCAATGGTGTCATCCGTATCAATGTGGGCGAGGTCATCCAACACATGATCTTCTTCTGGTTCTTCCTCGCCCAACTCTCTGGATTCTAATTCTTCATCAGTGGGTTCTTCCGTGACAGAGTCTTCGATGTAAGCGATTCCAGCGCTCATTAAAGCGGCAAAAGCTTCTTCCAGTTGTTCGACTTCTTGCTCGGCTTCAGGAAAGAAGTGTAAAATGTCTTCAATCGTGACATACGATTTCTGACGACCAAGCTCAATAAGCCTGGCTATTGCTGAAAATTCTTCGTCGTCGTCTTCAACAACGGTGATTAAATCGTTCTCCATATCCTTAATTAAAAAACCTCAACATTTCATTAATATCAATAAGCAAGCGAAACACAGTTGCGTTAATGGTACAGTCAGAATACACTTTTTTTCTGTAAAATTCAATAGCGTACTGGTGAATTGTAAGGAGTGGATAAACGACACAAAAAAACGCGGAAAACCAGTTCCGCTCCGAAAATTTCGCACAATTTGTGACTTGTTTCCAGACCCGGATAATACTATACAACAAATAAACCCCAAAAGTCAATAACCAAATTTTCTTCTTATCCAATTTTAATAATTTGGGAATGTGATTATTTCGTTATACAATTAGAAAAATTTAATAAGATTTATCCCCTGGAGGTATTTATGTCTATTGTGCTTGTCTATGTGCACGTTAAACCGGATTGTGTTGATGCTTTTAAAAAAGCCACTCTTGAAAATGCACAAATGAGTGTGAAAGAACCGGGAATCGATCGGTTTGAGTTGTATCAAGAGAAAGATGACATGACCCGGTTTACATTATTGGAAAGTTACCGGACCGGTGACGCGCCAGCCAGTCACAAGGAAACTGCTCATTATAAAAAATGGCGCGACACAGTTGCGGATATGATGGAAGAACCTCGCAAGGGTGTGTGGCATGAACAATTGTTTCCCCCGGCGCAATAAAGGAGCAATCAATGATGCAATTTCAATTTGCTACAGCGGGTCAAATCATTTTTGGGAATGGTAAACACCAGGAGATTGGCAACCTGGCTGCCTCATGCGGTTCGAGGGCTTTGTTTGTTACGGGAAGCGGCGGCGCAGGTCCCGAAAAAATTACCAGCCTTTTGGATGAAAAGAAAATAAAATGGTCAAGCTTTCAAATTAAGGGAGAACCAACCGTTGAGTTGATCCTGGAAGGGGTGGATTTTGCCAAAAAGAACGGCTGCGATTTTGTGATTGCTTTTGGCGGCGGCAGTGTGTTGGACAGCGGGAAGGCTGTCTCAGCCATGTTGACCAATCCAGGAAACTTGTTGGATTATCTGGAAGTAGTGGGCAAGAATCAGCCTTTGCAGCACAGGGCAGCTCCGATGATTGCCATTCCCACAACAGCCGGAACGGGAACAGAGGTAACGCGCAACGCCGTTTTGGCTGTAACCGAAAAGAGGGTAAAAGTTAGCCTGAGAAGCGCATTTATCTTGCCTGCTGTGGCGATTATTGATCCAGAGCTGACCTGTTCGATGCCTCCAGCGGTAACTGCCAGCTCGGGCATGGATGCTTTGACCCAGGTGATTGAACCGTTTGTCTCACACCGCGCCAATGTGATGACCGATTTATTTGCCCGTGAAGGAATTGTGCGAGCCGGGCGATCGTTACTTGATGCTTACCTGGATGGAAATAATCTGCGTGCACGCGAAGATATGGCATGGGCAAGTTTACTGGGCGGATTGTGCCTGGCGAATGCCGGACTGGGGGCGGCGCACGGCTTTGCCGGACCCATTGGGGGCATGTTTGATGCGCCGCACGGCGCTATTTGCGCCCGGTTGCTGCCAATCGTAACTGCTGTGAATGTTAAGGCATTACGCCAACGCGAACCTCAAAACCCGGCGCTGCAGCGCTACCTGGAAGTTTCGAAAATGGTGACGAATGATCATGTGGCCAGTATTGATGAAGGTGTTTCCTGGTTGAAAAAACTGTGCGATGATTTGCATATTCCCTCACTGTCAAAATTCGGCATTTCCCAGTCTGATATTCCAGAGATTGTGGAAAAATCCAAAGTTTCAAGCAGTATGAAGGGTAATCCCCTGCAATTGACAGTCGATGAATTGACTGAAATTTTAATGCAGGCGATTTAAAAAACAAACCGCGGGAAAACACCCCGCGGTTATTTTTCTGATAAGTTTTCTATTTCGCTGTGAAATATGCTGCCGCTATGATTCCGGGACCTCCATGCACCAATATGGCGGGCGGAAGCCAGTAAATTGGGATATTGCTTAATCCGAGGTCTGCTTCAAATTCTTTTGCCAGTTGACTGGTTTCTTCCAGAGCGTCGCCATGCATCATACATAGGAAGGAGTCTTCACCGAGCGGGCATTCAGCATCGATGATTTCACGCAGGCGATCAATGGCTTTGCGGTGGGTGCGCTGGCTTTCAACCGGCTCAATGCGGCCATTTTGCAGGCTTAAAATGGGCTTGATTTGTAGAATGGATCCCATTAATGCTTTTGCCCCGCCAATGCGGCCGCCTTTTTGCAAATATTCGAGTGTATCTACCACAAAATAGATGCGGTGCCTGGCGCTCATTTCTTCAATATTCTTTACCAACGTGTCGGCATCCATACCCTGCTCTGCCCATTTGACCGCCTGGCGCACTATGGCGGCCAGTCCTCCTCCAATGACCCTTGTGTCAATGACGCGGATATCTGCATTGGGAAAATCTTTTGCTGCGACCATGGCAGAGCGATATGTTCCGCTTAAATCTGATGAAGGTGTAATGACGATGATGGTATGCCCGGCATTGGAAAATTCTTCGAAGATCGGGTTGTATAACTCAGGCGGAGGAGCTGCGGTTTTGGGAAGCTGGTTTGATGATCTCAATTTCTTTAGAAAAATTTCTGAATTGATTTCATAATCGTCATAATATGATTCCGTCCCAAAAATGATCACCTGAGGTAAATAGGCAACACCAAGCTCTTTTGCCTCGGCAGGGGGGATATTGGATAAGGTATCTGCAACGATTTTTATCACGGATTCCTCCATATCAAGCAATGATTACAGGATAAAAAATGAAATTATTCAATGTCTTTTGCGGCGGGTAAACCGCCGGCTGAAACGGCATAGGCCACCGCCTGGACAATGGCCATGGCAACGGCTTCGGCTGCAAACGCCCCCACAATGTTCACATCGGCATTCTTTTTGCAGGTGGCAAGCGCAAAGAGGGTATCACCGTCGAACATGGTATGCGCCGGGAAGATGGTTCGCGCCAGGCCATTGTGCGCCATTTGGGCCACTTTATTGGCTTCATCTTTGGTCAATTTGGCATTGGAAGCCACTACACCGATCACTGTGTTGGCTTTTGATGCGAAGTTGACGATTGTCCGGCCGGCAAACGTGCGCATGATCTGCATGGTGTCAGCAAAGTAACCGGCTTCTCCCAGTTTGATGGGGCCTTTTTGCAAGGAACGTGCCCCTGCCAAAATTTTTCCATTGGACGGGTCTTTGACATCTCCCAGGGCATTTACTGCTATGAGTGCTCCAACCCACACACCGTTTCCAATATCGATGCTGGCAGAACCGAGCCCTGATTTCATGGCCTGTCCCATGCCCAGAATTTTTCCAACGGTTGCACCTGTTCCTGCGCCGACATTACCCTGCGGAACAGGTCCGTCGGAGGCATTCTGGCAAGCCTGGTAGGCCATTTGGGCATCGGGTCGTACCGCGGCGCTGCCAATGGCAAGGTCAAAGAGAATGGCGGCAGGTACAATGGGAACCCTGGCAACGCCCGTGTTTACACCGCGCCCCTGTTCTTCCAGGTATTGCATGACACCGGCGGCTGCATTCAGCCCAAAAGCGGATCCGCCTGCCAGCAGCACACCGTGCACGTTTTCAACCATGTGCAAGGGACGCAGCGCGTCTGTTTCTCGAGTGCCGGGTGAACCACCGCGCTGATCAACCCCTCCAATGGTTCCATCGTCGCACAAGATTACCGTGCAACCGGTCAAAGCGGTTTCGTCCTGTGCGTTTCCAACCTTAATACCCGGAACATCCGTAATTGTGTTGTTCATCAATTTTTTTCCTATGTCCTCAATGATTTTTTTATTATACAGTAGGATGACCTGCTAATTACATGTGTTTTGTGATTTTCATGCTTGCGACCATAATTAATTGTCAGACTATTGCATGCAAAAAAATCCATTTGCGTTGTAAAATATAGAAGCAGATGATTGAAAGAGATTGTGCCTGATCATTCGACTTTGTATTAAAAAATCAACCAGAACCAGCAATCTATCAAATTTAAGCGAGGAGAGATATGACAGATGTAATCAAACAAAATGGCATTGAACTCCGGGGGAAACATAGACTCATTATTGGAGCAGATGTTCCTCTTGATGCTGTTTGTAAGCATGACCATGTACCTGTCATTGTTCGCGATGCACTTCTAAACTTTAACACCTGGCAGCAGCGCAATGAGTATACGGTGGGGAAGGTGTTATTGTCCGTCAGTATCGCACCGGTATGGGTAACCATTATGTTGAGCATGGATGCTTCTGTAGTATTGGTGGATCAGACGGAAATTCCATTCGCAGATTTTGTATCCTTGCGAGGAACGAGCCGCGGAAAACCAGTTGCCCTGGCGTTGCCTGTTGGAAATGCCGATCAGCATGTTAGCCTGGAGACGATTGGCCTGACGCCCAAAGATACACCGGTGGTTGCGGCGGCTGCTTCATTGGAAATCAAAAACAAGAAAGTAAATTCCGGGCGAATTGCATTAATGGGCGTTTGGAAAGAAACTGCAAAACTGGCTGCAGGAGTTGAAATCTTGACGGGTAAGGAGCTGGATGAAAAAATCATTGAAACAACTGCCCGGGCGGTTATGAAGGAAGTGAAACCCAAGGAGGATTACCGCGGAAGTGCAGAATACCGCAAGGCTATGGCTGAAGTGTTGACCCGCCGCGTATTGGAAACCTGCATGAAGGGAGCGAACGAACATGGTTAAAAAGATGGAAGAAGTTTCGTTCTCATTGAACGGCAAATTAACCACTGTAACGGTGGAACGCAGCGAAGTGCTTTTGGATACGCTGCGAAAGTTGGAATTGTACAGTGTGAAATCGGGATGCCGGGAAGGCGATTGCGGTATGTGCACGGTTTTATTAAACGGCAAACCGGTGCGCAGCTGCCAGATGAAGACGGTGGACATTCAATCAAAAACAGTCCTGACGGTTGAAGGATTGCAGCAGGGTGAGCAGGTTCATCCCATTCAACAGGCGTTCATGGAAACCGGCGCCATCCAATGCGGTTTTTGTACGCCGGCGCAGATACTGACTGCCAAGGCATTCCTGGATGAAAATCCCAATCCAACCGAGTTGGAAATCCGCAACGCACTCAGCGGTGTTTATTGTCGCTGCACAGGTTATGTGAAGATTGTCGAAGCTGTGATGCGGGCGGCAGCCATTTTGCGCGGCGAAAAAGTGGAGAGCGTTGGATTTGTTGATTTAACGCTGCCTGATGATCCTTCCAAGCTGAAACTTCCGCCTGAGTTCTACAGCAAAAGTGGAACCCATAAACCGCTTGCTCCGGTGGTGGTGACTCCCAAAACAATGAAACGGTTGAATGTGGTGGGCAAGACTGAAACCAAAGTGGATGCTCAAAAACTGGCATCAGGCAAGCCTGCTTTCACAGATGACATCAGTATTCCCGGGATGTTGTATGGTGCAATGTTGACCAGCCCGCATGCGCATGCCAATATTAAAAACATTGACTCTTCAAAAGCAAAGGCTTTGCCAGGTGTCCATGCTGTTTTAACCTATAAAGATATTCCAAGGATAAAGTATGCCAGCGGCGGCCAGAGTTACCCCCAGCCGCTGCCTTATGACCAGGTGTCCCTGGATAACAAAGTGCGGCATGTTGGAGATCGTGTAGCCATTGTGGCGGCGGAATCACCCGAGATTGCCGAACAGGCTCTGCGCCTGATTGATGTCGAGTATGAAGTGTTGCCCGCTGTCATCAAACTGGACGATGCCATGAAGCCAGGGGCGCCGGTCATCCATGATGAGCCGGACACAGAAGGCATTTTCGATGCTTCACGCAATGTGGTGTTTCACATTGAAGCTGAAGTTGGAAAAGTGGATGAGGCTTTCAAACAGGCTGACAGGGTGTTCGAAGGAGAATACCGCACTCCCAAGCAGCAGCACATGCAATTGGAACCGCATGTTTGCATCACCTATTGGGATGAGGATGACCGCCTGGTTGTGCGCACCAGTACCCAGGTGCCGTTCCATGTGCGCCGCATCATTGCTCCGTTAATCGGTTTGCCAGTCAAACGCATCCGCGTCATCAAGCCGCGCATTGGCGGCGGTTTTGGCGGCAAACAGGAAGTTCTTTTGGAAGATTTGTGTTCTCATTTGACCATTGCCACTGGGCGACCGGTGCGGATGGAAATGACCCGCCGCCAGGAGTTCACCAGCGGACGAAGCCGACACCCGCAGCTCATTAAATATAAACTGGGCGTGAAGGGTGACCAGGTGATGGCCGCCGAATTAAAGCTGCTGGGTGATACGGGCGCATACGGTAGCCACGCGTTAACTGTAAACATGGTTGGCGGTTTTAAAGGGCTCACGCTTTATAATGCGCCAAATTCCCGGTTTATCTGCGACGTGGTTTATACCAATACCCCACCTGCAGGCGCCTATCGCGGTTACGGAGCCATGCAGGAAGAATATGCTGTTGAAGTATTGATGGGAGAAATTGCTGAAAAGCTGGGTGTGGATGAGGTGGATTTCAAACGCAAGAACTGGATTCAAGTTGGCGAGCCGATGTATCTTTCGACCAAGCTGGGAGAAGGCCGCGAAGGTTATGAGCAAACCATGGAAACCAGTGCGCTGGATGAATGCGTAAAAATTGGTCTGGAAGCCACCGATTATTACGCCAAACGCAAAGCCTATCAGAAACAAACCGGAGCCAAGCGCAAAGGCATTGGCATGTCGGTTGTTTTCCACGGCAGCGGTATCGCCGGCCTGGACATGGCAGCAGCGACGTTGAAAATGAATGATGACGGTTCGTTTAACCTGTTGATCGGGGCAACGGACCTTGGCACGGGTTCTGATACCATCCTGGCGCAAATTGCCGCCGAAGTGCTGGGATGTGAAGTCGAGGACTTTATTGTCTATTCTTCTGACACCGACTTCACACCTTTCGACAAGGGTGCCTATGCCAGCAGCACTACCTATATCAGTGGAGGCGCTGTTTATAAAACCGCTTTGAAGATAAAAGACCAGATTTGTGAACATGCCGCGCTGATGCTGGGAAATGTGAAAGCCAGTGAAATTGAACTGCGTGATCGCAAAGCGATTGCGCCTGATGGACGTTCGGTGACCCTGGCAGAGGTGGCGCTAAACAGCCTGCATCAACAAAGCCAGCATCAAATCATGGCAACAGAATCCAATATGAGCTATAAAAGCCCGCCTCCAACCGCAGCCCAGTTTGCTGAAATTGAAGTGGACACCGAGACCGGCGTTCTCACAGTTGACCGATTGTTGATGCTGGTGGACTGCGGGCGTGTGATCAATCCACGCACGGCTGCCGGACAGGTGGAAGGCGGCATGCTGCAAGGGTTGGGCTTTGGGCATTGTGAAGATACTCTCTTTGATGATACAGGCAAGATACTCAATGCTCGCTTTGGAACTTACCGGGTTTATAAGTCGAATGAAGCGCCTCAAATGGATGTGATTTTTGTCCAGACAGATGACCCCAGTGGGCCGTTTGGCGCAAAATCAGTATCCGAAATTTCTATTGATGCGACTGCGCCTGCCATCGTCAATGCCCTGCACAATGCTACCGGCGTGTGGGTGCACGATTTGCCCCTGACACCCGAAAGGGTATGGCGGGCGCTTAAGAAGAACGCATAAGCCAAATTTTTCATTCAACGCCCCGGTGTGGTTCGGCCGGGGCGTTATAATTATCCAATGGATATTTTTACGTATCTTTTTGAAAGATGATGTATCTAAAAGAAAAACAATTGGAGTATTTTGCATGGAAAATGACTTTGGAGCAATTTCTGAGGATTTTTATGATGTGATCGTAATTGGCGGAGGACCTGCTGGTTCAACAGCCGCTCTTTACGCGGCGCGCGCCGATTTACGAACACTGGTGATTGATAAGGGGATGACAGCCGGCGCACTGGGCATAACAAGTAAAATTGCCAATTACCCCGGCATTTTTGAAGTAATTAGCGGAGAAGAACTGCTGCAATGTATGCATGATCAAGCAGCTCGGTACGGCGCAATTTACACTACTGATCGTGTACAGGCTGTTGACCTGCTTAGTGAAACGAAAACAATTTATGCCAACAATGGCACTTATACCGCCAGGGCAGTGGTGATTGCCACCGGCTCAATGGGAAGGGGGCGGCTGTTCCCGGGCGAAGATACGTATTTGGGAAAAGGTGTATCCTATTGCGCGACCTGCGACGGAGCATTTTTCAGGGACAAAGATGTTGCCATTGTGGGAACAAGTGATGAGGCGGTTGATGAAGCTCTTTTTTTAACCAAATTTGCAAGCCATGTGCACTTCATTGCTCCTTCTGAAATAAAAGCTCCGTTGGAATCTCTTGATGAACTGAAAAATAACCCAAAGGTGGTTTTTCATTTGAAAACTGCAGTCCATGAGGTTTATGGCGGCGATCGACTGGAAGGATTAAGTTTGAAAAATGAAGAACATCAGTTTAATTTGCCTGTTCAGGGTGCATTCTTTTATACCCAGGGATCGAAACCGGTTACCGATTTCTTGATGGGACAGGTTCCAACTGCTGAAAGTGGCTGCATTCCGGTAAATTCAGAGTATCAAACTGAGGTTGAAGGAGTTTATGCGGTTGGTGATGTGATTTGTTCACATGTAAGGCAGGTGGTTGTTTCGGCGGCTGAGGGTGCTCTGGCGGGCATTGCCATTGAGAAAAAGCTGCGTGGAAAAGCAAAAGCAACACCTGATTGGAAATAACCTTTGGAATTTTATGGAATCACTTCACAATGGTGGTTCCCGCTTTCTTCTGAAAGGGCTTTCCAGGTTTTTATCGCCAGATTGATTTCAATATCTGACACAAAACGATCTGAAAAAATGGAATCCCAGGCAACTTGTTTGGGGAGGTTGTTTTGGTTAACCTGTTCGCAAAATTGCATGAGGGTTGCCGTTGAGGAAACCTGATCAGGATTGTTTGGCGGTATAGCCTGTTGTGAATGAAGCCATTGATTGAATTCTTGAATTGAGACTTCATCCACGATAATTGTGCCGTCCAACCAAAACCGTTCAGTAATTGTTTGAAGGAATTCTGCGGCAGGTCTCTTTTCTCCGGTCAGTAAAAAAGTGTGTTGTAATGAAGCGGCTAGTTGAGGTTCTGTTGTTGATGGGTAAAGTTGTTTAAAGGTTATGAAAGCCGGGTTGGATGGTATGGAGAAAACAGCCCAGATGGATTGCAATGCAGGCTGCGTATTGTTTAAATGATCAACTTCGATGAGTAAGAAATTGTGTTGAAATTGACCGGTCGAAGGGATTAAATTGGAGGCGTTTTCTGCCAGAACAGGTTCTGTCTGCGCGTTTGAAAAGAGACCAGCAAGCAAACGAAAAGAAACCCACCCTCCCAGGATTATGCATGCCAAAAAAGCAGCGAGATAATGGATGAGACCCAGCTTTTTTGTGTTCATGACTTCATTAATTATCGGACAATCCTGTGAATATTTTACCAAAAGTAAATAAAGAAGTAGAAAAGCCCGCTTTTTGAGCGGGCTTTTGAAAAATGAAGCGGGATATTGTCGCTAAATAAAATTTTGGATGATGAATAATCCCGCACCGGTAATGAAGCCTGCCATCAATCCGCTGGCGCAAACCAGTGCGAGAACTTTTTCGGGGTATTGTTTTACCTGATACGCGGTTTTTAACAATTTTTGAATAAACCGTGACTCAGCCATGGCTTGGATGGCAAAATCCCAAAAAGCCAGTTCAACTTGTTGTGTCCATCTTGAAACCATTCATTCCTCCGGGTCTTCAACGGGAAGTGGTTATTTTTATAACTTTTCCAGCAGGATTTACAACCACTCTGACGGTGCGAGGTATGGCATGACCATCGGCTGTTTTGGCAGTTGCCTGAAACAGGAGCAATTGATTATCGCCAATGGTTTTAATTTGAGGGGAGCGACCCTTAAATTCTGGAAAACGACGATATATTTGGGCACAAATTGATTGAATCGCCTGCTTATCCATGTTTTGTATTTCTTTACACGCGGCGGCGCATAAATGCGGGTAAATCAAGTTCGGAGTGTGAATGCGCCATTTCAAGATGCACCACGGGTCTTTCTTCCTGCGCCGGGATTGTCGTTTTAACCGGGGCGGGTTGTTCGGGTGCTGAATGTTCTGCAGGTTCGGGATGAGCGGCAATCTGGTTGGGATCAACTGCTGTTGCGCCCAGGCCGGTGATAACCATGATCACTTCTACACGGTCTTGCATGCTCTCATCGGTGATTACGCCCGGAACAATATCGGTCTTGTTATTGGTTCTTTCCTGCAGGAAGGTAAGCGCTTCAGATACTTCAAAGAAGGTCAGGTCAGACCCACCCGAAAAGTTCACAATCATGCCGGTGGCGCTTTCCACAGGAATTGTGTCGAGAATGGGGTGGTGCAAAGCCTGGTTGATGGCTTTCAGCGCTTTCGCCTGTCCCTGCCCGTAACCTATGGAAAGAATGGAACCGCCGCCCGAACGCATCAGCGAGCGGATGTGGGCAAAGTCAACATTGATCATACCAGTGTGGGTGATCAATTCTGTGATGCCCTGAATGCCCTGCCGCAGCACATCGTCCGCCAGTCGGAAAGCCAAATCCAAAGACATATCTCGCGGTGCTATTTGAAGGAGACGATCATTGGGAACGGTGATGAGTGTATCAGTGTATTGGCGCAATTTTGCCAGGCCATCTTGTGCGTTGCGCTGACGGCGGCCTACTTCAAAAGCAAACGGTGTGGTGACAATGGCAACTGTCACGGCGTCCAGGGCGCGCGCCACGCGCGCCGCAACCGGAATGGAGCCGGTGCCAGTGCCGCCGCCCATGCCTGCGGTCAGAAAAACCATGTCGGCGCCGGCAAGCGCAGCATTGAGTTCTCGAAGGCTTTCCTCGGCAGCAGCTTCTCCGATTTTGGGATCGCCGCCGCAGCCAAGCCCGCGGGTTGAACGCGGCCCCAGTTGGATTTTTGTGGCTGCCAGGCAATTTGCCAGCGCCTGGTGATCCGTGTTGGCAGCAATATAATCTACGCCTTCCAGGCCTAACTCAATCATACGGTTGATGGCATTACAGCCACCTCCGCCCAACCCGATAACCTTCAATACGGGTTTGTGGAAATCAATCGGAGTATGCTGAACAGGTTTTACTGGCTGAAATGGATACATAATTCACCTCTCGCTTTTATGATGCAACACTTGTGCCATCTGCATAAATTCGCTCAATTTTGCATCCTGCCTGTTGCAAGCGTGGAATGGTTCCTTCCGGAAACAAACGGGGTTCTCCAACAATTGTCACTTTTGCGGCAAGTTCAGCCTCTTCTGGTGAAAACCCAATAGTTGGCCGGTATTTTGTTATGAATGGCTTTACCAGCTCAAACTGCCAATCAGAGGCTCCATTTTTATAACTGGGCAAAAGTAAATAGTGTTCAATCTTATGACGTACAGGAATTGGGGCGTCTTTTTTAAAGAAATCAACCATACAGGGCAAAACAGAGGTATCAACTTTTTTGGATGTTTTTGCCGCTTCGCGTGGATTTGAGACCCATTTTTTCAGGGCATCAACGGCTGGTATTTGTTTGCCGTCTTGATACCAGGCCTGGGCGAAGTGCGGGCTGTCTTTCTCGGCAGCCAGCAGCCAAAAATTGCATGCCAGAACTTCGTCAGGAATGCTCTCCAAATAAGTTGAAGACTTGTCGGGATTGGGAACCTGGCTGTCTGAAAGCGCACGGGCAATAGCCAAATTTATTTCGCTGTGCCTGGCAGAGTCGATTTGTGCTTCTGGTTGAATACCATCAACGCCAACGCCGAACAGGAAAATGGGAATGGTTGTGCCAATGACCGCCTGGCAAGTGGCTTTATACCAGTCAAAGACCCGGAATCCGCACTGGTCTTGTTCGCCATCCGGCGTGATATACGGTCGGGAGTTGGGCCATCGTTCAGGTCCGCCCGCGCCCCACTGCAGGTCGCGGCCAGCCGTACAGGCGTAGGCTGATAGAGCCATGTTGTTAACCACCGGGGTTAGTTTTCTTCGATCCAGCGATTCCAGCATGGAGCGTAAGAATACAGTATCCCAAAAGCTTCCGCCGGGCTGCATGGGAGGAAGAACTGGTTTCAGACCAATCTGCAGGGTAATGCTCACCAGTGGTAAAAACCGTTCCAAAAATCGATCTACAATGCTATTTTGCGACCACATGGAGGGTGTCCACGAGGCGGCCGCGTTGGGCTTGTCGAAAAAGGCGATATATTTTGCTCCCCACCGGGCGTATGAAGTGAGAATCGGTTTAATCTCAACCAGGTTGGGAGATTTGTTCAACGGAAAGTCAAACCAGATGATTGGTTCTATGCCGTTACGCACCAAACCTGTTACAAATTGTTCGGGAATGGCACGTTCTACTGAAGAGCGGATTACTAACCAGGAAGCCCCCAGTGAATTTAAATGGGGCAGCCAGGTTTCCAAATCATTTGACCGGTAATGGAGTGTATCGGGAAAATAATGAAAACCGATCCGTTTTGCGGGTTTTATTTGAAATGGGTTAATCTGTTTCGAGTCCATCGTACTCCCTGACATTTCAAGCGAGCTGGATTTCTTGATAAACTAACTTGCAAGTTGTATGCCAAAAACCTTACATAAAAAATGAATCTGCTATAATTTGGAGCCTATGATTTTGGTAACAGGCGGTACAGGTTTTATTGGACAGGCATTAATCAGGCAACTGGTGGCAATGGGAAAACCAGTGCGAACCTTGTTGCGTCCATCCAAAACCACACCCAATCTACCTCGCAGCGTTCCCATTGAAGCGGCTGTATCCAGTTTGACCGATGAAAAAGGGTTGCGCGCTGCAATGAAAGACGTGCAAGTAGTATTCCACCTGGTCAGTTCAGAAAGATCAGGCAGCAAGGCTGACTTGAAAGGGGTGGAAGTTGAAGGAACCGAAGCTTTGTCACGTGTCTGTGCTCAATCAGGGGTAGACAGGATTTTTTATGTCAGCCATATTGGGGCTGACCGGGCGTCAGGTTACCCGCTCTTAAAAGCAAAGGCTCTTGCAGAATATTCCATTATGCAGAGCCGGGTAGATTACACCATTTTTCGTCCGACGGTTGTTTTTGGTCCGCAAGATCAATTCACCACATCGCTGGCGCGCTATATTCGGCGGGCAAAGTTTTTCACACTTATGCCCGGCCTGGGAGAGAACCTTGTTCAGCCGTTGTGGATTGATGATCTGATCACATGTCTGGTAATTGCCCTGGACGATGAAACAACCCGCAATGAAATTTTTACAATTGGCGGGGATGAAACTTTTAGCCTGCGCCAGTTGATTGAAATTTTTCTACAAACGATGCGTTTACGACGCACCATTATATCGGTTTCTCCCCCTGTCTTTCGATTTCTATCGCTTTATTTTGAGCAGCTTCACCCCGGGTTTGCGCTGCCGTATTACTGGTTGGATTATTTATCTGTTGATAGAACCTGCCCGCTAGACAGCTTGCCCAAAACATTTGGGATTATGCCGGCCAGGTTATTGCAACATCTGGATTATTTAAATAATTTATAGTTCGATTGGAAAATTCTTCATGACCGTTCATTCCTTTTGCGTCCATGCACATTTTTACCAACCTTCAAGAGAAGATCCATTAACGGGTGAAATTCCACAGGAAAAAGGCGCCTTTCCTTACCAGAACTGGAATGAAAAAATTCATGCTCAATGTTATAAACCAAATGCTGATTTGGGGAATTTCGAACTGATCAGCTTTGACCTGGGACCAACTTTGAGCGCGTGGATGGGCAAGTTTGACCCACAGATCTTGAATCGAATTATTGAGGCAGATCAGATCAATTATTCTCTTTACGGGGTGGGTAATGCCATGGCGCAGCCCTATCATCACACCATTTTGCCGCTCGGCACACGGAAAGATAAAATTACCCAGATTCGCTGGGGTATCATTGATTTTGAAAAACGTTTTGGGCGTACTCCACAGGGAATGTGGTTTCCTGAAACTGCCATTGATGACGAGACGCTTGAAACAGCCGCTGAAGCCGGCATAGAATTCACAATCCTGGCGCCCTGGCAGGCTGCTGATCCATCAGTTGATTGTAGTAAACCATATCGGGTGAAATTGCAGAATGGACTGTTCATGGATGTATTCTTCTATGAACAGGGGCTAAGCGCCCTGGTGAGTTTTGACCCCCAGGCAACCAGCAATGCTGAAAGATTCACAAAAGAACAAATTCAACCGATATTTGCTGCGCATAATAATAAAGATCAAATGATTACGGTTGCAACAGATGGTGAACTTTACGGCCATCATCAGCCATTCCGCGACAAGTTCCTGGCTTATCTCATGAATCGCGCGTTGAAAAAAGAAAATATTGAGCCTACTTTTCCGGCGTTGTGGCGAAAAAATCATCCCGCCGTGGATGAAATTAAAATCCTTCCCAACACTTCGTGGAGCTGCCATCACGGTATTGGCCGCTGGAGCACAGGGTGTGATTGCACACCCAACAGTCATTGGAAGGATAGAATGCGGAAGGCGTTGGATAAACTGGCAGGGCGAATCGACAAAGCTTACCTGGGGATTTTAGGCGGGCAGTTCTCCAACCCCTGGGAAATTCGTCATGAATACTTGCGGGTGAAATTGAAACAAGAAGAGCTTGAACATCTGGTTGTGCGCTTGAACGGCGGCAAGGCTGTTTCTGCGGAAACGCTCAAAGGCATTGACGAAATGTTGAAAGTGCAATTTGACCGACAAAGAATGATGACATCCTGCGGATGGTTTTTTGATGACTTTTGTCGAATTGAGCCGCAAAATAACGTCAAGTTCGCTGCCCAGGCGGTCTGGCGGCTCAAAAAATCCTTTGGAATTGACCTGGTGGATAAGACTGTGCAAGACTTGAAAAGCGTCCACAGCAACGCCACCACCCTGACCGGCGACCAGGTTTTTCTTGACTATATCGGGAAACTTGAGTAGCGCCCCCGAAATTTAAATTACTCGTCTTCGATTGGAAATTCACCCAGTAGTTGTTCAACCCTGTATTGAGATTTTTCGGCAGCAAGGTGCAATTTTTCCAGGAACATCTCTGCCGGTGTTGAGATTTGAAGCTGAGGTTTGCCCGGCATGGATTGTTGCTGATTGACAAGGGAGAGAATCCACAGGAAATTTTCCAGTTCAGCAAATGATTCTCCTCGATACCAGAGAACTCCATTGTAGGAGTTGATGCCTAAATATTCCTGGATGAATGGATCGGCAAGCCATGAATTTACCAGAATACTGGCTGAGGTGTCACTCAATTCATCTTCCCAGTTCTGCAATTTGATGAGTAATTTGATATTGGTCCACAATTTCTTGCTCTCATCATTGGAATAGCCCAGATCTTCCCCGGCTTTTTGAATTTTTCTTCCCAGTTTCCATTCATCAATTTGATGGATCATGCGATCATTATCCATTTTTTCTGCTTGGTTTACAGCACAGAGCGGCGAGAGGAAGCTCCAAATACTCAGTGGAATTTGTAGGTGCGGTGAATTTTTCATTTTCATCAACAGAGAAGCCTGTGTAGTGACCGAATTCCTGTCTGTCAAACTGGTTTGCTTACCTGGTAAAGTGCTTAACAAAAGAATGGTTTTTAACAATAATTGCTGCTTGCGGAGTTGAGACTCTTGAGCCAGTTTTTCCCGGGTGAACGTCTCTATGCCATTAAGAAATGGGGCATATTTATCAGCCGCTTCTTTCAGAATATGCACCAGATCGGTTTGCGTGAACCCATTTTCGATGTTTTTCAACAAGTATCGTAAATAACCTGCATTGGCAATTTCTGCAAAGGGAGCGTGAATGGGCTGAAGCAGTAATTCATCCAGCGTTTCAAACAGGCTGGGAACGCCGTTTCCATGCAGGTATTCGCACAGACGGCCGAACCGTCCGTCAGGATCGTCCTGGATTTCTTCGATACGATTGAAAACATGCTTTTTAAATGCACCCAGTTCAACGTAGAAACCCTGGCTAAAAAATTCCTGGCAGGGGCGAATATATTCCAGATGATTGGCCTGATCGTGGAGTATGGCGTAATAACCCGGCTCGTTGTGCAGTTCTAATCCTTCACCGAGGGATTTCTGAAGCAGCTTCTGGCTGCCTTCATCTTGCCGTTTCTCCATTTTTGGCGATGACACGCGAATCCAACCCCTGGTTGAATTGTATTTGTTGTTGTAAATTACGAGGGCTTTTTCATTACCGAGGCAATTGGAAAAGGCAAAAACATTTTGATTGATGCCCTGATCGGGGGTGATGAAATCGTACAAGAGGAAATTTTCAACACCAGAGAACAATTTGCGTTGTCTGAGCAGTGGAAAAATTTCCCGCTTGTGGCGTTCAACAAGGCCCTGGTTGATCTGTTCGTCCAGGTAGGCACGGCGATATTCCATGCCATATTTTTCTGCAAAGCCTTCAATTTGACCGTGTCCGAACATGGGGAGGCCTGGCATGGTGGCCATGAGTGTGCAGATGCCAAAATATTTATCGCCGTCGCCAAACTGGTCAATTGCGGTGCGTTCATCGGGGTTGTTCATAAAGTTTACATAGCGACGGAGAATTTGAGGATCAAATTCCAGCGTATTTTTGATTAGATAGCGGTATTTTTCATTATCTTCATTGCGCAGCATATTCATAAATGCACTGTTATAGACGCGGTGCATGCCCAGTGTGCGCACAAAATAGCCTTCCATCATCCAGAAAGCCTCAGCCAACAGCAGGGTATCGGGAGCTTCCTGTGCAGCTCGATCGACTACCTCCCGCCAAAATTCTTGATTCATCAGCGATTCGAACTGGGCTTTGGTCATGCTGTGCTGTGAACGGGATGGTATATCTCCACCCGTTCCTGGCTCAGGATACCAGAGGCGTTGGTAATGCAAACGGGCCAGGGTCATGGCTGCATCGAAACGGATGATGGGGAAACGCCGCGCCACGGATAGAATCGTTTGAATGACAGCTTCGCGCACTTGCGGGTTTAGATAATTGAGCTGGGCGGTGTCATTCCAGGGCATGCTGGTGCCGTCATTGCCGTGGTAAATGTAACGTGTGATATTGTTTGACCGGTTGTGCCACTTGAAGACAACGGCTGCATCAGAGCGATCAAAATAATGATCTTCAATAAAGATACCAATATCGGGGTTGGGTGAAAGATCGGGACCGTTGAAAGAATAGGAAGGAAATGGACTGTAATCCTGGGATATGAACCAGTCGGGGTGTTCGATGACCCAGGGCGAGTCGATGCCCATGTGGTTGGGTACCATATCGCTGCCAATGCGAATGCCGCGCCGCCAGGCGCGGTCTCTAAAATTCTGAAAGGCTTCTTCTCCACCCAGGTCTGTGGCAATTTGATATTGAGACAGGGAATAAGCCGATGAAATTGCTTCGGGATTTCCGCAAAGTTGTTTGATTCGGGCTGAAGCCCGGCTGCGTTCCCACACACCAATTAACCAAATGCCAGTGAATCCCCAGGCTGCAAGTTGATCCAATTCTTCGTCAGGAATCTGGTCGAGTTGATAGATGTCGGCTTGATATTTCTTCCTTAATTGATCCAACCAGACATAAATATTCTTGGCAATGAGTACCAGACTGGGCATCCAATCACGGTCGGGGCTGAAATTTTCCATTCCCTCTGCGTCAAATTGTGCCGCCCCATATACAGGAATCTGGATTGTACCGCTGCCTAAAAACGGGCTTTTGTGTTCTTCTTTGATAAAATCCAGGCTGCTTAATAGGCGGTACAGGAAGTGTCCCAGCAGACCTGCCCAATGGTTTCGAATATATTCCAACTGCCCCATGATTGAATCGGGGACATGGATGGCTGGACTGCGCAGCATTGTGATGAGGTTTTGTTGATCTGGTCCAAATGGTGGCTGCGAATCGAAGAATGAGATGGTTTCACGAACCAATTGAAGATATGCGGTGGTGTCTGTCAGATTTGAATCGTCAAAAAGTTCCTGGTAAGGGTCAAGCGCCGGGTTACGATTGCTGATCCAGAGGAGAATACATTCTTCCAGCGCCATTTTGCGGTGCAAGACAGCGTCAGCATGGTTGAAGAGATAATCTTCAACGGAGACCCCATTCGCATAGATGTCTTTTGGGGGAAATTCAGTCACAAATTCGGTGAGGACATGATCAATCACAGCTTTGCCTAGATGGGTTTCAACCCACTGAAGCGCCTTTTGCCACACTTCAGGGTTAAGCTGGCGCGTATAAAGGGCTATGATGAAATGAAAAATTTCATCCATTAATCCCATAGCGTTTATGTGACTGGCTTTGACCGCTTTTTCGGGATGGTGGAGGAGGTCGCGCTGGCTGTTTATTTTCTGGGTAAAAATGTGAACAGCATTAATGTCGGCAAATATGACATTCCCATCAAACGAGAAGAGCGATTGATTAAAATGGTAACGGTTACGAGCTTGCTTTGAAATGTGAAATTCCATATT
>CAZOKH010000062.1:0-21466 GCA_964580315.1 uncultured Anaerolineaceae bacterium | reverse complement strand
GTGTGGAATGTGCTGGGCTATTCACTGGGATTTGGCGCCGGCATCATCCTGGGTATGGTGGCTGAAGAACGCCTTGCCATTGGCTATCGCATGTTCCGCATTTTTTCCGCCCAGCACGGGCATGAAATTGCCGACGCGCTGCGCGACGCCGGTCATGCCGCCACCGAGTTTCATGCCCACGGCAAAGACGGCCTGGTTGCCATCATCAATTGCGCCGTGGCGCGAAAAAACATCCAGGTTGTTCAAAAAATTGTGGAAAAAATTGACCCCGGCGCTTTTATCATGGTGGATGAAGTCACCCCCCTGCGGCGCGGGTATTTCAGGCATTGATACACAACAAACAAGAACATTACTTTTAAAGGATAAAACCATGCCCGACTCATTTATTTCATACGTTGGAGAGAATGCAGCAGACCACCTGGCGGATTATCTAAAAACCCAAAAATTCGAGATCATTACCCTGGTAGCCGACAAAAACACCTATGCCGCGCTGGGCAAGCAAGTGGAAGACACCCTGCGCGCCAAAGGTTTCCCGGTTGAAGTGGTGATTTTACCCGGCGAGCAGAT
Organism: uncultured Anaerolineaceae bacterium; assembly: GCA_964580315.1. Classification (GTDB taxonomy): domain Bacteria; phylum Chloroflexota; class Anaerolineae; order Anaerolineales; family Anaerolineaceae; genus CAZOKH01. Next base: position 20,899 of record CAZOKH010000062.1, on the reverse strand, counting down.
CAAGGCTGATGAGATATCCGTAGTACAAACCTTGCTGCCGGTTGATTTGCGCGAGCGCATGTTCATTTCCGTCGGCTCGGGCACCGTTACCGATGTGGTGCGCTTTGCCAGTTACCGCAACAAGTCTTGCTTCATCAGCATGCCCACCGCCGCTTCGGTTGACGGCTTCGGCGCCAGCGGCTCGGCCATGACCATTCGCAAGCTCAAACAAACCATCATCTCGCGCGCCCCGCTGGCCGTGTTTGCCGATGTGGAAACCCTCAGCAATGCACCGCGCCTTCTGACTGCCTCGGGCTTCGCCGATATGTTCGGCAAATTCACCGCCCTGGCTGACTGGCGCCTGGGGAATATCCTGATCGATGAAAAATACATGCCCGAAGTGGCGCAGCGCTCACGCCAGGCTGTTGAAGATTGTGTGCAGCGCGCCAACCACCTGGGTGAAGACTGGAAGGGTGATGTGAGCACCCTGATGCAGGCGCTGCTGGATGAAGGCTACTGCATGATTGACGCCGGCAACACCCGCCCGGCTTCCGGTTCTGAACACCAGCTTTCGCATTACTGGGAAATGATGTTGGAACGGGAAGACCGCCCGGCGGTTTTCCACGGCGTAAAAGTCGGCATTGGTTCCATCTTCATCGCCCGCTACTACCAGTTCATCCGCAGCCTCAGCCGCCAGCAAGCCGCTGAACGTTTGCAGCGCAGCACACTGCCCGACCGCAACAAAGAAATTGCCCTCATCCAGACCGGTTACGGCGTCATTACCGACCAGATCGTCAAGGCGCAATCCCGCTACCTCGACATGACTCCCGCCGACTATGAAAACCTCAAACAACGCATTCTCGACAACTGGGACACCATTCAAGAAATCGCCGCCGCTGTTCCCGAACCGGAATACATTCGAGACTTGCTGCAAAAAGTGGGCAGCCCCACCGATCCATCGGCCATTGGGCTGAACGACAAAGACGTGCGGGATGCCATCCTTTACGGCCGCTACATTCGCACGGCTTTCACCGTGGTGCACGTCAGCCGCATGCTCGGTGTGCAATCCATCCTCGAAGATTGGAACTAATCCCATGCCCGACTTTCAACGCCTGCGCGATGTGCGCTATTTTTTGCTGGACATGGACGGCACTTTTTTCCTGGGAGAGAAATTGTTACCCGGTGCGGCTGAATTTTTGGATTTTTGCGATCAAAAGGGCATTGGCTATCTTTTTCTAACCAATAATTCCTCCAAAGACCGCAGCCAGTACTCCAAAAAACTGCAAAAATTGGGTGTAACCGTTGCTGAAGACCATATCTTCACCTCTGGTGAAGCCACCGCCATTTATTTGAAGAAAAATTTTCCCGGAGCCCGGCTATCCGTAACCGGTACGCCTGCCCTTGAAAAAGAATTGCAAAATCATGGCTTCAGCCTGATGAAAACCGGTGCTGATGTGACCGTGCTGGGATTCGACACCGGCCTGACCTACGAAAAGTTGGTTGACCTGTGCAATGAAGTGCGGCGCGGCATCCCCTATGTGGCTACTCATCCTGATTTCAATTGCCCGGTTGAAAACGGCTTCATTCCCGACATTGGCGCCTTTATGGCGCTGGTTGAAGCCTCGACCGGCCGCCAGCCTGACGTGATCATCGGCAAACCCAACCAGCCCATTGTCGATGCCCTGGCGCAGAAAACTGGCCTGCCGCTTTCGCAGCTTGCCATGGTTGGCGACCGCTTATACACCGACATCGCCCTGGGAAGAACGGGCGTTACCACCGTGCTGGTGCTCAGCGGCGAATCAACCCTGCAGGAACTGGGAGAATCCCCCTTCCGCCCAACTTATGTCATGGAAAACCTGGCAGAATTGCTGCAAACCATGCAATCACTTGGGTAACCAATCGTGAAAAATTAATACGCAGGGGTTTGAAAAACCAGTTGGATAAAAGGTTCCACCAGTGTGGGATCGAAATGTTTGCCTGCCTGTTCGCGCAGGTAATTGACCGCTTGCGATGTAGTCCATGCCTTCCGGTATGGGCGGTCAGATGTTAATGCATCCCACACATCCACCAACGCAAAAATCCTTGCGCCAATGGGAATTTGCTCACCAGACAATCCTTGCGGGTAACCGCTGCCGTCCCATTTTTCATGATGGTAATACGGCACATCCAGGGCTGGCTGCAGGAATGGAATATCAGATAGAATTTCATATGCCTTTTGAGGGTGCTGGCGTATGATTGCCCATTCTTCTTCCGTTAACTTGCCCGGTTTATTTAATATGGCTTCGGGTATGGCAATCTTCCCAACATCATGCAGCAAGGCGCCCCGGCGAAAATGCACCATTTGTTCCTCGGTCATTCCAGCTTCACGCGCCAGCAGTTGCGCCAGTGTAATAATTCGTTGAGCATGCCCCGGCGCTTCAAGTTCATGCAACTCAAGCGAGCGCGCCCAGCCCTCCAACGTTGTGTCATAGGCAAGCATTAATTCCAGGTGCGATTGTTCCAGTCGGTTAAACAATGTGGCATTGTCAATGGCAATCGCCGCCTGTCCTGCCATGGTATCAAGAAACTTAAACCAGTCGTCATCAGGTTGCAAAGGCCCTCTGTGAAACAGTTCCAGGATGCCTTTGATTTTCCCTTTGGCAATCAGCGGGACACCGCAATAGGAAGCAAATCCTTCACCTGCCCAGCGCAGGTTGCATTCATTTTGCGCATCTTTATCAATCGCCAAATTACCCGACCAGCGCATACGCCGGGTTTGCGCCACATTGCCCGCACAGCCGTTGCCCAGTCGAATATTGTAATGAGATATCGGTTTGCGATTGAAGCCTTTGCCGGTTGCATAAACCAGCGACTGGGTCGCTTCTTCATAAGTTAAAATGTCGGCCGCGTCCACTTTCATATGGATAAGCACCTGTTCCAAAAAAACATTCAGCGTGCTGTTCAAGTCAGTGTTCGCGTTAATAGCCAAGTCAATCTGATGCAGCGCCTCAATCTGCTCCAGGCGACGGCGGGTCATTTCATACAGGTCAGCACGCAAGATGGCATTCGCGCCCATATCGGCAGCCGACATTAATAATTGAACATCGCTTTCTTCAAACCGTTTTCCTTTGCCTGCCACTATCAAACCCAAAAGGTCCTGATGTGCAATCAATGGAATAATTGCCAGAGTTTTTGTGGACAGATATTGGAATGTCTGAATGATATCCGGTCCGTTTAATATTTCATTTTTTATATACGGTTTAAGTGACTTTTGAACAACCGCAGCCACGCTTTCGTTCACAGGCACAACCTGGCCGGTTAGATCTTTGGCAATGCCCACAACCAGGTCATATCGAAATTCATTCTTTTGGTGGTTATAAAACGCCAATCCAATCGAATCCAGTTCCAGTTTGCCTTTCAAGCTCTCCAATAATACCTGGATGGTATCAGACTTTGTCTGTGCTGTCCGTAAAGCTGCTGCGATGGAAAGCGTGTTTTCCTGGTCTTGTTTATGCCTGCGTTTTTCGGTGAGGTTTCTCAATGTCGCCAGGTGCAATCCGGGCAGCACATAAGCAGAAGCTCTTACCTCAAAAGGAATGGCTATGCCATTCTTATGCTTAAATCGGTATTCTGCAGTTGCTCTGCTCAGGGTTTGAAATCTGGGCCAACTTTCAGCCAGGCGAGCCCATTCCTCGGGACTAAGAAGGTCTTTCAATTGCATTTGAAGCATTTCATCCCGGCTATATCCAAAGGATAGGCAGACAGCCTGATTGCTTTCTTTGATTTTTCCGTCATCATCAAACAGCAATACGCCGTCAATGGAATTGTCAAAAATTCCTTTCCAACGCGCTTCACTTTCTTCACGAGCATTTTCACTGCGTTGCCTGGCGAGCATCTCACCCAATCGACCGCTCAATTCAACAATGAAACTCAGCTCTTCCTGTGTGAAATAGAAATGAACATCATCCTTGTCCCAATCCAGGTAATACACGTCAATTTTTCCGACAGTTTCACCGAGCGCACGTATTTCATTGGATAATAATTGTTCTGTTTCTTTAAAACCTTGCGTGATATATACCTCATCCATGAGTTTGATTCGGACTGCTACTTTTTCAGGATATTGAAAAACTGAAGGGATGATTTTTATGATGTGTTCAATTTTTTCTGGAAGATTCTTGTTCTCATCCCCTAAAACCAGGGATGACTCATACAGGCAGCGCAGTTCTCTAACCAATTTTGACAGGTTTTGAGACAACTCAAGCGAGTTTTGTTCTGCTTTTCTTCTTTGCGTGATATCTGACACAATCATGGCAAATTGGCCAAATTTTGGGCTGTATGCAAAAATTTCGTATGTTTTTTGGTTTTGCGCTGAAAACTGCTCAAAGCGAATAGTCTCTCCGGTGATAGCAACATGAGCAAACTTTTGAATCCAGTCATCGCTTACTCCTGTCGTCACGTCACGCAAGTTTTTATTTATCATCGCACTCGCGTTTAAACCAGTAAATTTTTCATAAGCTGGATTGACTTCAAGATACCGGTGGTCAACTGGTTTGCCGGCTTCATCAAAAACAAGTTCAAACAAAACAAAACCGTCCAACATCTTTTCAAACAACATCCTGTAACGTTCTTCGCTGATTTGCAATTGTTCGCGAGCTTGCTTCAATTCACTGATGTCCGTAATTGCAAACACATTGCCTGCTTTCGGATCAGTTGAATCAAGCAGCGCAGAGCTTAACAAAACCTCAAACGCATTCCCCGTTTTCGTAACAATGCGTGTTTCGACTGTGGCTACGCCTTTGCTTTCCAGGTCAGAATAGAGTTCGCGGCCTATTCGCTCATACTCTTCCTGGGTTTCATAAAACATTCGCGTACTTTTTCCAACCATTTCTTCGGAAGAATAGCCAAACATTTGCAGTAAACGATCATTTACTTGCATGATTATTCTTCCATTAACAATTCCAATCCCGCTGGGCGCGGCACTGTAAATACTGCGCAGCAAACTTTCTTGCCTTTTTAAATCTTCCTGGGTTTTAATTTTTGCAGTGTCATCAAGTATAAAGCCCTCCAGAGCCAGCAAGTCACCAGCCTCCGAAAAAGTTCCTCGCCCTTTTTCCCGTACCCATTTTTCTTCACCTTGCCGGGTAATTATCCTGTAGGATAATTCAAAGGGAAATCGATTCTGGACCCTGGCCTGTATTTCATCCCAAACTCTTTGACGATCAGCCGGATGAATCAGGGAGGCATAATCGATTGTCCGGTTGAACTGCAAGTCAGCGGCAGCATAGCCTGTAAGTTCTTCACACCCCTGGCTGATAAATTCCATCGTCCAGTTTTCATCATTGATGCAGCGGTAGATCACACCGGGAACATTGTCAATCATGGTCAATATTTTGTCTTGACTTTCCCGAAATGCCCGTTCAATTTTTTCACTGATTGAAATTTCGCGTTTATCCGAGGAAACGCCTGTCGTTTGTCCACCCTCTTCTATAACGACTGGCCGGGCAATCTCTTCAACTTGCACCAGCGCCGCAGCTTCTTCATCATTGATTTTAATAATGCGGATTTGTTCTGTACCGGATGAAAACGCAAATGATGAATTGCCTGTGTTTCCTCCCAACAATGACCGGATTTCTTCTTGCCAGTCTTTCCTTTTCGATTCGTTTTTCTCCAGCATTTCAATGATTTCAAAAATATTGTTTAATTCCCCGGCAAAAAATTGCCCCTCTTCACCCCCGCCAAAGAAGTTTTTCCACGCTTCATTTTGCCAGGTAATTACCCCCGTGTGGTCAACAGCGGCAATTCTTCCGGGCAGGGAATTTAAAAATAATTCAAAGACCTGGGTTCGCATACTGATCCCATTCCGTTACGACGACACCAAAACTTTTTTCTCATTTATCTAATTTTTATTATAGACAATTAGAATGAGAAGCAAGATAAATGAGCCGTTAATAATCTTTTCGAAATTTTTTTCTTGCCACTCATTTCATCATGAACTATTTTTCATGATCTTTCCTGAATGGCACAATGACAATGCCCCCCATATAAGCTTCATCAGCCCGGCATTTGATTCCCTGTATATAACATATATGTGTATTCCGTACTTCATTGCTTCCTTGAACAACGGCATAAAAGCCGCCGCTCACAGCTGTATTATAAAACATTAATGGCCTGCCCTGTTCATCTGTAGCCTGTTTTGCACAAATCGGGCAAACGGCATCAGGATAACGGGGGTCTTCATTTTTAGGTTGATTACAAATTGGACAGCGGGAAGTGTGTTTAACTTCTTCCATAGAGAAACTCGGTTAAGTTGAACGATCGTCACTTAAACGCTTCACTTGCAGTTTAATCCAGGCCATTGCCACCGACTCAAACCGGCGCACCATCAATACAGAGCAGTCCACTTTTTCAGCAATCCAATCATCCACCGAGCCAAACAATCGGGTTTGCATAGCCCATTCTTCTGACGCGCCAATTACCACCAGGTCATAGTGCTCCTGTTTTATCTCTTGCATAATGCCGTCAATCAGTTTGGCGCTTTTCACAACCTTCAGGTTGAAATTTGCCGGCAACTCTTCCAGTTCCTCTTCAATGATTTCCTGTAAGAGAAGCGTTTGATCTTCCAACTCTTCCGAATCACCGCTAACCTCAAAAATGCGCAGGGCGGTTACCCGTGCATTACTCTGGTGAGCGATCTGGTGGGCTAAGTGAATAGCCAGCCTGGAATGTATGCCGCCGCCGACCGGCACAAGGATATTGGTTATGTTTTCAATCCCGCGATCCAGCAAAACCGCCACATTGGTGCGCGCTTTGAGAATAATTTTGTTTACCGGGTTTTCCGATAATTCTTTTTCTTGCAATGCCCCCGGCCAGCCCGCCAGGATAAGCTTGACATTGGGGTGTTTATCCAGGGTTTCCAGAATACCCTGCGCAACGCTGGGCGCTGACACCAGCTCTGCAAACAATTCTTCACCATTTTGGATCGATTCGTTGGCAATTTTATCCAAATAGCGCTGGCGTTCAGGATCAAGCCAGGTGGTCAATCGATTGCCGGTTTGTCCTAAAAACCGCATACGCTGTGGAGCCACTGCCAGGGCATGAATGCTGGTATCTTCCACAGCTTTGGCAAGGATGGACGCCATGCGCATCAAACGGGAAGCCGACTGCGGATTGGCAATAGGAACCAGAATACGGTTTTCACGCAGTGAGGCCGCTTTTTGAGAACTGGCAATGATTTTGCCCAATGGACGGTAAGAATAAAAATAAATCATTCCCACAACCAAAACCCCGGCGCCGAAAACAAGCGCTTTCCAATCCGTGAAAAGAAGAATAAAAATACATGAACCAGCCGCAATGTACGCCGTTAATGGAAAGAAAGCCACTTTAAACGGCCGCTTTAAATCAGGGTATTTCTTGCGTAGCGTAACCATTGCCAGGCTGGCATTAAACAACACGTATAAATAACCCGCGCTGCATATATAACTGAGGAAATCTACGATTCCCAGTGATGCAACCAGTGCACTCAAAATCCCGACAAATAAAATGGATACAATCGGAGTGCGAAAACGGCTCAATCGCGACAGCGCACGCGGCCAAACTTCATCCCGGCTAAGGGTAAAAGCCTCACGCGTGGCGCTGAGCATGGATGCATTGATCGAGGTTAATGTGGCGGTAATTCCCGCAATCGCCATCACAGGCGCACCCCATCCGGGAATGAAGATCTTTACAGCATCTGATAATGCCGTTTCAGACCCTGCCAGTTGTTGCCACGGAAGCACACCCATCGTAATAAAAGCCACCAACATATATACCAAAACGATTAAAGTCAGGCTGATTAAGATACCGCACGGGATATTCTTTTCCGGGTCTTTGATCTCTTCTGCATCATCTGCAATGACTTCAAAGCCGATATATGCCGCAAAGATAAGTGCTATGGAACGGAAAATATGAACCAGGTTTGTCCACGAATCTTTGTAAATAAAGAAACGCCCGTCCGGCAAAAACACGTCCCAGTGAAACCCCTTTGCAGACAGGAAACCGATCACAATATATCCCACCAATATGGTGAGCAGCATCCCCCCCAGTATATTTTGCACATTACCCACATTCGTCACGCCCAGAATGTTGAGCAAAGTGAATACCACAATAATGGAAATCGCTGTTGCCACAATCGGCAGGGATGGAATGAAAATTTGCAAAGAGTATGCAAAACCAACCGCAGACAGGGCGCAATAAAATGTGCTGGAAACGCAATCCATAGACCCGACCAGGAAAGAGGCCAAACCTTTTCCCCATGCTTCGCGCACATACGTCATGGCGCCGCCCGTTTCCGGGTAGGTGGTGGCCAGCTCACAATAATTTAATGCAATGCTGTAGCACAACAATCCCCCAATCAGTAGAGCCAACAACAAAGCTGGCCCTGCAATACCTACCGCGTGTCCGGTGAGAACAAATATTTCGGCTCCAATTGTCCCCGCTGATCCCAACATCACTACTTGACCCAGATTCAATTGCCGTTTTAATTGACGTTTTTTCATAGCGCGCCTGATTGAGTGATTTAAACACTATATCACATCTATGCTAGATTCGTGCCAGGTTTTTCGCCATTTATATTAGAACAGAACCCCTCAATAATTTTGTTGATTTCCCCACCATTTAAATCCAAATTTTCATTGATGAAGTTACTAGCATGCAGGCTGATGTATAAATTGTGAAAAAAGTATTTAATAGTCACAGCATAAACAAATCGCCTTGCATGGTGATCAGGAAAAACACCGGATGCAAGACAGGCTTTTGGAACAATACAGTACCTTTATCCGTTTCTTTAGAACCAATTCGAGAGGTGAATATGTCTGAGACAACTTCCAAAAAAACCAGTTCCCCGGCTGCAAGCAAACGGCCGTCCAACGGCGGCGCCAGCACGATTGAAGAATTGGATGCGCTGATTGAACGCGTAAAAAACGCTCAACTCGTTTTTTCGTCATTTTCCCAGGAACAGGTTGATAGAATTTTTCGTGAAGCTTCCATTGCCGCCAATGCTGAACGCATCAGCTTGGCAAAAGAAGCCGTGGCGGAAACCGGCATGGGTATTGTGGAAGATAAAGTGATCAAAAACCACTTTGCGGCAGAATATATCTACAATAAATACCGCGACACCAAAACATGCGGCATCATCGAAGTAGATGCTTCATTTGGCATCCAGAAATTTGCCGAACCCGTGGGCCTCATTTGCGGTATCATCCCCACCACCAATCCCACTTCCACCACCATTTTCAAAGCGCTCATTGCACTCAAAACACGCAACGCCATCATTTTCTCGCCTCACCCGCGTGCTTACATGTCCACCGCGCATGCAGCCAAAATCATCCTGGATGCAGCCGTCAAAGCCGGCGCACCCAAAGACATCATCGGTTGGGTTGATACGCCCAGCATCGAACTGACCAACCATCTCATGTCGCACCGCGATATGAACCTGATTCTTGCCACCGGCGGCCCCGGCCTGGTGAAAGCCGCTTACTCTTGCGGAAAACCTGCCATCGGCGTGGGCGCCGGCAACACCCCCGCCCTGATCGACGAAACCGCCGACATTCGCATGGCAGTCAACTCCATCATCATGAGCAAAACCTTTGACAATGGTGTTGTGTGCGCATCAGAGCAATGCCTGGTGGTTCACAAAGACATTTACGCGGATACGATCGAAGAACTTCAATACCGCGGCGCCCATCTGCTCACACCCGAGCAAAAAGAAAGCCTCGCCCAAATTATCCTTGATCCGAAGACAGGCACCGTCAACCCCAAAATTGTAGGGCAGCCTGCCACCAAAGTGGCTGAAATGGCAGGAATTAAAGTGCCGGCCTATACCAAAGTTTTGATTGGCGAATTGAGCGAGGTTTCACTGGCTGAACCCTTTGCGCATGAAAAACTCTCTCCGCTGCTCGGCCTCACCAAATGTGAAACCTTCGAAGAAGGCGTTGAAATTGCCCGCAAACTGGTCGAAATCGGCGGCATCGGTCACACCGCAGTGTTATACACCGACAAGTTGAACAGGCAGCGCATGGATTATTACGGTTCCATCGTAAAAGCCGGCAGGATCTTGATCAACATGCCCTCCTCACAGGGCGCCATCGGCGACATTTACAATTTCCGCCTGGAACCCTCTCTCACCCTGGGCTGCGGAAGCTGGGGCGGCAACTCGGTGAGCGAAAATGTGGGAGTGAAACATCTTATGAACATCAAAACTGTTGCCGAGAGAAGAGAAAATATGCTTTGGTTCCGTGTTCCTCCAAAAATATACGAAAAATATGGCTGCTTGCCCGTTGCCCTGCAAGAGCTCAAAGGTAAAAAACGCGCTTTCATCGTTACCGACTCGTCCCTTTTCAACCTGGGTTATGCCGACCGCATCACCAGTGTCCTCGAGCCGTTGGGCATCGATTGCGAATGCTTCCACCAGGTAAAACCGGATCCCACCCTGTCCACCATCAACCAGGGCCTCGAATTGATCAACGCCTTCAAACCTGATGTCATCATTGGTCTGGGCGGCGGCTCTCCCATGGATGCCTCAAAAATCATGTGGATGCTATATGAAAACCCCGATGTAAAATTTGAAGGCCTGGCACTGCGTTTCATGGATATTCGCAAGAGAATTTACGAATTTCCCTCCAACGGCAACAAGGCCATCATGGTGGCCATTCCCACCACATCTGGCACCGGCTCAGAAGTCACCCCATTTGCCGTGGTGACCGATGATCGCACCGGTTTCAAGTATCCCATTGCCGATTATTCCCTCACCCCCAACATTGCCATCATCGACACCGAACTGGTGATGGGCATGCCCAAAGGCCTCACCGCCGCTTCCGGCATCGACGCGGTAACCCACGCCCTGGAAGCCATAGCCTCCGTTCTGGCAACCGATTACACCAACAGCCTGGCTTTGGAAGCCCTGCGCGTCTTGTTCAAATATCTGCCCAAAGCCTATCAAAACGGCACAGAAGACATTCGCGCCCGCGAAAAAGTTCACAATGCAGCCACCATGGCGGGCATGGCTTTTGCCAACGCATTCCTGGGCGTGTGCCACTCCATGGCTCACAAACTGGGCGCCGCCTTCCACATTCCGCACGGTGTGGCAAATGCCATGTTGATCTCCTATGTCATCAAATTCAACGCCACCAATCACCCCACCAAACAGACTGCCTTCCCGCAGTATGAATACCCGGATGCCAAATCACGCTATGTGCGCATTGCTGAATACCTGGGGTTGGGCGGCGAAACCAGCACGGACAAAGTATCCAACCTGATCAATGCCATTGAAGACCTCAAAGTAAAACTCGATATTCCCAAAAGCATCAAAGCGTTCGGCATCGATGAGAAAGAATTCCTGGCTCGCGTTGACACTTTGGCTGAAGAAGCCTTTGATGATCAATGCACCGGCGCCAACCCGCGCTACCCGTTGATCAGCGAAATCAAAGAGATGTACCTGAAAGCTTACTACGGAGAATAATTTCCTCCTCCCGAATTACCAGACGGCTGGCAAATGCCAGCCGTCTTGGTTTTCATACAAAACTAAGCCGAAGGATATGGACTGGGAATTTCTATTTCCAGGATGGTTCCCCCGTCACCCGGTGAGGTGATTTGCATCGTTCCGCCCAGCAGAGCTGCCCGTTCACTGATGCCAACCAGTCCAAAATGTTTATTGGCGGTTAGTTTCGCCAGATCTGCCGTAGATGTCATGCCCTGCCCATCATCTTCAATGCGTAAATGAATACTGTCGGTAGGAGTGCGTTCCACAATCAAACGAACATTTTGCGCCGCTGCATGCTTGCGGATATTATTCAACCCTTCCTGAACAATGCGAAAAACAGAAAGTTCAATGGCTACGGGTAATCTTCCCATGGCAGGGTCAATTTCCAGTTGCAAGTCAACGCTGTTTCGCTCTGCCCATTCTTGCGCCAATGAGCGAATTGCCGATGACAGTCCCAGGTTGTCAATCGTCGGGGGGCGCAAATCGCGGCACATTTGCCGCAAATCACTAATCACCTCACGAATGCTGTTGCGTATCTCGGCCAGTTCCTGGCGCTGCTCTGCTGATATTTCATTCCCCTCAGCCTCTTCCAGCCGGTAGTTGAAACTCAACAAATCTTGAATAACCTGGTCGTGCAATTCTCGAGCAATGGCTTTGCGCTCTTCTTCGCTTTCTGTAAGCAAGCGCCTTTGCGTTTCTTGCAGGGCGGCATTCAGTTTATCCAGCGCCTTCACTTGCGCGCTCAACCTCTCAACCAGTTGGCGGTTCAACGAATCGCTTGCTTTGAGGCTTTTATGTAACGCTGTTTGAATCTTCTGCAGCTCGCTGGTTTTCTGCTGGGCAGTGTGATAACTTTCCAACGCCCAGATAATGGGTGTGACCTGTTCCGGATCGGTATTGCCGACAATCAATTCCACGATATCGCGTGGCGTACATTCTGCCGTCAAACGGTCAGCCGACAACCTGCTTTCATACAAGATTAGAATGCGGTGTGTAACGCTGAACAAGTGTTTGAGATTATCGCTGCTGATAATGATACCGACACCCTGATCAGCCAGCTTCTTAATATGCTCCAGCAAAATTTGCTGCCTTTGAAAACTCAATGTAGCCAGTGAATCATCCAGCAGCAGCAATTTTGGCGGACAACATAAAGCCCGGGCTATTGCCACCACCTGTCTTTGCTCATCCGAAAGGTTTCCCGTGCGAACTTGCAGCATGCTGGGAGATATATCGAAATCTGCCAGCATTTTTTTGGCTTCGCTGTACATCCTTCCCCAGGCCGGGAATCCCACTACCGGCGGCCAGCAGATTTCGCGTCCAAGGTATATGTTATGGACAATATCCAGTTGCTCGGTTAACAGCGGAATTTGATGAACCAGTTCGATGCCGTGCTTGCGAGCTTCAGCCGGAGATGTGAAGAAACCTTCTCGCCCATTAAAAAACATGCTGCCGCTGGACGGCGTGGCATTACCGCTAATGATTTGCAGCAAGGTGGTTTTGCCTGCACCGTGTCTTCCCACCACCCCCAGCACTTCACCCGGTTCAAGCGAAAAAGAGATATCACTCAACGCCAAAAGGCTGTCAAAACGTTTCGACAAATCTGAAACGCGCAACAGGGCTTCAGCCATAGTGCAACCTACCTTCCAACTGCCTCACGTCGATGCCGGGAAATGCTTTCAATCGTCACCGCTGAAAGCAATACCGCTCCTGTAATCATAACCTTAATTGGAGAAGGTAGTGCAAGCAAATCCATACCATTTGAGATTGATCCAATAATTAATGCCCCCAAAAGCGCCGACCAGGCGCTTCCGCGTCCTCCAAACAGGCTGGTGCCGCCAATCACGGCAGCCGCAATCACATTCAACAGCAAATCACTGCCGCCGGATGATTGATTAACTGCCAGCAATCTCGAAGCAGCCAAAATTCCACCAAAAGCCGCCAGTGTTGACGCCAGGCCGAACACCGCAATGCGAACAATATTCACATTGATGCTCGCCCGATAAGCTGCTTCGGCGTTCCCGCCCACTGCATAAATATGCCTGCCGAACACGGTACGCTTGGTCAAAAAGTCGATAAAAATGACACTTCCAATGAAAAAAATCAATGATGATGGTATGCCCCGGTCAGCATTCATGATGAACAATGCGCCGAAAACAATTCCCGATATCACCAGGCTTCTGAACAAAATATTATTAATGGAATGTACCGTCAAACCAACTTTCAGCCGTCTGCGCCGTTCCAAAACCAGGTTAATCACAAAACCCGCCACAAACACACACCCCAGCGCCCATCCCAGCATTTCACCGTTAGGCACGTCTCTTTTCATAAACGTTCCCGCCAGGCCTAGAATAAACGGATCGCGCAAATTGACCGTGCCGGTGTTTCCAAGAACGGATAAGAGAGCACCCGTCCAGCCAATTTGCCCGGCCAGGGTGACGATGAAAGACGGGATGCGAAATCGGGTAATCCAAAAACCGTGAAACAATCCAATCAGCAAGCCGGTCAGCAGCCCCACCAGCACCGCCAGCGGCCCGGGGAATCCCGCCTTAACATTGAGAACCGCCATAACCGCCGCCGACAGGCCGCTTAAAATGCCTGCCGACAGATCAACTTCTCCAATAAGCAGCACCAGCACAGCGCCCACAGTAATTGTCCCCAGGGCTGAAATTTGAAACATGAGATTGGTGAGATTGACCGGGGAAAGGAATTTATCATTGGCCATTTGGAAAATTCCCCAGATCAACAACAACCCGATCACAATGGGAAATGACCCCAGATCCCACCGCGCAACCCGATCTGATTTCTTTGCAGGCTTATGAATGCCTGGAGGGGGAGCGGTTAACATTTCTTTTTGGAAGTTTGTCATCCAAAAGCCTCCCGGGGTTCTTCAACCGTTTTCATTATCTGTTTCATGCCATAATCTGCACCAGTAATGGCTTTGAGTACCTGTTCGCGCGTGGTGCTTCTTACCGAAAACACGCCGTTATTCCGTCCCAGGCGCAATACACTCACGCGGTCAACAACTTGAAATATTTCTTCCAGATTATGATTCACCAAAATCACGGCCAATCCTTGCTTTTTTAAGCGCTTGATTAATTCCAGCACCTGCTGAGCCTGTAAATATCCCAGTGCGGCGGTCGGCTCGTCCAGGATGACCAGTTTGGAATTCCAGATCACTGCTCGTGATATGGCTACCGACTGGCGCTGACCGCCCGACAGGGTTTTAATTTCACTGCGCACATTCGGCAGCGTGATGGATAAACCTTCCAGCACTTCAATGGCGCGTTTCTCCATCATTTCTTCATCAATGGGTATTGTACCGGTAAGTTCACGGCCCAGGAATAAATTCGCAACAACATCCAGGTTATCACACAAAGCCAGGTCCTGGTAAACCGTTTGAATGCCCAGTCGATTCGCATCTTTGGGGCTGCGAATATGCACCACCTGCCCCTCAAACCAGATTTCACCCGTGTCGATCGGGAAAATTCCGGCGATGCATTTGATTAAAGTTGACTTGCCCGCCCCATTTTCTCCGACTAACCCCACTACTTCTCCGGGGAAAACTTTCAAATCAACATCACACAGGGCCTGCACTGCACCAAATCGCTTTGAGACCCCACGCAATTCAAGTGTGGGAAAACAGGGAAAACCAGTAACCATTTAAAAACCTCTTGAAACCAGGAGATACCCGCCGGAGTGCAAATTGGATTGGCACAGGTTTCTCCGAATTTTCTTACTCGATAATGCCAACTTCCCGGCAGGCTTGTTCATATTCCGCTATGCAAACCTGCTCCACTCGCCAGAATCCATCCGCAATTACGGTGGATTTTACATTGTCGCGTGTTACCGCAATTGGCTCCAACAAAACAGAAGGAATTTCTTTCTTTCCGTTATTCACCATTCCAGTAATCCATTCTTCTGGGATCTCTTTCCCTAAAAAAAGATAATAGGCCATCTCCGCGGCTCTTTCAGCTTCTGGTTTAATGGCTTTATAAACGGTCATGTATTGTTCACCAATCAGAATTCGTTGAATGGCAGCCAGTTCAGCATCCTGACCGGTGACTGGCGGCAGCGGATGGATTCCTCCGGCTTTCATGGCTGCAATCGCGCCTCCGCCGGTGCCGTCATTGGCTGCATAAACGCCATCCACCCGGTTTCCCAGGGCTGTCAATGCCTGCGCCATTTGATCTTGCGCTTTGTCAGGGCTCCAATCAGGCGTATCATATTCCTTGGCAATGTTTACCTTGCCGTCCAGCACACTGTGTGCACCTTTTTTGAAATAAATGGCATTATTGTCCGTCGGTGATCCGTTGATCATGACTATAGTCGGGGTATGAATACCTTTCAGGGCATTTAACAGGCTTTCACCCTGAAGTCTGCCCACCTTTTCGTTATCAAAGGATATGTAATAATCAACCGCATCCGATCCTTTGATTAATCGGTCGTAGGAGATGACCGGTATGCCTTTTGATTTCGCCAGGTCGGCAATGGTGGCAGCGGCATCCGAATCCACCGGGTCTAACACCAGCACCTTTGCGCCATTGGTAATGGCAGCTTCAGCCTGTTGTTGCTGGGCAGATGCGTCTTGATTGGCATTGCTGTAAATCAGGTTTTTCAGATCAAATCCAAGTTCTACCAATTTCGCTTTAAAATTCGGCAAATCCTGCGATTCATAGCGCGCAGTTTTCGTCTCGGGCAATAGAATGGCAATTTTCTCACCCTGAACAGCATTGTTATCCAGTTCGGGTACAGTCGAGGTGCATGCTGTTATAGAAAAAAGAATAATGGCAAAAAAAGCCGCCAGGCCAATCGATTTGCCGTGATAAATCATGCTGCCTCCATGATTAAATTAATTCTCCCGATGATCATAATCCCGAATACTTATGGAGAACATAAGCCTATTCCTTGATTCCAACCAGGTATCGCGCGCCTGTTTTGAAAAGGTGAGGGGTTTTCGCACCCTCACCTTTTTGCTATTCCCCCCCTCCCCCGGCATCGAAGCCAGAAAAAGGTTCTTCTTCTGCCGGGGGAAGGATCTATAGAATAAAAATGGTTTCTCCTGATATTTTTACCGGGTTATTTACTTGCCCGGCGAGTGGCAACATCAAAAACCACAGCCAGAGTTAAGACCAGACCACGAACAATATATTGCAATGAAATATCGATTCCCATTAAGTTCATGCCGCTGGTCAAAGACATCATCACCACTGCACCAATCAATGAACCGGTAACTTTACCAACACCGCCAGCAGCCGACACACCGCCCACATACGCCGCGGCAATGGCATCCAATTCAAATAGAGTACCCGCTGTTGTGGTCGCTGATTGCAGACGGGAGGCAAATAAAATACCTGATAAAGCTGAAAGCATACCCATTGAACCAAAGACAATGTAAAGGATTTTCTTGACACTGATACCGCTCAATTCAGCGGCTTCCGGGTTGCCGCCAACAGCATAAATATGCCTTCCAATAACCGTTTTATTGGTAACGAAGTCATAGATTGCCACAACCACTAATACGACCACCAGCGTCCAGGAAAGCCCCTGGTACCCCGCCAGTACCCAGGTAATATAACTAATCAATGCAGAGATAAAGACAATCTGCAAAATAAACATATCCATGGGCAGCACTTCAAAATTGTAAGCCTGTTTTTTCTTACGATCATTGATTGAATTGAATATAAACAGGATAATGGCCAGCACGCCTAGCAGCAATGTTAACTTGTGAACTCCCGGCAGAATTCCCATTTCAGGAAAATCGGGAATGAAACCATTGCCAATGGCATTGAAAGCCGCATCGGGAATGATGATGGTGCCGGTGCCCATGGTCACCAGCAGAATGGCGCCGCGGTAAATCAACCAGCCAGCCAGTGATGCCACAAACGCCGGGATGCCCAGTTGCGCCACCGGGAATGCCATAACCAAACCAGCCACCGCACCCAGCGCCAACACCAATGGGATCACGACATAAACGGGTAGATGCCAGGAAACCATGGCAATGGCGGCCACTGCACCCATAAAACCAGCCAGAAAACCTACCGACAGGTCAATTTGCCGGGTGACAATAACCAGTGTCATACCTACCGCCAACACTGCAATGTACCCGGTTTGGTTCATTAAGTTGCTGATATTTCGGGATGAGATGAAAATACCGTCAGTAGTAATGGTAAAGAAACCCATAATAATGAAAAGCGCAATATACATACCGTATTCACGGATGTTTTGTTTTAATATCTTTTGAAGATTTTGTGTAAAAGACATGTCAGCCTCCTCAATCTGTTGCCAGGTGCATAATTGCTTCTTGTGATGCTTCCTCAATCGGCAGTTCACCGGTAATTCTGCCTGAGGAGACAATATAAATTCTATCGCTCATACCCAGAATTTCAGGTAACTCGGATGAGATCATGATAATGCTCATACCCTGTTCCACCAGGCGGTTCATGATGGTGTAAATTTCGTATTTTGCACCAACATCAATGCCGCGGGTGGGTTCGTCCAGGATAAGAATATCTGGTTTGACAAACAGCCATTTTCCCAGCGACACTTTTTGTTGATTGCCACCGCTCAGGTTCTGTACCGTTTGTTCAACAGTGGGGGTCTTGATATTTAAAGACTCTTTGTAATCAGTGGCAACAACAATTTCAGCATTATCATCAACAACGCCGCGTTGAGCAATTTCGAGTAAATTCGCCAGGGTGATATTTTGTTTCACATCCTGAATCAAAATCAAACCATCACCCTTGCGGTCTTCTGTCACATACGCCAGACCCGAACGGATGGCATCGTGAGGATGTCCGAATTGACGTTTTTTTCCTTTAATTATTAGATCGCCGTTCACATGGTAACCATCGGGGTTGCCAAACACGCTCAAAGCAAACTCCGTGCGTCCTGATCCCATCAAACCAGCCAGGCCCACGATTTCCCCTTTTTTAACAAACAAATTGATATTCTTAAGAATTTCTCGTCCCAGTTTGGGGTCGTAAGCATTCCAGTCTTTGATTTCAAGAACTATTTCGTCTTCAATCTTGCGTTCGCGATTTGGATAAATATTATCAATCTCACGTCCAACCATGTTCTTAATCAGCACTGTTTCAGAAACTTCGCCTTTATGAGCATCCAGGGTGCAAATGGTCTTACCATCGCGCAGCACTGTAACCGTATCAGCAATTTTGATAACTTCTTTCAGCTTGTGTGAAATGAGTACACAGGTAACACCCTGGTCTTTTAGCCCGCGCAGGAGTTGGAGTAAATTTTCGCTGTCCGATTCATTCAATGCAGAGGTGGGTTCATCCAGGATCAACAACTTAACATCGCGGCTTAAGGCTTTGGCAATTTCGATTAATTGCTGCTTGCCCACCCCCAGGTCCTTCACTTTCAATTCCGGATTGACATTCAACTTAACCTTTTCCAGCATGATACCGGCCTGCTTGATGGTCTCGTTCCAGTCAATTACCATTCCCTGCTTAATTTCATGACCCAGAAAAATGTTTTCGTAAACGGTTAATTCGGGCACCAGGGCTAATTCCTGGTAAATAATTGCAATACCTGCCTTCTCGCTGTCAGCAATTCCTTTAAACTTCTGTTCAACGCCGTTAAAAATAATCTCGCCGGTATAATCGCCGTGTGGATAAACGCCACTCAACACTTTCATCAACGTTGATTTTCCTGCGCCATTTTCACCCACCAGGCAGTGAATTTCACCAGCATTCACTGAAAAGGTTACATCATTCAGTGCTTTAACGCCGGGAAATTCTTTGGTGATATTTTTCATTTCGAGTATAGGAGTACTCATAATTATTTCCACTCCATCTCAAATCCTAAGGGTTACAGGGATAGTGACGATATTCTGTCACTATCCCTGTAAAGACTGAACCTACAGTTTACTCAAGTCCGGTGAAGTCGCTGGCAGCATAGTAGCCAGATTCGATCAACGTGGATTTGACATTCTCTTTGTCAACAGAAACCACTGCTGACTGTATGGCGGGAACATCGATCTTGCCATTGTTGTAGGAACCTTTGGCAGCCGGTTCTTCACCCTTCAGCAGGGCAACCGAAGCGGAAATGGCATCCGCAACCAGGGTGCGAACATCTTTCCACACAGTCATCGATTGTTTACCGTCGATGATGTACTGTACGGAAGCTTTTTCAGCATCCTGACCGGACACTACATAGCTGGTCACATCTTTGTCGGCGCCGAAGGCGTCGGCAATGGCGCGGGCGGTGCCGTCATTCGGCGCCAGGATGAACACGTCACCCTTATCGGCAGCCGTGGCAACGGTCAGGTTGGCTTCAGCCAGGCTCTTGGCGGTATTGAAATCCCAGTTGGTGGTAACCTGTCCGAGGATTTTGCCCATTTCATCGCGGGTCAGGGTGGCTTTGTCTTGCAGGGCCACCGCTTCGCTGGAGTTCTTGATCACGAATGTGCCGTCAGCAACTTTGGGCTGCAGCACGCCCCAGGCGCCTTCGAAGAAGATAAAGGCATTGTTGTCAGAGGAAGCACCGGCATACAGGTACAGCGGCAGGCCTTTGCCTTCGCCGGCTTTGTCCACCAGGTACTGAGCCTGCTGGGCGCCCACGGCGATGCTGTCGAAGGTCACATAGTAGTCCACAGCTTCGGTTTCAGTGATCAGGCGGTCGTAGGAGACTACTTTCACGCCGGCGGCGTGGGCGGCATCAGCAGCAGCAGCGGCAGCAGCGCCGTCTTGCGGGCAGATGATGAGAACTTTGATGCCTTTGGTGATCAGGGCTTCAACGTTCTCTTTTTCTTTAGCTGATTGACCCTGGCTGAACAGGATTTCCACTTCGTAGCCAGCCTCGTTCAAGGCATCTTTGAAGCGGGTTTCGTCCTGAATCCAGCGCGGTTCGTCTTTGGTCGGCAGCACAATGCCAACCGCCAGTTTGCCTTCGGGGGCGGCAGCTTCACCCAGACCGGTGAAATCGCTGGCAGCATAGTAACCCGAGTCGATCAGAGCAGCCTGAACATTCTCTTTGTCAACAGAAACCACTGCTGACTGGATGGCGGGAACATCAACCTTGCCATTGTTGTAGGAACCTTTGGCAGCCGGTTCTTCACCCTTCAGCAGGGCAACCGAGGCAGTGATGGCATCCGCAACCAGGGTGCGAACATCTTTGAATACAGTCATCGATTGTTTGCCGTCGATGATGTACTGCACGGAAGCTTTTTCAGCATCCTGACCGGTTACGTAGTAGCTGGTCACGTCTTTGTCAGCGCCAAAAGCGTCGGCAATGGCGCGGGCGGTGCCGTCATTCGGCGCCAGGATGAATACTTCGCCTTTGTCGGCAGCGGCGGCGCTGGTCAAATGACCTTCAGCCAGACTCTTGGCGGTATTGAAGTCCCAGTTGGTGGTAATCTGTCCGAGGATTTTGCCCATTTCATCGCGGGTCAGGGTGGCTTTGTCTTGCAGG
>CAZOKH010000061.1:0-21603 GCA_964580315.1 uncultured Anaerolineaceae bacterium | reverse complement strand
GGTTTCAACTACCGGCTGACCGCTTTCTTCGCTGGATTGATCAAGCGGAGCGACACCGTCTGCGGATTCAGAGGTGGAGGGGATGATCTCCTCTTCTGATGGAGTGGCCTCATCGGGCGGCGCAACGGTATCTTCAGGGGTTTCACCTGTTTCATCTGAAGGCGAAGAACTGTCTTCGCCATCTGTCAAGCCTTCATCCGAAGGCGAAGAACTGTCTTCACCGTCTGCCGGGCCTTCATCCGAAGGCGAAGAACTGTCTTCGCTGTCCGTCAGGCTTTCATCTGAAGACGAAGAGCTGTTGTCATCACCTGTCGGACTCTCGTCAGAAGGGGTTTGATCCGTTTCACCGCTATCGGTGGTTTCGCCTGAGGGGGCCGCGCCGTCTGTTCCAGATGGCGCCGCGGAATCATCTGTGGTTTCGGCAGCCGTGTCAGGAGGCGAAACTTCATCTCCGTCGGCTGCATAGACTGGAACGACCGATGCCAGGGTGATTACTGCTACCAGCATGGCCGTCAACAGCCAGTTAATTTTTTTTGATCGTACCATTTTTGAACACCTCCTTGGTATTCTTATTGTCTAAGTTCATGGTTTAAGATCGGAGATTCCTGTTTAAAAGGATCTCCCGGCTGGTGGGGGTAAAAGAGCCGGATAAGAAATAATGGGGGAAAACCGGTTTGAATTACACCGGTTGGTTAAACAAAAAAGAGGTGGAAACATGCTGTTTGTCTATATCGTTGAAGCCTTGTTGACGGCCGGTTTCGCCTCTAGCTACCCGGGCATCATGCCACCCAAAAATGGCAAGCGACCAAAAAATGCCGGGTCAATGCTCCGTCATAATAAAATGCGGTTTGTCAATTGTTCTGGCATCATAACACGGATTTTTAGAATTCACAACCAGTGGAAGCTGAGAGAAAGATGATAATTTGTTGGAAATCAACAGATTTCTTTCTGAAAATCAATTTTTTTCAATTCAATTAAAAATGCAACAAAACCTGTTCGCACTCAACAGGTTTCATCGCAGGATTACAGGCAGGTATTTTTTCTACAAAGGCGGTTCTATCACCGTTGATTACCTGGTTGAAGTTGTTATCAAGTCTATTGACCTCTGTAATTATGTCTGTTATATTGGACAATAGTCCAAAGGAGTGTATATATGCAGCTTCAAGACAACCTGGCGCCTGCTGTTGAAAAAACTTTGCGATTGATTGAACTGCTGTTGGATGAACCCGAAGGGTTAACCCCGCAAGAACTGCTTGCTGAGCTGGATATGCCGCGCAGTTCATTTTACCTGCTGCTGCGCAGCCTGAAGAATCTCGGCTACGTTGAGCAGTATGAATCGCGCGGGCGTTACCGGGCGGGAGCCCGCCTGGATGCCTGGCGCGGGGGACAATCGCAGGGGTCGCGTGAATTGCTGGCGGCATTTTACCAGGAAGCCGGGCGGCGCAACTGGCAGGAAACGTTGGGGTTGATTTCCAAAGCCGGCGACCTGCTGCAAGTGCTGGCGCAGGTTGAAGGCGGGCGCACCGTGCGCAGCGTGCTGCAAGTGGGACAGATCACCCGCGATTTTCAGGCTGCCTGGCGGGTGTTGCAGGCCAACCCCGATGTGGAAGTGCGCGATGCGGGTTATTGTTTGCAAAGCAGTGACGAACGCATTGACCTGGCACTGCCGGTTTGCCGTGACGGCAGCCAGCCCGACGCGGCGTTGATCATCAGTGCACCTGCGTTTCGTTACACGCTTGATGGTTTTCTGGATGAATACCTGACGGAAATGCGCGAGATGGCGGCGCGTTTGTCTTATCAACTGGGCGCCAACGCCTATACTCCCTACAGGCAAAGCGAAGAAACCTGGCGTAATCCACAAATACCCCTGCCGGCCGATCAAATTGGCTCTTTTCTCAACGGCCCCTGGTCAGCCCGGCTGGCCTGCCTTCGCCCGGACGGTACACCGCATGTGATCCCGGTGTGGCAGGAGTGGGATGGGAAGGCTTTTTCCATCATTGCCTGGCAGGGTTCGCAGTGGGCTGATTATGTGCAGCATAACCCGAATGTGTCTTTGACGGTGGACGAACCCTGGCAGCCGCTGCGGCGGGTGGTGGCGCGCGGCAATGCCGAGCGGGTTGAGGGAAACCCGGCTGATTTGTCGGACTTGATTGCGCGCCTGACGCGCCGTTACCTGGGGCGGGATAACGCCGAATTAATTTCGCAAATAGTCTGCGCATTTCGCATTGTCCCGGTCAGTATGAGCGGCTGGCAGGGGCTTCCCGGTCAGGAGGCGGCGTCATGAGTCTTCCAATCAGAATGCGCGCTCTGAATCACAGCTTTGTAAATCACAGGGTTAAACCTGCGTTGAATGAAATCAACCTGCAAATTGATGCCGGGCAGTTTGTGGCGGTGGTCGGTCCCAGCGGCTGTGGAAAATCGACCTTGCTGCGGCTAACCGCCGGTTTGTTAAACCCGCTGCAAGGCGAAATTCATCTGGGCTCTCTGACGCCTGCCCAGGCTGTGAGCGAACAGCGCATTGCCTGGATGGCGCAAAGCCCGGCGCTGCTTCCCTGGTTGACCGTGGAAGCCAATGTCGCCCTGCCGCAAAGGTTCAACCATCGCGCGCTCACACAGCGGCTTTCACCGCAGCAGGCGCTGGAACGTGTGGGGTTGCTGGATGCCGCCCACGAATATCCGCGCACCCTGTCGGGTGGGATGCAGCAGCGCCTGGCGCTGGCGCGCACCCTGACCCAGGACTACGATGTGTGGCTGATGGATGAACCGTATGCCGCCCTGGATGAATTAACGCGCAACCACCTGAGCAGTGAAATTTTGCAGCACTGGGAGCCCATTCGTCCCACGGTGCTGTGGGTCACGCATCACTTATATGAAGCTGTGCACCTGGCTGACCGCGTGCTGGTGATGAGCGCGGCTCCCGGGCAGATCATCCTGGATGTGGATGTCAACCTGCCGCGCCCACGGCGCGAAGATTCGGCGGAATTTCAGTCTGTGGTTGCGCAGCTTCGCCAGGTGCTGCAGCAAGGTGAGGCGGTGCAATGAACGCTGAGCGTGAGGTCAACTCAGCACTGATTGCTGTGGTGATCTTGTTTCTTTTCTTCATTATCTGGGAACTGGCAGTGTTTTCCAGCGGGATTCAACCCTACCTGTTGCCCTCTCCCTCGCATATTTTAAAAACACTGTTTGCCAACCCGGGACTTTATGTGCGGGCGACCTGGTTTACGCTGGGTGAAGCGCTGGCGGGTTTGACGTTGGGCGTGCTGGCAGGGGTGCTCCTGGCCAGTTTGCTCAGCCTGGCGCCCAGGTTGGAAGGCGGCGTGATGACCCTGGCCATCCTGATCAAATCAACACCCATGGTGGCAGTGGCGCCGCTGTTGACCCTGTGGCTGGGCTTTGGCGTGCTGCCAAAAATCATCATCACGGCGCTGCTCACATTCTTCCCCGTGCTGGTCAATATGTTGAGTGGTTTGCACAGCACCGATGCGGCGCTGGTCGATCTGTTTCGTTCCTGGCACACCGGGCGCTGGGAAACCTTTCTGCACCTGCGGCTTCCTTATGCGCTGCCGTACCTGTTTGCGGCGCTAAAGATCAGCGCGCCGCTGGCCTTGATTGGCGCAGTGGTGGCTGAATGGACCGGCGCCTCCGGCGGGCTGGGGCGCACGATGTGGCTGGCTTACACCAACTTGAATTTGCCCTATCTGTTTGCGGCAATTTTTATCCTGGCTGCCGCCGGCATGCTGGCTTACTGGGGATTGGCCGGGTTGGAACGGCGCTGTATTTTCTGGAAGGCGAGATCGCAGGATGAGTTTTAGAGCGGTTATTTATGGATGGAACCACAGATAAACACCGATGATGATCGGATTCATAGAAAGATACATTGGAGACCCAGAATGAAAAATCATCAATCCCGATTGTTATTTTTTGCAGTGTTCTTGTTCTTGTTGAGCGCATGCCAGCCGGCTGCGCCGAAACCGCTGGATGAAATGGTTTTTATGCCCGGTTACAAACCCCAGGCAAATTTGCCGTTTGTGGGCGCCTATGTGGCGCAGGAAAAGGGTTTCTTCAAAGAAGAAGGTTTGAATGTGACCATTGAACATTCACCCGGCCAGGGACAACACCTGCAATTGCTGACTGCCGGGAAAGTGCAGGTGACCACCCAGGATGCCGCCGTGATGCTTCAGCGCCGCGCCGACCCGGGCTTGCCGCTGGTTTCGATTGCACTCATCGGCCAGCGCGGGCAGCAGGCTTATGCTGCATTGTCTACTTCCGGGATTGAAAGCCTCAAAGACTGGGAAGGGCATACGGTGGGATACAAGGGAACACCTCCGCCTGACCTGGCAGCGTTAATGAATGCCGCCGGCGTGGACGAGAGCAAAGTGGAACTGGTGAATGTGGGCTTTGACCCGCGCCTGCTGACCGAAGGGAAAATTGATGTCTATCCGGTTTATAAATCCAATGAACCCTATTTAATTCAATCCTGGGGATACGACTTGAACCTGTGGGAAGCTGCTGATTTTGATGTTCCCTCTCTGGGACTGGCTTATGTGACCAGCGATGAGACATTGAAAACCAAACCAGATGTTTTGGCTCGCTTCCTGCGGGCGGCGCTGAAGGGTATTGCCTATGCGGCGGAGAATCGCGACGAGGCTGTGCAAATTGTGTTGAAATATACCGGGCCGGAAACCGACGCAGCCCACATGAGGTTTATGCTCGACAGTGAATTGCTGGATGCTGAGAGCGAGGTGACTCAACAGCACGGCATGGGCTGGCAAACGCATGAACAATGGCAGGCGCTGGCCGATATGCTGCAAGATTATGAAGCCATGCCGGCCGTGGATGTGGATGCGGTATTCACCACCAGTGTGTTGGAGGCGGCAAAGCAGCCTTGAGAGCTGTTTGATCTTAACGAGAATTCTTGAAATTGTTCTTAAACCTACGATCAATCATTCAAGTTGTTACCTTTAAAAAACATCTTGACCAGTCGCTGCAAGGAGGGCGGGAGCCCAACTCGGCAGTTTCATTGCTAACATTTGAGATTGCCACGCCCCGAAAAAACATCGGGGCGCGCAAAGACGCATGGGTAGCAACCTGAGTTACTGATTTAATATCAACTGATAAACATAAATTCCATGCCGGCTGCTGCCAATGTAGATCAGATCATCTACAAAGTCGAAACTCCAGGTTTCGACACAAATGTCTTTCTCGGGTGAAGCGGACGCAAGCATGACGGGTACCTGGTCGATGGAAGTTACATCGTAAACCTGGAACGCTCCAGCAACCAGCCTGTTTTCCTCCACATCGAAATTTCCACTGCTGGTCTGATAAACCTTGTGGTTACCGGCATCGACCGGTGATGCGGGGTTGGAAATATCAAAGATCTTAAGCTCCATGGGAGGCATGCTGACGAATAAGCGGTCGCCATCTGCCCGAAGGTCCCAACCGCCCAGTCCAATCATTGAATTTCGTCCAAGTGAAATGGTAACCCCTGCCACAGGATTGAGTGGATCGGTAATATCGATCACTCGCAACGAGAACGGTTCGGTTATTTCGGAGGCAGTAACTATCATATCCAGTGCGTATAAGGTATTTCCTGAAATGGATAACTGCCAGCCTCCGTTGGGCAGTTCGAGAAATTTCACCGGTTGGGGGTTATTGCGATTGGAAATATCAATCACCCACAGACCATTCCCGGGATAGAACGCGTTTTTGGCACCATGACCGGACACAAACGCGAAATTGCCAGCGACGGCGACATCTGCTGCGCCATCGGATGCCGGGTGGTCATAAACTGCCCCGGTCTGAATGGGACGAGCCGGGTTAGAGATGTCATATATCCGGAAAGGATAATTACCGTCTGAAATGTAAGCATAATTCCCATCGATCACCAGACCGGTGGGCATTTGTAAAAATAAGTCTTTGCGTTCATCGTCGAAAAATATTTCCTGCATATTCGCAGGGTCGCTGACATCCACAACCCGAAAGCCGCTTTCAATACCCACCACATAGGCATATTGATCTTGCACGGCTATATCCCACAGCGTCCAGGGGACCGGCGTGGTGTAACGGGCGGTCCGCATGATCCCCGAAGGGTTACGGGCATCCACAATGTCCAGTCCATAAACGATATCGGTGACATACACAAATCCATCCACATAAAACATGCTGCGTTCAGAGCCATCTTGAATGGAAAATACTTCACCGTCGACGTTGTTGGGTGCCAGGCTCAATTTTTGGACGGATTTTGGATTGGTGATATCAAGGGCAAAAACACCGTCAATGTCATCAGTGACATAAACCGTATTGCCATTGGCGACCAGGCTGGAGGCTGATTTGGTGTCATAGACGCTCAACGCAACCGGTTTTTCAGGCTGAGAGATATCCAAAACCACCAGCCCGTTTGGGCCGTTGGCAATGCACAGATATTCACCGCAGTTGCGCACACTTTCGAAGTCATACTCACTGTTATGCGATAAGGGCACTTCAGAAGGTTTTAATAAGCGCACCTGGCGAGGATTGGAAGGATTGCTGTGATCAATGATTGAAAGCCCGTGTTGGGTATAATCCACAATATAGGCGGTATTTCCCCGGTTGGCGATGGAAACCATGGCGCTTTTCATGGACAGCTTTCCCAGCAGAGCCGGCGCCCCGGGGTCGGAGATGTCCACAATGTGAAATCCGGCTGAGTTGCAAGCCAGCAAAGCCTTGTCTCCTTCCAGGGTAATGCTGTTGCAGCCGGGCGTTTCGATATCCAGACTGGCAACCCATTCGGGTTTTGTGGGCTGGCTGATGTCTAACACGTGCAAATTTTCGTAAGCGGCAACCACATAGGCATAATTGTCCCGCAGGGCAATTCCATACACAATGCCGCGCAAGATTTCACTTTGTCCAACCAGTTTCGGGCTATCAGGACTTGAAATATCCAGCACAACAACTCGCGGTCCCTGTCCCAGAAAGGCGTAATCACCCTGAACGGCAACGGCAAAAGCGCTGCCGCCGTATTGACCTAATAGTTTCAACTCACCCTTTAAACCCGATGTGGATGGGGGTGGGACAATGCCCTCCGGCAGAGACGGGGTAGCATCGCCCCCCAGGATGATTTCGGCTGGAGGCGCAGTGGGCTGAGATTGACCTTCGCCCAGCTCAACCAGTTGGGTTGACATGGCTTCAATGGTAGATTGCAAATTGGCATCCTGCGAATCCTGAGGGAGCCAGGCGCAGGCAAGAAGAATTGAAGTTAGAATCAAAATAATGGTGAGTGATTGGTTCGCACGACTTGGAAACATTTCTTTGCCCTCCATTCCGTTCATTGTTAATCCGGACCGGGGTCATGAATTGAAATGAGCGGAGGTTTTCCCCCTGGGCGGCATTGGTTCAATAATGCGCCGGAAAATTAAAGTATGAAATTGTATTAATATTATAGCGAAAGTATGTATAATATTTTATAGTTATACAGGGTGGTGAGGGTGCCCCCAATTCTTTTAAATGTTGACATT
The DNA here is from genome assembly GCA_964580315.1 of uncultured Anaerolineaceae bacterium. Classification (GTDB taxonomy): domain Bacteria; phylum Chloroflexota; class Anaerolineae; order Anaerolineales; family Anaerolineaceae; genus CAZOKH01. The sequence goes on along the minus strand of CAZOKH010000061.1, from coordinate 14,110 downwards.
TATTTTACCTGTCGTATAATTGGTTAACTTTTTTCTGGACCAAAAAAGTTAACCAAATGGCTTCACTATCTTTCTTGTTCAAATAACCCTATCGATTCAACCTATTCAAAAAAGGAGAGAAGTATGAAGTTTAAACCCATGTATTTACTCATTGCTGTATTGGTGTTGAGCGCCATGGTCCTTGGCGCCTGCGCCCCTGCTGCACCGGCTGCCGAAGCCCCCGCAGCAGAAGCACCCGCTGAAGAAGCTCCGGCTGAAGAAGCACCGGTTGCCGAAGCCCCCGCCGAGGAAGCCCCGGCTGAAGAAGCTCCTGCAGCGCCTGCTGAACCCATCTGGGGCAATCCCCTGGTGCGCCAGGCTGTTGCCGCCGCCATCGACCGCGAAGCAATGGTTGACCGCGTGTTCGAAGGCCGCAACATTCCTGCCTACCACATGGTTCCCCAGGGTTATCCTTTCGCCACCGAGCCGTTCCTGGATAAATACGGCACGCGCGACCTGGATATGGCCAAAGACCTGCTGACCCAGGCCGGCTATTCTGAGGATAACAAGTTTGAATTCGTCCTGTGGTACCCGCCCGAGCACTACGGCACCACCACCGCCGATGTGATGCAGGTCCTCAAAGAGCAATTGGAAGAGACCGGCATGATTTCGGTTGAACTGCAGAGCCAGAACTGGGCGGAATATGTTGACAGCTTTGTGGCTGGCAAACTGCCCTTCTTCATGCTGGGCTGGTTCCCCGATTTTGTTGACCCCGAGAACTGGTTGACCCCGTTTGCTTCCTGCACCCAGTCGCCCGACAACGGTATCTTCTATTGCGACGAAAAAATGGACGAACTGCTGCTGAGCGCTGCTTCCACTGCCGATCCGGCTGGACGCGAAGCCCTGTACCAGGAAGTTGGCGAGTACTATGTTGACCAGATCCCGACCATCCCGCTGTTCTGGGAGCCTGAGTTCATCACCTACCGCAACGGTATCGAAGGTATCGCCATTGGCGCTCCGTTCGAGTTCAACTACAACGTGCTGAAATTCGGCGCCGATGCCCAGCCTGTTTCCGGCGACCCCAACACCATCATCATCGGTACCACCGATGAGGTGAACAGCCTGGATGCCAACGATGCCTATGCCACCCACGACTGGGAAATCATCAAAAACACCGGCGCTCCGCTCTTGAAGTACAAACCCGGCACCGCTGAACTGCAAACCGGTGTGGCTGAAATGCCTACTGTGAGCGAAGATGGTCTCACCTGGACATTCACCCTCAAAGACGGCGTCACCTTTGCTGACGGCACCCCGTTGACCGCCAATGACTATGTGCGCGCCTGGAATCGTTTTGAGACCTTGCAAGGTCAGGTTTCCGGCCTCATCCAGGTTTATGTTGCCGACGTTCAAGCTACCGACGACAAGACTGTGGTCTTCACCCTGAGCGCTCCGTTTGGCTTCTTTGACGCCCTGGCTGCAACTGCCCCGATGGTTCCCGTCAATCCTGCCCAATTCCCGGATGACAAACTGGTTGCATTCCCCGAAAAACTGGACGGTGTTGGTCCTTACCGCATGGTCTCCAATAAACCCGGCGAGCAATTGGTTTTGGAAGCCAACCCGAACTACTTCGGCGAAGATAAACCCTTCATCAAGAACGTCATCGTCAAGTACTTTGCCGACCCGACCACCATGTCGCAGGCTATTGAAAAAGGCGAAATCGACATTGCCTGGCGTGTTCTGGGCCCGGTCGAGGCAACCCGCTTGCAAGCCATCGAAGGTTTGACTGTTGAAACCGTCAATGCCCCGTCGCTGCGCTATCTGTGCTTCAATCACAAGATTATGCCCGACGGCACCATGAAAGCCGACGAGTAATCTGTAAGCCGATGGGAAACGGTAAAGGAAATTCGAACGGGAAAAATCTGCTTCGACATGGAAAAATCGCTTCCCATGCATGATATTGCTTTAAAGTTTGGAGGCAAGGTTCGCCTTGCCTCCAAATGTTTCAAAATCACCCCAGGAGACTGATGCATGTCTTCATCATTAAGACGATTTCTAATTACCCGCTTGTTATTAACCATTCCCATGGTGCTCATCCTCATCACGGTCATCTTCTTCGTGATGCGCGTGCTGCCCGGGGATCCCATTCGATCGCAGCTTGGCCCGCGCGTCAGTGAAGAGCAGGCTGACCGGCTGCGCGAGCGCCTCGGCCTTAACCGCCCGCTTCATGTTCAATATTTCGCTTTTGTGAAGGATATGTTCACCCTGAACTTTGGAACAGCCCTCACCCAAGGGGAGCGGCCGATTAAGGACGAGCTGGCTGAAAGACTGCCTGCCACCATTGAGTTAACCCTCCCGGCAATCACCATCACTGCCGCGCTTGGTGTTCTATCAGGATCGTATGCTGCCAAGAATCGCAAAAAAACCGTGGATTATGGTATCCGGTTGATCAGTATTATTTTCTATTCCATACCGGTATTTTTCCTGGGATTGTTGTTCCAGATTTTATTTTCCGTTCGCATTCCCATCTTTCCACTTGCCGGGCGCATGGATACATTGATGATGACCACGTTCAAATCCATCACCAATTTTTATACCATCGATGCCATCCTGACGCAAAATTGGCCTGCCCTGGGTTCGGTGCTGCTGCACCTGGTCATGCCGTCTGTTACGCTGGGGTTGGTGTTATCCGGCGTGTTTGTGCGCCTGACGCGCGTCAATATGATTGAAATGCTGAAATCAGATTTCATCACTGCCGGTCGGGCGCGCGGTTTGCCCGAAGACCGCCTGGTTTACAAACATGCCCTGCGCAACACGTTTATTCCCATTATGACCCTGATTGGCTTGCAATTTGCCAGTTTGCTGGCAGGGGCAGTGTTGACCGAAACCACCTTCTCCTGGCCCGGAATGGGGCGCTACCTGGTGGAGCGTATTCAATTGCGCGACTACACAGCCGTGCAGGCTTCCATTGGCGTTTTCGCATTTTTTGTAGCCATTATCACATTGATCATGGACGTGCTGTACGCCTTCATTGATCCGCGTATCCGGTATTAGCCGGATGGGCGGTCAATCATCCTTTACGATGAGAGAAATCCATGGAACAAGAAAATCCTAACAACAATTCAACCGCCAACTCGGTACCCGATTGGATGCTGGACCTGGACCGGGTGGGCTTTGTCAGAAAACTATTCATTTCACGCAAATGGTACGGCGGTGACTGGTGGTTTGTTGCCATCAGTGCGGTTTTGCTGCTGTTTGTCATTATTGTGGGTGTTTTCCCGCAGTGGTTTGCGCCATACGATCCCAAGGCAGAGGTTGGGCCATCGCTGCTGGCGCCCAATGAACTGCCCCCGGGCTACAGCCTGATTGCTTTAAAAGACGCCGGTGAGTTGAAGTTGGAAGATGCAGTTGCCAAAGGTTCAACCCTGGGTTTTGTCTACGGCAGCCCGGCCAGCCAGGCGCTGCGCGAAATTACCACACAGATGAACGATGAAGCGCAAGAGCAGGGATTAAAAATCCGTTACCAGCCGCGCCTTTCCCGTTATGAAACGGTTGAAGAGGGCCTCGAAGAAGTGCGCAGCGGCAAGACCAAGGGGTTCATCGCATCACCCGAAGAACTGGGCGATAAGCTCGAACAGTTTCCTGAATTGGCGATTGCCATTGATTTGCGCGGCGAAGCCGCCAAAGGTTTTGTGATGGGCACCAACCAGATCGGTCAGGATGTGTTCAGCCGCATCATCTGGGGAACACGCATTGCCCTGATCGTAGGCTTGAGCTCGGCCATTGTATCCTTCTTGATCGGCGTCCCGCTGGGTTTGATCAGTGGTTTCGTTGGCGGTCCATTTGACCGCGTGCTGACGCTTTTGATGGACAGCCTGTATTCCTTCCCCGGCCTGATCCTGGCGATTTCCATTGCCGCGGTGCTGGGCGCCGGAATTGGCAACATCATTGTAGCCATTGCAGCGTTATATATCCCTACTTATTTCCGCATTGTGCGCGGTCAAACGCTTCAGGTGAAAGAAGAGCTGTATGTTGAAGCGGCGCGCAGCCTGGGCGCCACCCCGCTGAAAATTTTGGTGAAATACATTTTCCCCAACGTCATTCCCTCGGTGGTGATCATTTTTTCGGTCAATGTGGGCGATGCCATTCTCACCGAAGCCGGTCTCAGCTTCCTGGGTTTTGGCCTGCCGCCAGATACCCCCGACTGGGGTATTGACCTGGCGCGCGGACAAGATTATTTGCGCCGCGCCTGGTGGCTGATCACCTATCCGGGTCTCATGGTGACGACGGTCACGCTGGCGTTTAGTATGCTGGGCGAGAGCCTGTCAGAAATTCTTAATCCTCGTCTGGCGGAGTTGTAAACCATGGCAAATGAGAACGAAAAACTTATGGAAATTCGTGATCTGTGTGTCACTTACAAAACCCGCCTGGGTTCGGTGAGCGCAGTAGATCATGTGTCTTTTGACATTTATAAAGGCGAAATTTTGGGGCTGGTTGGTGAAAGCGGTTGCGGCAAAAGCACCATGGGCAAAGCCCTGATGCGTATGATTGATCCTCCCGGTGAAATCAGCGGTGGAAAGATTATCCTGGACGGCGAAGATATTATGAATTACACACCCGACCAGATGCGCGATGTGCGCGGCAGAAAAATCAGCATGATTTTCCAGGACCCCATGACCTCGCTCAACCCCACCCAGCGCGTTGATGAACACATCATTGAAGCCATCCAGGTGCATGAACCGGAAACCACCAAGGAAAACGGGCTGGGACGCGCCACCACCTTGATTGAACGCCTGGGAATTCAGAAAAGACGATTGAACAGTTATCCGCACCAGCTTTCGGGCGGCATGCGTCAGCGTGTGATGATTGCCCTGGGATTGGTGCTGAATGCCAATTTGATCATTGCCGATGAAGCCACCACTTCGCTGGACGTGATTGTTGAAGCCAAACTGGCTGACCAACTGCGCGAAATTCGCGATGAATACGGCGTTGCCTTGCTGGCGATCACGCATAATATTGCCCTGGTGGCCGAGTTGGCTGACCGCATTGCGGTGATGTATGCCGGGCACATGGCCGAAATTGGACCGGTTGACCAGGTTTTTGATAACCCGCTGCATCCTTACACCCAGGGCTTGCTCAGTTCGGTGCCCAACATCAAATTGGATGACACCGAGGAATTGTATAAGATGGCCGGTGAACCGCCAAACCTGACCCATCCGCCCAAAGGATGCCGTTTCCATCCGCGTTGTCCCAAGGCCATGCCCATTTGTTCAAAATTGGCGCCGGGGTTTAAAGAAGTGACCCCGGGCAGGCAGGTGCAGTGCTGGTTGTACCAGGATCACCCCGAAAAAGAGACTCCGGCAATTAAGGAGACAGCATGACCGAACTATCTACCCATCCCGAACAGGGAAAATCCCTGGTTGAAATTAATAATTTGCGAAGGTGGTTCCCGGTTCAAAAGAACTTTCTGGATCAGATGCTGGCGCAAAAAATTGATTATGTGCGCGCAGTGGATGATGTTACCTTCAACATTCGCAAAGGTGAGGCTTTTGGCCTGGCAGGCGAAAGCGGCAGCGGAAAATCGACCATCGGCCGCCTGACCATTGGGCTGGATAAACCCACAAAAGGCGAAGTGATTTTTGACGGTATTAACCTGGCTAAACAACATCCCGAAGAACTGCGCAAAATGCGCCGCAGGATGCAGGTGATCTTCCAGGACCCCATGGCGTCGCTTAATCCGCGTATGACCCTGGGAGATGCCATCATGGAAGGTCTGCGGATTCATAAGCCCGAATTGAAGAATCAGCACCGCGACATGGTGCTGACCATGATGGAAAAAGTGGGCATGACCCCGCCGCTGTTCTTTTTCAACAAGTATCCGCACCAGATTTCGGGCGGTCAGCGCCAGCGCGTGGTGATTGCCCGCGCCCTGATTACGCAGCCCGACCTGATTCTGGCTGATGAACCCATTGCCATGGCTGATGTGAGCGTGCGCGCCCTGCTGTTGGATTTGATGGTGCAGCTCAAAAATGAGTTCAATCTCACGTATTTGTTCATCACGCACGACCTGGCGACGGCAAAATACATTTGCGAGCGCATCGGCATTCTCTACCTGGGAAAAATGATGGAAATGTCCGATCTGCGTGAGGTGTACGGCCACCCACTGCATCCCTATACCCAGGCGCTGCTGGCGGCCGTGCCAGTGCCCGACCCGCACCTGCGCCGCACGCAGCCCATGCCCGAAGGCGAAATTCCCAACCCCATCAACCCGCCTTCCGGCTGCCGTTTTCACCCGCGCTGCCCCATTGCCAAAGAACAATGCTCGCAGGTTGAACCTGTTTTGCGCGAATTGCGCCCGGGGCATTTTGTGGCCTGTCATTTCGCCGAGCAGTATTTATAACCCCCAAAAAATTCTTAAAACATTTCCCTCCCCGCTGATGTGGGGAGGTTTTTTTTGGAGAAAAACTTGCATCTTCCCTGATAAAATACATTTGAGTACTTTTAACGTTTTCGAGGAAACCCATGTACCTGGTTGGTCTGGATATTGGTTCAACAAATATTAAGGCAGTTGTCTATGACACTGAAGCGGGCAAGGTGATTGATATTGCCTCGCATCCCATGCCTACTGATCACCCGCAGCCCGATTGGAGCCAGCACGAAATTGAACAAATCTGGCAAACGGTGGCGCAATGCATCCGTGAGGCAGTGAAAGGACGCCCGGTTTCAGGGCTGGGTGTGGCCAGCCTGGCTGAAGCCGGGGTGCCGCTGGATGCTGCCGGGAAACCACTGCACCCGGTGATTGCCTGGTATGACCGCCGCACCGATCCGCAGGCCAGCTGGATTGAGAAGCAAATTGGAATTCAAGAACTGCACGCCGTCACCGGTCAGCGCGTCAGCACATCCTTCACCCTCACAAAAATCCTGTGGATTATCCAAAATCATCCCGAAGCGGCGCAGCGAATGGTGAAATGGCTGGGGGTACCCGATTACGTGCTGTGGCGATTGACCGGCGAAATGGCCACCGATTATTCGCTGGCGTCGCGCACTCTTTTGTTTGACCAGTCAAAACTGGACTGGTCGGATACGATGCTAAACCTGGCCGGGATTAAACGCGAAATACTGCCAGCGCTACATCCCGGCGGCACGGTGATCGGGCAGGTGACCCCTGCGGCAGCGGCTGAAACCGGTCTGCCGGTGGGGCTGCCCTGCTCACTGGGCGGGCACGATCATCTGGTGGGTTCTTTTGCGGCCGGTGCGTACCACAGCGGGTCAGTGATGGATTCCAGCGGCACCGCCCAGGCGCTGTTCCTGGTGACGCCGTCTTTCCACACCAGCCTGACGGCGGCGCAAAGAGGGTTTGCGTGTTATGCCTATGTGCTGCCGGGGGCTTTTGTGGTGAAGGGCGGTATGAAAGCTGCCGGAGGCGGCATTGAATGGGTGGTGCGCCAGTTGGCGGGTGTGGGCGTCAGCCGGGCTGATTTGCCTTTTGCCGAACTGGAAACAGCCGCTCGCAAGGGCGTGGGCAAACGGGTGGGGCCGGTGTGGCTGCCGCACCTCAACGGCTCGGGTTCGCCTGAAAGCGATCGTTACAGCCGGGCGGCGGTGGTGGGCATGCAACTGGATCAAACTTCGGGCGACCTGTTCCGCGGTTTTTTGGAATCGATGGCCTTCTATATGCGTTACAATCTGAATACCATTCAGAACATGAGCAAACAGGAATTGGAACAGGTGATCCTGGTGGGCGGTACAACGCGTTTAACGCTGCTTTCGCAGTTAAAGGCTGATGTACTCAACCTGCCGGTGATTACGCCCAATTTGCCCGAAGCTGTGGCCACAGGCGCGGCATTATTGGCTGGTCTGGGAGTCGGGGCATTCCATTCACCGTCTGAAGCGGTTGAATCAATGCGCTACGGCGCCACAGTGTTTGAACCCGACCCGGCCAGGCACGAATGGTATATGCCGATTTATGAGCAGGTATATAAACCGCTGTATATGACTGTGCGCGGACTTAACCATCACCTGGCGGCGATTTCAGGAGAAACATAGCTGGATACGAACATGACGATGACGAAAGAAGCAGGAATGAATACCGGGCGTGTTTACTGGTTTGCCGCTGCCATTTTGATTGGTTTTGTGGGCGGTGTGGCTGCTGGTTGGATTGGCCTACCTGTGGCATATCGTAATACACCTTCCGAAGAACTGCGTTACGACTATCAGGCGGATTATGTGTTGATGACTGCCGAGGTGTATGCCAAAGACAAAAACGCTGACAGTGCGGCAGAACGGCTGGCTTTCCTGGGCAGTGAACCGGTGCTGCGTTATGTTCAGCGCGCCATCGTTACCGGCCAGGAACTGCAATACAGCAAGCAAGACATGAACCTGCTGGGCAAGTTGTCTGACGGGCTGCAAGCCTGGATGCTTAACCCGGAAGGGGAGCAGCAGCCATGAGCGCGAGTAAAGGGTACTGGTTTCTGCTTTCAGGGCTGCTGATTGGACTGGCGCTGGGTTTGTTCTACAGCCGGTTGATGGAGCCAGTGGAGTATTACGACGTATCTCCGGCTTCATTGAGCGAAGCTGATAAAGACCAGTACCGCAGCATGGTGGCACTGGCTTATGATGCCAACGGCGACATTGGCCGCGCGCGTGCGCGCGTGCGCTTATTGGGCGACGCAAAAACCGTGTGGTCGTTAAGTGCGCAGGCCCAGCGCATTTTGGCTGAAAATGGCGAACCCGGCGCCGCCCGGTCGCTGGCGCAATTGGCCTCGGTGCTGGGGCAGGAATCTGGTGTGATCGCCACGCCCACCTCAACCCCTGCCCAGATGGCTGTGGTTGAACGATTACCATCTGCCACACCGCAGCCGGACGAGGATGGCGACGAGGCTACTACTGACGAAGCGGCAGAAGAAATTGAAGATGAACAGGCAGAACAAGACGACGATGAAGAGGGGGTATCGACGCCAACCCCTGAGAAAGACCAGCCTGAAAGCAAACCCACCCGGCAGGCGGCTCAAATTAGCAATCCCGGGCTGGGAATTCCGTTTGAATTGACCGAGCGTGAAAGGGTGTGCGATTCACAGGTACCCGAGGGAACGATCCAGGTGATTGTGCAAGACGAAGACGGAAAATCAATGCCGGGTGTGATGATCGCTGTGGCCTGGGAAAACGGCGAAAACCAGTTCTACACGGGTTTGTACCCCGAGATTGATGCGGGGTATGCCGATTTTCAAATGCAGCCCGGCGTGTTGTATTCTTTGCGCGTGGGCGACAGTGGAGAAACCATCAGCGAACTTGAAGCTAAAACCTGCGAGGGTGAAGACGAGGGAGCAGCTGGACTGCTGGGCGGCTGGAAGTTAAGGTTTATTGCGCAATAGGGATTAAATCCCGTGGATTCGGGATAATTACGATGTCTTTGCGCGTGAGCGCAGAGAGCGAAGTAATCTCATCATTTTGGCTTACCATGAGTTTGCTTTGTCGGTTGAAACAGAAAATGCGCTATTTCAACCTCCTTGCAATGATGGAACACCTTTTCCAGAATTTGCGTTAAACAAAAAACCTCACCAGATTTCTGCAAACTGGTGAGGTTTTTGATTGTGATGATCTATCTATTGCGGCATGGGGTTGCTGCTGCCCCAGTTGTTGCCGATAATGACATCGATATCCGTCGGGGCATCGGGGTTGTAGCTGTTAAATATCTGGCTGGTGGGCACGCCCATGGTTTGCGCCAGGTAATTGATGGTGTAGGGTTTGCCGTTGTAGATGATGATGGTGGTGGTTTCATACACCCGGTCGGCGGTGCTTTCGCCCACCACGTTGATACCCTGTGCCCGCAGGTATTCGGAAGTACGTGTGGCGAGGCCTGCTGTTTGCGTGCCGTTAACAACTGTGACGCGCGCCTGTTCCATTTTGACCAGTTCAGCCGGATCGACATTGGCGGTGGATGGGCTGGCGGGGCTGGTAACGGCAAAAACCTTGTCGCGCAGCGCCCGAATCTCATCTGGAATGGGGATCAGGATGGATAAGCCGTCGGGTGAGAAGGATTCGTAAACCACATCGGGTGGAATGACAATCTGTTTGATTTGTTTGGCATCAATCTGCGTGCCAAGAACCGCCAGTTGAATCACCTGCTGCAGCGAAAGGTTGGTGCGAATGCCCGATGATAATTCCTGGTAAAGAATGGGCGATTTGGCAATCAAAGTGGGCAGCATGTCAAACGTTACGATTTGTTCACGAATTGCCATGATGACCTGCTGCTGGCGTTCCGAGCGGTCAAAGTCGCCGCCGCTGGTGTAACGCGAACGAGCGTAACCCAGCGTTTCCATACCATCCAGGTTTTGAACGCCCTCATGCAGTACGTACGATTCTTCGTCGCTGCCGATGCGGGCAACCCGGATTTCATCCATCACATTGATGTCCAGGCCGCCAATTTCATCAATAAATTTGACGAATGCCATGAAGTCAACCTGGGCATAGTAGTCAATCGGTACGCCCAGGAAATTCTCAACCGTTTGCATGGCCAGGGCGGGGCCGCCGCCGGGCAACTTATAGGTTTCACCCAGGTAGTAGGCGGTGTTAATTTTTCCGTAGTCAAAACCAGGGATGTTGACCCACATATCGCGCGGGATGGAAAGCATCCCGGCTGTTTTGGTGAGCGGATCAACCGTTAATAAGATCATGGTGTCGGTGCGGGCTACTTCACCGGCTTCCCAGTCGCGGTAGTCCAGGCCCATAACCAGCATAGTGATCCGGCTGGCGCCGTCCCACGGCACAGGGGTGGGCCCACTGGCTGATTGCAGCGGGGCAGACGCCGGGGTGCCGCCGGGCAGCGTTTCGGGCATTTCACTGCCCTGCTCGCTGATTTGGGGCAAGCCGGGCAGATCGGTCATTGTCCAACTGCTGAACAGGTTGCGGGCGACAAAGAAAGCGACGACGGCTGTGGCAATTGCCAGAACGCCAAAAGCAATCAACAGGCCGACTGTAAGACGATCCATTGGGCGGCGAGGTTTCGCCATTTTTGTTCGATTACGAGGGTTGCGCATATTTATCCGTGAAAAAACTAGAATTCATTACAGAATGATTTCAGCGTGAAAGGGTGCAAGAAGAATACCAAAATTTTTCAGTGCAAAGTTTCACAGGCTGAAAGCATCGTGATTATTGTGGTTCGGGTGGAGGAACGGGAAGTTGATCAACCGCAGTGTTGATCCATTTATCGCCTTCGTCAATCAACATTACCGGAATGTCGTCAACGACGGGGTATTTTCTTCCACAGTTTCGGCACACAAGCCAGCAATCTTTTACATAATCCAGTTCACCTTTGTTTTCTGGATTGCAAGCCGGGCATCGCAAAATCTCGAGCAGATCAGGGCTTAACATTCTGCCTCCATTGGTTATTTTCTCAGGCGTAATTTTACCACAAGCATTTTTTGACTCTATTCGTCTTCGTCATCTTCATCTTCATCTTCATCTTCATCTTCATCTTCATCCTGGTCAGGGGGCATCCCTTCTGTACCGGGACCGTATTCATAAATGGCCTGCCAGGGTTGATAATGGGTGTAGAAAGAATCGCGGAAATAAACCTGGTCGCCGCGGTACACTTCGCGTTCGACGGTTATATCGGCGCCTTCCGCTTCCCAATCTACCTGTTTTACCTCTCCGTTTTCCAGTTCTGGATTTTCGCGGTAAAGCGGTTTGGGAGCTTCTTGTGTGTTGATGGGGCCGGTGGTTTTCCACTGCACGGAACGGCCGTCTGATGTGGAATAGAACTTCCACACCAGCGAGCTGTAAGAAGGATTGACATAGGTTTCCATCAACAGCCAGTGGGGAGAATCGTTGGTGAATTTCAAATCAACCAGCGGGACAAACACGGTGGCGTCCAAACCTGCCAGGTCGGGGTTAATGGCGTTGCCGGCTGTTTTTTCGTAATAGCTTACCCGATAGGCGTGCGCATGCCGTTCTACGATGGGAAAGCCGCTGAAGAATGCGCTTCGAAACAGGGTGGTGCTAACCTGGCACACGCCGCCGCCCACACCCTGGATGGTTTGATCACCGTAAATGATCAGGGCTTCGGCATAACCGTTATCCAGCGTGATATCTTCCATGGAGGCAGCCATGGAAAATGTTTCACCTGGCGCCACCAGCAAACCGTGAAAATTGCTGGAGGCAGTGGAAATGTTTTGGACGCGGTCGGCGCTGGAGCCGTAGAAAAAAGAAACTTCTTCGTGCAGCAGCTCTGAAATGCCCAATTGTTCGGCGGTGGTGTTGTCGGTCACTGCCGGGGGGGTAAACACAAACTCCAGCGGCACGCTGTGCTCACCCGCGCGAATTTTGGACTGGATGCTGTTGAGAGAAGCAGCCACATCCAGGTGGCGCCCAACTGTAGCCGATTGTAATAAATCGAGCTGGCGTGTATCGTCGTTGAAGATAAAACGCGCATTCTGTGGTTCCAATTGAAGTTTGGGTTCCAGTTTGCTTAAATAGTCAGCCAGGGCAGCCTGTTGAATGCCCACCTCAAGGTGTGCGTCAGCGCCCTGACCGATGTGTTCCAACACCAAAAGGGGAGCCAGATCGGAGGCTTTGAATTCCCAGGGGCCTCTCTCGTCGGGCTGGTTGGGCGGCATGGTGAGTGTGAGCTGCTGGCTCAAGATGGTTTCAAGCGCACGGGTTTGAGTTGCCAGGTCGATGGGGGTGGGCGGGGTTTCAGCAACGGTCAGGTCAATCAGGGCATCTTGCATCGCGCGCATGTGCGAAGCGATCACATCCATGGAGGTTGAAAAATCAACCTGCCGCCCGACCTGGCCGGGTTGAATGCTAACCTTTTCGCCTTCAACCTTCAAAGAGGGTTCGACCACCGGTTGATCAATTTGTTGAGCGATGGAGTGCAGAAAATTGGCTGCCAGTTGCTGGTTGAAAACGAAGACAGGTGAAAGCTGGCGACCATTTTGCCAGGCGTTGAATTGCTCTTCAAGGCGCGACAGCGGGTTGCCCTGCCGCCCAACCTGGTAGGCTTGCTGCGCTGATGCATCGGCATCGAGCACCAGCCCCAGTTGCGTGGGCGACGTCAACCAGCGCTGTTCACCGTTTTGCAGCATAATGCGCCCGGTTTGCGGGTAGGTGATGCTTTGTGTAATGGCCGCGGCAGCTCTGGTGGTTGACATGCCGCCCACTGGAACGCCCGCTACGCTCACACCCGGATATACCCTGCCTGTGTGCCAGATTTGAAAACCGGCAATACTAATCAGCAGCGCAAGAAAAAAGAGAACAAAGCCAGCCAGCACAGCCAGCAAAATTTGTTCAATGGTGAAAACTTGCGCGCGGTTCGAATGCCGGTGAAGCGTTGAAGGATGGTTCATGGGGTGAATTATATCAGAGCGAGTAGTATGAATCAGTTTTGCTCATTGGGTTTTAATGAAAATCAAAGACTTTTACGAAGGCGATATGTGAGAACAGAAGGGTATTTTACGAACTTTAAGGGGGTGAGAAAAATGGGTTAAGGCAATTTTAAAATTGGTGTACCAAAACCCTTGACACAGTATCGCATTGCAGTATAATCCAGCCTCGCTGTTGAGAACATGATGCGCTTCGAAAAAAAGCGGATCAATAAAAAAAGAAAAACTCCTGTTTCGGTGCTTTCCGAATCCAAAAAATCAAGAGTAACCTGGACGAAAAAATTGCTCGAAAATTGAGCAAAATAACCTCTTGACAAGGGTGAAGGAAGCGAGTAGAATGTAAGTCTCCAGTGCAGGAGCGGTCTCGCTGAAAGGCAGATCGGTAAAATAAAAACCTCCCACAGGTCAAAACCGCAAGATGTCGCTTACCAGGTCGATGTCGTTGGTGTGAAATCAAGACATCGGTCTTTTTGTCTCGCGTGATGACGGAAGCGTCGCGGTCGGAGGAAGGATAACAGAACCTTAACAATTGAAGAGTGATAGGAAGACAGTAAACCCTGTCGTTCAATGAGCAACGAAAACAAAAACGTCTGAATAAGACGATTTTCTTGCGGAGAGTTTGATCTTGGCTCAGGATGAACGCTGGCGGCGTGCCTAATACATGCAAGTCGAACGGAGTTATTGTATTCGTACGATAACTTAGTGGCGAACGGGTGAGTAACGCGTTGGTGACCTGCCCCGAAGAGGGGGAT
>CAZOKH010000060.1:0-21618 GCA_964580315.1 uncultured Anaerolineaceae bacterium | reverse complement strand
ACTAGAATAATCCACCCGGAAGGGCGGATTTCCTTTTTAAGGTGATTGGCAGTATTGAACTGTGCTATTCGAATCCACTCCCCGCTACTAGAATAATCCACCCGGAAGGGCGGATTTCCTTTTTAAGGTGATTGGCAGTATCGAACTGTGCTATTTGAATCCCCTCAACGCAAAATAATGATGACTGGATAATAATTCTCACTGATTTTTCATTAACTTGAATTTGGCTATATCTGCTTCATTGCACGCTGAACTGGATTACATTGCTGTATTGGATGCAGGTTTTACGGTCGGCATTCAGTTCACACACGCGGAAGTTGTATGTTTTTGCCTGTTTAATATCCACCACGGCGCTGCGGGTTTTGCCGTTGGAGAAGTAATACCAGTAACTATTATCAGGTGTGGGCTCGGCAGAGTCGGACCACAACACAAAAAAGCCGTTCAAGAAACTGCCTTGCGCTTCCCAGGTTAATCGCACTTTGTATTCTTCCAGGTTGTCGATTTTGCTCAATGTGATGGGCCCGCTGGGGATGAAGGGTTCGGGCGTGTTGGTGATGGTGGGCCAGGGCTCGCGAGTGTTGGTGATGGTGGGGGTGGGCGTGACGGGTGTGGGTGAGATCAACGGGGTTTCGGTAACGGTGGGAACAATGGCGGTGAGCGTTTGAACCACGGCGGTTTCGATCTGCTGCGCTGAAAAGGTTGAGAGCGCTGCAATCATGGGGGTCATTGTCTGGTTTACAGAGGTAATCACCATTTCCTCAATGTTGGGCGTGGTGGGTGTGGCAGAAGGGGCGGCTGCCATGGTTTGAGCGACGGCGGTTTGAATCACACTTTCTGCCGGTGCGCAGGCTGCCAGAAACGAGCCAAGCAAGAACAGCGCAAAAACCTGTTTGATTATTCGGTTTTTTTTCATTTTTTCCTCGCGATATTCATGCGCACAATCATAACACCACTCCGGCAGGTCCAAAAGGAATGCGATTTATAATACAGCATCGATGCCTGCAATAAAGGAGTTAAAGCATGTACGAACTGGTACGGGTTGGAGAGAAAACATATTATATTGAATCACCGGCAAAAATGGGAATTTACCGGATCAACGACGATGAGGTTTGTCTGATTGACAGCGGCAACGACAAGGACGCTGGCAGAAAAATCCAGTCCATCCTGGCGGAAAATGGATGGAAGCTCAAATTTATCTTGAACACGCATTCCAATGCCGATCATGTGGGCGGCAATGCCGTGTTGCAACAACGCCTGGGAGTGCCCGCCTACACCAGCGGCATGGAAGCCTGTTTTAACCATTATCCTGTTTTCGAGCCTTCTTTTCTTTACGGCGGGTTTCCCTGCAAGGCGCTGCGCAACAAATTCCTCATGGCGCAGCCTTCTCTGGCAGATAATTTGGACGCGCTGGAAATGCCACAGGGATTAAAGATCATCCCATTGAATGGGCATTATTTCGAAATGATCGGGATTGAAACCGACGACGATGTGTGGTTTCTGGCTGATTGCTTGATGGGGGAGAACATTCTAAACAAATATCACGCTTCATTTATCTATGATGTGGCTGGTTATCTTGCGACCCTCGACAGGGTGGAGAAACTGGAAGGCAGGTGGTTCATCCCGGCGCATGCACCTGCCTGTGAAGATATTCGCCCCCTGGCGGCAGCCAACCGCCGCAAGGTGCTGGAGATCATTGATCGGATTAAATCGATCTGTTGCGAACCAAAGACCACAGAAGAAATCCTGAAAAGCATTTTTGACGGATACCAGTTGAGCATGGACTGGAACCAGTATGTGCTGGTGGGCAGCACCATTCGTTCTTACCTGGCTTATTTGTTGGATACCAATCAATTGAAAGCCGAGTTTGAAGATAACCGGCTGGTATGGATTCGCCATACTGGATGATCTAACCGGGATGGGCTCATAGATGGGCGATCACAGGGACAGGTTCTTGTTATTGTTGAACCTCTTGCTTGCAAGGCGAGGTGGAAATTTCACGGCCTGAACGAGTTGTGTCGAATCCCAGCCGTGATTTTTAGGTGTTGATTGGCTCGACTTCAATTTGTTGGAATAATTTTTCCACCAGGCGAAGGTCGCCAACGGTGGTGCCTTCCAGGCTGGCTGTCGCGGCTCCACAGGCGGCTCCCCAGCACAGCGCTTCCTGCATGCTGTGTCCTGCGTGCAGCGCCCACACCAGTCCACCCACCAGCGAGTCACCGGCGCCAATCGGGTTACTTTCTTCGATGCGGGGGCTGCGCGCCAGCCAACTCTCCTGGCTGTTGGAAAGGACTGCGCCGTCTTTTCCAAGCGATATGACCACATTGGCGGCGCCCATTTGCCGGATTTCTGCGGCTGCCCGCACAGCGTCTCCGGGATTGTGAATGGCGATGCCGGTCAGCTTTTCAGCCTCAAAGCCGTTGGGTTTGACCAGGTAAGCACCGGCCCGACAGCCCAGTTCTAATGCCGCGCCGCTGGAATCGAGGATGGAATGTGCGCCGCCCGCTTCGATAATGCGGATCATATCGCCGTAAATTGCATCGGGCACGCCGGGGGGCAAACTTCCAGCCAAAATCCACCAGTCATGCGGTTGAACCCGTTTTTGAATGCGGTCGAGCAGCTCTTGCTGGCTTTCCAGTGAAATTTCAGGTCCCGGCTCATTGACTTTGATGTGGTGTTCGCGGTGGGTGGTGACGATGCTGATGTTGGTGCGGGTTTCACCATTCACCCACACAAAATCGGTCTGGATGCCCAGGGCATTCAAGCCTTCCTGCAAAAACTCGCCGCTTTTGCCGCCCACAAACCCCAGGGCGCAGGACGGCGCTTCCAGCGACTTTATCATGCGAGAGACGTTAAAGCCTTTGCCGCCAAAATCAACCTGGCAGTTGATGGCGCGCAGAACTGAATCAAATTGAATTTCGGGTACCAGCAATTGACGGTCAACAGCCGGGTTCAATGTGACGGTATAGATCATATAAGCACCTGTTTTTCATTTATGGTTTGAGTAATTCTAGTCCAGTTTTTAAAAAGAATTTCGTGAAATTCCTGCCGCGAAGGCTTGTAATTTTTGATTTGTTGTGCTAATATAATGAATGAATATTATAATATTCATTCATTATTAATAAGAAGGTGCAGGAAAATGGTTGATAAAAAAGCGAAAATACTTGACAGCGGGAAAGAATTATTCAGCACGCATGGTTTTAAAGATACCAACGTGGCTGATATAACCAAAAAGGCAGGGATTGCAACCGGAACGTTCTATTTGTATTACCCATCCAAAGATGAACTATTTATGGAAATTTATCTGGAAGAGAATGAAAAATTGAAGAGGGCTATCATGGAAACCGTGGATCCCGACGGCGACCCACTGACTGTCCTCCTGGAGTTGATGCAAAAAAACATGCAGGGCATGGCTGCCAACCCAATTTTGAGGGAGTGGTACAACAAGGATGTTTTTAATAAGATTGAGGAAAAGTTTCGCCAGCAAAACGGCCTGGAACAGGTGGACTTTGTTTATCAAAGCTTTATTGAGATCATCCAGAAATGGCAGGCTGATGGAAAAATGCGGTGTGACATTGACAGTGGAATGATCATGGCATTGTTTTCTGTGGTCGTTATTGTCGATCTCCATAAAGATGAAATTGGTTTCCAGTACTTTCCCAAAATCCAGGAATACCTGACCGAATTTATACTGAATGGGCTGAGGGATAGTTCCGGTCAATCATAGGAGCAATCATGAAAAAAGTTGTTGCATTTGTTGGAAGCGCCCACAAGAAGAATACGCAGCGAGCGGTTGAGCAGTTTTTGAATGATTTGCAGGCTTTGGGCGGTGTGGATTGTGAAATTGTGACCCTGAGTGATTACCGGCTTGAGATGTGCCGGGGATGCAGGTTGTGCTTTGAGAAGGGCGAAGAATTTTGCCCGCTGAAAGATGACCGGGATGTGCTGATGGATAAGATCATGTCTGCTGACGGTATTGTCATGGCGACCCCCAATTACAGCTTTCAGGTCTCTGGAATCATGAAGACGTTCCTGGACCGGTTTGGGTTTGCCTTGCATCGGCCGCGATATTTTGGCAAAGCTTTCACCAGCATTGTCAGCCAGGGTATTGGCGGCGGCGAAAAAATTGTGGACTATCTGGATTTTTTAGGGCGTAACCTGGGATTTATCACCGTGAAAGGCGCGCGCATTACAGCACTTGATCCGATGACGGACAGGGATCGACAGAAAATGGAAAGGACACTGGCACAGTTGAGCAAGCAATTTCATATCAAGCTGACCAAACCGGCCTATCCTGCGCCAACTTTCTTCCAGCTCCTGGTATTTAGAATTGGGCGAACCACAATTGCTCAAATGCTTGATGACAGAAGCCGTGACTACCGTTATTACGCGGAGAAGGGCTGGCTGGAATCTGATTATTATTATCCCACGCACCTGGGGGCAATGAAGAAGGCAGCCGGGAGTATTTTTGATGCAATGGCGCCTGCTTTGTTGAAGATGCTTGCGTAATCAACTGGCAAAAACACAACGAAAATTTTAAGTTCTCTTGGTTCGGCGTCTGATGTATGTGACGCCGAATTCTCTTTTTTGGCGGGCATTCCTTTCCAATGGCAGGCTGGAATCTCAGGCTTATTGACACATAGGTGGCAACTTGAGTTGATTAATGCAATTTTGACAAAAAAGAATTTATTTCTGCTTTATGGTTGATTACAGGAAATTGAACAACTTTCGGGTATTAAATTTGATCCGGAAATTGTTGAAAAATTTGTTAGAATGATCCTGTCTGATCTGAATCATTAATCCACTGGTCAAATTGGTATTGTATATAAAGGAGGATTTATGGGCTTAATATTTATCGAAAGCACCAGTACGAATCCGTATTTCAACCTGGCGTTGGAGCAATTTGTTTTTGACAGCCTGCCGCGAACTAATGATTATTTCATGCTGTGGCAAAACGACAATGCCATCATTGTGGGGAAACATCAGAATACCATTGAAGAAATTAATGCTGAATATGTGAAACAGCATGGGATTAAGGTTGTGCGCCGCCAGTCGGGCGGGGGTGCGGTTTATCATGACCTGGGCAATCTCAATTACACGCTGATTTCTGATGCGGTTGAAGCCAACAGGTTGAAATTCTCTGACTTTTGCCAGCCGGTGGTGAAGGCGTTGGCGCGCATGGGGGTTGCGGCGGAAATCAGCGGCCGAAACGACATGACGATTGATGGAAAGAAGTTTTCAGGCAACGCGCAGTATGTGAAAAACAATCGCATCATGCACCACGGCACCATTTTGTTTGATTCAGACCTGTCGGTTGTGTCTGCGGCGCTGAATGTTTCCAAAGACAAAATTGAATCCAAGGGGATTAAATCGGTGCGCAGCCGGGTGACCAACGTGAGAGACTACCTTCCCCAGGATATGCCCCTGGAAGAATTTAAAAATCTCCTGAAACATTACATGGTTGATGAACAGCACGTCCCGCAGTATTTTCTTACGCCAGAAGATGTTGCTGCCGTGGAAGAATTGCAGAAAACCTATGAAAGCTGGGAGTGGAATTACGGTTCATCGCCGAAATACAGCATCCGCAAAGAACGGCGCATTGAAGGCTTTGGCAAGCTGCAAATCTATATGGATGTTGATAAAGGCACCATCACCCATTTTGCCACTTATGGAGATTATTTTGGGGCGGATGCTGATGCTGTTGCCAGTGCGATCATCGGGCATGCGGCGGAAGAAAAGGCTTTGCTGGCAGCCCTGGCCAACCTGGACATTAGCCTGTATTTTAATAATCTCACCCGCGAACAACTGGTGGAAGTCATTTTGCAATAAAAAGGGGCTGTCAAAAATGAACCCTTCGGGGTGACCCGAAGGGTAGGGGCAATCCACGCAAGCGAAGGCTTACCTATGTGTTTGCCCACTTATTAAACAGCCCCCAGTCTTTGTCTTGTGAGGAATCCCATCCTACAAGGTCTTGACATCTCTCTTGCTAAGCCAGATGATGGCCAGCAGGATGAAGAATCCGGTGAATAACAGGCAACTGGTCACTAATTGTCCTGAGCTGTACTGCATCTCATCGGATGGACCGTTACCCTGCATGCCCAGGCTGATCAATGAATAGGGAAACCAGATGCCGTAGCCCTTGGCCAGCGCAGCCAATCCGGCAATTCCACCGACCAGAGCCATGCCAACCGGCACTGCAAAACTGCGGATGATAAGAGAAAGAAAGAGCTGCAAAGCAGCGATGACAATGCTGCCAAGTGCGCCGTAAATTAACCAGGTGGAGAGTTCGTGAGGCACCGGGGTATTTAATCCAACCAGCTTTCCTGAAACAATAAACAGCAAGCCGATCCACGCCTGAGTGAGAATGACCATGCTCGCAACCATGCACAACTTGGCAAGGTATATATAAGAAACCCGCACCGGCGCCGACATGGCAGCATTCCAGTTGTAATTTGTGTGTTCCAGTCGCCACAGGTAGGAGCAGTAAACCCCAATCACTGCCGGGATGAAGAAGTAACAGGAAAAAATGGTGTGCTGCGACCACAGGCTGTACCATTCATCCTGCAAGATGCCGATATTCATTTGATAGTTGATCGTTCCCATCACCGCAGGCAAAATAGGCAGGACAAAGAAAGCCAGCCACACCGGGCTGCGGCGCAATTTCATTCGTTCGGCTCGTATGGTTCTGATAAACATGGTTACCACTCCCTGTGTGCAAAGATGACGCGTCCGATCACATAGAACGCCAGAAATTGGATGATTAGCATCACAAACCCTGCCCAGTTGATTGGCGTGAGGTAATAATCGGTTATGCGCGTAGCCCGATCCCAATCCATACCGATAAACATCAGCACGCCGTAATATCCCCAGATGACGAATTTTTGGAAACCCTGCGGAAAAAACAGGGAAAAGAGACCGAAAAAGGAACCGGTCAATCCAACAGTCAGCGGCACCATTTGATTGGTGAATAGCAGCGACAGTATTTGCTGCAGCAGCAGGATGCTCAGATTGATGGCTGTGGTGAACAGCAGGTAATAGCCAAACAGTTCAAAAGGCGCGTTTCCTTCAAAACCTTTGAGGTACCCTGTGATTATGATAATCACAATCTGGAATAGTACAGCCAGCAGCATATAGAAGGCGCCGCAAAGAAATTTCACGTCAAAGAGACGACCGGCAGAAAGGATGGTGTTGAGAAGTTTAAAGGTTTGGCCTTTATGTTCCATATCACAGATGCGTGAAGCCACAACCGCACAAATCACCGGCATCATGAGGGAGTTGAGCAGGGGGAATTGAAACAGGCTGCTTATCCACCCCTGTTCAAGGTCACGGGCGTCCATGCGCGAGAATGACCACAATGCCCACATCAATTGTGCGGCAATCATTGCCAAGACTACCAGGAAAATTTTCCGTCGGCGGGTTTTATAAAATTCGACTGCCAGGGTTTTGATCATAAACTCACCGCCACTCCGGTCAGTTCCAAAAAGATATCTTCAAGGCTTTTCTCGCGCGCCTCAATGCGTACCAATCCAATGCGACTTTCAGCCAGGCAAGCGATGTAGCGGGCAAGCAATTCATCCTTTGTATCAGGCAGTAATAAATAGCCATCTGATAACTCAAAGGGGATATTGTTTCCCTGGAAAACTTTGGCTGCCATCGGGTTGTTGAGGGTGCGAATGGCAATATTGCGTTTACTTTTCTGGTGCAGGATATCGAGGCTGCCCTGGAAAACCAGTTCACCTTTATGGATGATTCCCACATTGTTGGCAATTTGATCGATCTCGCTTAATAGATGGCTGGAAACAACCACAGTCATGCCGTATTGATTGGGAAGCGAGCGGATCAGTTCACGCATTTCCTGCATGCCGGCCGGGTCGAGACCATTGGTGGGTTCATCCAGGATCAACAATTTGGGGCTGCCGAGCAGCGCGCAAGCCAGTCCCAGGCGCTGTTTCATACCCAGTGAATACTGGTTGACGATTTTCCCCTTTTGATTCTCAAGCCTGACGATGTGCAGCACCCTGTCAATTTCTTTTTGCGGGAGCCCCCGCAAGGTTTGAAAAACCTTCAGGTTCTCTGCGCCTGTCAAGTGCCCATAATAGCTGGGGGATTCAACCAGGGAGCCCACATTCTTGAGTATGGATAACCGGTTCCTGGAATTTACAGGGTATCCCAAAATTGTGACGGAGCCTGAAGTTGGTTTGACCAACCCCAGGATCATTTTTAGCGTTGTTGTT
The DNA here is from genome assembly GCA_964580315.1 of uncultured Anaerolineaceae bacterium. Classification (GTDB taxonomy): domain Bacteria; phylum Chloroflexota; class Anaerolineae; order Anaerolineales; family Anaerolineaceae; genus CAZOKH01. The sequence goes on along the minus strand of CAZOKH010000060.1, from coordinate 13,387 downwards.
TTTCCAGCTCCATTGGGTCCCAAAAAGCCGTAAACGGCGACTTCCGGAACCTTTAGATCCAGGTCTTTCACGCGCAGGACTCTGTCATATTGTTTGCAAAGACCTGTTGTAGTGATGATATGTGCCACGGTAAATATCTCCTTTTTTCAAATGTTTTCGCAAGTATAGTGACCAAGGCTTACGTGAACTTGAAGGCAATCTTACATTTTCCTTAATTCTGGGATTGGGGCGTGAAAAATTTGAATTTTTACAGTATGATGGTTTCGGGATAGCTGATGAAAGATATTTTTGACTGCCGGCTGCTGATTGTGGACGATGAGGCTGAACTGCGCAAAATGGTTAAAGACATTTTGCTCAGGGAAGGTTACCTGCGGGTGCTGACTGCCGCCAATTGCGCGCAGGCGCGCCAGGTGTTTCAAACCGAGCAGCCCGACGCTGTGATTTTGGATGTGATGCTACCGGACGGCGATGGTTTTCTCTTGATGCGTGAGTTTCGCTCGTCTTCATCTGCCCCGGTGCTGTTTCTTTCAGCGCGCGATGAGGATGAAAGCCGCTTGCTGGGTCTGGGACTGGGCGCCGATGACTATATCACCAAGCCCTTTTTGCCGAGAGAACTAATCTTGCGGCTGCGTGCCGTGTTAACCCGCACCTATTTTCCAATAACCAGTAAGAATGAAGGCAAACCCATCTTTCATCTCGGCGCTGCTGAAGTTGACTTGAATACGGGCATTGTGGCAACTCCAACCGATCAATTTACCTTGACGGCTAAGGAATATGTCTTGTTGGAAAAATTGCATGAAAACATGGGAAGGATTGTCACCGGAGACAGTTTGTGTCGGGCAGCCTGGGGAGATAACCTGTATGGTTATGAAAACACCCTGATGGTTCACATCCGCCGCTTACGCGAAAAAATTGAGCCCGAACCTTCGCATCCACGCTATCTGATCACTGTCAGGGGATTGGGTTATAAACTTTGCAGCGGGGAAACTGAAAAATGAAAAGCATGCTAAAAATTCAAACCCGTTTTGTGTTTTCTGCGGCAGGTATTGCGCTGGTTCTGCTGATGCTCAATTTCGCAATGCTGGTCTTCTGGATCGTGCAGTCCAGTGAATACGCATTCGCCGGGTTTTCCGTTGCAGATGTTGCCAATGCACTGGTGAAAGAGAATGATGCCTATTATTTTACAGATACTGGTAAAGAGGCGCTGGATGAGCGTTACCAGTGGGCAATGCTCTTGAATGAAAGCGGTGAAGTGGTTTGGAGTGAAAGACTGCCGGCTGATGTGCCGCATTATTACACTGTGTCTGATGTGGCCAGTTTTACACGCTGGTATTTGAAGGATTACCCGGTCTATGTTTGGAAGCATAGTGACGGGCTGTTTGTGGTGGGCGGCGCCAAAGACAGCGCCTGGAAGCATGGAATGGAATTCCCTTCAGCCCTTATGGAAAAAACCATTACCTGGCTGCCGGTTATTTTGATTTTGAATGTGCTTGCAGCTTTTTTGTTGGCTTTGATTTTGGGGATGCGGCTGTTTCATTCCATTCAGCCGCTGGTCAGGGGGATTGAAGACCTGGCCCAGAAGAGGCCCGTGGAAATTGCGGCCAGCGGAATCCTGGGGGATCTGGCGGATAAGCTTAACCAAACCTCTGAACAGCTTCAGCGCCAGGAAACTGCGTTGCAAAGACGCGATAATGCCCGCACAACCTGGATCGCGGGGATCTCGCATGACATTCGCACGCCGCTGACAATGATGATGGGGTATGCCAGTCAATTGGAAGATAATCCCAACCTGTCGCCAGAGGAAAGACAACAGGCAGGCGTTATTCGCCGGCAAAGCGAAAGAATTAAAAAATTGATCAACAACTTAAACCTGGCGTCAAAATTGGAATATGAAATGCAGCCGCTCAGGTTGGAAAAAATCAACCCGGCCGAATTAGTCCGCAACCTGGTTGCAGATTTTCTGAATAATGGATTGGATGACCATTATTCAATCCATTTATGTTTTGAGGGAGATGATCCAAAACCATTTGTTCAGGCTGACAGAGAATTGTTGGGACGTGCGGTAAACAATTTGATCGATAACAGCATTCAACACAACCCCGATGGCTGCAATATTCTGGTTTCGTTGAGGGCAGATGCCGGGCATTTTTTGATCATGATTTCTGATAACGGGAAAGGTTTGCCAGGCGGTGTTATAGATAACCAGGGGGCGTTTCATTCTCCTTCCGCAATCCCGTCACACGGCCTGGGTCTGATGCTGGTGCAGCAGATAATCAGGGCGCACGGCGGTGCAGTTGAGATGAAAAATCTGCCCCATGCGGGGTGTCAGATCACCCTGCGATTGCCCATGCAATAACATTTCCATCCGTTTCCAAAATGAGATTTCAAATCACGATGTGGCAAACTGTTGTGAATCCAACTCTCTACCTGTTGTTAATTTCTCAATAAAGCAGTGTACTGACAAAAATCCAACCAGGTTATGGTTGCTTCGATTTGGCTGATACGGTATTGATAAATGAGCCACTGATAACTTCCGGGGGCGCATCGAGCAGCTATCTCAATAAAATTTCCCAGCCAGTGACGACAGAGGTTTTCCTGTTTTTTCATTAACAACCGGGCTAAATCATTATCTGTATCCTGTAAAAAATATAGCTTTGCCAGGAGCTCTTGTCTGACCAGGCGCGGCACCGTGACGGGGCTGGATAACCATTCGGACAGGGCATTTTCACCAACAGGGGTTAGTTTGAACACACGGCGGGGGGGATGAGGATCCTGGCTTTGGATCTCACTGGTTAAATGACCGTCATGTTCCAATTTGGACAACAAAGCGTAAAGCTGGCTTTGTTTCAAATGCCAGATTAACCCCAGTCCATTCGGATCAGATACGATAAGGTGAATCTGGTAACCGTGTTGCGGACCATTTTTTAGAATGCCGAGTAAAGCCAGTTCAATGCCGGGAGGACGGCGAATCATGGGGCTCATAATATGTAGACACTCCTACTTAATAAATGAGTATACAAAAAATGACGTCATGTGGTTGTCATGATTCAATGTGATAATTGTAACAATACAATTGAAACACGCTGTTCGGCATGCTAATATTTTGTTATGGATATTCGTTGCCGGATAAACTGCCTGTTAAAGAGGGGAATTGCAGACGCTGTTTACCGTGCGAATGTATCCCCTAAATCCGAATTTTTCTAGTTTCACATAAAAACTAAACAGGAAAGGGAGTTTGGAGATACTATGGTAAAAAAGCAGCTCGTTATCAATGGGATTAATAAGACTTTGATTGTTGATCCCAACGCCAGCCTGGCAGATGTACTGCGCAAGCAGTTGCTGTTGACTGGTACGAAGGTATCCTGTAAGGATGGTCACTGCGGCGCCTGCTCGGTCATTTTGGATGGCAAACTGGTTCTTTCATGCCTGATCAAAATGAGCAAGGTGAAAGATGGCGCCAGCGTGGTCACCGTTGAGGGTATTGGAACACCTGAAAAGATGCACCCGATTCAGGTGGCATTTGCCGTGCATGGAGCGGCACAATGCGGCTTCTGCAGCCCGGCTATGGTGGTATCCACAAAGGCTTTGCTAGACAGCAATCCCAACCCAACCCGTGAAGAGGCGCGCGCCTGGTTGACCAAACACCACAATGTGTGCCGCTGCACCGGCTACAAGCCGATTGTGGATGGTATTATGGATGCCGCAAAAGTTTTGCGCGGTGAAATGAAACTGGAAGACCTGGAGTACAAGCTCCCGGCTGATGGAAAAATCTGGGGGGGAAACCATCCACGCCCGACCGCTGTCGCCAAAGTTACCGGCACCATCGATTTTGGGCAAGACCTGGGTTTGAAGATGCCCGCCAACACGCTGCAACTGGCGCTGGTGCAGGCAAAAGTTTCGCACGCCAACATCCTTTCCATTGACACCTCCGAAGCGGAGAAAATGCCCGGTGTGTTCAAGGTTTTGACACACAAAGATGTGAAAGGCAAAAACCGCATCACGGGCCTGATTACATTCCCGACCAACAAGGGCGACGGCTGGGATCGGCCGATCCTGTGCGATACCAAGATATTCCAGTACGGTGATGCGATTGCCATCGTCTGCGCGGACACCATTGAACAGGCCAAAGCTGCGGCTGAAAAGGTGAAGGTTGAACTGGAAGTGCTGCCTGCTTATATGAGCGCCCCGGCAGCCATGGCGGATGATGCCATTGAAATTCACCCTGGAACACCCAACATCTACTTCCAGCAGAATTTGGTCAAAGGTCCCGACACCAAACCGATCATGGAATCAGCGCCCTATGTGGCCAGCGGCAGTTACTATTTGCAGCGTCAACCGCATCTAACCCTTGAGACCGATATTGGTTTTGCGTATTTTGATGAAGAAGAGCGCCTGACCATTCATTCAAAATCCATCGGATTGTACCTGCACCTGTATATGATTGCTCCAGGGCTGGGTTTGCCGCCTGAGAAATTACGCCTGGTGCAAAACACGGCTGGCGGAACCTTTGGGTACAAGTTCAGCCCGACCATGGAAGCGCTGCTGGGCGTGGCCTGCATGGCCACCAACCGCCCGGTTTACCTGGAATATGATTATCAGCAGCACATGCAGTACACCGGTAAACGTTCGCCGTTCTTCATCGACATCAAAATGGCCGCTGACAAAAATGGCAAGCTTTTGGCCATGGAACATGATTTCATTGTTGACCACGGCCCCTATTCGGAATTTGGTGACCTGCTGACCCTGCGCGGTGTCCAGTATATTGGCGCCGGCTATAACATCCCCAGCATTCGCGGCCGTGGACGCACGATTTGCACCAACCATGTGTGGGGTTCAGCTTTCCGCGCCTATGGCTCGCCACAGTCTTTCCTGGCTTCAGAAAGCCTGATGGATGAGCTGGCTGAGAAGATCGGCATGGATCCGCTGGAAATCCGCTATATTAACGTTTATCGTCCCGGCGCAACGACACCTACCGGCCAGGAGCCCGAGGTGTATTCGCTGCCCGAAATGTTGGACAAACTTCGCCCGCTTTACAAGGAAGCCAAAGAGAAAGCCGCACGCGAGTCAACGCCCGAAAACAAGAAGGGGGTTGGCATTAGCATTGGCCTTTACGGCTGCGGCCTGGACGGTGTGGACGGCTCTGAAGCAGATGTTGAGCTGACTGCTGACGGTGTAACCGTTTACAACACCTGGCAGGATCACGGTCAGGGTGCTGATATGGGCACACTGGGCACGGCTCACAAGGCGTTGGAACCGCTGGGAATTGCACCCGATAAGATTAAACTGGTCATGAATGACACCGCGTTGGCCCCCAACAGCGGACCTTCGGGCGGCAGCCGCAGCCAGGTGATGACCGGCAATGCCATCAAGAACGGTTGTGAACAATTGCTGGCAGCCATGCTGAAACCGGATGGAAGCTATCGCACTTATGACGAGATGGTAAAAGAAGGAAAAGAATTGCGCTATCACGGCAAGTGGAGTGCTGCAGCCTGCTCGAACTGTGATGAAAACGGCCAGGGTAAACCCTTCTCGGTGTATATGTATGGTGCTTTCATGGCTGAAGTTAATGTTGAAACCAAGACCGGAAAGACCACGGTTGAAGGCATGACCCATATGGCTGATATTGGCAAGATCAACAACAAGCTGGTAGTGGATGGCCAGATTTACGGTGGACTTGCCCAGGGCATCGGCCTGGCGCTGTCAGAGGACTTTGAAGATATTGAAAAACACAGCACCATGCTGGGCGCGGGTATTCCGTATGCCAAGGATATCCCCGATAAAATGGACATCTATTACTTTGAAAATCCGCGCCCTGAAGGGCCCTTTGGCGCCGGTGGTGTGGGTGAATTGCCGCTGACTTCGCCGCATGTGGCCATTATCAATGCCATTTACAACGCGACCGGTGTGCGCATTCGCCATCTGCCTGCCTACCCCGAAAAAGTGCTGGCGGGTTTGAAAGAGAAGCAAGCCGCGTAATACGTTTTTAGTCGTCAGGAGCGCTCGAATGAGTGGGCGCTCCTGATTTTCCTTTTAATCAAGAGCAATCATCTGGTAAGACTGTGCATTGACAGGTTGGAATTCGATAACAGGATGATTTGATGGATCAAAAAGAACTGCGTGAACAAGAAAACCGCTGCATTCAGGAACATGCCCCTGCCTGCACTGCTGCCTGCCCGGCGCATGTTGATGTTCGCGGAATGACGGCTGCGATTGCCGGGGGAGATTTTGCCGCAGCATTTAAGTTGTTTCGGAAATCAGTTCCATTTCCGGGCATCATCAGCCGGATTTGTGATCAACCCTGCCAGGCCGCGTGTTTGCGCAAAGATTTGGGCGGTTCGATTGAAATTGCCGCGCTGGAACGCGCCAGCCTGGAGTTCGGCAGCCAGGAAACCGAGCCTGTAAAACCCTTGCCGCGCAAGCCCAAAAAAGCAGCAGTGGTTGGCGCCGGGATTAGCGGCCTGACCGCGGCTTACGAATTGGCGCGCAAAGGCTGGGGAGTGGTGATCTATGAAGCTGGCGACCGCATGGGGGGCGGATTGTGGCAAATTCCTCCTGATGTGCTGCCGCGTGAAGTGTTGTTGAACGATTTAAAAACCCTTGAACCGTTAGGGATTGAGATTCATTTGAACACTATGATTGGCAGGTCGGGCGGCAACGGCCATGGGACTCTTTTTTCAAGTATATGTGAAGATTGTGATGCGGTTTATCTTGCCATTGGCGCGCGTGTGATTGAACTGACTGATTTGAAGCGCGATGAAAATGGGCTGATTGTTGTTGATCCGCTGAAGTTTCAGACCAGCCATGAAAAAGTGTTTGCCGGCGGTGATGCAATCCGAATCTCAACACTCTTTCCCAACCGGGAAGTCAAGCATTCGGCCATCCTGTCCATCTCAGACGGCAGGCGCGCGGCGGTTTCCATTGACCGTTACTTGCAAAAAGTCTCTCTCACGGCTTCACGTAATAATGAAGGGCCCTATGAAACCCGCCTGTACACCAATACAACAGGCATTGAGGTTCAGCCCCCATTACTATCCACCAGCCTGGCCACGCGCTACAGCCGGGAGGTGGCTGAAACGGAAGCGGCACGCTGCATTCAATGCGAATGCATGGAATGTGTTAAAGCCTGTGAATACCTCAAGCATTACAAGGGATATCCGAAAAAGTACATCCGCGAGATTTATAACAATCTCTCGATTGTGATGGGCACTCGCTATTCCAACCAGTTCATCAACACCTGTGCACTGTGCGGGTTGTGCGCTGAAGTGTGCCCGACGGGTGTGAACATGGGTGAAATTTGCCACGCTGCCCGCGAGTTGATGGTGGAACAGAATCGCATGCCGGCTTCGGCGCATGATTTCGCCTTGCAGGATATGGCTTTCAGCAACAGTGAAAAATTCGCCCTGGCGCGCCATGCCCCGGGAGCAGAAACCAGCACTTGCCTGTTTTTCCCGGGCTGCCAGTTGAGCGCCTCCTCGCCGCAGTATGTTGAAAAAATCTATGCTCTTTTGCGGGACACGCTGAAAAACGAAAGCGTGGGTTTGATGCTGCGTTGCTGCGGGGCGCCCGCAGACTGGGCCGGGCGTAAAGATTTGTTTGCCGCCACCCGGGATGAGTTCATGGAGGAATATGAGCACCTGGGCAAACCAAAGGTGATTTTGGCCTGTTCCAGTTGTTATCAAATGTTCCAAAAATACTACCCTGGCGTGGAGATAATGTCCCTCTGGAATCTGCTGGACCAGTTTACAGCGCAGCAATTTGCGATGCCAGAATGTTCAGCCAGGGTAACCATTCAGGATCCCTGCTCAACACGTTATGAAAGGGAAATCCAGGATGCGGTTCGCAGCATTCTCAAAAAACTGGGCTGTCAGGTTGAAGAACTGGCCTTCAGCCGGGAGAAAACCGAATGCTGTTCCTACGGCGGGTTGATGTGGCTGGCGAACAGACCAGTGGCCGAAGAAATGGTGCAGCGCCGCATCAACGAGAATTCATTGGATTATGTGACCTATTGCGCCATGTGCCGCGACTTTTTTGCCCGCCGCGGCAAACGCACATTGCACATTCTGGATTTGTTGTTCGGTGATCCAGATGTGGACCTGGCGCTGGCGCCGGCGGTGGGCTTCTCGCAGCGCCATGAAAACCGCACCCGCTTGAAAGCCAAATTGCTCAAAGAATTGTGGAGTGAAACCATGCCTGAACAAAGCGATTACGAATCCATTCGCCTGACTTTGCCTGAAGCGGTGCAGCAAATGGTGGAAGACCGCTTGATCCTGGTGGAAGATATGCAAAAAGTGATCGAGTTTGCCGAACGCACCGGAAAACGTTTGCTCAATCCATCCAACGGGCATTACCTGGCTTACCACAAACCCGTCAGTGTCACTTTTTGGGTTGAATATACCCCGCAAGATGATGGATCATTTCTCATTCATAAGGCTTACAGCCACCGCATGGAAATTGGAATGGGAGCGCAGGCATGAGCCAATACGTGGATCTGTCTGTGTATGAGGGCTGGGTGTGCGCCAACTGTAATTTACCGCTGGTGCTGGGCAAGGTGGATATATCCTACATGGGTAATTCTTTCCCGGTTGACCTGCTCAGGTGCCCGAAATGCGGAATGGTGCTGATACCCGAAGAGCTGGCGCTGGGTAAGATGGTTGAGGTTGAAAAGGCGCTGGAGGATAAATAACGTGCCGGCATCTCTGTATGAGCACCCGGCCTGGCAGCAAGCCCCCGGAGAGGTGATGCGCCCGGGCGGATTAACCGTCACACAGCAGGCACTGTCGTCTTGCGATCTGCCCGCGGGGGGCAATGTGCTGGATGTGGGCTGCGGAGCAGGAGCCTCTCTTCATTTAATAAAAAATCAATACGGCTGTTTTTCAACAGGTATTGATATTTCATGGCACGGATTGAAACGGGCGCATTCGAATCAACCCGGCATTTCATTTGTGCAAGCGTGCAGCCAGAGTCTTCCTTTTGCCAGCGAATGCATGGATGTGCTGCTGTCGGAATGTACCCTGTCTCTGTTTGCGGTGGACGGGGTCTTGAAAGAATGGTGGCGTGTGCTGAAACAGGGCGGCGCCTTAATGATTAGCGATCTTTATGCCCGCAATCCTGAGGGAATGAACGCTCTGCGGCAGCTACCGGCTGAAACGTGCATCAGTTCGGCTATGAGCCGGGAACAAATCATGCGCCATGTGAGTCAAAGCGGGTATGAAATTTCAATATGGGAAGATTGCTCGGATCAATTACAAAATTCCATAGCCTGCACGTTTGCTACAGCGGCGGGGGTCGATATCTTTGACCTCTATATCGCTGCCGCGCGGGCGAAGCTGGGCTACTATTTTCTTGTGGCGAGGAAGGTTGGCAATGGAAGAGCTTGACCAATTGATGGCGTTGCGTCAACAGGGTTTTTATTGCAGTCAAATGCTGGTGCTGCAAGGCCTTGAAATGCAGGGTAAGAATAATCCAGACCTGGTGCGCGCCATGCACGGGCTGGCAGGGGGGCTGGGTTTTGCGGGGGAGTTGTGCGGGGCATTGACCGGCGGCGCGGCACTGCTGGGGCTCTATGCCGGCAAAGGAACACCCGAACAAGTGGAGGATTTACGCTTGAACTTCATGACGGCTGACCTGGTTAATTGGTTCAAAGCAGAATATGGCGAACCATTTGGCGGCATCCGCTGTGAAGAGATTCTTGCAGGAGATAATCAAAACAAGAACCGCTGCCCGGTCATGGTTTTGGGGGTGCTGCAAAAGGTGAAAGAGTTGCTGGTCGAAAATGGCTATGACCTTTCGGGGTTGGAGGAATGACAAAGGTTCTTTCTCACACCGAAAGCGTTTGCCCTGAGTGTTTGATGCGCATTCCAGCGTTGCGCGTCCAGCACGGAGCAGACGTGTTCCTGGAGAAAACCTGCCCGCAGCACGGTTTTTTCAGTACGCTAATCTGGCGCGGCGAGCCGGAGTTGGCTTCCTGGGTGCGCCCCAAGACTCCATCGTATCCAAAAAATCCAACCACGCAAGTAAAAAACGGCTGCCCGTTTGACTGCGGTTTATGCAGCGAACACCGCCAGCATACCTGTTCGGTTCTAATGGAAGTTACGCAACGCTGCGATTTGCACTGCCCGGTTTGTTTTGCCGATTCGGGTACAGAGCACATTCCAGACTGGACGATGATGGAAATTGACGCATGGTATAAGCGTCTGCTGGAAACCGGCGGCCCTTTCAATATTCAACTTTCTGGCGGCGAGCCCTGCATGCGAGATGACCTGCCTGAAATCATCCGCCTGGGGCGTTCCAACGGGTTCAACTTTTTTCAATTAAACACCAACGGTTTGCGCCTGGCGCGCGACCCTGATTACCTTAAAGACCTCAAAGCTGCCGGGTTATCAACGGTCTTTTTGCAATTCGACAGCACCCGCGATGAAGTCTATCGACAACTGCGCGGCCGTGATTTGTTTGCACAAAAAATGGCAGTGATTGAACGCTGCGCTGAAGTTGGCGTTGGGGTGGTGCTGGTGCCCACGCTGGTGCGCGGGGTTAACACGCAGGATATTGGCGACATCATCCGCCTGGCGCTGGCGCACATGCCCGCTGTGCGCGGGGTGCATTTTCAACCCATCAGTCATTTTGGGCGCTATCCCGGGCTTCCCGAAGAACATTTCACCATTCCAGAAATTCTACAGGCCATTGAAAAACAAACCAACGGGCAAATCCTTTCCACAAACTTCAACCCGCCCGGTTGTGAAAATGCAGTTTGTTCCTTTCACGGAAATTTCGTCTATATGCTGGATGGAAGCCTGAAAGCGTTGAATCATCACAACAACCATGCGTGCTGCTGCAAGCCCATTGAAGCCGCCCAGGGTGCAGCGCAATCACACAAATTTGTGGCTGAAAACTGGTCAATGCCCCTTGGTAAAACCAATCTGTCCATTGTCACCGAACCGGGTTTTGGTGAATGGGATGTATTCCTGGAGCGAAAACGCACGCACACCTTTTGCCTGTCGGGCATGGCCTTCATGGATGCCTGGACAATGGATTTGGAGCGGCTCAGAGATTGTTGTATCCATGTCGCCAGCCCTGACGGCAGGCTGGTGCCTTTTTGCGCCTACAACCTGACCGATCGTCAGGGACGATCTCTTTATCGAAAAACTCATGCGTCTCACTCCGCTTGAACCGTGGATAGGCAGAAAAATATCCAGCAGTAAGCCAGTCTTGGACCGCCAGGAACTGGAAGCCTGGCAGTTGTCCAGATTAAATGAAACCATAAAAATGGCGAGGGTGAAGGGCCGGCATTACCGTGAATCATTTAAAAGATTGCCCGAAAAGCTGGAAAGTCTGGATGACCTGCGGCAATTTCCTTTTACAACAGCTGAAGATATTCGCGCCAACCCGCTGTGCTTTGTGTGCGTATCTCAGGACGAAATTCAACGAGTGGTCACCCTGCAAAGTTCTGGCACAACCGGTGAACCCAAGCGGCTCTTTTTCACCCGGGACGACCAGGATTTGACCATCGACTTCTTTGGCGTGGGAATGTGCACCCTGACGGAACCAGGTGAGCGGGTGTTGATTTTGCTGCCCGGAGAAAAAGCGGGCAGTGTGGGCGATTTGCTGCGGCTGGGGCTGGAACGCACCGGCAGGCAGCCCATCCCACACGGCGCTATACGTGATCCATGGCATACATTGGAAATGATGCAAACACACCAGGTGGATTGCCTGGTGGGAGCGCCGGTGCAAGTGCTGGGGCTGGCCCGCCGCTGGAATGCCAAACACAAAGCTCCGCGCACCATCTTGTTATCGACGGATTATGTCCCGGATGCGATCGTAAGCGAACTGGAAAAAACCTGGGGCTGCCGGGTATTCAATCACTATGGTATGACCGAGATGGGATTGGGCGGCGGCGTGGAATGTGAAGCTCACTGCGGTTATCACCTGCGGGAAGCTGATTTGTTGTTTGAGGTGGTGCATCCCAAAACCGGACAGGTGTTGCCTGATGGGGAATATGGCGAAGTGGTTTTCAGCACGCTCACGCGGCGTGGAATGCCGTTGATCCGCTATCGCACGGGAGACCGCAGCCGGTTCATCCCGGGAAACTGTCTCTGCGGAACCCAATTGCACCGGTTGGAGAAAGTGAGCGGACGGCTGGAGGGAAGCCTTGATGTCGGGGCAGGCACCATCAGTATGAGCGAGCTTGATGAAGCCTTGTTTCCAATTCCGGGATTGTTGAATTTTTCAGCTTCAGTTGCGGGTGATCGTCGGAAACCATCTTTGATTCTGGAAGTGCAAATGATGATGGCTGCTGATGCCGTTCTACCCGTGAGAAAAGCGCTCGAGGTCATTCCCTGCCTCAATAACATGGAAGTGATCGTTCACAGCCAACAGAATCCTGATGAGACCGGCAGTCTTTTCAAACGGGTTATCGCAGACAGGCGGGGGGTAAATGGGTGATTTTTTTGGATGAAGGTTTCTCTACTGGTTGTGATCGTCTCATATGAAACGAATCAACTGCCAATAAAGTATTAGTCAGAATAAAATCCGCATTAAACCTTACAAACACTTTAGAAATCCATGCGGTTGTTCTTGCAGCCACTTAAAAAATAACGTATACTACCTTAGTGAAATAAAGTTAAAAGGGGCGTAGAGGGTTTGTTAATGGTTTAATTATTATTTGCTAAGATTTTTATTGCAGCCATCATTGAAAGTTTGAGACAATTTTATAGATGAATATCATAATCACTGAGGTCAATGGCTGGTCGAAAACTTTAGAAGTAAAAAAAGCGATTACGCGGATCGGTAATGCGCCGTCTGCTGATGTTCAAATTCCCTCCAATTCGATAGCTCCCCTGCATTTGCAGATTTTATCCAACCCTGAACTCCCGACTGGCTGCCGGGTGGTTAACCTGGCAACCCAACTTGAAATTAGAAATAATGGAAATGTTATTCCGCTTGAACCTTATTCAACACAGGATGTAAACGACGGCGATGTGATTCGGTTGGGGGAATACCGTTTAACTTTCCAGGTACCCTTTGCGACTGCGTTGATGCGAACGTCCAGCAGCATTGAAGCCATGTTAAATCTATCTGACACAACACTACAGCCGCACCTGGCGTTGGACGGCATCCTGACAGTGAAGAATGTGGGTGATCAGGATGCCTGCCAGTTTCAAGTTTCCTTGAGTGGGTTACCTGAAGATTGTTACCACCTTGATCCCATTCCATTGTTGTACCCGGGCGCACAAGAAGATGTTCGAGTGCGCTTTTTTCATCATATTACCTATCCTCAAGCAGGCAGGCGTGATTTACTGATCACGATCAATGCTCCTGATGATTATCCGGGAGAAGAGTTGGTGATCAGGCAAAGCATTTTTGTGGCGCCGGTCTTCAAGCAGGCCCTGGA
>CAZOKH010000059.1:0-22789 GCA_964580315.1 uncultured Anaerolineaceae bacterium | reverse complement strand
CGCACCGCGCCTTTGCCGTTTGTGGTGCGGTTCACCGTCATGTCGTGAATGACCACAATCTGCCCGTCGCCGGTTAGCTTGGCATCCAGCTCAATTGCCCGCGCGCCGCAATTGACGGCTTTTTGAAATGCCGCCAGGGTATTTTCGGGCGCAAAGCGTGACGCACCGCGGTGGGCAAATACCACCGGTTCAGAAAAATCATAAATCCGGTTCATAGATCCACAAAATAGGCTTCCGCAGCCCGATCAATCATCTCTTTGCTCATCACCGGGTCAACCGCCAGGTAATGAGCAATATCCAATATCTGATCACAAATATCACGCGGATGAGAAGCCCGCAGCTTGCGATCTTTTTTGATATACCATTCCTGCAGCAAATAGGCCAACCCGGTGTCGCTGTACGGTATCTTCTTTTTCTCTGCCACCCGCTTGAATATCTCACGGTATTCTTCAAAGGTGGGGTCGCCAATCTCAATCTTGTGGCGCAGGCGGCGTAAAAATGCTTCATCCACCAGGTCGCTCGGCGGAATATTGGTAGAGAAGATCACCAGCACATCAAAAGGAATCTCAATTTTTTGCCCGGTGTGCAGAGTCAAATAGTCAATGCGGTTCTCCAGGGGAACAATCCAGCGGTTCAGCAAATCACGCGGGTGAACCTGCTGCCGGCCGAAGTCATCGATCAGGAAAACACCACCGTTGGCTTTCACCTGGAAAGGCGCTTCATAAAATTTTTGCACATCATTAAACACCAGGTCCAGGCCATACAGGGTCAGCTCACCACCCACCACAATCATCGGCCGGTTGATGCGCACCCAGCGCGGATCGCGCCGCGCACCGCTGCGCAGTGAACCGGTGCCGGTGGGTTTCTCCTCTTCCGGCACCAGTTGGTGCAGCACCGCATCATAAAGTTTGATGATTTGCCCGTCCAGGTACAGCGCATAGGGAATGTATATGGTCTGGTCGCCCATCAACTGGCCAATGGCACGCGCCACGCTGGTTTTGCCGTTTCCGGGAGGCCCATACAAAAATATTGAAGCGCCCGAGTTGATAGCCGGGCCCAATTTGTGAAATGTTTTTTCAGAAAGCACCAGTTGAGAAAGCACCTGCCGCATCGTCCGCGCTGTGATGTGAATATCCTTGCGGCTCTGGTTGCGCATGGCATCGTAATACAACTGCAACGGCACCGGGGCAGGCCCGGCATACTGGCTGCGCTCCAACGCTTCGCGCGCCCGCTCGATGCCGGCGTTGGTGATGCCGTATACGTACGCGCCTTCCCCCACACCAATCTGATTGGTGGAACGCACCTCAACCAGTTTCTCGCGTTTCAAGGCTTCCAGAATCTGGTCAACCACACCCGAAAAAGGCAGGGCAATCAATTCAGCGATCTTGAAACCAGACAAATATCCCTGGAAATAAAGCACCTTGAGGGCGTGATCTTGCAGCCACAGGGGAGACAATCCCGTATCTTCAATTCGCAAAATTGGCGGCGGAACAAAGGCAAGATTTGATGCTGCCGTATCTAAAGGCATTTCTGCTGGTTTTTGCAATCCTATGCTCATTGCTGCTCCTGAAAATCATTCGTGGCTCGCCGAAACTTCAGCGGCTTTTTCCTTCTAAAATTATAGCACCGCACTTCATTCTTCTTCCTTGCAGATAAGCAAACCCTAATATATAATCTGCCCTATGAAAATATCTGTCATCATGCCTGTTTATAATGAAGAACAAACCATCCGTGAAATTGTAAAAAGAGTTCATGCCACCGGTATTGTAGATGAAATCGTCATCGTGGATGACGGCTCACAGGACAACACCCGTGCCATTCTTGCAGAAATGGATGGCAAAGACGGCGTTAGAGTGGTTTTACATGCCGCCAACCAGGGCAAAGGCGCCGCAGTGCGCACTGCCATTCAAAATGCCACCGGCGACGTCCTCATCATTCAAGACGCCGACCTGGAATACGACCCGCGCGATTACCCGGCGCTACTTAAACCCATTCAAGAAGGCATCGCCGACGTGGTGTATGGCTCCCGCTTCCTGGGCGGTGCCCGGCGCCCCATCTTGTTCTGGAACATGGTGGCTAATAAAATCTTGACCTTCTTCACCAATTTCCTGTACAACAACATCCTTAGCGATATGGAAACCGGTTACAAGGTGTTTAAACGCGAAGTGGTGAAAGACCTCACCTTCAAATCGCGCCGTTTTGAATTTGAACCGGAATTCACGGCTAAAATCCTCAAACGCAACATCCGCATCTTTGAGGTGCCCATCACCTTCAACCCGCGCGAATATTCCGAGGGCAAGAAAATCAAGGCCTGGGACGGTTTTGAAGCCCTGTGGGCGCTGATCAAATATCGCTTTATAGATTAGGTAATATTTCCTTCATCTCTCAAGTGCATTTCCAGATTATTTGAACCAAAATTTTGAGCGACTTGATAATCACTGCGCTATTTTAGTTGGTCACTGGGTAATAAACACTTCAACATCAAAAGACATTGTTCCTGAACAGGCAGTGGTGGTTTTGGGAAATTGAAGTTCTCCATCAGGGCCAAATTGCATCACAACCACCGATACATCAATGTTACAGGTTGTCGTGCCCTCACTCAACATCCAGCTTGGTTCACCGGGGTTTTTCGGATTTAAATATTCAATTTTCTTAAAAACGGTGTCATAGGTGTATGTTCCAACAACCTGGTCCCATAAAACCGCATCAACAGCATCACTAAATTCATAGGGGGGGGATTCTTTTTCCTGATATTCCAGGCTCATCATTATTTCATTGGGATTTATTACGGCCAACGCTTTACTGGGCATCACATCCAGCGTGGAAAGTGAAGGGTCTTTTCCTGCGCTATAGGCTTCCCAACGCTCCTGGTTCGGCGACCAATTTAATTCATTAGAAGAATTGCCAACGACAAAATCGCCCATTCGCAAAACCAACGGCAAAGAGTTAACTACAGCAAACTCAGCCACCCATTCTTTGGAATCTTTGTCACATGTAATATTTGAAACGGAGGGTTTCTCACCACGATTCAAGGTCCAAACTCCACTAAAGTCAACATCACGAATTTCCGCATTAAAGGTAACATCTTCATCAGGCGCAATCGCAACAATCCTGATTTTTTTAGTACCCCAAACGGGATGCACAACCCCCAGAATCATATCCTTGCTGCCGTCGCTGTATTGAATATCACCGTCCCCAATTCGGTAATAAAATGGGGCGCTGGCAGATACCCTTACCTGTAACGGCAATCTTTCTAAATCGGCATTGCTCCCAACATTTACAACCAATGGATACACTCCGCCATGTTGAATATCAGCCTTAACATGGATGATTTGCGATCCCTGTTCCCCGCTCTTCACAATCTGCGGTTCATAACCGGTTATTCTAAGCTCGCTAATTCCTTGCTTCACAAAGGATTCTACAAATTCACCATAACCGCTGCCTGTTTTTACAGCAGGCATAATGGGTATGTGTGAATTCGCGTTCTGCGGAGACATCCCCAACAGGTAACGGGCATATTCTTCCAGGTTTACGGATACCTTATTAACAGCATTTTCGTCATTATAGGGGAAAGTGCCATGATTGATTGCTTCAGCGAAACCCGATTCGCTAATGGGGCAAACCGCTGGATTCTCGCACATAAAAACCTTCACCAACTGGGCATGATTATAGAGTTGATCATTCCACAAATTTGGACTGTATTGAAAAGGAGTATCATGACTTGAAACAGTGGTCATCCCATAATACGTCAGGTTATGTTCAATTGCCGCAGGATCATAAAGAAAAACCATGTTTTCAGCAGAGACTTCCAGCCACCAGGTTCGGTAAGAGGAAGAACCCGTCAGGTTTGCCCAATATGCGCTTGTAAAATTGTAGTTGTAGTCTTGCACCCAGTGAGCCAATTCATGCGCCAGTTCCCATTCCAAACCGGTACCACCACTTGTAACACTGTCATCCGGAATATAGACCGTGCCGTTGCTGGGAGAATAATATGGATCACCGCTTCCACTTTTTACGACAACATGAACCCGATTTTTGCTCTTTTTCAGTTGGGCCGCGGCAAAGCCTTTATTTTCATAGACATTCATGATCTTTTCGATAACATCAACTACATGATCCACTTTCTCGATATTTGCGTTCTTACCATAAGCAGAAGGAACATTGACTTTTATAGTCCCTTTTAAATTTTGCCGGCAAAAGTTCAGGGGTAATTCCCCTGTCACCGAAGTGAATGATTCAAAACCGCAACTTCTGGGATCAGACTGTTGCACTGCTTTTGCCAGATGAAGACCGCCAGGAGTATTCAGGGTGATTTTTTCAGGACTTTGAATGAGGGCGAATTGATAACCGCCGTCAAATTTTAAGGAATCATCCCCCTCATCTTTCGATGCACTGGTTATGGGCACCTGGAAGGAAAGGTCTCCACCATCTGTCTCCAATTCTGTCAGGCTATAATATTCGCCATCAATAATTTCCAACAGGTAAGCCTGTTCTCCATTTACCGGCGCCGTGATGACCGCAGACCCGGTACCGTCATTTTCACCCTCAGCCAAAACTTGATAGAGCTTAGCCTCTGATTTAAAGACTTCGTTCAAGATATTTTCCAAATTCGCATCAGGCGCACTGGTGTGCAAAACAGCATTCACATCACTTTCCAGAGCGGTTTCGGGAATGGCTAATCGCTCATCACTTTTTCCAATCACAATTTCTTCACCCGCAGACAAAGGCTTTTCGGGCGGAATGTCAAAATTCGATGATGTGGAAATATCTTTCGGGAGGGAAGGCAAATCGACCTCGGAAAAATGATCAGAAAGGAATTCCAATTCTCCCGATTGATAAAGCCAATAGCCTCCCCCGACAACACCCGCAATTGAAACACAGGCAATAATCGCTACCACAACACAGGCCAAAACACATGGAAGGTTGTTTTTCTTTCTCTCATTTTCTGCCATTTTGATCCTCTTTTTGATTTGGATTTTTATCTAAAACATTATGAGACGATTATCACCAGAACATGTTTTCTAAAAAGGCTTTAGCCACTTATTGATGCGAATCTTATATTTATAAACCGCATCTTATTTTTCTTAGATTCCATTAACCACATAAGATTCAATCGGTATACCTTTATTCCATAAAGAATTAAACAATTCTATTGTAGTCTTGGATGGTGTGTACTCGCTGAGGTGCCGATGCGCCCCATAAGCTCCACCAAAGGGCGGCATATTAATAGCCCCACCCGGATGGTATAAGAATCGGTCATGTGGCAATTCTTCACCCGGCAAAACCCTAACCGCAAATGACACGCCCACTTTTTTTAAATAATTCTTTGCTTTAATAATCGATTCAGGCTTAAGGTATGGAATTCCTTCAAATGATTTAACCTGCCGCTCGGCAGTCATTATCCGAAACTCATTTATTTCAGGGTATGGCTCGTTTCTATAAAGATTGTCTAGAAGATCAATAATTTTTCGGTCAAAATAAGGGTCAACCCAATACACAAAATCTCGACAAGACGAAATGAAGCGTATTAAATTGGTACGGTTAAATTCTGAGTTTGAGGGGTCTGTAAGTGTACCCACAATTGGGTATACCACTTCATCTTCCAAACCACCCAACAAGGGAATTTCTTCTTCAGATTGACAAACCCTATGTAATTTTTCTTCAAAGTAAGCGGCCAGGCGGTGGTAAAGACTAGTCGAAGGAAGTCCGTGATAACAGAACTCAAAATCACCCACCACAATCAAACACAACCTTGCCCGGGTTATTGCCACATTTAGTAAATTGCAGGTATCTTCAAGCCATTTTAATGTACCCGGCAATACCCCGTTAGATAATACTGGGGAAAAAATTACCACATCACATTCATCACCCTGAAACTGGTGCGCTGTCCCGGAAATAACCCGTTTATTTTCTGGATAAGTCTTTGCTATCCATTCATTTATGATATTTTCTTGATCACGAAAAGGCGTCACAATTCCAATAGTTGCTTTGCGAAATCCTTCTTGATCTAATGAATTTAAAAGCTTGGGTACTAGAGTTTGAATTTGTTCAATTTCTTTTGGATTATTGGCGCTTCCATTTGTTGGCCTTTGAAATTCGCCCTTGACATGCAACCAGTATCCCCCACCCTTTTGATTAATAAATTTTTTCTTAAATCCTCTTTTTGTCAAATCTGTTTTTATAATTAATCGACTGTCATAAAAAACTTCATTTGAGAAATTTATGATGCGCGGATCAGAACGGTAATGTTCATCTAATAAAATAGCTCCAGGTTTATTACCCACAGTTTTTTCGCCAAGATCATAAAGAGATGTGTCATTATAAGAAAAGGCTTCCAGTCCGATTTCAAACTTGCGACCAATCTGAAAATTAAATGATTTATCAAGGGATGCGACGTGACGGAGCTGGTTTGGATCACCAATGATGACAACCTTTTTTGCTCGATAAATCAATGGTATAGCAGAAGGAATATCACATTGAGATGCTTCATCGATAATTACAAGGTCAAACAGTCCAGCCTTCAAAGGTAAATTTGTTTTTGCCGTCAAGTTGGTGAGCGCCCACACAGGAAACATTTGTAAGGCAAAATTTATATTATTACGTTCCACTTCTTTCAAAGAACGGGAATCCGGATGCCCAAATTCAAGATTATTTAATTGTTTTACGGCTGAAATATAATTCTTCGTCCCCTCAAATATTTCATTCGAAGCCTCAGCAGCACGATTGTTCCAGGTTGTTCGTAATAATTCTCCAGCCAGGTTAAACAATGCTTGATTGGTTTTTTGCAAAATATTTAATGCTTTGTCTTCACTGGGAAGTTCTTCCAATTGTTTTTTGCTATGCGCAATAACTGCATTATCTTCCCATATTACAATAATTTTTTGCCACAATTGCGCCCAGGACAAAAATCGCTTTTCCGTGATTGTCTCAATCAGTCCATAAGCATCCCATTGCCTTTCATTTTGATTAAGCTCAATGAAAGCATCAATTATTCTAATTTGCTCCTGGTTCTTAATAAAGATCCTTGAGCACTTTTCAAACATTTGACTAAACTCATATTGAGCCTTCAGTGCTTTAGATTCAACCTCTTGGAAATATTCAAGCAATGGTTTAGCATCAAAATTAATCAGGTTTAACCTATCCAAATCGGATATTTGGTCTGCTTCTAATTCTGTGATTGAATCTTGATAATCTTTTTGCGCCATATCCAATTTCAGTTGCAGAATTTGCATTTCATACAACAATTTACTTAATTGAAATATGGCAATTAATTGGCTAAAGGATTGGTCAACTTCCTCAGGTAATACTTTCTGATTATTAGAAATATTTTCAGTAACCCACAGCATGACCTGTTTTTCATGAATATATTTCGCATACTTTTTTATATGGATCATATAAATTTAGTTTCAATGCAATTCGCAGGAATATGTTGGGCTTTTTCTCTCTGGTTGTTGAAAAATCCTGCCGCATTTTATTAAGTTGCAGAAATTCAAATTCACATTTTTCTTTTGGCAGTTTATCACACAGCAGCAATGCAGCACTATTTTGATCTTCCGACATATTCTGCGCCATGTGATCAATTTGATTCTTGATGGATTGATAGTCAGATTTTACAAGGTTGAATTGTTTTTTTGAAGCCATTGCAGATAACATCAGCAACCAGGCCTTGCAGTATGAGATTATGCTTTGTAAGGTTGACAATTCATCAGTTCGCATTAATCCACCAGCAAAAACACCCCACTGGTTTTCAAAATCACGAATAACTTGAAGTGATGGATAAGTCTCATCATTTTTTTGGATTGCTTGTACGATATCTGAAACAATACCTTGATGCGTATCAACCAATCCATTGATAATCTCAATCAGTTCTGAAAGGATTTCGTTCATCCTTTGTTTGTCATCCTCAATAAATGGCAATGAAATATCCTTGATTTTAGTTGCCCATTCATTGGGAAGGCTGCGCAGGATATCTTCTTTCTCCAATTGATAAGAATGAATTTTCCCCAATAAATCGCGTATTTGATCCAACTGATCGCTCGCATTTTTTAATTCAACTTTACCCTGTTGATAATTTTTCTCAATCTGTTGAATAGCCTGGTAATTAATACGCGATATGGCGCTTTCCATTTGTTGGACTGCACGCCGTCGATTTGCCGTATTGCCAGTACGAATAGCGCCTTGAAATTGAATATCATTCTGTAAACGATCCATCACTACATCGACGGCTTTGTTGTTGTGACTGGCAAAGAGCACCGACTCCCCTTTCATCGACGCCTCTGCGATCAAATTCAAGACCAATTGTGACTTGCCTGTTCCAGGAGGGCCAGTAACAATCGTTATTGGATGTTCTGCAACAGATCGTGCTGCCTTGCGTTGCTGATCATTGATATTCGTAACATAAAATCGTTCATCTTCAATAAACCCTGGGGCTGGCGATACATCATATCCAGGAAATTGGTTTAAAAGAAAGGAGATAATCTGCGGTGAATTTTGCCAGTATCCGGCCTTGGACAATTCTTGCAATTCAGAAATTAAACTTCCTGTGACCTTATTACTCACCCAGAATAAACCTGCCCCTTTGAAAATCGAATAATCTTCTACCTGATCAATGGTAAATTGGTCATCGGAATATATGCTGAGCGGACGAGATAACCGTTCGGATAAATTCTCAAGTACATATTGTTCAACATCTTGAAATACAGGCTGGTTTTCAAGTATTTGCTGGTATCCATCCAGATAATCCGTTATTTCTTCAGCACGAAAACCTAGATTCATCAGGCCGGCATAACTTAAGCTAAATTCCTCAGATTTTAATGTGATATTTTCAATATTATTTTCTACAGTAACTGGAACAAAAAAAATGGGGGATATCTTTTCACTATTCAAATAAAAGAAAGTTTTTCCCAGACACAATTGCTGGTTTCGATTTTTTGAGGAATCTATAAATTTAAGAAATTTTTCTGAACAATGGTCTTTTTTAAAGATTAGATTAGAAGTACCCGAAAGAAATTCATATAACAACTGTTTGCTTATATTTAAAGGCAAAAAGGAATTCTTTTTAAAACTAAATTGTTGTTGGTATTCGTGTTGTAAACAATCTCGATAATAATTTAATAGGTGCTGCCACTCATCAGCAGTCGTTATTTTGGATATTATCCTATTCGGTTGAGAGGTGGGTGTTTTTACCGGTGCTGAACGGGGGATGGATACAACAAATGGCGAATCTACCAAGTAGTGGTTTTCTTTAGCTTCAGACTTGGATTCAAATTCTGATTCAAGGCCAGGTTCAAAATCATCAGGCATCTCTGTAGCACTCGCCTCAAGAATGTTGGACAGAATAAAATCCCTTTCAGCATCTCTCAAATGGCATAAAGCATGAATTTTTTGAGGTCCCAGCCATTCCAGCGGTGTGATTTTCCTGACGCTTACGTTTCCATGATAATCACGGTATCGAATGAATATGGGTTGTTCCTCTTGGATTGCGTTCTCAATGAGTTGACGAATGGCTCCGAAGTTGTTCATTTTGCTTCCCTGTTTTTTAAAATTTTGTCAATCACACCCTCTTAAGATAAAAAACCTAGAACATCAAATGTATTAAAAAACAATCGATTATTCCTTGCTCAATTCAAAGTCGATAATTACCAATTGATTTGTGTATTGATAGTTGTAGTAATTCTTTTCAACTTTGCAAATCAAATCGATTTTTTTACCAGTCAAGTCCCTGGGCTGCCAGGCATCCCCTTTTCCCCACGCAATGCCATCCATAACAGCCGATGTTTTATCTTGTCCGGATAATTTCATTTTTAAGTGTTTCCGATTGCCCTCTTTCCCAATGACCCTGCATTCTTTTATCACCAGGTTCCGGACAATTAAAATCACTTCCGGGTTTGCCATGCCGGTGGGTTCCAGTTGATCGGACCAATCATAAATATTTCCGCCCTCATCACCCTTCAACAGGGCTGTCACGGCTTCCATGCCGTTCAATTCCCAATCTGCCTCAATGGATTGATGTAATTCAAAACCCTTCAACTGATTCTCGGCAATTGCCTGCAATCGGGTTATCAGTTCATCCCAGTTTTCATTTTTCACGGTGAAACCAGCCGCCATTTTATGCCCGCCGTGATGTTCCAGCAATTCGCTGCACGCATCCAGGGCCTCGGTGATGTTGAACTCATTGATGCTGCGGCAGGAGGCGCGTGTTGTATCCGAAATGGTATCCAAAGCGCCAACGATTGCCGGGCGGTAATAATGTTCCACCAGGCGCGATGCTGCCAGGCCAACAATCCCGGGATTAAACGATTCGTCTCTGGCATATACCAGGAAACCTAATTCCGTGTTTTGGAGTCTATCTTTGACTGCTTGTTGAATATCATTCGTGATTCTTTGCCGCGTTTTATTCTTATCATCCAACCTTTGCGCCAGTAATCCGGCTTCCTGGTTATCCTGTGTGATTAACAATTGGTAAGCCGATTGGGCAATTTCCAACTGCTCGGTATCCGATTGGTCGGTGTCCAATTGGTCGTTCTTCAATCTCCCCACCGCATTCAAACGCGGCGCCAGCGTAAAACCGATGGTGCGGGCATTGATCTTGCTAATATCCACATTGGCGGCGCCCGCCAGCGCCCGCACTCCCAGGCGCGATCCGCTGCGCAGCAGTGACAATCCTTTGCGCACCAGGGCGCGGTTTTCGCCGGTCAAATCGGCCAGGTCAGCCACTGTCCCCAGGGCCACCAGGTCAAGGTATTCATCCACTTCTGCATGCGGAATATCCAAGCGGGCAGCCAGCGCCTGGGCAATCTTATAGGCAATGCCCACCCCGGCAAGGTTTTTTTCGAGATACGCATCCCCTTCCTGCTTGGGACAAATGATTGCCAGGGCGGGCGGCAATTCGGCTTCAGGCCAATGATGGTCGCTGACAATCACATCCATGCCCAGTTCATTTGCTCGTTCAACTTCTTTGATTGAGCGGATGCCGCAATCCACGGTGATAATCAATTGCGCGCCCAGGTCATGCAGCGTTTGCATGGCTTCCAGGTTCAATCCATATCCTTCAGTGAAACGGTTTGGAATATATTCTTGAATTAAGCTCTTGAAATCCTGTCTCCGAAATATTTTGAGTAAAGCCGCTTTATTTTTCTTCGTTTGGGAATATTTCTTAAACCGAGAAGAATAAATCACTTCACGAAAGGATGAATTCCATGGATTTCTTCTAATATTGTTTGAAAAGATTAAACTTTTTCTTACCAGTCGAAAATTTTCAAATTCTTCTTTTCGAATTTTTTCAAGTTTTCGCAGCCATTGCACCAGCAGCGCCGTAGCGGTGATGCCGTCGGCATCATAGTCGCCGTACACCACAATCTTCTCACCTCGCTGTATGGCCCTCAGAATTCGATCAACAGCAATGTGCATATCTTTCAAGGCAAATGGATCATACAGCGACCCTTCAGCGTTAAGATATTGCTGCGCCTGGAGTACACCGTGCACACCCCGCCGAAACAGCAATTGCCGCAGCATGGCAGATTCCACGCCGGCTTTTCTTAATTCGTCATCAATATCAGGAGTAATTGGAGATGCCGTAATCCAACGTTTCGCGTTCGGTTCAGTAATGGTTTAATTCCTCAAAATCATTCTTTATAAATTCGCGGCAGCCGTGCGGCCATGTTGCAAACCACTTCGTAATTGATCGTTCCCCACAGTTCTGCCAGGTCATCAGCAGTAATTTTATCGCCATTTTGCTGCCCAATCAAAACAACCTCGTCCCCAATTTGCGCATCCGGCACTTTCTCCAGTTGAATCATGCACTGGTCCATGCAAACATTGCCCACAACCGGCACGCGCACACCCCGAATCAGCACTTCATTGCCGTTAACGCGGCGCAGGCCGTCAGCATAACCCACCGGGATCACGCCAATCTTTTCAGTTTTATAGGTAACATAGCGGTGCGAATAACTGATACCAGAACCCGGCGGGAACTCTTTAATGGAAACCAGTTTTGCCTTAAACGCCAGAGCCGCGCGGTATTCATCTGGCAGCGGATTCTTGTTGGAAGGACTTAAACCGTAAACCACGATCCCGGTGCGGATCAAATCATGGCTTGCCTGCGGAAAATTGAGACTGCCGGCGGAATTATCGGCATGCACCCAGGCGGGACGCAATCCCCTTTTCTCAATTACACCAATAACCTGGGTAAAACGATCAATTTGTTCCTGGTTGGTGTGGTGATTGGGTTCGTCAGCGCGGGCAAAATGAGTGAAAATACCCTCGATATCCAATCCTTTCATACCGGCCAGCGCCTGCAAAAAGTCAACCGCCTGGTTTGGAAACAATCCCAGGCGTCCCATCCCCGTATCCACTTTTACATGCACCTTTAGAACTGTTCCGCAACGCAAGGCTTCATCATTATATGCCTGCGCTATACTCATATCATACACGGTTAATCGAATGGAATTTCCTGCCGCATCTTTAACCTTGCAAGGAGCAGTATAGCCAAAGACCAGCACAGGCGCCTGAATACCTGCCTCACGAAGTTGAAGCGCTTCTTCAATCCGGGCAACCCCCAACCACTCTGCATCCCCGGCCAACGCGGCTTTCGATGATGGAATAATGCCATGTCCAAAAGCATTGGCTTTCACCACAGCCATAACCGGCTTGGATAATTTCTGGCGGAGAAGCCTTATGTTGTTTTGTATCGCCCCCAGGTCAATTTCCAGCCATGCAGTAAATTCATCGGTTGAAATGGGCATCTGATTATTATATCCCTCTGAAATATTAAAACAAGTTACCACTAATAACCATGATAACAAATTTACGAACAAAAACAAGACCAAAATTGAACCTTTATGCAGTTTCTGTGTACATAAGTTATGATACACTTGCTGCCTGAAACTGAATGGTTAACAAATTTTTATGACATCAAAGAACTTCACGTATGAGATAATCGCCACAGATGGACAGGCGCGCGCCGGGATTTTTCACACCCCGCACGGAGACCTGGAAACGCCTGTGTTTGCCCCGGTGGGCACACAGGCCACCGTCAAAGCCATAACCCCCGCCCAGTTGGAAGAAGTGGGGGCTTCGCTGGTTCTGGCAAACACCTATCACCTGTATTTACGTCCCGGCGCTGATTTGGTCGCTGAATTCGGCGGCGTGCACAACTTCATGCACTGGCAGCACCCCATGCTGACCGATTCAGGCGGATTCCAGGTTTTTTCACTTGCCGAAATTCGGCGCATTGATGAAGACGGGGTGGACTTTAAAAGCCATATCGATGGTTCCATGCACCGCCTCACACCCGAAAAATCGATCCAGGTGCAGGAGAAGCTGGGCGCCGACATCATCATGGCTTTCGATGAATGTGCCCCTCCCTATGACAGGGAATACAGCCAGCGCGCCATGCAGCGCACCCACAACTGGGCAGAACGCTGCATCAAAGCCAAAACCCGTCCCGATCAGGCTTTATTTGGCATTGTGCAGGGCGGCATTTTTCCCGACTTGCGCCGCCAATCAGCCGAATTTATCGCCTCACTGGGATTGCCCGGTCACGCCATTGGCGGCCTGTCAGTGGGTGAAACCAAACCCGAAATGCACGCCATGATTGAAGAAGTGAACGCCGTCCTGCCGCCCGATAAACCGCGCTACCTGATGGGCGTGGGCGCCCCCGAAGACCTGGTGAACGGCATTTTGCGCGGCATTGATATCTTCGACTGTGTGCTGCCCACCCGGCTGGCGCGCCACGGCGCCGCCCTCACCAGCACCGGGCGCATGAACCTGGTCAACGCCTGCCATGCCGCCGATCACCGCCCCATTGAAGAGAATTGCGGCTGCTACACTTGCCAGCATTTTTCACGCGCCTATTTGCGCCACCTCATCATTTCCAAAGAGATGCTGGCGGCCACGCTGATTTCCATTCACAACATTTACCTGCTGCTGCAACTGGCGCGCAGCGCCCGCCAGGCCATCATCGAAAACCACTACACCGATTTTGCACAGCAATACTTGCAGCAAATCACTCCATCCTGATTACCGGTGAATCAATGAATTTCATTCAAGCAATCATTTTAGGCATCATCCAGGGAATTACCGAGTTTCTTCCCATCTCAAGCTCTGCTCACCTGGTGATAACGCCCTATTTATTGGGTTGGTCCATTGACCCTGAACTGGTGTTTCCTTTCGGCGTTCTAATTCAAATGGGAACCGTGATTGCAGTGATTGCCTATTTCCATAAAGACCTTGGCGCCTTGATAGCCGGTTTCTTTCAGGGCATTAAAAACCGTGATCCTTTTGGTTCCATTCAATCGCGCATGAGCTGGCTCCTCATTCTGGCAACCATTCCAGCCGCACTTTTTGGATTCGTTGTGAATCACTATGTTGAAGACGCATTTCAAAGCCCCGGCGTCACTGGCGGGTTTCTTCTCATTACCGCCGTTTTGCTTCTGGCGAGTGAATTGATTGGCAAACGTCAACGCCGGCTTGCCAAAATGACCTGGCTGGATGCCCTGATCATCGGCCTCTTCCAGGCCGTTTCAGTTTTTCCTGGAATTTCACGCTCAGGCGCAACGATAACCGGCTGCATGTTGCGCGACTTTAAACGCACCGATGCAGCCCGTTTTTCCTTTCTTATGTCGCTTCCAATTATGCTGGGAGCCGGTGTTTTTTCAGCAGCAGGCTTAACCGTAACACCGCATTACGCAAGTCTTTTACCCCCCATCTTCATTGGTTTCATTTCAGCAGCCATCAGCGGCTATTTTGTCATTCGCTGGCTGCTCAATTTTCTTAAGAACCATTCCATGAACATTTTTGCCATCTACTGTTTTCTGATGGGATCGCTGGTGTTATATTTAACCTATGCTGGATAAAAAAACGCTCTCGGGCGTGCTTTTCAGTCTCATCCTCCTGGCGGCTTGCCAGCCGCAATCCTCGGCTGTTGTACCAACACCCCAAACCTGGCGGGTGGCCCGCGACATCAACCTCGCCTGGCTGGGAGACGCTATGAGTGATTGCCTGATCCGTTTTCCGGAAACCACCCTTGACCTTCAGGAAGCACCATTTTCCATGCTGGCTGACAGTCAATCGGATATCAGCCTGGTTTGGGGAAACCCGCAAGACGTTAATGAGTATATGTACACGCTGGGATGGGATGAATGGGTGATGATTGCCCATCCGGAGAATTCAGTGGCATCTCTCACCACCACCCAGGTGCGATCCATTCTGGCAGGCAAAACCCGCACCTGGAACAAGCTCATCCCCGAAATAAAAGAAGCTGACGAGGTCGCGCTGGACCTGTGGGTATATCCACCCGCCGATGAAGCCCAGGCATGGCTCAGGTCAGCCCTGGGCAACAGCAGCACCTTGCCCGCCAATGCCCGCCTCGCGCCGGGCCCGCAGGCCATGCTCGAAGCCGTCTCAACCAATGAAAACGCGTTTGGTTTTATTCCTTCGCGCTGGGCTGAACCGTCAGTGAAAATTGTGCCCATTACTGACCTGGCTGAGGGCGCGCTTCGGCAGCCCATTGTTGCCACCCTGCCAACCTCAAGCGCCGACCAGCAAGCCTGGCTGGCCTGCCTGCAAACCGCGTTGTCGGCTCCACCCGCAGATTAAACCGCCAGTTCGCGTTTTTCCACAATCCGCATGGTTTCTCCGTCAATCTCATACAGAATCGGCACACCAGTCGGTACAACCAGCCTGGGAAAGTCGGCATCTGACACGCCGTCCAACTGTTTCATCAACGCCCGCAGGCTGTTGCTGTGAGCCACAACCAGCAAATCCTGGTATTGTTGCAAAACCGGGATGGCCGCATTTTTCCACCAGGGCAGCATTCTCTCATAGGTTTGCAGCAGCGATTCACCCGCCGGAAGCAAGCGCGGATCGAGACCCCTATAGCGAATGTCAAAACGGGGATGCCGCGGATCATTCTCTTCCAGGAGCGGAGGACAACCTGTATAAGTGCGCCGCCACTGAAAAACCTGTTTTTTGCCAATTAATGCCGCTGTTTCTTCCTTGTTCAATCCCTGCAGGGCGCCGTAATGGCGTTCATTTAAACGATAGTCGTTGTATGTGGGCAGCCATAACTGGTCCAGTTCATCCAGCACAATCCACAGGGTATCAATTGCCCGCCTGAGCACCGATGTATGGGCGCAGTCGAATCGAAAGCCCTCCCGCGCCAGTTGCCTCCCCGCACGGTGCGCCTCATCTACTCCCCTTGCAGTCAAAGGCACATCCGTCCAACCGGTAAAACGGTTTTCTTTATTCCACAGGCTCTCACCGTGCCGCAGCAAAACCAGACGACTCATGTTTCTCCTTCCATCGTTGCGCCATTGTAATCGATTGCGCTTCGGGCAACAAGAAAAACAAGGACGGGAAAAAATACCCGTCCTTATTGTTTTTACCATTAAAGCGCTTGATTCTGTGTTACTACAACAGCAAATATGGGTTCTCCAGGGTGTTTTTGAGTTCCACCAGGAATTTCGCCGCAGCAGCGCCGTCGCTCACGCGGTGATCTACCGCCAGCGTCAGGGTCATCATCGGGCGCACCACAACCTGCCCATCCACAGCCACCGGGGTATCCATCATTTTGCCCACAGCCAGGATGGCGCTTTCGGGCGGGTTGATGATGGCGGTGAACTGCTCGATGCCGAACATGCCCAGGTTGGTGATGGTGAAAGTGCTGCCGCTCATCTCGTTGGGCTGCAAACGCTTGGCGCGGGCGGCTTCCAGCAAGCGGGCCATTTCAACCACAACCGATTGCAGGTTTTTGCTCTGGGCTTCGCGAATCACCGGCACAATCAGGTAATCTTCCAGGCTGGTTGCCAACCCCAGGTGAACATCTTCCCATTGAATGATTTCATCACCGTTGAATGAACTGTTCAAAGCAGGGTGATTGGAAAGAATGCGCGCCACAGCATGTGCCAGAATGGCGGTGTAAGACACTTTTTGGCCGGTGGCGTTTGCAATTGCCGGAGTCACTTTTTCGCGCAGGCGCACCACTTCGCTCATATCCACACTCAGGGTTTCATAGATGTGTGGAATACTGCTCCAGCTATAAGACAGGCGCTGGGCAATGATGGAGCGCGGTCCCTTCAGCGAAATGCGCTGTCGAATGCGCGCGTCGGGCAGCGGCACGGCCACATTGGCCGCCGGGGCGCCCACGCTTACCATTGCCGGGGCAGCCTTGTGACTGGCGGCAAATTCCAGCACATCGGCTTTGTGCACACGGCCGCGCGGACCGCGACCGGGAACCTGGGTCAAGTCAACATTCATTTCGCGGGCTACCGTGCGCGCCAGGGGGGTGGCACGAACCTGGCTGAGGTCACCAGCCGGTGCGGCAGTTGCCGGTTTGGCTGCAGCAGCTGCCGCAGGCGCTTCAGGTTTGGCTTCTGCCGGGGCGGCGGCTGCCGGGGCCGCGGCTTTTTCAGGAAGAGATTCTCCCGGAGCCAGGATATAGCCAATCACGGTGGTCACCGGGATCACATCATCCGGCTTAGCAGTGATACCTGCCAGAATACCGCTCTCAGGCGCTTCTGCTTCGATGGCGGCCTTATCCGTCATTATCACAAACAGCGGTTCGCCTTTAGTCACGGTATCGCCTTCATTTTTCTTCCACTCCATGAAGGTGCCGGTCTCCATGACCATATCCACTTTAGGCATGATTATCTCAGTAGCCATGGTTGCTTATTTCCCTTCTGTCGCCAGTTCACGCGCTTTGGCAACAATGTCTTCAACTTGAGGGACGGTTGCGCGTTCGAGAATACGGTTATAGGGGATGGGAGTATCTTTACCAGCCAGGCGCATGATGGGGGCATCCAGCCGGTCGAAAGCTTCGCTGGCTGCAATGCGCGCCACAATTTCACCGCCAAAGCCGCCGGTGATAGGCGCCTCGTGAACCACCAGGGCGCGCCCGGTTTTGCTGACTGATTCAACAATGGTATCCACATCCAGCGGTTTCAGGGTGCGCAGGTCAACCACCTCCACATCAATGCCTTCCTGGGCAAGCTGTTCAGCCGCTTCAAGGGCGCGCGCTGCCATGATGGAATAAGCAATGATGGTCAGGTCTTTGCCCTCGCGGGTGACTTTGGCTTTGCCCAGCGGAATTTCATACAAATCTTCCGGTACCATTCCCTTGGTGCGATAGAGCAATTTGTGTTCCATGAACATGACAGGGTTGTTGTCGCGGATGGAGCTAAGCAACAATCCTTTGGCATCATATGCTGTGGAAGGCGCCACTACTTTGATACCGGGTGTTGAGATAAACCAGGCTTCCAGTGAACCGCAATGCTGGGCAGCCGCGCCGGTACCAGACCCTGCCGGGGCGCGCACCACAAACGGCAAACTGACCTTGCCGCCAAACATGAAACGCATTTTGGCTGCCTGGTTCACCAGTTGGTCCATGGCAATGGTCACAAAGTCCATGAACATGATCTCCATGATTGGACGCATGCCCATCATGGCTGAGCCAGTGGTTGCGCCG
This sequence comes from uncultured Anaerolineaceae bacterium, assembly GCA_964580315.1. Lineage (GTDB taxonomy): Bacteria > Chloroflexota > Anaerolineae > Anaerolineales > Anaerolineaceae > CAZOKH01. The sequence continues at coordinate 4,326 of CAZOKH010000059.1, read as the reverse complement.
GCGATAGCCATTTCAGAAATGGGGGTGTCAATCACTCGCCACTCGCCAAACTCTTCCAGCATGCCTTTGCTCACACCAAACGCGCCGCCATACACACCCACATCTTCACCAATAAGAAACACTTCGGGGTCTCGCCGCATTTCTTGCGACATGGCTTCGCGTACTGCTTCTAAATATGTAATTTCGCGCTTGCTTTCTTCGGTACTCATGGCGCATATACCTCTGCTTCAATATTTTCAGGAGAGGGTTCGGGCATCTGAATGGCCTCTTCTGCTGCTTTATTAATTCGTTCTTTGCACTCTTTGTCCAGGGCATCAATTTCATCCTGGTTGAATAATTTTTCTTCCAACAACGTTTTCGAAAAACGAACAATCGGATCAAACTGCTGCCATTCTTGAATTTCTTCCTGGGTGCGGTACAGGTTGCGGTCCGATTTGGAATGTCCGCGCCAGCGGTAGGTCAGGTTTTCAATCAGGCTGGGGCCGCCGCCGCCGCGGGCGCGGTGCACTGCCTGCGAAATGTGATGATACACTGCCAGCACATCGTTGCCATCAACGGTCACGCCGGGAATGTCATAGGCGCAGGCGCGTTGAGAAATGTGTTTAATTTTCATCGATCGATCAACCGACATGGACATACCATACTGGTTGTTGTCGCAAATGAACACCATGGGCAAATCCCAAATGGATGCCATGTTCAACGATTCATGGAAAGCGCCCTCGTTGGATGCTCCGTCTCCAAAGAAACTCAACAGAATTTCGGGGGACTTGTGCAATTTCAACGCCAGCCCAATGCCCACAGACGTGGGAATGCCACCGCCAACAATGCCAGTGGCGCCCAGGTTGCGCCCGGGGATATCGGCAATGTGCATGGAACCGCCGCGGCCGTGGCAATAGCCGGGCTCTTTGCCCAGAAACTCTGCCATCATCAGGGTCAGGTTGGCGCCTTTGGCAATGGTGTGCCCGTGCCCGCGGTGATGGTGGATAATATAGTCATCGTCCTTAATGGCAGCAATGCTGCCAACGGGCGAGGCTTCCATCCCGATGGAGAGATGCATGGTTCCGTGAACCAACCCGCGAATATAGAGCGCTTCGGCATTCTCTTCAAAATATCGGGTTAAAATCATTTTCTCAAGCATCCAACGGAGTTTCTCCTTGGGTAACTGCTTGAGTAGCTGGTGTTTAATCTTGTCATCCAGCTTAAATTCAGCTTGTACATCTGTTACATGAGTCGGCATAAATTACTCCATTCCATTAAAAATCTACTGATAGATCACCGGTCAGCTTTTTGCCCGGTGATCTATCAAATTATCAACAAATCGAAATGCTTAGTCCTGTCCGTATTCGTTCTGATAAAGACTTTGTGTCTTTAACAAATCCTCCTCACTCAATACTTTAGGTTGCCCGCGAAGTAGAGCCAGATAGGTGATCTTGGCTATTTCTTCCACCTCAATTGCCATCTTGGTTGCCTGCGGAGCATCTTTCCCGATGGTGAAAACACCGTGATTTTGCATGATGATGGCAAGTTTATTACCAATTGAGGCGACAATCTCTTCGCCAATCTCCCTCCCGCCGATGGGCACAAATTTTCCCAGCGGAATTTCGCCGCCCAGCATGGAAATTGCCGTCAAACAGGGCGGAATCGGTTGCCCGAGCGCCGCAAATGTTGAACAATAGGTGGAATGGGTGTGAACGATACCCCCCACATCGGGGCGGTGACGATAAATGTAAAGATGCGTTTCGGTATCGACAGATGGGTTCAACTGCCCTTCAATGATATTACCTTCCAAATCCACCACGAGCATGTCAGAGGGTTTTAACAGATCATAACTGTATCCGCTGGGTTTAATCACCACATAACCCGTTTCTGGGTCTCGACCGCTGACATTGCCGCTGGTCATCACAACCAGCCCATATCGGGGCAGTTCCTTATTACAATCACATACAATTTCTCGTAATTTTTCTAACATAACCATTAACCTGCTTCCCCGCAAACGCGTGAGTAATTATACACCTGGCGCTCGCCATAATGAGGGCAACAAACCATCGTCAGATATTTTTAAGACAGAGGGATAAATTTCCCGCCAACGAGCATAGACATCGTTGTAAACTTTATGATCAGCCTGGTTGGGTTCGACTGTGCGTTCCCAGTGAACAACGCGTTCAGTGGCCTCATACCAATTTTTCACCTCGCCCAGGGCAATCATGGCGCACACGGCCGCGCCCAATGAGGTTGACTCTTTAACCACCGGAATGTGCAGCGGAACGCCCAGAACGCTGGATATGATTTGCGGCCAGAGTTGTCCTTTGGAGGAACCGCCCACCAAAATTGCCTCACGGGGCGCTTCGCCGATCAACTCGGCTAAGATCTCAATGTGGCCGCGGGTGACATAAGCCGCGCTTTCTTCAACGGCGCGAATGCAGGCCGCTTTGCCGGTTTTTTCGGGAGCCAGCACATCAAACCCCATCAGTGAAGGCGAAGCGTGCACCCAGCGTTTGCAATTCATCACATCGGCAAAAATGGGCATCACGCCGTTCGAGCCAGCCGGTATATCTTTGGCCAGCTCTTCCATCAGCGAATAAGCATCCTGGCCGGTTTCTCTGGCGATGCGTTTCTCTTCCTGGCAAAAACCATCACGGAACCAGCGCATGACAAACCCGTGATAGAAACCGATACCTTCCGTCATCCACTGCCCCGGCACCACATGACACAGTGTGCGCAGGCGGTATTGCGGATCATAATGAGCCTGGTCGTCCACCACGGCGGTCTGCCAGAAAGTGCCCGCACAAACAGCGTACATATGCGGCTTGACCGCCCCGGCGCCCACCAATGCCAGTTGAGTGTCGGCGCCGCCCGTAACAACCATGGTGCCTTCACGCAATCCGGTTTCTGCGGCAGCTTTGGCAGTGATTTTTCCAATTGGCGTGCCGCATTCATACACCGGGGTATAGATTCCGCGCGGCAGGTCGGCAATTTCTACAATTTTCTCTGACCACTTGCGTGTGGTCAAATCAAACATGCCCGAGCTCGATCCAATGGAAGGATCAGTAACCAGTTCACCAGACAATTCAAACAAGACCCAGTCACTGAGCATGTTCATGTGGGCAATCTGTTCATAGATTTCTGGTTTCTTCTTTTTTATCCACCAGAAACGCCCGGGGCTGATAATGTTCAGCCAGTCTCCACCAATGTTGTAAATTGGTTCAGCCAGATTTAGCTTTAGCATTTCCACAACTTCTTCAGAGGCTCGCGCATCCACGTTCGGGCACGCCCAGATTACTTTTTTCTCTTTGTTATAAAGCACCATGCCTTCGCGCATGGCTGTGGAGGTGGCCGCCACAACCTTGTCGTTGGATATGCCGGATTTTGCCAGTACCTCGTTGGAACATTCTTTCAGCAATTTCCAGGCTTCATCGGTGTCAAAATCTTGCGAGCCAGGATATTTTGGGTCTGATTTTGGCAGCCACTCACGTTGAGCAACCGCCACCTGTTTTCCATCCAGGTCAAACAGAATACAACGCCCACTGCCGGTCCCAACATCAAAATTCATAATATAGCGATCTTGTCTGCTCATTGCGCCTCCCATTGGCTCCAATTTCCAAAATATGAAGAATTTTTGCGGGTTTCCTTAAACCCCGTGGCAGATTGCTTTTTCTGTTTTTGGGTCGAACACAAAAATTTCGGAACGTTCGACAATCAAACCAACTTTGTCGCCTTCCTTCACATCGAGATACGGATCTGTTACCGCTGTCACCTGGCCGTTATTCGATTCAACAATCAAATGACCTTCTTCGCCCAGGAACTCGAAGAACGAAACCGATCCCTGAATGTATCCTTTGTCACTGGTTGTGACTTTAAATTCTTGCGGACGAATGCCAACCATCACCTCATCCACACCGGCCGCCTCAATGGCTTGAGCCGCTTGCGGGCCAATGGGAAAACAGCCCAGCATTTCACTGCACACCAGAGATACCTGCTCACTGGCCTTGGAATATTTGCATTTGATAAAGTTAATCGCCGGTTCACCCACAAAGCCCGCCACAAACATATTGGCCGGCTTGTGGAAAAGGTCAGCCGCCGTGCCCACCTGCTGCACCTCGGCAAAGTTCATCACCATAATGCGGTCAGCCATGGCAACGGCTTCGTGCTGGTCATGGGTCACCAGGATGGTGGTGGTGTGCGTTTTATTTACCAGCCGCTTGATCTCGGTGCGGATGATCACCCGCTGTGAGGCGTCGCTGTGCGAGAATGGTTCATCCAACAGGAAAACATTGGGCTGGCGGATCATGGCGCGCGCCACCGAAACCAACTGCTGCTGGCCGCCCG
>CAZOKH010000058.1:0-23055 GCA_964580315.1 uncultured Anaerolineaceae bacterium | reverse complement strand
AAAAACATTACGCCTCAGGGATGTTCACGGGTTGGATCAATCAAAAATCAGCAAAGCGCTTACCAAAATTGGATTCGACGTATTCACAAAAAACTTCAAGATTATTAAACTTTATCACGACATTCTCTCCCGCCCGTGTTTGGAAGAATTTTCCGGGGGACTGGAAGAATTTGGCGCGTCTGAAATTCCCCGCCCGGTGGCAAAAGCCCTCGAAAAGATGTGGTCGATTAGGAAAATCTATACCATTGGCATTGCCAGCCAGGGACAATTTTTTGGTTCATTGAACCTGTTTGTCAGCAATCCTGACGCTCACATCAATGTGTCTCTGATTGAATCATTTATCCAACAATGTTTTCTCGCGCTTTCGCGCATACGTTCGCAAAGCTTATTAAGAAATAATGAAAAAAATTTTCACCATCTGACCGATAACATCCAGGAAGTATTCTGGCTGCGCGACATCCAGAACAAGCAAATTATTTATATAAATCCGGCATACGAAAAAATTTGGGGACGTTCCTGTCAGAGCCTTCTGGATAATCCGCAATCCTTCATTGACAGCATTCACCCCGATGACAGAGAGCGCGTCAGGCAAGCACAGCTTGCAGCAAATATAACCGGCTATTTTTACGAAGAGTTTCGCATCGTCCAGCCCGATGGCAGTCAGCGCTGGGTTCGCTCCGCCACCTACCCCGTGAAGGATGAACAGGGGACGGTCATTCGCCTGGCTGGCGTGGCCGGCGACATCACCGAACGTAAAGAAATGATTGCCGCCATCCAGGCCCGTGAAGAAGAGTTGAACAGCATCTTCCGCGCCGCACCGGTTGGCATTGGCCTGGCCGTCAACCGCATTGTCAAAGAAGCAAATGCCTTCTTCTGTGAAATTTTAGGCTATTCACATGAAGAGATCGTAAATCAGCCTGCCCGCATCCTGTATCCAACCGAAGATGATTTTAATTATGTCGGCAGCGAGCTATATCATCAGATTGATGAACACGGTGTGGGCGCCGTGGAAACCCGCTGGCAGCGCAAAGACGGTTCCATAATCAACATTTTGCTTAACGCAGCCCTGTTAAAACCCGATGACCGGTCTGCCGGGATTACCATCACCATCCTGGACATTACCGACCGAAAACGCAATGAAGCCGCACTGGAAGTCAACCGCAACCGCCTGCTGCGAGCCGAACTGGTTTCGCATACGGGCAACTGGGAGTTCGACCTGGTTTCGCGTCAAGTGTATGCCTCTGAAGGCGCACGCCAGGTTTATGGCCTTGAAGACAAGGATTGGAACATTGAGACAGTCAAGCTAATTCCCCTGCCCGAGGAACGTCCCTGGTTAGATGCCGCCATGCTGCGGTTGATTAATGAAAATGTGCCCTATGATTACGAGTTTAAAATCCGCCGTCCTGACAACGGTGAAATCCGCGACATGCACTCTGTTGCCGAATATGACTCCCAAAGGCGGGTGGTGTTTGGCGTCATTCAAGACATCACCGACCGCAAACGAATTGAAGAAGCCCTTGAAAAAAGAGTGATCGCCCTCACACGACCGCTGGACGAATCAGGTCCGCTCGAGTTTGAAGATCTGTTCAACCTGGAAGAAATCCAGCGCCTGCAAGACCAGTTTGCCGCTGCAACCGGCGTGGCTTCCATCATCACATACCCCGACGGCTCCCCCATCACCCAGCCCAGTCATTTCTGTCATTTATGTGAAAACATCATCCGAAAGACTGAGAAGGGATTAAAGAATTGCTATTATTCAGATTCCATTATTGGAGCCTACCATCCTGAAGGCCCTTATGTCCATCCCTGCCTGAGCGGTGGTCTGTGGGATGCGGGAACCAGTATCACTGTTGGCGGGCGTCATGTTGCCAACTGGTTAATCGGGCAAGTGCGCGATGAAACGCAAAGCGAAGAGCAAATGCGCGCCTATGCCCGTGAAATTGGCGCCGATGAAACACAGGTAATAGAGGCATTTCGGGAAGTGCCCTCCATGTCGCGCGAGAAATTTGAACAAATTGCGCAAACATTGTTCACGATTGCCAGCCAGCTTTCCAACACCGCCTATCAAAATATGCAGCAAGCCCGCTTTATTGCCGAACGTAAACAGGCTGAAGAAGCCCTGCGCACCAGCCAGGAACAATTCTATTTTCTTGCCAACAACATCTCTGACGTGCTGTGGGTGCTCAACCTGGATACTGGAAAATGGGATTATATGAGCCCCTCGGTTGAGCAATTACGCGGTTACACCGTGAAGGAAGTGCAGAACCAGAGTCTCGAACAGGTGATGACACCTGAATCTCTGGAGTGGGTGCAAACAGAAATTTCTGAAAGAAGCCGGCATGTTTTAACAAACGGCGATGACAAAAATATTTATGTCGATGAATTGGAACAAACCTGCAAAGATGGTTCAACCGTGTGGACCGAGGTGGTGACCCGTTTTGTCAAGAATGAAAACGATGAATTAACCATCCTGGGAGTTTCACGCGATATCACTGCCCGCAGAAAAGCTGAGCAAATTCTGCGCGAAAGTGAAGAGCGCTATCGCAGCCTGTTTGAAGATTCACCGGTTGCCATGTGGGAGGAAGATTTTTCAGGGGTCAAAAAAATTTTGGATAGACTGAAACAAGCTGGAATTACTGATTTTCATTCATATTTTTCCGAACATCCAGAAATAGTTTTGGAATGCCAGCTTGCAATTAAGGTTTTGGATGTGAACCAGGCTGTTCTGAAGATGGTACACGCATCCAGCAAAGATGAGTTAATCAACAATATTCCCAAAATCTATGCCAACCAGCCTTCAGATGAATTCATTGAAATATTGACCAGGTTATCGCAGGGATTTATACACTGGGATATTGAAGTGACCAATCAGACCCTTGATGAAAAACCGATCATTCTTAATATCAATTGGTCGGTTGTTCCCGGCCACGAACAGGATTTCTCCAAAATCATCATCACCAAACTCGATATCACCGAGAAGAAACACGCCGAAGAACTCATCAGGCTTAGTGAAGAAAGATTTCGCAAGGTTTTCCAGACCAGTCCCGATCCCATCAGCATCACGCGCCTTTCAGACGGCACCTTCCTGGAACTCAACCAGGGTTTCCTCGACACTTTTGGCTATGAGGAAGAAAGGGAAGTGCGGGGGAAATCGTCTATTGAACTGAACGTATGGGCAAATGTTGAAGAGCGCAAACGGTTTGTCAGGCAGTTGCAGGAAAAGGGTTCTGTCCGGAATTTCGAATCACAATTCTTAACCAAAGATGGTCAGGTTTTGTACGGCTTGATTTCATCCACTTTAATAGAGGTAAATAACGAAACATGCATCTTAATTTCCTTTAAAAACATCACCGGACGTTACCAGATGGAAGAAGCGCTGCGCGAAAGCGAGAAACGCTATCGCCTCTTGATTGACACATCACCCAATGCCATCCTGGTGCAGCAGGGCGGTCATTACCACTTTGCCAACCCTGCGGGACTCAACCTGTTGGGTTTTGAAAATCTGGAAAGTTTTATTAACATACCGGTTAAAGAGACCGTGCATCCCGATTCATTGAACCTGGTCATGGAACGCATCCACAACAACGAAGCCGGTTTTTCCAACCCCCTGGCAGAAGTAAAAATGCTGCACAAAGATGGAAGAATTATCATCACCGAGTCGATGTCTGTTCCATTAACCTATAAAGACCGCCCGGCATCCCTGATCATCCTGCAAGACATCACCGCCCGCCGGCAAGCAGAGAAGGAATTAAAACGGTCTGACACACTGATGAGCAAGGTGTTCGAAATCCTGCCGGTTGGTGTTTGGATTGCCGACAATAACGGAAAACTCTTGCGCGCCAATCCCAGGGGAAAGGAAATCTGGGGCGCTGAGCCGCTGGTTGGATTTGAGGAATACGGCGTTTTCAATGCCCGGCGATTGCCTTCGGGAGAGGAAATTGCCCCCGATGATTGGGCATTGGCACATTCAATTCGGGAAGGCGTCACCATCATCGATGAACTCCTGGAGATCGACGGGTTTGACGGCAAGAAACGCATCGTACTCAACTCGACCGCGCCGCTTTTGGATGAAAACAAAGCGGTTGAAGGCGCCATTGTGGTTAACGCAGATATCACCGATCGCATCCGCGCCCAGGAAGACCTGGAGCGCCACCTGACCGAACTGGAAGCGCTCTACCAGGCGTCCAGCGCACTGCGCAGCGCCCAGACCACTGAAGAGTTCCTGCCCATTTTGCTGGATCAGACTCTAAACGCACTCAAAACTAACTCCGGCGATATCTGGCTGTTTGATCCAGCTATTCAACGCCTGAAGCGGGTGGTGGCGCGCGGTTGGTTGACCTCAATTGAAGAAACCGCCATCACGCCCGGCGAAGGCATCATTGGCAATGTGTTTACCAACGGTCAAACGCACATCACTACTGAAATTTCCTCTGATCCCATTGCAAAAGAACCGCTAAGTGGAAAACTGCTTGCCGGGTGGGGCGGAGCCGGCATTCCCATCCGTATTGCCGACCAGATTGTGGGTGTGCTGTATGTCTCGGTTCAATTGCCGCGCAAAATCTCCGATGAAGATATGCGGCTGATTAACTCAATGGTTGAAATGGCAGGCGTGGCGCTGCAGCGTGTGCGCATGCACAATGAAACCCTGCGTCATATGGAACAACTTCAGGCGCTCCAATCAGTGGCCGGGGCAATCACCACCAGTCTCGACCTTAACCTGACGCTTACGGTTGTGCTCGAAAAAATCACCAGGCAGTTGGGGGTCGATGCAGCCGATGTGCTGCTTTTCAATCCACACCTGCACACGCTGGAATATGCCGCCTCGCGCGGTTTTCGCCGGCGCGGCATCGAGCGCACCAACCTGCGTATGGGCGAAGGTCTCTCAGGAAAAGCCGCCCTCAACCGCCGCATTTTGCGCACAGTGAACCTGGAAAAAGCCATAGATGTAAAAAACTGCCCGTCATTTGCCGATGAAGGTTTCGTTTCACACATTGCTGTGCCGCTGATTGCCAAAGGCCAGGTGAAAGGTGTGCTCGAAATTATGCACCGCTCAGCATTGCCCGGGGCTGATGCCAGTTCACCCATAAACAATGAATGGTTAAACTTCCTGAACACCCTGGCAGAACAAACCGCGATTGCCATTGACAACGCCCAGATGTTTGAAGGCTTGCAGCGTTCCAACATGGAACTGGCCCTGGCGTATGATGCCACCATTGAAGGCTGGTCGCATGCCATGGATTTGCGCGACAAGGAGACGGAAGGCCACACCCTGCGCGTCACTGAATTGACCATGCGGCTGGGACGTGTGCTGGGCATACCGGAGAGCGAAAGTGTGCACCTGCGCCGGGGCGCCTTGCTGCACGATATCGGCAAAATTGGCGTTCCCGATAACATCTTGCTCAAACCAGGCCCCCTGACTGATGATGAATGGGTGATCATGCGCCAGCACCCGCAGCTTGCCTATGAAATGCTGGCCCCCATTCCCTACCTGCAGCAGTCTCTGGATATTCCGTACTGCCATCACGAACGCTGGGATGGTTCAGGTTACCCGCGCGGGTTAAAAGGCGCTGAAATTCCGCTGTCGGCGCGCATATTTGCCGTGATCGACGTGTGGGACGCCCTGCGTTCTGACCGCCCCTATCGAAATGCCTGGCCGGTCGAAGAAACCCGCCAGTACATCCTGGAACATTCTGGCACAATGTTTGACCCACAGGTGGTGGAAGTATTTCTGCGAGAAATTGACAGGTTGTAATTGTAACGGAATCGCGGATCAGTTGTCATTTTAACAGGCGCCGCAGGCGCAAGGAGAAATCTTGCCTCTACTGGAAAGATTTTTCGGGGATTTTTAATAATTGAGCTGATTTGTGGCCAGTTTGTAACCAGATGATTTGTCTTTGCAAGGAGGTTGAAATAGCGCTTTTCCTATTTCAAACGACGAAGCAATCTCATCGTAAGCCCCAAAAATTGAGATTGCTTCGCTCGCTGCGCTCACTCGTAATGGCATCTCATTAATAATCCCGAACTCACGCTAATTTACCAACCGCTGGTAAAAAACCTCGATCTGTGAACGCACCAGCAAAACGTCAGCCCGCTGGCGCACAAGCTGCAGGTTGATTTCGGCAGCCTGCTGCCGCAGAACGGGCGTGTTCAACGCCAAAAGCAGCGCCTCAGCCAGTCCCTGGGGTTTGGTGGGTTCCACCAGCAGCCCGTTAATGCCGGGCGTAATCCACTCGCGCAGTGATTCAATATCCCCCGCAATCGGGAAACAACCCGCCGCCATAGCCTCCAGCAGTGAATTGGGTGTGCCGTCGTGCGAGCTGATGGAAACCATCACCGGCGCACGGTGATATAAATTCCATAACTGCGTCTGGCTCAGGTACGGCATCAGCACCACATGGCTTTCAATGTGCAGCCGCTGCACCCATTCCAGGGCTTCTTCCTGTCCCTGCATGCCTGCGCAGGCAAACAGGGCATTGGGCATGCGCTGCAGCACCAGTGGAATGGCCTGAAAGAACACATCATTGCGCACACTGCCCGGGCGAAAACCGCGCGGGTTAACCACCAGCGGCCGGTCTGTTGGCACAAACCCCAGCACAGGCAGCGGTCGGTGTTCATCCGCACGGTTAATTTCAGCAATGTCCACCCCGCCGGAGCCGGGCGCTTCGAGGGTGGGCGTGTTGGGACGCAGCCCCCACTGCTGTGCCAGGCGCAGGTCGCGCTGGGCATCGGCGTGCAGGCCGTTGGCGCGCTGCAGGGTGCGGCGCGTCCAGTCAGCCATGCGCCGCGAGCCGTGCGCGTGCAGGGTCAAATCATTGCCCCAGATCGACACCGCCAACGGCGTGTCTTCGGGCGTGTAGGAAGCCAGCATGCCTTCAAAGGGTATGCGCAGGGCATGCACCAGGTCGGGCTGTGCAGCTTTGACCAATGCCTGCAATTGTTTGCCATACCCCGGCAGAGTAAAGGGCGCCAGGCGGTAACGCCAGGTTTGCAAAATGTCGCGGTAGCGGCTGACCGCTTTGCGCGCCGACGACTGGCTTTTGCCGGGCGCGCGCACCTGGCTGCCAGACATGCCGGCAAATGCCACCGGCAGCACATGCTGCGCTTCGACACCGGGCAGTTCCTCGCAGGCATAGGTGGAAACCAGCGTCACACGGTGGTTGAGCGCCTGCAGGGTTTGTATCCAGCGGCGCGCAATCGGACTGCGCCCGTCGGCCACGATCATCACATGCACGGCAGCCTCCTCACCACACCACCTCCACGGCGCGCGCAAAGGCGCCCACCATGGCTTCCAGGTTCACTTCCTCGCTGGCAATGCGGTACGACTCGGCGCCCATGCTGCGCAGGCGGGCCGCATCGCTCAAGGCATCCTGCAGAGCAGCCGTCAGGGCATCCAGGTCACCCGGGGGCAGCAACCAGCCGTTTTGGGGGCGCACCAGGTCAGCTTGCGTGCCGTCAGCTTCGGCCGCCATCACCGGCAGCCCAAACGACATGGCCTGCTGCAGCGCCAGCCCGCCGGTGCCGGGCAGCACAAACAGGTCGGCGGCGCGCCACAGCGGCTCCAGCTCAGCCCCGCGCTTTTCACCAAAGAAACGGGCTGCCGGGTACACACGGGCAGCCAGTTTTTCCAGCTCTTCCCGAATGCCGCCTTCGCCCACAATCGACAGGTTGGGCTGCAGGTCAGCGGGCAGGGCGGCGCAGGCGCGCAGCAGGTAATCAATGCGTTTACGCTCTTGCAAACGCCCCACAAACAACACGGTGGCTTTGCCATCCGCGTAATCAGCGGGGCGCTGCGGAAGGGCATGCGCCGGCTTTGGTGCAGCCGCGTTGGGCGCCACAAAAATACGCTCGGGGCGAAAACCGGCGCGCACATACTGCTCTTTGCCGCGCTGGCTGTAGGTCAACAGGGCGTCAAACTGCGCCAGGAAAGCGTTGCGCTGCTTGCGCCGCTGGCTGGCAAACAGCCCGTTGACCGCCGGGGCGCCCAGTCCCCAGCCGAACACCGGGCGGCGTTTGGCATGCATCCAGTTCACCGCCTGTTTGGTGCTCAAATAGCGCGGGTTGGCTTCCATGATCAAGATCTCAGGCTGCCACTCCTCGAGCCATTGCAGCAGGTTCGACTGGTAACAAAAATACAGCGCGCCGCCCAGTAAATGCACATTTTTTGCCGGGTAGGTTTGCGCCAGTTGCAGCACAGCCTGCTCGCCCAGGGCTTCCTGCGGGCGCGGCTGACCGGCAAACACGCTCAGTCCCTGCGGGCAAGCCGCTGCCAGCGCCTCGAAAAATGGAGCGCGGTAAGCCGGCAGCACACGCTGCTGCACACCCAGTTTCACTGGTATGGAGATCATGCCACCACCTTCACCTTCGAGCCGTTGGGCGTCTTCTCCACCTCAATGCGCGCCGGGAATGAGTCTTTCAATTCTTCCAGGTGCGTAATCACCAAAATTTTCTCGAAATCGGGCTTGACCAGGTTGATGGCTTCGATCAGCCGCTGGCGTCCATCGGCATCCTGGCTGCCAAAGCCCTCATCGATCACCAGGGTTTGCAGGCGGGCGCCGGCCCGCCGCGCCAGCACGCGCGACAGCGCCAGGCGAATGGCAAAGTTCACCCGAAACGCCTCGCCGCCCGAGAACATTTCATATTCGCGCGTGCCTGCCCCGTCGCTGATCAGGATATCCAGCGTTTCGCGCTTGTCTTCACGGTGTTTATCTTTGTATTCTTTCTGCGTTTCAAAGCGCACCGACATGCCGCCCACCGACAGGCGGTCGAGCAGGTCGTTGGCCTGTTCTTCAATTTCGGGCAAAGCCTGTTCAATCAGCAGTGCGGGCACGCCGTCTTTGCCAAAGGCGCGCTCCAGCGTGCGGTGCACATTCACCTGGCGTTTGATACGGCGGGACTCTTCTTCCAGCGCAGCCCGCCGGGTGCGCTGGGTTTCCAGCGACCGCACCCACTGCTGCGCGCCGCCCACTTCACGCTCTTTGATTTTCTCCTGTTCGCGCAGGTTGGTCACCTCGCGCCCGGTCTGGATCACATCCGGCAGGCTGGCTTTGGCAGCCTGGTATTTCTCCTGTGCAGCGCGGTGATCGGCGGCAAGTTTTTCCCATTCTGCCCTGGCTTTGTCTGCATCCTGCGTCAATTGCTGCAATTCACGCAGCAGTGATTCCAGGCTGGCGCGGGCTTTTTCCAGGTTGCGAAATTCCTCTTCGGCTGCGCGCAGGGTTTGCTCTTGCTCGCGCAGCACCTGGTGAGCAGCGGCATCATAGCCCAGGTCGCGCATTTCGGCTTCCAGTTGAGCGATCCGGGCGCGCGCTTCGCCGGCGAATTCCTGTTTCGCCAGGCGCTGCTGCACCTCAACCAAACGCATTGCCCCGTCGGACTGCCATTTTTGCAGATTGGTTTGCAGGCCGTCTAATTCGTTCTGGTGTTGGTCAAGGCGGCGCTGTTTTTCATGGATGGTTTTTTCCAACTGCTGCAACTGGCGCTGGTTATTTTGAATCTCTCCACGCCGAGATTTAATATCATTGCAAACAGCTTCATTAGCGTAAAAACGCACCCGCATATGTTCAATTTCTTGATTCAACGATTCAATTAACTGGACTCGCTCTTCAACTTCCAGCGGTTTTCCACACAGCGGACAGCTAACCTCTCCGGTTGTCTCTGTGAGTTGACTGATGCGTGCTTCAATTTTTTTCTTTTCTTCACGAAAACTTCGGTTTTCAGCTTCGGCATCCACCTGGGTGGTTTGCAGTTTTTCCAATTCGGCTTCCAGGTGGGCGCGCTGCTCCAGTTGGGCTGCATCCACCTGCATTTCAGATGCCAGTCTGGCAATCGATTCTTGTAATGCAGGCAATTGTGCCTGCCAGGCAGCGGCCTGTTCGCGCTGCGCCTCCAGGCTGGCCAGTTCCTGCTCCAGGCGGGCGCGTTCCACTTCAATGGCACGGCGCGGTTCAGCCAGGCGGTTTTCAAATTCGTGAAAACGGGCGGCGTCCTGGTTCATGGTCTCAACAGCCGTGCGCGCCTGCTGCCACTTTCCATAATCCTCTTCGACCCGCGCCGCCTGCGCTATCAACGCTTCATAGCGGGCGCATTCTTCCTGCCGGCTGGTTTGCAGCGCAGTACGTTCTTCCAGGCGCCGCTGAACAGCCTCAACCTGATCGCCCAACTGCTGCACCAGGCGTCCCTGCTCCTGCACCTGGTTTTCCAACTGACGCTGCTGCTCCCATTCCTGCTCTTTTTGGGCGCGCTGCGCCGCAATCTGCGCCAGTTCAGCCTGCAAAGCTGCCAGGTTGGCGCGGTGTTGTTCCTCCAACGCCAGCTCGCGGTCAATCTCTTCCAGTTGACCTTCAATTCCTTTCAGGTCGTTCTCAAAGGTCTTGCGTTTTTCAGCAGCGCGATTTTTATAATCTTCCCACACATCCAGTCCCAGTACATTGCTCAGAATGTGCTTGCGGTCGGCAGCTTTTTGCTGGGTAAACTGGTCAGCTTTGCCTTGCAAAAAGAAAGATGCATTGGTGAAAGTGTCATAATCCAGCTTGATTTCCTGCCGGATGCGCCGCTGGGTATCGCTCATGGTGGCTTCGGTCAGCACCCGCCATTTGTCGTCGCCATTGGAAATGAACACATCCAGCGATCCGGTTTTTCCGCGCTGGCGGGTGCGCAGCACGCGGTAACGCTGGTTTTCATAGTCAAAAACAAACTCCACCTCGGCTTTATTGCAGCGGGTGTTGATCAGATCATCCGTCTTGCCGCGCGCCTCGCCAAACAAAGCCCAGGTGATGGCATCCAGCAGCGACGACTTGCCCGCCCCGTTGGAGCCGGAAATACACGCCAGGTCGAAGGACGAAAAGTCCAGCTCGACCGGTTCAGCGTACGAGAGAAAACCATTGATTTTTAATTTCCAGGGGATCATACACTCTGCTCCGGCGGTGCGGGAAGTGGGGCAGCTTGCGCCAGGCGCGACACCAAAACCTTGTCCACCCGCCGGCCATCCATATCCATCACTTCAAAGCGCAGGTCTTTATATTCAAAGTGCTGCCCCGCCACGGGGATGGTTCCCAACTGGCTCATCACAAAACCACCCAATGTCTGGTAGCCCACCCGGTCTTCTTCGGGCAGCACGTCAATATCCAACATGTCTTTCAATTCATCCACCTGCATCAAACCATCCACCAGCCACGAACCATCTTCACGCTGCACAAAATCGGGTTCTGAACTTTGCCCCGGCGTGCGAATGTCGCCCACAATGGATTCAAGGATATTCAAGGGGGTAACCATGCCCAGCAAGCCGCCGTATTCATCGATCACCAATCCCACTGAAATTCCGGAGCGTTTGAATTCCTCCAGGGTTTTCAAGGCCGGCATGCTTTCCGGCAGGAACAAAGCCGGTTTCAGGATGGATTTCAGGTCAATATCCTGGCGATTCACCAGGGCTGCCAGCAGGTCCTTCGAGAACAACACCCCCTGCACATTGTCCAGGCTGCCCTGCGCCACCGGGAAACGGTTGAAGTGGCTTTCCAGCACATTTTGCAGGGTTTCTTCCAGCGGGTCATCCAGGTTCAACCAGGTGATCTCGGTGTGCGGGGTCATAATGGCATCCACCCGGCGGTCGCCCAGGCGAAACACCGACTGCATGATGCTTTGCTCGGCTTCTTCAAAAATGCCCGAATCAGTAGCCTGCTGCATCAACACTTTGATCTCTTCCTCGGTTACTTCCGGTTCATTGGAGGCTTCGACGCCCAGCAAGCGCAGGCCAAAATCCATGGAAATACTCAAGAAATGCACCACCGGCGAGGTCAGCCAGGCCAGCGCTTTCATCGGGCGCGCCAGGGTCATGGCAATGCGTTCGGGGTTGCCCAGCGCCAGTCGTTTGGGAATCAGTTCGCCAATTAACAGTGAGAAATAGGTGATGAGCAGGATAACAATTGTCAGCGACAGTCCGCCGCTGTAGGGCGCCATCCAGGGTACCTGTGCCAACACCGGTTCCAGGTATTTTGCCAGGGCGGCGCCGCCCAGCGCGCCGGAAAAGATGCCGATGAGGGTGATGCCAATTTGCACCGTGGAAAGCAGCCGGTTGGGCGACTCGGCCAGTTCGAGGGCGATTTTGGCCGCCTCGTTGCCGTCGTCAGCCAACTGCTGCAAGCGCACTTTACGCGCCGAAACCAGGGCGATTTCAGCCATGGCAAACACACCGTTGATTAACAACAAAAGAATGATGATTAAAATTTCAGCGGTGACATTATTTTCCATCGATTGTTTTCTTTACCCCGGTTTAAGAAATATCTTCTCCACCGGATAACGGCTGGAGTGAATCGTCTGAATCGCGCAACAAATTTTCAGCCGCCTGCTGCAAAACCGGGATGTCATCTGGAGAGGTGTTATTGGTCTGCCAGTACAGGTTCAACACTTCCAGCGGCGTCAGGCTGCTGATGGTGCGGTCTTCCGGCAGGCGCAGGCGCGCCTCCATTTGCGGCCGGCGAATGAAATGAAATTCAAACGCATTCGCGGCGCAGGTACGCAGTTCTTTTTCATCCAGCGCGCTTTCCCAACCGCGTGGATATTCGACCACCAGGCGCACCACTGCCCCTTCCAGGTCGGCTTGCGACGGCAGCGCCGCCAGCAGTTCGCTTTGCAGCGTGTCAGCCGTGCGCGGTTTCACAAAGCGGTCAATAAAGCGCCGCCCGTTCAGTTTGCGCCATTCCACCTGCGTGCTGCCGCGTTTCACCTGCGCAATAACGTAATACTTTTCATCCTGCGCTTCGCCAAAATCGACCCGTTCAATCGAGCCGGGGTAAATCACCGGCGGGTGAGCGTGCTCATTCAGGTTTTGGGCTTTGTGGATGTGCCCCAGCGCCACATAGTCGAGGCGCGGATCGCGCACCACGCTGCCTGGCAGGGTCAGGTCGCCGCCCAGCATCACGCTGCGCTCGCCGCCGTACACAGCTCCCTGCACCGAGGTGTGCGCCGCCAGCAGGGTGATCGTCTGTGGGTCGGCTTCATCCAGCCATTGACCAACCAGGTCGCCCAACCGGTCTTCCAGCACGGCATTCACATCAGCCGCAGCCGCCGACTCCTGCTGAGTGCGCGCCAACAGACCGGAACGCGACACCCACGGCAGGGCAATGATCTGCACGGGCAAACCGTCCAGCTCGCCGCTGCGGAAGAATTGAGGTTTGCCAGCCACATGGATATAGGGAACCTGCAGAGTTTCATATTCCTGCAGGGCATTGGCGCGCCCCTGGGCGGGAGAAAGGTCGTGATTGCCCACTATCAACAGGGTGGGAATGCGCGCCTGCGACAGGCGCATGATGCGCTTGCCCCATTCGCGCTGGTAAGTGGGCGAGGGCGTACGGTCCTTATAGGCGTCGCCGGCAAAAATCACCAGGTCCACCCGTTCCTGGACGGCGGCTTCGATGATGGTATCGAGGGCTGTTAGAAAATCGAGCACACGCAGCGGCAGCCCACTGGTGTTGTCATGCCGCCCATGGGCGGCAATATCGATATGCGCATCGGCAAAGTGCAGAATCTTCATTTGGTCGGACATTCAGCCACACCCAGGCTTTGCAGCGCTTCAACACTGGGAGTGAAGTCGGGGTGGTATTCCAGGCTCTGGCACAAATCGGCGACAGCATCGCCGGTTCTGCCCAGGGCAATGTTGGCGCGCGCGCGCCACACATAATTCTCTTCCAGGAAAGGCTCCGCCGCCGAATCGAGCGTATTGGTAGCCAGATCCACCACATCCTGGTAGCGACCGGAATAGTAATAGGCGTAATACGGGCCGGTTTGGTACCAGGTGATACGCCAGGGGCGGGTATCTTTGTCGAGCGAGATGTTCAGCTTGAAAGCCTCATCATACGCTTCAGCCGCGCCAAAATAATCTTGCAGGCTCACCAGGCTGGTGCCGCGGTTAAACCAGGCAAAGAATTGGTCTGCTTCACTAAGCTGATAAATCTCTTCAGAGGCAATTTCGGCGGCAATCTGGTTGCTTTTCTGTTCGTCGGCATAGTCGCCCAGCACTGCCATCAGCTTCTGTTCCTGTTCGGCCGGGTAAACCACCAGGAACATGAAATTGAACCCGCGCCACTCGTTTTCCAGTGTGGCGTATTGAATCGGGTAATCGGGTGTGTAATATGAATCTTGCACGATAAAAATGCGCTCAGCCTCGTCATAGCCGGTGATGACATTGTAATGCCCCATCCAGCTCACCTTGCCGGTGGTGGTTTCACGGATGTAGGTGCCTTTCTCAATCAGCACCGGGAAGCCGCTGGCGACCAGGCTTTTAACCAGTTCCAGCGTGCCGCCGGAACGCTCCACCACTTTCAGGTCGGTGTTGTTGCGCACATAATCGGCCAGCTCGTACAACATGACATTCTTGTCTTTTTCAAAGGGCTTGACCACCGGTCCCACATCGGTGCGGTCGCCCGTCCAACCCCAGTAAGACAGCGCCATGGCCAGGTTGGAAGGCGCGCAGTAGTTCCACAGGCCGTGCTGGTCAAAGTAGCGCACACCTTTCAATTCCACCCGGTCGGGCAGGGGTGTGGGCGTCATAGCCGGCGTGGCAGTGAACACCGCCTGGGGCGGCGTGACGGCTGCTTCAGGTGTGGCGGTGGGCGGCAGGGTGGGCTGGTTGCCCTCCTGCGGCACAAACACCGCCTCTTCCGGCGGGTTGAACATGTATTGCAAACGCACGCGCAGGGCTTCCACCCGCCAGGCGAGCTTGTCGCGCAGCGGCGTCACCAGCACAATGATTGTCAAAAACATTAATCCCAGTGTGAGATAGGTGAAGATTTTTCTTTTTTCCATAGTGTGATTATAACATTTTCGTTAAATCGAACAATTTATAGACCTCACAGGTTTTTCATCAGAACCTGTGAGGTCTTGTCTCTGTTTCCCTATTGACAAACCTATCATACCCCCCTATAATAAGACGAAACATATATATGATTATACATATATAGGATAAAACACATGTCATTGGATCACGCCATACTGGGATTTTTAAACTACTGCCCGCTTTCAGGTTACGACCTGAAAAAAGTGTTTGACATCTCCATTCGCCATTTTTGGGCAGCCGACCAGAGCCAGATTTACCGCACGCTGTCGCGCCTGACCGAAAAGGAATGGACCAGCGTGGATGTTGTGGAACAGGAAAACCGCCCCGATCGCAAGGTGTATTCCATCACCCCCGCCGGGCGTGAAGAACTATTGCGCTGGTTGAACAGCCCCATACCCATGCAATCGCCCCATTCCGCCCCGCTGGTGAAAGTGTTCTTCGCGGGCCTGCAAGACGATGAAAACATTCTGGAATATTTTCGAGCAGGCCGGCAGATGGTGCAAAATGTTTTGCAAGTTTACGCCTCCATTCCAGACGACCTGTACAACCGCGTGGCGAAAGAAGTGCCGGGCATTCAAAGCATCAGCCCACGCGACCGCTTCTATTGGCTGCTCACCCTCGAAAGCGGCATTGAAAGCATGCATTCCACCCTGCGCTGGATGGATAGTGTGATTGAGCGATTGGAAAACAAAGATTACACCAATCGATTGAATGTGGAGTAAGGAAATGAAAGTAACCATATTAAACGGTAATGACAATGCATCCAACGTTGATTTCGATCAATACATTAACCAGTTGGAAGAAGACCTCACTTCGCACGGGCACCAGGTGAAACACCTGCTGCTGCGGGAGATGAAAATGAATTACTGCGTGGGCTGCTTTGACTGCTGGCTGAAAACACCCGGCGAATGTGTGCATCACGATGACGGTAGATTGATCCCCCCTGCGATCATCGAAAGCGATTTCTTGCTGTGGGCATCGCCGCTCAAACTGGGCTATCCCAGCGCCGTGTTGAAACGCGTCATGGACAGATCCCTCCCCATCCTGCTGCCCTATTTCGAAATTGTCAACGACGAAGCGCATCACGCCCGCCGTTACGACCGTTACCCGATGGCAGGTTTGCTCATCGCCCCTGAAGCCGACACTGATGCAGAAGACCGCAAGCTTGTGGAAAACCTGTTTGCCCGCACAGCGTTGAACATGAAATCGCGGCTGACCTTCTGCGCCGATACGGCCCAGTCACCGGCCGAGGTGGCCACGCTGATTGAAAATGCCGCCGGGTTGAAAAAGGCTCTACCCGCCCACCCGGTTGCCACCCGCGGCGTCGCCATTCAACCCCCGCGCCATCTCACCGTGTTCAACGGTTCGCCGCGCGGCAAGAAAGGCAACACGCCCATTTTGCTGGACAAGTTCCTGCAAGGCTTCACCGCTGCCAACCCACAAAACAGCTATGAAAACTTTGACCTGATTCACACCCGGCAGGTGGAAGATTTTGCCGCCAAATTCGCCGAAGCCGAATGCGCCGTGATCGCCTTCCCGCTGTACACCGATGCGATGCCCGGTATTGTTAAAACCTTTATGGAAGCACTTGAACCTTTAAAAGAACGCTCACAAAAACCGCCGGTGTTGTTCGTGGTGCAGTCCGGTTTTCCCGAGGCTGCCCATTCGCGCTTTATCGAAGCCTACCTGCAAAAACTGGCTGCCCGCCTGGGCTGCCCCTATGTGGGAACCATTGTCAAGGGCGGCGTTGAGGGCATTCAGGGGCAGCCGGAGCAAATGACACGCAAATTGTTCGAACGGTTCGAGCAGATCGGGCGCACCTTTGGAGAAACCGGCGCGCTGAACGGCGACCAGCTTGCCCGCCTGGCCAAACCCGAGCGTTTTCCCCGCATTTTGGGGCCGCTGTTCAAGCTGTTGAGCGCCACCGGTTTGTTGAATATGTGGTGGGACATGCAGCTCAAACAAAACCAGGCTTTTGAACAGCGCTTCAACCGTCCGTATATTCAGTGATTTAGTTTCTCGCGGAGCCGCTTAGAGCACAGAGATTTAAGAATTTGATGTTGGCGTGTAAAGAACTGCGAAGCATGGATATTTCCCTTCGCAGTTCTTTCTTCACTTATTAAAAATTTGACAGGCTTTTTTTACCGGCTTTTTTTACCGTCAAACGCTTTGCACTTATAACAAACAGGTCCTCAGTCTGGTAAAGAAAATAGCAAGGCAGATATTGACAGCAGCATTAACCTGTCGAATAATCTGCAACAGAGACGCAGCGTATTGAATTTGAAGAATTGCAGCAGGAGTTGTAGAACCTGCACGGCACCCTGGAATTTATGGTAGGGGGAAATAAAGCAGGATATTCAGAAGCGCCATTCTCTTCAAATCATTAATATTTCATTATCAACTCATTAACGTTTTTTACTTTTTAAAGCTAAAAGTGTAAATAATATGTTAAATACACTTGTAGATATATTTTTACGTGTATATAATACTAAAAGACATTAATTAATTTCCCAACAACCAACGAGGTAAAAAATGACGCAAATGGCTTCCTTTCGTCCTTTAGAACTCGATTTTTCACTGGAACCCCTTGATTTTAAACCAAAAGGAGAAATTATTACCCGGACATTATCCTCTATGAAAGAAGCGTTTGTCGATCAGAAAGCGGCCGATCAAACTCTAAATAATGGAGAAGACCCTTTGATTGTCAAAGTTTTCATGGCAGATATTCCCACTGAGAACGGCTTCTTAATGGTTAACATCAATGCTGTCTATCCTGGAAAAGTGGGCGATGAATATTTCATGACCAAGGGACATATCCACGACGATCCACAACACGCCCCCGAGGTTTACATCACTCTTCAGGGAAAGGGCAAACTTGTTCTTCAAACTGTTGATGGAAAATTCCACATTTCTGATATGGCGCCGAATAAAATCAATTACATTCCTGCCCCCTGGGCGCACCGCTGTGTAAACGTAGGCGATGAACCCCTGGTTTATATTGGCGTTTTTCCTTCTGACACCGAACGGGATTATTCTTTTGACTCGCGAGCCTTCAAAAAGATTATCGTCGAACAAAATGGGCAGGCAGCCTCTATTGAGAATCCACTTCTCAAATAGAATGTGCGGACTAAAAAAGGATTTTCTTAACCAGCAACGCTGGTTTCAATAAAAATGTCATTTGATCCATTTTCTATCCATTTTGATAATCACATGATCTCCTTACACGCGGCTCAAACACACATAGAACCCCATGGAACGATCCATTTCACCATCGTTGATGCTTGAAACCATCCCGGAATCTTCCGCGCTGAAGTATTCAAACGTTTCTTAATTCAGTAAGGTTAATTCATGCAGTACCTGTAATCCCTACCAAATCTTCAGCAAAGGGTTATGCGTCGTACCGCCGTTTGTTAACTGATCTCTTGCAATTAGAAAATCAAATTGCGAACAAAAACTTTGAACACTCATTTCCAAAAATTTTGACATTTCAAATAAAGGAGGAAGAATTATCAAAAAGATTAGTTTCTAGCCCGTGTCTATTTTTCTTCACAAAAATGGAACTACGATAGAAAGGTTTTTTTATTATGAAAGAAAACAGTTTGGATGACTTGAAGCAAATTGCTCAACAAATCCGAGAAGATGTAATTCGAACAGCCAGAGATTGCTCAGAAGGTGTCCATGTGGGTGGAAGCCTTTCAATCGCAGAAATCCTGGCTGTTCTGTATTTTAAAGTTATGAATGTAGATGCAAAAAACCCGGATATGACAGACCGCGACCGTTTTGTGTTAAGCAAAGGGCATGCAAACGCCGGTTTATCGGCAGCAATGGCACGCAAGGGTTTTTTCCCAATTGAAGAGCTAGATCGATTTGATATGCTGAATGCACCTTTAAGCATGCATATTGATCGGCATCGAATGCAAGGGGTTGAAATAAGCTCTGGTTCACTGGGACACGGCTTACCGGTGGCAGTTGGGATGGCATTGGGTGGCAAGCTTGATAAAGCTCCCTGGAAGGTTTACTGTGTGATTGGCGACGGCGAAATCATGGAAGGCAGCATGTGGGAAGCAATGATGAGCGCAACTCATTATAAACTTTCCAACCTGGTTGCAATTCTTGACCGCAACAGTTTCTCTCTGGACGGCCCCACTGAAAGCATTATGAGCCTGGAGCCCCTGGCTGAAAAAATTAAAGCCTTTGGTTGGGCTGTGATTGAAGTTGATGGACACAACATTCGAGACCTGGTAAAGGCTTTCGATTCAATCCAATACAATGATGACAAACCCACCATGATTATTGCGAAAACAATCAAGGCAAAAGGGATTCCGCATTTGGAAAACACAACCAAAGCACATTTTGCTCATCTCAAGCCTGAAGAAGCTGAAAAAGCATTTGCAGCGATCAAAATTGGATAGCAGAGGTAATGATCATGAGTGAAAATCAATCAAAATATGTTGGGATGCCCAGCCGGGATTCTTATGGAATGGCTTTGATCGAATTAGCCAAAGAAGATGAACGCATTGTGGCAGTCACAGCTGACCTGGCAAATTCAACTCGCCTGGATGTTTTTGCAAAAGAATTTCCTGACCGCATGTTCAATGTGGGAATTGCCGAACAAAACATGATGGGAATTGCAGCCGGGTTGGCGTTGGTTAACAAAATTCCATTTGTATCAACATTTGCTGCATTTGCCTCCATGCGCGCACATGAGCAGGCACGCACAGATATTGCCTATAACGGATTGCCTGTCAAAATTTGTGCAAGCCACGGCGGTTTTGGCCTTGCAGTGGGCGGCGCCACGCATCACGCACTTGAAGATATCTCAATTTTTCGAGATATGCCCAACATGAATGTATTTGTACCAGCAGACAGTGTTGAGGCGGCAGCTATCATTAAAGCCATCGTGAATATTAATGCGCCTGTTTATGTTCGTCTGAGCCGTCCCGTTGAACCGACTGTGTATACACAGGATGAGCCCTATGAGATTGGCAAAGCCAAAGTGGTGCGCGAGGGGAAAGATATTACCTTAATTGCATGCGGTGGTTCAGTAGGCTATTCACTTAAAGCAGCCGAAATTTTAGAAAAACAATGGATTACCACACGTGTGGTTAATTTCTCCTCAATAAAGCCCATTGACCGAAAAGCTATCCTTGATGCTGCCAACCAGACTTCTGCAATTATGACCATCGAAGAGCATTTTGTTACAGGCGGGTTGGGGAGCGCAGTGGCCGAGGTGTTGGCTGAGGAAGGCATCGGAATCAAATTTCATAGGCATGGAATTTTGGACAAATTTACAACCTCTGGCCCGTATCCCGACATGCTTGTTCATTACAAACTTGACGGTCAGGGTATTGCAGATACTGCAATAGACTTTTTAAAAGAATAACTTTAGACAAAAAGCAGCAAGTTGCACAAGCAGAGAAAATTAATGGCTTTATAAAAAAGTATTCCAATTTGCACTCCCGCCAATCGGGTAAAAAATCCTAAGGAGAGAAATATGATTAACTATTCAGAATTGGAAAACACCGCCAGGGCTCTTGTTCCAAAGACCAAAGGCATCCTGGCCGCTGATGAAAGTTTTAATAGCACAACAAGACGGTTTAAAAAATTTGACATCCCCCATACCGAAGAAAATCGACGCGCTTATCGTGATTTGCTGTTCACAACACCAGGGTTGGAAGAATTTATTAGCGGCATCATCATGTTTGATGAAAGCATTCGCCAGTCGGCACATGATGGAACCCCTTTCCCCGAATACATGAAAGCTAAAGGAATTATCCCGGGAATTAAGATCGACGGCGGTTACCAGGAGTTACCCGGTTATCCCGGGGAAACATTTACGTTGGGATTGGATGGATTGCGAGAACGGTTGGCAAAATACCGCGAACTAGGCGCCCGGTTCACAAAATGGCGCGCACCAATGACAATCGGTGACGGAAAACCCAGCCGACAAACTTACATTGTAAATGCCGAAGGACTGGCTATTTCAGCAGCTCTCAGCCAGGAGGCTGGTCTGGTTCCGATTGTGGAACCAGATATTTCGCTGCTGGGTTCACATACGATTGAACGCTGCGCTGAAGTCACTGAAACGATCCTGGCGCATACCTTCCATCAACTTTCGCTCTACAAAGTCCATCTGGAGGGGATTCTCTTAAAAGTAAATATGGTTATTCCTGGAATTGAATGCCCGGTACAAGACTCACCCGAAGTAGTGGCTGATTACACAATCCGGACCTACAAACGCACTGTGCCTGTAGCAGTACCAGGAATTGTTTTCCTGTCAGGCGGACAGGGTTCGCAACCTGCCATTGAGCGATTAAATGCTGTGAATGTAAAAGGAGGTTTTCCATGGGAAATTTCCTTCTCATTCCTGCGCTCACTGGCCGATCCAGCCTACGATGTGTGGAAAGGCGATCCTGCAAACTTTGATGCCGGTCAAAAAGAATTTTACCGACAGGCAAAAATGACCGCTCTGGCTCGCCAGGGAGCTTATAAACCCGGTGTTGCATAAGAACTGACGGCATTGTATGTTGAGAAAACAGTGCCATGTGAATAATATCCATGGCACTGTTTTCGATTACGGCATAAAGAAATAATGCGACAATGAAAAAAGGAAGAATGAGCTTGGCAGAAAAAACCAGAACGTCCTATCCATGAATTATTCCTGCGCTGATTTCCCTGAATAAACACTTTTTGGAGGATGAAATGACGAAAAAAACAATCGGTCTCTTAACCGGTGGGGGTGATGTTCCTGGTCTTAACCCGTGCATGCAAGAAATCGTTTTACGCTCACTGGCAAATGATTATCGGGTAATTGGCATCAGACGTGGATGGGGGGGATTCATTAACTTTGATTTTGATTCGACCGCTACACATCAATACTATACGCGTGAACTTCATGAAGAAGATGTTCGCACGATTGATCGCACGGGTGGAACCTTTCTGCATTCTTCACGCACCAATCCGCAAAAAATCAAACCAGAAGCAATTCCAGATCATTTAAAAGACTCGACACTGGGAAAGCTTAACAACGATAATGTTACGATGGATTACACAGATCATGTTCTAAAGGTTTTGGAATTTCTGGAAATTGATACCCTGATTTCGATTGGTGGAGACGATACACTGAGCTACTCAGCGCGGTTGCATCAAGAGGGCGTTCCAATTGTGGCAATTCCTAAAACAATGGACAATGACGTGTTTGGCACAGATTATTGCATTGGTTTTTCAACAGCCGTTAGCCGTAGTGTGGAATTTATCAAGAATATGAGAACCTGCTGCGGGTCGCACGAGCGTATCGGCGTGATTGAACTTTTTGGGCGCAACTCGGGAGAAACAAGTTTTTTCAGCGGCTACCTGGCCCACGCAGATCGTATCATCGTCCCTGAAGTTGAATTCAACATGGACACATTAATCAAGTTATTAATTGAAGATCAAAATCAAAATCCCTCACATTATTCGATTTTGACAGTCTCCGAAGCGGCAGTTTTTACCGGTGGCACAATCATTGAAGGCGGTACAGAGGATGCGTATGGTCATCGCAGGCTGGGAGGTATTGGAAGCATCATATCCGAATCGATTAAAAAGCACGGCGCCGAGACCATGTATCAGCAAGTTGGTTATTTAATGCGTTCAGGCCCGCCAGATTCATTGGACTTGATGGTGGCAAAAAATTTCGGCGCACTGGCTGTGCAATCAATTGAGAAGAATCAAACCGGTCGAATGGTAGCTCTTCAAAACGGCAAATATCATACCGTCTCGGTGGATCGTTCAACACAGGGCAAGAAGGTTTTGGATGTTGATCGGCTGTATGACACTGAAAACTACCGTCCAAAGATCCAGGAGGTCCTTGGTTTGCCAATGTTTCTCACATAAGCGGCGTTGTTACCATTTCTTGTTAGCTTCTCAAATATTTACCAACTCCTCACGCGCAAGAATCAAAAGGGGGTGTCTGGAAAGAACCCGTGGCAAAAGTTTTTCCGTCATATCTTCGGGGCGACCCATGAGTCGCCCCCTACGGGTAAGGGCACCCCACGCAAGTGAGGGCTTACCGGTGTGTTTGCCCACTTTTTAAACAGTTTCATTTGATTGCAAGTTTTATTTCTTCTCCCCATCCGCCAGGCTGTTCGCCCCTTGCAGCACATCCTCCCGCAAAACCTTACGCACCCTGTCCGGTTCTTCGAACATGGGGCTGTGTGCTGACTGCTCAAACGTATAGAAGCCTTTGACCG
>CAZOKH010000057.1:0-23724 GCA_964580315.1 uncultured Anaerolineaceae bacterium | reverse complement strand
CCCTTGGGCAGATCGGGATAGAAGTAATTTTTGCGGGCAAAGATGGAGGTTTCAGAAATGGTGCAGTTTAGCGCCAGCCCCACCCGGATGCCGTACTCCACCGCTTGTTTGTTAACCACCGGCAGCACACCGGGCATACCGGCGCACACCGGGCACACCGCGCTGTTGGGCGCGGCGGTGGTGTAATCAACCAGCGGGCAGGAGCAAAACATTTTTGTCCGCGTCAGCATTTCAACATGCACTTCCAAACCGATAACTGCTTCGTAGTCCATACTTCCGTCCTAATAAAAAAAGTAACCACAGATAAACACGGATGAACACTGATGAAAAAAAATCAATTCGCGCTCAGGGTCTAATCCATGGCTTTATATCTAAGTTTTTTGAAAATAATTACAGAGAATCGTGGATGGTGACGAATAACGCTTATTCTCTGTGTTTATCTGCGTTCATCTGTGGTTTCACCTGTCAATCCAGGCGGCTCAAGAAGTTGCCCATGCAGTGCAGGGCTTCTTCGATCTTCTCATATGAGGTGGCATAGCAGCAGCGCACAAAGCCCGCGCCGCCCGCGCCAAATGCCGAACCCGGCACCACCGCCACCTTCTCTTCATGCAGCAGGCGTTCGGCAAAGGTCTCATCATCCAGTCCGGTGTCGCCGATTTTAGGGAAGGCGTAGAACGCGCCGCGCGGTTCAAAGGTTGGCAGGCCAATTTTGTTCATGCCGTTGACGATCAATTTGCGGCGGCGGTCATACTCGGCCAGCATGATCTGCACGTGCGGCTCACCCTGCTGAAGGGCCGCCAGCGCCGCTGCCTGCGCCGTGGTGGGCGCCGACATGATGGTGTACTGGTGAATGCGCAGCATGCCGCTTAAGATATCCTTGGGCGCAGCAGCATAGCCAATACGCCAGCCGGTCATGGCATAAGCCTTGGAGAAACCGCCTAGCAGTACCGTGCGTTCGCGCGCGCCGGGCAGTGATGGCACACACACATGCTGATGCCCGCCGTACACCAGGCGGTCATAAATTTCATCGGAGAGAATGATCAAATCGTGCTGTTCGGCCAGGTTCACCACTTCCTGCAATTTCTCGCGTGAGGCCACCGCCCCGGTGGGGTTGGAGGGGAAGCCGAGCAGGATGGCCCTGGTGCGCGGGGTGATGGCTGCGCGCACGGCGTCCACGTCCAGATCGAAGTTGTTTTCCATGCTTCCGGGCACTTCCACAACCACGCCGCCTGCCAGCGTCACCTCGGCCTGGTATGCCACAAAGCATGGGGTAAGGACAATCACTTCGTCGCCCGGTTCGAGCAGCGCCACACAGGCCAGGTAGAGGGCTTCAGATACGCCCACCGAGATGAGAATCTCGCTCACCGGATCGTAGCTGACGTTGTACATTTTCTCCAGGTGAGCAGCCAGCGCTTCGCGCAGTTCTAAAACACCAGAGTTGGAGGTGTAGTGCGTTTCACCACCCCGCAGTGATTCGATGCCGGCTTCCAGGATGGGCACCGGGGTGGTAAAGTCGGGCTCGCCAACACCCAGCGAAATGACATCTTTCATGGTGGCGACAATATCGAAGAACTTGCGAATACCGGATGGTTTCAGGGTGGCCACCCGCTGTGAAAGATAGCTGGAACGTTTGTTTTTTTCGCCAGGTTGCACCAGATCAGCGCTCATTTTGATCATCCTCCTGAAAATCGTTTTCCGTATATATTTTTACCGCAAAGTCGCAAAGGACGCTAAGTTTTTTCTAATTAACCAACCGGTCATTTCGAACGTAGTTCATTAGAACCAAGCAAGAAATCGTTATCTTGTGTTTAAGATTTCTCACTCGCCCCCGTTGGGGGCTTCATTTGCAATGACGAATAACCGGGCAGCAATTTGTTTCAATCTCATCACCACATCTGAGTGGATCTGTGTTCATCTGCGGTCAAAATCATTCAACGGCTGAGGCGTTGTCTCCCATGTTCAAATGGGATGCTTTTCCTTCCAGGCGCACATCATCGCCGATCAGTGAATTCTCCAGCAGCATGTTTTGCACCCGGGTGCGCTCGCCCAGGATGGAACCGCTGACCACTGAATTTTTAACCACGCAGCCGGCGCCGATGCAGGCGTGCGGACCAATGACCGAGGCTTCAACCTGGCTGTCGGGGTGTATGAACACCGGAGGAATGATAGCCACGCCGGATCGCTGAGCCGCCGCGCTGTTGTCAGCGCCGTGCTCCAGCAGGTAGCGGTTGGTTTCCAGCACGGTGTCGGGAATGCCGGCATCCAGCCAGGTGCTGATCTTTTCTGTGCGAAAAACCTCGCCCTGTTCCAGCAGCACGTTAATGGCATCCACCAGGTAATATTCGCCTTTCAGGGTGAGTCCGCGGCGCTTTTGCTCTTCAATGGCAGCCATCAGTTTTTCGCCGCTGCGGAAGTAGTAGAAACCCACCAGCGCCAGGTTATTGCTCATGTCCTGCGGTTTTTCCACCAGGCGCACCACACTGCCCTGCGTGTCAATTTGCGCCACACCAAAACGGCGCGGATCGGGCACAGGCTGCACCCAGGCAATTCCGCCGGCGCTTTCGCTTTGCAAAAAGCCCAGGTCGGTTTCTATGAGCGTGTCAGAAAAAGCCATCAGCATGGGACCGGTCAGATATTCGCGCGCCAGGTAAAGCGCGTCGGATTGCCCGCGCATTTCAGATTGCACCACATAGTGCACCACCTTGTCGGGGTGATGTTTTTCCATGTAGGGTTTTATGCTTTCGCCGTTGGGGCTGATGATGAAGATGAATTCGACCTGGTAAGTAGAAGGAACACTGTTGAACTGCGCCAGCACATAATCGAGCACGGTTTTGCCAGCCAGCGGTACCAACGGTTTGGGCTTGCTCCAGGTGTGCGGGCGCATGCGTGTACCATAGCCCGCCATTGGAATTGCAATTTTTAAAGTGTTGGTCATATTCTTTCCTTCAGAGGGAATCGATTCAAATAATTGTATCATCATCTTAAAGAATGATAGAATGTAGGCAAGCAACCCTTCCATTTTGACATCCAACTTCGCATTTTTATTCCGCCCAAATCACGGGCGGTTGTTGCGTTTTTCTCTGCCCGGGGCATGGGCAGTTTTTCTTTAACCGGATGTGTGAAATGGAATGCAAGTGCACGATTGTTTTTGACGACCCGTTCTGGGTGGGCATTTTTGAACGGCAAGATGAGCAGGGGTACAGCGCGGCGCGTGTTGTGTTTGGCGCCGAACCCTCAGATGCCAGCGTTTATCAATTCATCTTAATGGATTACTACCGGCTGCGTTTCAGCGCGCCGCAGTCAGGCGCACCGGCTGCCAGGCGATCATTGAATTTTAAGCGTCGTCAGCGTGAGGTGCGCCGCCAGGTGCTGGCGCAGCAGCCAGCCGGCACACGTGCGCAAAACGCCCTGCAGGCTGAACGCGAAGCCCTGGCGCAAGCGCAAAAAGCACAGCGCAGCCAGGTTGAAAATGAACAGCAGGATGACCGCTATCAAATGCGGCGGGAGCGAAAAAAACAAAAACGGCGAGGGAGATGACCTCTCCTCGCCGCTGTCAGCGGGGCATTTAAGGAATTGACCCGCCCTGAGTTCGTCAGTCTATTTTTCCACCAGGTAACACAGCCCCACGCAACCGGGGCCCGTGTGGGTGCCGATCACCGGGCTGACATCAGCCAGCATGGCGCTGGTCACACGGTTTTCACCAAAACGCTGGCGCGCCTGTTCCAACAGGGTTGCTGCCAGTTCGGGGGCATTGGCGTGGATTCCGCAGATATGCAGCGCGCCGCTGCCGTTGAGCCGGCTTTCCACCTGGTCCAGCAGGCGAGAGAGAGCTTTGCTCATGGTACGCACCTTCTCAACCGCCTCAATTTTCCCGTCTTCCACTTTTAGCAGCGGTTTCAGGTTGAGCACAGTGCCCAAAAAGGCCGCCGCGCCGCCAATGCGTCCACCGCGGTGTAAAAATTCCAGGGTATCCACGGCAAAATAAACGCCGCTGTGATTGCGTGATTCTTCAATCAGGCTCTTCACCTCTTGCAGGCTGGCGCCCTGGCGCGCCGCACGCGCTGCTTGCAGCACCAGGAAGCCCTGCTCCATCGCGGTGGTGTTGGAATCAACCAGTTCAATGGGCGCACCGGGCAGATTGGCTTTTGCCTGGGTAGCCGATTGCAGCGTGCCGGAAAGATGCGCTGAAATGTGAATACTCAAAATCTCATGGCCTTCATCCAGCAAACGGCGATACAGGTCTTCAAAAGCCGCCGGCGAAGGCTGAGAAGTGGAAGGCATGACGGTTGTGTTCTTCAGCCGCTCGTAAAATTCAACCGGGTGGATATCAATTCCATCTCGGAATGTTTGATCACCCCAGATAACCTGTAAGGGTACAACAAAAATGGGAAATCCTTGCATTGCCTCGGCAGGAATGCAGGCGGTGCTGTCGGTAACAATGGCAATTTTGGCCATAAAAAACTCCTTGAATTTCTCTTGCGGCTGGTCGGAACACCGCAGTTAAATTTTCTATGCATAAATAACCCTGAACTGCCCGCCGGGTTACGCGCATTGGTAAGCTTTTTTAAGATAGAATCATCCAAAACATTGGGCACAAAATTATCGAAGTGATTCTTGATCACCTGCCGCATTTTAAGGCCCCTGGCAAATTATGGATGGGAGAATCACGCCACAGGAGAAATGAACATGCGAAACTATCGACTGGCTCTTATCGGTTTTGGGAACGTGGGACAGGGACTGGCTCAAATCATCGTGGAGCGCGGCGATGAAATTGCCCGGCAGTATGGTGCCCAGATCAGCGTGGTGGCTGTGAGCGACAAGCTGAAAGGCAGCCTGTATGACCCCAACGGATTGGATGTTCAAAAACTGTTGGGAGCCAACAACGAATGCACCCGGCTGGAAGAATTGCCCGCGCCGCACCACGGCTGGAACGCGCTGCAAACCATTCAGAACAGCAACGCCGACATCGTCGCCGAAGTCAGCTACACTGACCTCAATACCGGCCAGCCTGCCGCTGACCATATTGAAGCCGCCCTGCGCGCCGGCAAGCACGTCATCACCACCAACAAGGGCCCCATTGCCCTGCATTACCAACGCCTGATGGAACTGGCTCGCCAGAACAAAGTTGAGATTGGCGCCGAGGGCACGGTGATGAGCGGCACCCCCACCCTGCGGTTGGGCATGGAACTGCTGGCCGGGTCCGGCATCCACCGCATCCAGGGCATCCTCAACGGCACCACCAACTACATTCTATCGCGCATGGCTGACGGAGTGCCCTACGGCGACGCCCTGGCCAGCGCCCAGGAACTGGGCTATGCCGAAGCCGATCCCACCGGCGACGTGGAAGGCATTGACGCCGCTGGCAAAGTGGTCATTTTGGCCAACCTGCTGATGGGCGCCAACATCACCCTCAAAGATGTGGATCGCCAGGGCATTTCACACCTGACGCTGGAAGATGTGCAAAAAGCGCAGCAAGCCAGCCAGCGCTGGAAATTGATCGGAAGCGTGGAGCGCCAGGGTGACCAGGTGAAAGCCAGCGTGCGCCCCACCAGCCTGTCCATTGCTCACCCGCTGGCGGGCATCAACGGCGCCACCAATGCGGTCACCTACACCACCGATCTGCTGGGCGATGTAACCCTGATCGGCCCCGGCGCGGGACGCCTGGAAACCGGTTTCGCTCTGCTGGGCGACCTGCTAGCCATTCACCGCAAGCTGGAAGCGCACGGTTAATCAACCGGCTGGAAAATTAGAACCAATCCGGCCATGTGATTATCCCCCGCCCACCGGCGGCAGGATGATCACTTCAGCCTGATCGGGCAGCGCTTCGGCGTCCAGCAGAATCACCCTGTTGACCGAGGTAACCACTTTGTTCAACTGCGGGCGAAGCTGTGGAAACCGCTCAATTAACTGCGCTTTCAAATCGCCCACCGTGGCGCCGTCCGGCAGGTCAAAGTCCAACTCTTTGACGCCCGCTTTTTCTTTGAGATGTCCCAGTAATTTTAGGGTTATCTGTATCATGTCTGCCCGGCTCCTGTGGATAGACTATTCCGAGTTTTACCTGTCTGAACGGCTGAATATGCAGCAAGTGTATAATCATTTTAACCAAATTCATATCAATATCGATGACCGTTATCAATTGTATTCTGGCAGTACGGTCGTTTCTCACCCTGGAGGGTAACATGGCTTATCATAATTCGGTAGAAGAAAAACAATTTATCAAATTTCTTGAAAAGACTCCCCTGGAAGAAAGTGAACGGGCAGGTCTGGTGGAACGCATTCAAACCAGCGGACTGAACGAAGAAATCATCGAAAGCGTGCGCACCGGCCTTTCCAGCGCCGTAGAGTCTGAAAAGCTGGACGCGGCGCGATTGAATCAATTCAACGTTGAACTGGCGCGCATCATCCAACGCTGGCGTCTTTCCAGTCAATTGAACCATGCGCATCGGCGGCGCTGACGCCGACGCCCGGCGATTGACTTTCATCCTTTTGCTGGCGGCGTGCCTGCCGTTGATGTTGGCCTGCAATTTGCCAATTTTATCGCACAACAACCCGCCCACCGGCGCCCCGCGCCCGCCCGGGCAGGTGGAACAACCCCGCCAGGCTGCTGCGCCGACCCAAACCATGCGCCCGGCAGCGTCTGCCACACCGCAGTTTTCCAGCGTCAGCAATGAAGTATTCTATTCTGACTGGCTGCTGGGCAGTGAAAACACCTGCTGCAGCGGGGTCATCGAATGGGACGATTTTCATCAAAACTCCCAGGGTTATAACAAAACCTATGCAGATATCGAGTCCTGCGCTTTTCCGCTGTTTATCAACCTGGATCAGGGTTTGATTGAGGGAAAAAGCAGCGGAGAAGGCTCCTTTTCAGAATTTGATTCGGCGCGGTCGCAGGCGCAATTCTCAGCCATTGTGGTGGAAAGCTGGGTGAAACCTTTGCCCACCCTGGATGGCTGGCATTTTGGCGGTGTGTTGGAAGTGTATATCGGGATGGATGCGGCGCGTAGAGGCTGGATTGGCGACAAACCCACCTGGCTGGAAGGCGCCCGCACCATCATCCTGCACACGCATTTCATCGGTCAAACCGACCAGAACGGCTTGCCGGGCGGATTCTACACCTGGTCCACCCGGTCTGGGCCGCCGGTCAATTTTCAAATGACCTGCCAGGCATGCCCGCTGCCGCAAGATTTTCCACCTCCACAGCAGCCGCAGTGACCCGTTCAAGGGATATAATTGGAAATGGAATGATACTTTTTCCCCGCTTATTCATCTTATTTTAGGAGAACAATAATGCTTAAACACGACATTCGCCCCTCTTACCCGGTGGTTGGAGATCACCTCACCCCGGCTTATGAAACCCTGGCAAACCTCATTCGCAAGCAGCCCGGCCTGTGGCTGGCCGACGGCGCCAGCGGTGTGGAT
The DNA here is from genome assembly GCA_964580315.1 of uncultured Anaerolineaceae bacterium. Lineage (GTDB taxonomy): Bacteria > Chloroflexota > Anaerolineae > Anaerolineales > Anaerolineaceae > CAZOKH01. The sequence continues at coordinate 16,305 of CAZOKH010000057.1, read as the reverse complement.
TGGAAATTATTCATTGATGGATTGAAAAATGCGCTGCAGGGACAGGCTGTTGAATTCCTGGACGCCTCGCGCGCTCACATCGGCGCTGAAGCCGCCAAAAAACTGCTCCAACCCTACCTGGACACCGGCGACCCCGATTTTGGCAAACTGTACGACGGCAGCCTGGCTGATTTCTTCGCCCCGGCGCAGCTTAAAGCGCTGGCTGATGAAGCCCAGGCCGGCTTGAAAAGCGGGAAAACCGTGCTGGTTTACGGCACGGGCGCGGGTTTGTTGGCTTTACCTGCAAACAACGTGTTTGTTGACCTGCCCAGCGAAGCCGTGCGTAAACTGGCTTCGGCTAAAAAAGTCGAATCGATTGTGAAATATGAGCCGCCGTCTGACAAGATTCTTTCCAATGTTGATTTCCCGGTCATCAATGGTCAGCGCGGTAAATTGCTGCCTGCGCTGGCATACTATGTTGATTTTCGCAACCCGCAAGCGCCGGTGGGTATCAGCGGGGCGGCGCTGCGCGGCAGCCTGCACGCCCTGGCGCAGCAGCCCTTCCGCGTAACGCCGGTTATTTACTCCAGCATGTGGGGCGGCCAGCACTTGATCAAGAACATCGAAGCCATGCGCGCCTACCCGCGCTGCAGCCACTATTACGCCATGTTCCCGCCGGTGAACACCCTGGTGCTGCGCGACGGCAACCTGGAATTGGAAATGCCCTTTGAGAACATGCTGTACCTCGAAACCGCCGCGCTGCAGGGATCACTGCTGGAAAAAGCGTTTGGCGTGCGCATGCCCATCCGCGCCACCATCATGGACACGCTGGAAGGCATGACCCTGTCGCATCAAATTCATCCCAACCACGCCCAGGCAAAGCGCATTTTCAACACCGACTTTGACGAACCCGAAACGTATTATTTTCTCGAAACAACTCCTGAAAGCTCGTTCTACCTGGGGCTGCGCGACGACGCCGACCATGCAGCTTTCCGCCGTGCGGTGCAGCGCGCCGTTGATGAGCAGATTGGCTTCGATCTTTCAGATTATGTCAACCTCTACCCGGCCCACAAGAACGATGTGGTGCATGTGCCCGCCAGCATGGTGCACAATGCCGGGCCGCAAAGCCTGATCCTGGAAGTCACCACCCATCCCATCGGGCACACCTACCGCCTGTACGACTTTATGCGCCGCACCAGCGATGGCAAGCTGCGCCCGCTGCACGTGGAGCAGTCTTTTAGCTGCCTGGATGTTGCCCGCAACCGCACCTGGGCCGAGCAGCAGGGGCTGTTCCCCAAACCCAAAGTGCTGCTGCAGGGCGACGGTTGGCATGTGAGCCGCCGGGTGGCTCCGCCCATCACCAAGTTCACCGAAGATGAAATCAGCTTCACAAAGGATTATCCCGATGACACCCGCGGTGAGCGTTTCCATTTGCTGTTGGGATTGGAAGGCGACGATTTGCGCGTGGAAGGTAATGGCTTTAACCACCCCCTGCACCAGTTTGAACTGCTGATTGTGCCCGCCGCGGCGGGCGCCTACCGCCTGGTAAATGAGGGCGGCAGTCCTGCGCGGGTGTTGAAACTGTACGTCAGTACACCGGAAGAATATCAGGCAGCCGAAATTTAACCCGGCGAAACGCCTTTCGCCTGATTTTATTGGTATCGCAAGTTGCTGCTCATCAGTCATTGTGCGCCCCGAAGCTGTTTCGGGGCGCGGCAGTCCCAATTTTTGGATGGAGACTGCCGCGTCGGGCTTACGCCCTGCTCGCAGTGACGGTTGACGGAGTGCAAAGCAGCAGCCTGCAGTCAAGGTAGTAATTTTTGAAAGGAGAACATTATGTCCGAAATCACACTGGACAGCGCCACAATGGAGAAATTTCTCCGTTTTCAGCGCGATGAAATTGACGGCTATCACACGTATTTAAAACTGGCCGATCTTGTCAAAGATGAAAACCACAAGAAAATCCTTTCCCGCATTGCCGGCGAGGAAATGAAACACTATGAAATCTGGAAAGTGCAAACGAAAACCGACATCGCCCCAAACTGGCTGCGCATCAACTTCTACAGCCTGCTGGCGCGCCTGTTCGGGCTGACCTTTGGCATCAAGCTGATGGAACTGGGCGAAGAAAACACCCAGGAAAACTACGCTGAAGTGCTGCAAGCCTTCCCCGAAGTGGCTGCCATGCAGAAGGAAGAGGAAGTGCACGAAGAAGAGTTGATCGACATGCTGGACGAAGAAGCGCTCAAATATGCCGGTTCGGTGGTGCTGGGGCTGAACGACGCCCTGGTGGAATTGACCGGTACCCTGGCAGGCCTGACTTTTGCCTTCCAAAACACGCGCCTGATTGCCCTGGCAGGTTTAATCACCGGTATTGCTGCCTCTTTCTCCATGGCGGCATCGGAATACCTATCCCAAAAGTCAGAAGGCGGCGAACTCAGCCCCACCAAGTCAGCCATCTACACCGGGCTGGCCTATATCTTCACCGTGGTTTTCCTGGTGCTGCCCTATTTCCTTTTCAGCCATTACCTGGTCAGCCTGGCGTTCACCATCATCAATGCTGTGCTGGTGATTGCCGTGTTCAACTTCTACATCTCAGTCGCCAAGGGGCTTTCCTTCCGCCGGCGTTTCACCGAGATGACGGTTATCAGCCTGGGGGTGGCAGCCATTTCATTTGTTATTGGTTCTGTGATCAGCAGAGCCCTGGGCGTGGATATTTAGATTTGCCCGCTTTGCCTGTGATGAAAAACCAATCGCCCCGCTGCATGCAACGGGGCGATTGCATTGAATTTTCCATCAAACCCGGCTATACTCTAGTGCGCGCAGTGAAACCCTAATACAGCAAGGATGGTTAAATTCATGAGACGCACCCAGAAAACAGCCTCAACCACCATTGGCGGAATTTTGATTGCCCTGTTCTGCCTGGTCAGTGTGATCAACAGTTTGAGCGATTATCAAAACGAGCAAGCGCTGCGCGCCCGCGGCGAAGAAACACAGGCCGCCGTCTCGCAAACCATCCTCAGTTCCAACATCTTCACCGGCAAGACACCGCGGGTGAAATACCAGTTCAACCTAGACGGCGTCGATTACCGCTATGACGACACCATGATGCGCAATTATTACAACCGTGTTTCGCCGCAGCTTGAACGCGAAGCCAACGAATGGGCCAACATGGCCCGTACCGAATGGGATATCGCTGAAGACACCGGCCTTGTTGCGGTGCTTTACCTGCCTGAAACCCCCTGGGTAAATCGTCCGCTGGCCCACCCTGAGGGCTTGCTCAACCCGCTGACCCTGGCCCTGGCGCAAAGCGCAATGTATGCCGTCATTTGCCTGATGGCGCTGTTTGTGGCCGTGGTGGGCGTGCAGGAGAAGGAAGACCCCGCCCACAAACAAATGCGCAGCCTGAGCGACATGGTAAACAAAAATCCGGGAAAACAGGACTAAATCTTAAATCGCATGGATTACTTGGAAGAACTTAATGATCCCCAGCGCTTGGCTGTGACGGCTGACAGCGCGCAAACCCTGGTGCTTGCCGGGCCCGGCTCTGGCAAGACGCGTGTGCTCACCTACCGCATTGCCTACCTGGTGCAGACTTTGGGCGTGCGTCCTTATCATATCCTGGCGGTCACCTTCACCAACAAAGCCGCCCGCGAAATGGCAACCCGCCTGGCCAACCTGCTGGACAACAGCGTGAACGACCTGTGGCTGGGCACCTTCCACGCCATGTGCGCGCGCATGCTGCGCCGCGAGGCTGATTATTTACCTTTCGATTCTTCGTTTGTCATCATGGATGCCGATGATCAACTGCGTATCGTCAAGCAGGTTATCACTGAATTAAATATCAACGAAAAACTGTACCGCCCGCAGTCAATCCACGCCGCCATCTCCAACGCCAAGAATGACCTGATCGCACCGCAAGACCTGGCCAGCAACAATTACCGCGATGAAATCATCAAGCGCGTGTACGCGCGCTATGAAGAGGTGCTGGGCGCCAGCAACGCCGTCGATTTTGACGACCTGCTGTTAAACGCAGTGCGCCTCTTGCAGGAGAACCCCTCCGTCAAAGAAAAATACAACCAGCGCTTTGAGCATATCCTGGTGGATGAGTTTCAAGATACCAACCGCGCCCAGTATGAACTGCTGCGCCTGCTGGCGGGAACGCACGCCGGCATGTTTGTGGTGGGCGATGAAGACCAGTCCATCTACCGCTGGCGCGGCGCCGACTATCACAACGTGGAACGCTTTCAACAAGACTACCCGCAGTCTGCCAAAATCCTGCTGGTGCAAAACTACCGCTCGACGCAAACCGTTCTCGACGCCGCCCGTGCAGTCATCGACCGCAACCCACACCGCACGCGCAAGAAACTGTTTTCTGACCGCGGCAAGGGCGACAAGGTTCAATTCTACGAAGCCGCCGACGACCACGCCGAAGCCGCCTTTGTGGTCGAAACCATGCGCCGAGCGCTCAGCAGCGGCAAAACGCGCGGCAGCGATTTTGCCGTGATGTACCGCACCAACGCCCAGTCGCGCTTGCTGGAAGAGGCTTTTCTGCACGAGGGGCTGCCCTACCGCCTGGTGGGAGCGCAGCGCTTTTACGGACGCCGCGAGGTCAAAGACATCATTGCCCTGCTGCGCCTGGTGCAAAACCCCAACGATGAAATCAGCCTGCTGCGCGTGATCAATGTGCCGCCGCGCGGCATCGGCAGCAAAACCATCGAGGCGCTGCAAAACACCGCACGCCAGGCCGGTGTGCAGCCCGGTGAAGTGCTGCTCGACATGGGCCAAAATGGAGACCGGTCGCCATTTTGGGGCGCTTTTTCAGGGCGCGGGGTGAGCGTGCTGGCCGACTTTGGCGCGCAACTCAGCGCCTGGCGCGGGCAGATCTTCCAGGACAACAACCTCACCAACCTGTTTGACCGCATCCTGACCGACACCGGCTATCGCGAATTTATTGATGACGGCGACGACGAAGGCAACGACCGCTGGGAAAACGTGCAAGAGCTGCGCCGCCTGACCTTCGAGTTCCAGGAACGCGGACTGAGCGAGTTTTTGGAAACCCTGGCGCTGGTGGCTGACCAGGACACCATCACAGAAAACACCGACGCGCCCACCCTGCTGACCCTGCATGCCGCCAAGGGGCTGGAGTTCTCGCAGGTATTCATCATCGGCCTGGACGAAGGCTTGCTGCCGCACAGCCGTTCGTGGGATGACCCCGAAGAGATGGCCGAAGAGCGCCGCCTGCTGTATGTGGGCATGACGCGCGCCAAGAACCGCCTCTACCTGGTGCGGGCTGAACGGCGCGGCACCTACGGCGAATATCAGAATTGCGACATTTCGCGCTTTTTGGACGACATTCCCGACGAGCTGGTGCAATCTGCCGGTCCGCGCCGCGTGGCAGCCTACCGCATGCCGGCGCCCTCCTGGAACGAAGCACGGCAGCTGCAGAACACTTATCAGCGCCAGGCAGCCGCCAGCGCCCCGCCCGCCCGGCAGCGCTATAAGCCCATGATGCGCGTGCGCCACGTGACCTTTGGCGACGGCATTGTGCTGGAGAGCAAGCTGGAAGACGGCGATGAAACCGTGAGCGTGCATTTCGAATCGGTGGGGCTCAAACGCCTGGCGGCTTCACTGGCCAATCTGGAAATTATTCTGTAGAAAGACGGATTCTTTTACACGCCGAGGGCGCAGCCCCGTAGGGTGCACCTGGGCGCACCGTTTTTGAGCCGGGAGAGCTTGATGATCTGGTGCGCTACCGCGAATTTCGCGCCTCAGCGTGACCTACCCCACCCGACCTGCGGTCGTCCTCCGCACAGGCTTGCCCTCCCCTAACCCCTCCCGGCGGGAGGGGAAAATGTTGCTTCTGAATCAAGCGATTAAAACGCAAATTCTCAACGCCGCGTAGGGTGCGCCTGGGCGCACCGTTTTTGAGCCGGGATAGCTTGATGATCTGGATTATTTTCTTGAAAACGCAAAGTCGCAAAGAGCGCAAAGTTTTTTATTTTACTTTCTTAGCGTCCTTCGCGCCTTAGCGTTGAATTTATTGATGCTGCGTGATCACCCGACCTGCGGCCACACTCCGCACAGGCTTGCCCTCCCCTAACCCCTCCCACTGGGAGGGAAAAATGCAGAAACCCAACAATTTGCATCTAAGCGAATGCCCGCAGCGCCATTCCTCCCCTAAAATCTGTTTTTTAGATTTTGGGGGAGGTCAGGAGGGGGTGGTGGCGGCCAAAAACGCCACCGCCAGGCGCTGCTCGTCGTTCATCACCATCTCCAGGCGGCTGCCGGGGCGGTAGTCCGCCACGCGGATCAGGCGCAGGGCTTTGCGCAGCCCCTCGTCAACCTGGATGAACTCGTCGGCGCAGTTGGGCGTTTCGTAGAAAAAGCGCTGGTTGAAAGCCGCCTCCTGGTCGTCCAGCAACACCGCCAGGGGGTAAATTTGCGCTTCCAGCAGGTCTTGAAAGAAATGCGTACCCAGCGACGGTTCGGGCGCCGGACCCGCCCCCATGCCCGAAAGCTCGATCAGCGCGCGCGCGTGGTAGATGTCGCCGTAGCCGATGGGCACCCCCAGGTCGGAGTTGGAGCTGCCCCAGCGACCCGGCCCCACGCAGATGAAGGTGGCTTTGTCTTTGAGGGCTTCGTTGATCTTGCCGATGGTGCGCGCCAGCTTCTGGCGGTCGTTCATGGTGGGCAGGGCATAATACTCCTGCGGCGGCACGAACACCACGTATTCGATGTTGTGAATGGCGCCCTGCGGCACCATGAAATGCGTCGAAAAAATCAAATCTTCTTCGTTCAGCTTCGAGGGCAGCGGCGCCACCTCTTGAGGCAGCATGTGCACCAGCGGGCGGCACTGCAAAATGCTGATGGCCGCTTTGGGCTGCCCGAACTCCACCCCCTCCAGGTGCACGGTGAATTCCACATCCACCGGCGAGCGGTAGGCGGTCTCCAGTAAGCGCAGCACGCCGCGCATTTGCGCGGCAAAATCGGTGCGCTGCAGCATTTCATCAAAGGTCAGCACCAGGCGCTTGGGGTCAGAGATCAGGTTGGTGCGCAGGGTGGTTAAGAAACCATCATCTTCAGATTGCACCACGTAGCGCAGCGCCGGGTAGCTGGCGCTGAGAATCAGGCTGACCGGAACCGATTTGAACTGGTTGTCTTTCAGGTCAATCAGGTCGATGAAACGCTGCGAATAGCGGCTGATGGCTTCGGGGTCGGTGTTGGGGTGCAGCAGCGGGTGGCTGAGCGCGATCAGGCGCGGGTAGTCGTTGCCCACGCGGTCGACGGCGCGCGTGCCCAGCCCCCACACCAGGCGCACAAAGCCGTCTTCGCGGTTGATCTGCGGCGCCCAGCGGTACAGGTTGCGGCTGAAAGCCACCCCGGCGGCATCGGGGAAGAAATAATGGTCGTACTGCTTGCCTTCCACGGTTTGAATCAGCACCGCCATGCGCTCGTCGTAGTCTTGCAGGTCTTTGCTGCGGCGATAGAGCAGGGCGTTGGGTGACAGGGTGGAGGCGTAGATGCGCGCAATGGCGAGGCTGATGGCTTTGAAGTTTTGGTCGGGCGTGCCCTGGTTGGGCAAAAAGATGCTTTCGTACTTGCCGGCGAAGGCGGTGCCGAAGTTGTCTTCCAGGTGGCTGGAGGAGCGCACGATCAACGGTTTGGAATGTATGTTCGACAACAGGGCGCGCAGTTTTTCCTGGATATCGGGAGGAAAACTGCCCGCTTCGAAGGCTTCGACGATTTTGGGGTAATCGGCGCGCATCTCCTCTTCGGTTTTATATTTCTGGTCATTCCAGTGGATCAGGTTGTTGATGGCCATGAAGTTATAGAACACATCCGAACCAATGAAGAAGGAATCGGGAATGTGCAGGCTGGAGCAAAGCTCTTTTTCGGCGGTCTGGCACAGAATGGTGTTAGCCAGCAGCAGCCCGGCGGCTTTGCCGCCAATGCGCCCGGTGCCAATTTTGCGCCAGCGAATGTCCACCAGGTCGGCAATGGAGAAGCGCTCTTTGGCAATGTTGATGTAGCGCAACTGATCGCTGATGACGGAGCGGATGAGCACCACTTTGCATTCGTGCAGGCGGGCGGCATATTTAGCGCGCTCATCGGCGGGCAGCTTTTCAATGGCCATGGCCTGCTCAAACACCATGTCCACCAGCGCCAGTTCGGGGTTGGTTGAAAGCAGCAACTCGCGCGGTTTCACGCCCTGCTCACGCAGCACGTCATTGACAATTTGTTCAAATTCTTGCAGGGTGAGGTGCTGGCTGGCAATCAGGTCAGTCAGATAATCACGGGTGTGGTTAAGACGCAGTTCCCAGATCTCGGCTCCCTCTTCAGCCAGCGGGTTCTTCACGCCCTCGCGCTGCTGTGAGCGCAGCGCCATACGCTGCACCTCTGATTGGAACTCCTGCGGCTGAATCACGCCGCGGTCAAACAGCCGCAGACGCATGCGTTCGCGCATGCGCACCCCCAGCACCGGGAATTGCGCCAGGGTCAGGTAGATTTTTTGCAGTAAGTTGGTGGGGCTGGGAGTGAATGCCATGCGAGCCTCACTTGTTTAGGAAAAACCACAGATAAACACGGATCAACACAGATGAGTATAGTGTGGTTTATTCTTTGACGATTTTTTCTAACATTGAAATAAATGGTGGCAAATCATGTGTGATTGTCTGCCACAATATCTCTTCATCAATTCGATAGTATTCATGAATGATTTTGTTGCGCATGCCCTGAATTTTGTTCCAGGGAATGTGATCATATCGTTGCCGAATTTCCTCGGGCATTGCACGAACCACTTCTCCCATGACACTCAATTCAAAAGCGCAGGCGCGGACGGTCTTCGGATCATTGCTGAATGTATCCAAATCCATATCCTGAATAAATGACTGGGCATTCTGGATACAGGACAATATGTCATGAATGCGTGTGCGCCAGTCTCTAGGTGACAAGGATTGCCTCTTTCATCACGCTTTCTTTCAGAATTGGTTTTAATGACCGTTCGGTGCCCAGGTCAACCGAACAACCCAACAGGCTCTCCAAATATTCTTCGAGGTCCATTAAGCCAAAAAGCCCGGTTGGACGGTTGAATTCCACCAACAAATCAACATCACTGTTTTCGTGCGCTTCATTTCTTGCGACCGAACCGAACAGGATGAGCCGTTTGACACCAAAGGCTGCAATTTCTTTTTGATGCTGACGCAAAGTGGTTAAAACAAAATCTCGTTCCATTTTGCTTCCATTTATACTGAATAGCATAACATATTTTGGCTGATTTTGATTTCACTGCCCCGGCTGCCATCCCAGCACCAGGGCGCACTGGGCATCAGTTTCGGGCGACTGGTTCGGCAAACCACTGCGCAGTTGGGCAATGCGCGCCAGGGCCTGCTCGCCGCTCAACCCGTGCCGCGCCAGGTGACAGCCCACCACCATGCCGGTGCGCCCCACCCCGCCCCAACAGTGCACATAGGCCGCCCCGCCGCGCTGCACAGCGGCATCCACCGCATCCAGGATTTTGACCATTGTCTCCACCGGCGGCGTCGAAAAATCGGCAATGGCGCAGCGCTGGTAATCGGTTTCCAGGTTCAACCAGCCGCTCAACTCGCGCAGCACGGTGTCATAAGGCACGGCCGCGCCGGGCGCGGTCAGGTCGATGAAATGGCGCACGCCCAGGTCCAGCAGCCAGTTCAGCTTGCGGCGGGTTTCATCCTCGTTGTACGGCGAAGCGGGATACTGCCCCGCCAGCAGCACGCCGGGCTGCACCCAGTACAGGTTGCGAAACAATCCATTGGCGGTGAGGGGTTGATGCATATGTTTACCTTTTATTGTCCAGTCTGCCACTCGCACACCAGAGAATAGGGGGAAGCATCTTCAATTGGCGGCGCCTGCAACCCGCGGCGCAGGTCATTGACCCACGCCAGCGCCTGTTGGGGGGTGCTGCCGTGCCGCACCAGGTAGCAGCCGCCAGCCACCCCGGTGCGCCCAAAGCCCGACCAACAGTGCAAATAGACCCGGCGCTGCCGGTGCAGGGCATCATCCAGGGCATCCAGCAGCCTTTGCAGGGTGCAAAGGATATCCAGGTCATCTGCGGTTAAGGGAAAACGCTGCACAGCGGCAGGTATTGCCAGTCGCTGCGCTTCAGCATTGAGCACAGACAGGTAGTCAATATGTTCATCAGGCTGGGTCAGGTTGAAAAAGGTGTCAATGCCGGCTTGCAGCAGGGCGCGCAGGCGCCGTGGGGTATCATCAGGCGCGCCCAGGGCGGGCGAGCAGCCCGCCAGCAGCCTGCCGGGCACCAGCCAGGCGGGGCGGCTGCCGTTCAGGCCGGGCAGCGGAGGAACAGGCAGGTCATTCATACACCTTGCCGATATCGTCGCGCTGCGGGCGCAGCAGGGGCGTTTGCACGCCGTTCTCTTCAATCCAGGCGCCGAACTCACCCTCTTCCACGCGCCCAATTTTGCGGCAGTTGATTCCCTCGCTTTGCAAGGCGCGGCAAATGGCGTCAGCATCTTCAGATTCAACAGTCATCAGCAGCCCGCCCGAGGCAATCGTGGCCAGCGGGTTGAGGTCAAACGCCCGGCAAATGCGCGCCGAAAGCGAAGGGATGGGAATGGCGGATGGGTTAATCACCAGGCGCCGGCGGCTGGCCTCGGCCACCTCCCACAACGAAGCCGCCAGCCCGCCCTCGGTTGGGTCGTGCATGGCGGTCACCCGCCCGGCTTGCTGCGCCAGGCGCGCGTCGCGCACCACGCTGATGCCAGGATGATACAGGTAATCAGCCGCCTCGGCAATTTCTTCTTCCGATAATATTCCGCGCAGGCGCTGCGGAAATTCGCGCGCCAGGATGGCGGTAGCTTCAATGGGAATGCCCTTGGTGAGCAACACAGCATTGCCGGGGGCGGCTCCGCGCGGGGTGATCAGTCGCTGGCGATCCACCTCACCCACCAGGGTACCCACCAGGATGGGACGGTCGATGCCGTGCGTGATTTCAGTGTGCCCGCCCACAAAGGCGATGTTCTTCTCACGGCATGCCTGGCTGATCTGGTCGCTGATGTGCTGCACCATCTCGGGGGTGGTTTTGCCCTCGGGCAGCAGGCTGGTGCACAAAAACCAGCGCGGTTCGGCGCCGGTGGTGGCTATGTCATTGGCGTTGATCTGCACCACATACCAGCCAATGGCGTCGCTGACAAAGGTGATCGGGTCGGTTTTCAGCACCAGGCAGGTATCGCCGTTGTCAATCACAGCGCAGTCCATGCCAATGCCGGGGCCTTCCAGCACGCGCGGGTCATTGATCGGCGCGCTCGCCAGCACCTGCGCCAGCAGGTCGGCAGGCAGTTTTCCGATGGGAAGAATGGATGGTTTCATTGTTTAATCAGTGAGACGCAAATAATAAACTTGTATCGAAGGATTTTTGTCATTTCGACGACCATAGGAGGAGAAATCCAAAATTTCTCACCCCTTTGTATTGCTCTCATTTTGTCTATTTGAATGAATCGGGGTTCGAAATGACAAAGGCAATACAATTTTGACGTTTATCTGCGTTCCAGTTATACCACAAGTGTACTGACTGTTTGTGAATACAGGCAACCGATTCAGCGCCCTTAGATTGTGGTATCATCCCTTAAGAATTACAACGCAAAGGCGCTGGAAAACCTCGCGCAGCCCACCAAAAGAGATTTGCAAAGCCGCAGAGAACACAGTTAAAACTTTGCGCCCTTCGCGCCTTAGCGGTAAAAAAGTTTTAGAGGTACATGTTGACTGAAACAAACCATAACAAAACCGAGCTGTGGCTGATTCGCCACGGCGTCACCGATTGGAATATTGAAAAACGATACCAGGGCAACGCCGATGTTCCCCTCAACGCGGAAGGCATTGCCCAGGCGCGAGAAACCGCCGCTCAATTAGACGGGCAAAAATTCACCGCCATTTACAGCAGCCCATTGCAACGCGCCCGCCAGACCGCCCACGAGATCAGCAAAGTGATTGGACTGCCCGTTCAAACAGATGACCGCCTGCGGGAAGGCAGCCAGGGGCAATGGGAAGGCATGTTATTGGAAGACATTGACCGCGTTTTTCCCGGCGTGCGTGCAAAACGTATGAACGATCCTGAACATGTCAGTCCACCGGGTGGTGAAACCATGCGCCAGGTGGCTCAGCGCATTGGCCGGGCAGCCGACGACATTGCCCGCGCCCACCCCGGTCAAAAAGTGCTGGTGGTTTCGCACGGCATGGCGCTGGCGGCGCTGATCAGCCTGGCGCGTCATTTGCCTCTCAACCTTTCATTTCAATTTATTTTATCCAATGCTGCTGCTGAAGTCATTCACTGGCAGCCGGGAACCATCTGTATCCCTGAAAATGAAACCGAGGCAGCATGACCTGTCATTGTTTTGACCCCCGATTCCACCTGCACCTGCTGTACGGCGAAACCCGCGGCAATCAGGCAGCCGCCTGGCTGGATGAACATCTGAAAACCTGGAAAACCAATCCCGCCCCCATGCGTGATTTACAATCCAGCGACGCCCTGCTGGCGGTACCGGCAAACCTGTTTCACGCTGAAGGCGAAGCGCCGCTGCACAACCTGGCACAGTTTGCCCGCCGCCGCTGGCAGCCGTTGTTCAGCGGGCTGCACCTGCTGCCCTTCTTTCGACATGAAGGCAGCGACCCCTTTGACATGCTGGACGGCCGCCAGCCGGACCCCGCCCTGGGAAGCTGGCAGAATGTGCACGAGCTTGCAACAGATTTTGAAGTGCTGCTGGATGCAGAACTGAATCACACCCCTGCCGGGCACCCGTGGTTTCAAGCCTTTCTCAACCAAGACCCGCAGTATGCCAATTTCTACCTGACCCTGCCGCCTCAGGCTGACCTCTCGCCGATTTTCCGCCCGGTTGATTCGGCGCTGCTGACCCCCTTCAACACAGCGCAGGGCGAGCAGATGGTGTGGACCACCTTCCGCCCCGACTTGCCCGACCTGAACTACCGCGAATCGCGTGTGCTGCTGGAGATGCTCGACCAGTTGATGCACTGGGTGGAACGCGGCGCGCGCTACCTGCGCATTCACCACGCGCCCTACCTGTGGAAGCAATCGGGTACCACCTGCATTCACCAGACCAAGTCGCACCTGTTGGTGAACTTCCTGCGCGGGGTGCTGAACGAGGCCGCCCCGCATGTGCGCCTGGTGGTTGAAAGTGGTTTTGCACAACCGGTGGATTTAACCTATTTTGGCAACGGGTTAAACGCCGCCCACCTGCTGGTGAGCAGCGCCCTGCCCGCTTTGCTGCTGTATGCCCTGTCTGAGGGAGACGCCCGACCGCTGCGCAAATGGTGCGCCAACCTGACCCTGCCCTCACCCGACGTTACCTACCTGAACAGCCTGGCCTGCCCGCGCGGCATTGATTTGCTGCCCGTGCGCAGCCTGTTGAGCCGCACCAGAACAAACACCCTGAAAAAACACCTGCACAAAGCCGGTTTGTTTGACGTTTCACCATCCTCCAAGACGGGCGAACACCTGCCGTTCAACCTGCACAGCGCCCTGGCAGCCCTCGACCCCGGCCTGGCATCCCGGCGCTTGCTGGCTGCCTGGAATGTGCTGCTCACCCTGGTGGGTCTGCCCGAAGTGGACGCCGCCAGCCTGCTGGAAACCGCCGATCCCAGACTGGCTGTCCCGCATAACGGGCGGTTGCGTTTCGACGCGCCGCACGGGTTGAACCCGGTCAGCGTGGCCGCCGCGCTGGACCAGCCCGGCAGCCCGGTGCAGCAGCAGTTCAGCGCCCTGAAGCACCTGCTGCAAGTGCGCGGTGCCTGTCATGCATTTATGCCCGGCGCGCCGCAAATGACCATCGATGCCGGTTCGCCTGCCGTGCTGGGGCTGCTGCGCTTCTCACTGGAAGACGACGACCTGGCTTTGTGCCTGCACAACCTTTCGGCGCAGCCGCAAAGCGTGCAGCTTTCGCTGTCAGCCCTCTCGCTGCCCGACGGAAGCTGGGTTGACCTGCTGACCCGCCAGCCGCTGGACTTTGCCGACACGGTGGATTTGCAACTGGACGCTTACCAGTCTGTGTGGCTGTCTCCCGCCTGACCGGCATAACAATTGCACACAATCTTGTAAAGTTCGTAATTTTTCGCGCGTCAATCCGTCATAACTATACAGGGATTGCGCATTCATTCAGAACGCTCTTTCAATAAACCAAACGCCCGCTGGATCTTCCTGTGAATATCCTGAGGGTTTGCCGTTTTTATCGTTGCTGCCAGTGGAAATATGTTATCGTCTAAGCGCGATCTGAGGCGGGGTTCCCCGTCAGCTCACGTGGGTTTCTTACTGGTCCAGAGAACATCATGTTTAACCTTTGGCACCGCTCCGTTCAAATTGCCTTTCTTTTCCTGTTCTGCCTGGGGGCGGCAAGTGCGGTGCAGGCGCCTGTGCTCGCCTCGACAGAAAGCCAGCCATCAATCCCCACTCTGTTTGAAGACCCGCTGATCACCCCCACCGCCATCTTGCCGTTGGAACCGGCCGCTGTGCGCGCGCGTTATGTGCAGGTGAACTTCACCGCCCTGGAAAACGCCGCCCTGCAACTGGAAAGCGGCGCAATGGAAACCCGCCTGTCGCTCAATTTGTTTGACGATGTAACGCTGACCGCCCTGCTGACCCGCCTGGATCGCTTTGAAACCGGCTTTGTGCTCAGCGGCGCCGTGGAAGGCGTGGACGGCAGCGCCGTGACGCTATCGGTGGTCAACCAGACCCTGAGGGCGAACATTGCCCTGCCGGAACTGCTCTACCAGGTGCGTTTCGTCAACAACTTCCATGCCGTATATGAGTCGGATTATATGCTGGCGCTGCCGGAGAATAAAACGGAAATGATTCCACCTGCGCCGCCGGAGGGCATGATTTTTCCGCAAGCCACCGGCGATGATGACGGCAGCCAGATTGATGTTCTGGTGGTTTATACAGATCTGGCGCTCTCTCAATTGGGAGGGCAAACGGCTATGAACGCCTATATTAACCAGGCAGTTGCAGATGCCAACAGCGGATATTCCAACAGCCTGATTGACCAGCGCATGTACCTGGTACATTCTGCTCAAGTAAGTTATACCGAAACGAGCTATGATATCTCTTACATATTGCAATATCATCTCACGCCAACTTCTGACGGGAAACTGGATATCGTTCACACTTTACGTAACTCATATCATGCTGATCTTGTCGTGCTATTGGTGCAAAAAACCGGTCTAACCTGCGGCGTCGGGTGGCTGATGGATTCTGGCTTCATCAGTAGCGCCTTTGCACCCTATGGCTTCAGTGTGGTGAATGTTTCTTCAAATTGCCAGTCTGGCAGCCTTTACACGCTGGCGCATGAAACCGGGCACAACATGGGCGCACAGCATAATCCAGAAGATGCCGATAGCCCGGGAGCCTATTCTTATTCTTACGGTCACTGGGCTTCAGATCACTCTTTCCGCACCATCATGGCGTATGACTGCCCCTCAGGTTGTATACGAATTAACTATTTTTCCAACCCCAACGTGTATTACAACGGATTGGTTACCGGTACCAGCGGGCGCAACAACGCCCTGACACTCAACAACACCGCGCCAACCGTCGCCAAGTTCCGCGACGGCGCTGCGCCTGCTGCCCCCACCTATCTATCGGCTGCCACCGTCTCGCAAACTGAGATTGAACTCACCTGGACGGATAACAGCGACGACGAAAGCGCTTTTTGGATTGAACGCGCGCCATACGGCAGCAGCACCTGGGCGCAAATTGCTTCAACAGCCGCCAACCAGACCAGCTATACCGACAGCAGCGGCTCCTGTGGAAATTCTTACTACTACCGGGTGCGCGCCCACAGCGGCAATGGAAACTCCGCATACAGCAACATCGTCACCGGCAGCACGCGCAATTGCGCCCCCAATCCACCATCTGGTCTAACCGCCACCACACTTTCCACCTCTTCCATCCGTCTCAACTGGAACGATAACAGCGACGACGAAACCGGATTTGTAATTTATTCACTGGGTGATATGAATGAATATTATGCTGATCCAGATATTGAAGAGAAATCCATAAATTCTTTGTCCTGCGGCACAACTTATCAATTCCAGATTACCGCCTACAATGCCTACGGAGAATCAACACCCAGCAATACCGTATCGGCTGACACGCTGATTTGCCCGCCCATGCCTAACCCGTTCACGCTCACAGCCAGCGCCCTGTCGCAAAGCCGCATCCGCCTCACCTGGGAAGACACTGCCCGCGAAGCCAACTACATCGTGGAACGGTGTTTGTCCCAAAAATGGTTGGCGATTTTGAACAATAAAGAAAAGCATTCTTCT
>CAZOKH010000056.1:15384-24117 GCA_964580315.1 uncultured Anaerolineaceae bacterium | reverse complement strand
GACTCACCGCTTTTGTTAAGGTTCGCTATTTTACAGAAAGAATGTTACACCAACGCATTTCAGAATAAGAACATCAACGCAAACCATTTTTGCCTTACAATAGTTTAATACCTGTAAATTTCACAATCCGAATTCATTGCAAGAAAATTGTGTAAATGAATGACTAAGTGGCGGGAAAATACCATACAGGGTTTTCTTAAATAAATCTTCAAACATTGTGAAGAATTGAAAAGGGTTTATCTTGTGATGTGAATTACAAGGTGGGACCAGTTAACCCAAATTTGGACAATCAAAGACCAATCTAAATCGGAGAAAAACCATGATGAAAATTGACGATGTTAAGACCGTGTTGATCATCGGAGCCGGTACGATGGGCGCGCAAATTGGTTTGCAGTGCGCCGTACACGGATTGGAAATCAATCTGTATGATATTTCGGACAAAGCCCTTGAGAAAGGGATGGCCATGATTCAGGGCTTCACCCGCAGCATGATCGCGCAGGGGTTTGTGACTGAGAAAGATGCCGCCGCTGCCCTGGCGCGCATCCACCCCACCACTGATGCCAGCCGGGCAGCGCAGGCTGACCTGGTTAGCGAGTCGGTTCCTGAAGACCCTCAACTGAAAGGAAAAGTCCTGGCTCAGTTCAATCAGCTTTGCCCGCCGCATACCATTTTCACCACCAACACTTCCACGCTGCTTCCCTCCATGTATGCAGAAGCCACCGGGCGTCCGGATCGGTTTGCGGCTTTGCATTTTCACACTTATGTGTGGGTCTCTAATGTGGTGGATGTGATGCCGCACCCTGGCACAAGCGCTGAAACCCTGGATTTGCTGGAAGCATTTGCCCGGCGCATCGGGCAAATTCCCATTCGCCTGGCGAAAGAAAATCACGGTTACGTCTTCAACTCGATGCTAAATTCACTGCTGCGTTCAGCCAGTTCTCTGGCTGCCAGGGGGGTGACCTCTTTCCAAAATGTCGATCGCGCCTGGATGGGGGTGATGAAATCGCCCCTGGGTCCCTTTGGTATTATGGATCAAGTAGGTCTTGATACCGTTTGGGAAATTAACCAGTATTGGGCTAACGTGTTGAAGGATGCTGAATTGCAGGCGATTGCCGATATGGTGAAGGTGTATGTTGATCAAGGCTTTCTGGGTGTTAAGAGCGGGCAGGGTTTTTATACTTACCCCAATCCCGAGTTCCAAAAACCCGATTTCATCCATGAAGTGGAATGATTTTTTACCTGGAACTTCACGAATTTAAAAATAATGCTCCATTTTTAGTGCGAGTCCGGGATAAATAAGCTGTCATTGCGAATGAGTGCAGCAAGCGAAGTAATCTCAACTTTTTATCTTACTATGCGATTGCTTCGCCGGTTGAAAATAGGAAAAACGCTATTTTAACCTTCTTGCAAAGACAAATCACCTTATCCAGAATTGACTTTATTTAATAAAAAACCAATACAATACCGCTATAATCAGGATAGCCAAAATTGAAGGTTGATCTATCTGGTTCAAGGAGACTGGAATGAATGTAGCAACTTTATTAAAGGGTATTGGATTTTTAACCTGGCTGGCCGTGGTGCTGCTGGTGGTGTTTTTTACACTACAGGCATCGCGCGGACGGGCGGTGAAAAACGCACGCACCATTGTGCTGGTGGGGGTGGTAGTTGCCATCCTGCTGTCCACGGTCAGCGCCGGCCTGGTCTTTATCAACCCTGAAGAGCGCGGCGTGGTCATCTCGGCGGTGGCGCCCAACGGTTACCGCGAGCAGGCGCTGCAGCCCGGTTTGCGCTGGATTATTCCCTTTGCCGAGACGGTGGTGAAATATCCCATCTCGCGACAGACCTACACTATGTCAATTGCCCCGGAAGAAGGCAACATTAAAGGTGATGATTCGATTGAAGCGCGCACGGCGGATGGACAAAAAGTGCTGGTGGATGCTTCGGTGATTTTTGCCATCGACCCTACCAAAGTCACCCAGGTACATATCACCTGGCAGGATCGCTATGCCAATGACCTGGTGCGGGCGGTGGCGCGCGGCGTAATTCGCGATGCGGTATCGCAATACGGCATCGAGGAAGTATACAGTTCCCAGCGTCTTGAACTGGTTCAGGGAATTACCACAGCCATGTCGAAACAGATGGAAGACAACGGTCTGGTGCTGGTAAATTTTGTGCTGCGCAATATCAGTTTCTCCGATGAATACGCCGCCTCGGTGGAACAGAAGCAAATTGCCGAACAGCTTGCCCAGCAGGCCAAATTTGTAGTGGAGCAAAAGAAGCAGGAAGCCGAACAGGCGCGCCAGGTGGCGCAGGGCCGCGCCGATGCCGCTGTCATCGATGCTGAGGGCGATGCCAAATCACGTCTAATTTCAGCAGAGGCAGAAGCCAAATCGCTGGATCTCATTGCAACTGCGTTGAAGAACAATCCTAACTTGCTCACCTACCAGTACATCACCAAACTTGCCCCCAACATCGAAACCATGCTGCTGCCCAGCAATGCGCCGTTTGTGTTCAACCTGCCCCAGGTGGGTACCACAACCACCGGCACAGGCGAATAACACTTCGAATGCCGCAATTTCAACAGCGCGTCCAAATCGGATGCGCTGTTTTTTTTACCCTGCCAGTTTGGCTATGATACAATTTTCGGTATGACAGGCATTTCTGAAAAAATCCAGGGTATTCTCGATACGCTGCCCACCAAACCCGGCTGTTACATCATGAAAAACGTGGATGGCAAAATCATCTACGTTGGTAAGGCGGTCAATCTGCGCAGCCGGGTGCGCTCCTACTTCCACAGCAGCGCCGACCACGACGGCAAGACCCGCCAACTGGTGCGCAACATTGTGGATATTGAGTGGATTGTGGTGGGCTCGGAGCTGGAAGCGCTCATCCTGGAGATGAACCTGATCAAAAAGCACCGCCCGCGCTACAACATCCGCCTGAAGGACGACAAGCGCTATCCCTATATCAAGGTACACTGGGCTGACCGTTTTCCCAAAGTGACGGTCACCCGCCAGATGGTCAATGACGGCTCGCGCTATCACGGCCCCTACACCAGCGCCTGGGCAGTGCATCAAACGCTGGATGTGCTGCGGCGCATCTTCCACTACCGCACCTGCGACCGGGTGATCACCGGCAATGATCCGCGCGCCTGTTTGTACTACGACATCAAGTTGTGTTCCGGTCCGTGCATCGGCGCGATCAGCCAGGAAGAGTACCGCCAGATGATCGATGACCTGTCGCGTTTCCTGGAGGGGCACACTGAGCCGGTGGTGGAACGGCTGCGCCGGGCGATGGAAACCGCCGCCGAAGAGCTGCGTTTTGAACAGGCTGCCACCCTGCGCGACCAGATTCAGGCCATTGACCGCGTGGTGGAAGGCCAAAAAGTGATCTCTTCCGAGCAGGTTGATTCGGATGTGATTGCCGTGGCGCGCGCCGATGGTGAAGCCTGCGTGCAAATCTTCTTCATCCGCAGCGGAAAGATGATCGGGCGTGAATATTTCATCCTGGAAGGCACCGAAGATGAAAACGACAGCGAGGTCATCTCCGAGTTTATCAAGCAATTCTACAGTGAGGCGGCTGTGGTGCCGTCGCAGGTGCTGCTGCCCAACGAGATTGAAGAGGCGCAGATCATCCAGCAGTGGCTGAGAACCCGCCGCGGCGGTCAAAAAGTGCAGCTCAAGGTGCCTCACGAGGGCACCCCGCAGGAACTGGTGCAAATGGCGTCTGAAAACGCGGTGGAAACCCTGCGCGCTTTGCGGGCGCAGTGGCAAATGGACACCAACCGCCAGAGCGACGCCCTGGCTGAATTGCAGCAAGCCTTCAGCATGCGTGAGCCGCCCAACCGCATCGAGTGCTACGATATCTCCAACACGCAGGGCACGGCCTCAGTGGGCAGCATGGTGGTGTTTGAACAGGGTGTGCCCAACAAATCGCGCTACCGGCGCTTCAACATCAAAACCGTGGTGGGCCCCAATGACTTTGACAGCATGCAGGAAGTGTTGGAGCGGCGTTTTCGGCGCTGGAAGGCAGCCCAGGAAACAGAAGGCCCCGGCGGCAAACCCGACCCGGCGTTTGCCCTGCTGCCCGACCTGCTGCTGGTGGACGGCGGCAAGGGCCAACTGGGGCGCGCTGTGGAGGTGCTGGAACAGTTTGGCCTGATGGGCAAACTGCCGGTGGCAGGCCTGGCCAAACAAAACGAAGAATTGTATTTTCCCGGTCATCCCGAGCCGCTGATTTTGCCGCGCAATTCGCAGGGATTGTATCTTTTGCAGCGCATACGCGACGAGGCGCACCGCTTTGCCATCACGGCGCACCGCGGTCAACGCACGCGTCAGGGCATGGCCTCGCAGTTGGACGCCATCCCGGGGGTGGGACCGGCGCGGCGCAAAGCCCTGTTGGTGCGTTTTGGCTCGGTGGAGCGCATCCGCGAAGCCAGCGCCGAAGAACTGGCGGCGGTGCCGGGCATTCCGCTGGATTTGGCGCATGAGATTAAGAGCTTTTTGGGATGAGAACGGCTGAAGCCGTCATTACATAAAAAAACCGGGGTCTGCCATATCACAGACCCCGGTTGCTTATCCTCTGAATCTTTATTTCATCACTTTCCACAGGGATAAATTGCCGTCAGAACTGGAAGTGACCAGGGTTTTGCCGTCGGGCGAGAAAGCCACCGAGTTGAAGGCCTCTCCCTGGCTGTTGAACACGGCAACCTGGCTGAAACCACTGGTTTCCCACAGCACCAGGCGTGTGCTGTCGCTGGCTGCCAGCAGCCGGCTGTTGGGTGAGAAGGTCACATTATACGGCACAGAACTTTCCACCAGCAAGGTGGCCACTTCTACGCCCTCGGTGGGATTCCAGATGCGCACAAAGGGATGGTATTCATCGCTGATCATGCCGGAAGTGGCGGTTGCCAGGAAATTCCCGTCGGGCGACATGGCGTACCCGCCCACAAAATCTTCGTGCGAGAAACTGTTGCCCAGAATGCCGCTGGCAATATCTTGCAATTGCACGTGGGCGCGCGACACCCAGATCAGGTGCGAATTGTCTTCGGCAAATGAGGCGCTGTAAACCGGGGCGGCGGTTTCAAAACCGCTTAACGATTTGATGAAAGCGCCGGTATCGGCGTTCCATATTTGCGCCTCAATCAGGTCGTATGAATCCAAAACCAGCATGCTGCCGTCGGCTGAGAAAGAGCCGCCGTTGAACTGCGATGTCAAAGCCAGTGAGCGCACCAGGTTGCCGGTGGCAATTTCGCGAATTTCCAACGATGTGCCGTCAACGGTTAACGCCATCCAGGCTTTATCGGGTGAATAATCAACCAGTATGTAGGGTGAGAGCACCTGCACATTGGAGAGTGTTTCGAGCGTTTCGCCGTCGAGCAGCATCAGGCCGTCGGCAGTCACAGCGCCCAAAACCTGGCCGTCTTGTGACCAATTCACCTTGTAGGGGTTCGCGATGGTGGTGGTTTTGTAAATTTGCAAACTGGCAATATTCTCGGGTTCGATGACGGCCGGTTGTGCGGTGGGTTCGATCGGTAACGGGGTGGCGGTAGGTTCGTCTATCGAATGTTGGTCGGCTGTTGGTTCAATCAGCATTTCTTCGGTTGGGACAGCAGTGGGTTCAGCGGATAACAGGCCGCCAATTTGCAGCGGGCTGCACGCGCCTGCGATTCCCAACAAAAGCACAATAAAAATCCAAATCCGTAATTGTTTTTGCATAAACTTCTCCCTCGTCAATCCAAACCTCATCGGGTTGATTAGAATCATAATGGCTGTGATGAAAAAGCGCAAAAATCATGCCATGCCCGGTGATCCAAAATGTTTATTGCCTGACCGGTATGCGAATTTCCTCCAACCCCAGCGGGGTCAAATCGATGACCAGGTCAATTTCACCGGCCAGTTGACTCACATCGTCATAATAAAAAACCAGGTTGCCGCGCACCAGGCTCCAGCCTTCAATATCCAGTGGAAACTGCAGCAGGCTTTCTCCTTCAACCGATGGGTCAGGAATTGCCACCGCCTGGCTGCCGTCGCTGGATTCCAGGAAAACCAGGCTGCTTTCCAGTTGAATGCCTTCTGCCTGGCGCAGTTCAAATTGTGTTTCCAACAGGTAGGCATCGTCGCTGACAATCATCTCACCGGTGCTGGTGGAAACCCACAGCTCTCCGCTGTGGGCTGCTTCACCCACCTCGCTGGAAGGCTGCACGGCGGCTCCGCTCGACAGTACGCGGTGATAATACACTTTGACCTGGCTGGCTGGCGGCGTTTCGCCGAAATTGTCTATTGTAACCAGCCGGGTGCCTGTGCCGCCGCTGGCAAATGCATCATCTTCCACATCAGCCAGCACACCGCTTTCGTCGCGCACGATGATGTGGCTGCCGTTGCAGCTCAGGCGCATCCAGCCCCATTCACCGTTTGCCAGGGCTGGCCCGGTTTCTCCACTCGCCAGCATTTCTTCCACTCCTTGAATGGTTCTTAATAATGACCATTCATATTGTTGAATCCGCAGTGCATAATAATCACTGTATCCCGGCTGCACGCGGCACAACAATTCCACACTGCCGTCAGTCTCTTCACCCGGGAAAGCCAGGCTTAATTCAATTTCGGCATCCTGCAGATCAGAGACCTGGTTCCCATCCGAATCTTCATCCGGCAGGAAAATGTTTTGTCCATACGTTAATAATAAACCATTGACGCCGCCCATTTCAACCGGTGAGGCTTCAACAGTGTAGGAACCCATCGATTTCCACACACCGCTGATGGTGTCAGGGGAACTGAAAAAGGATTTGGTGATGATGGTCCATCCGGAAGTGTCAATTTCTGAATCATCAGACTGGAAACTGGCCGTGGGAATTTGAGGCGGCTCATCATCTGGGCTGGTCGGTTCAGGCATTTCACTCCAGTCTTCTTCTGAATCATATTCCGTTTCTGAATCATACTCTTCGTAGTCTTCAAAACTTTCTTCAACGGGCAGTTCATCTGCAACCTGATCGGAAGGTTCTTTCAAAGACCGGGAGCGCAAATAAGCCCAACCGCCGCCCGCCAGTGCTGCGGTTAGCGCGCAGCCCAGCAGCAGACCGGCGGCTGCTGCCAGCCCCACCCACATGGCGGGTGAAAGCTTTTGCGGCTGCGGCGGCAAACCGGGCGGGAGGGCGGCTTTCCAGGCGTCGGCTTCGCGGCGATACCACTTGCCGCTGTTTGCGCCCATCTGCCAGGTGGTTTCCTGCTCGTCGATGACGCGCAAACCGGCCAGGGCTTGCTGCATTTGCTCCGGGGTAATTTCTCCAGCAGCAAGGCGTTGTTTGAGGCGTTGATAAAGCTGCTGCGCCTGGTTGAAATTCAAAGCAGAATCATCGCTCATGGCTGCACCCAAACGGCGTCGAGCACCGCGCTGTTAAAAGATTCCACCGCCTGGGGTGAAAATTGCGGCGCCGCTGCCAGGTAAAGTTTTTGTTCGCTGAAGAATAACAGCGTCTTTCCCTCAGCTCCCCACAACGGGAAGCGCGCTTCACCGCTGAAGACCTGCGCCGGGCTCTGGTCGGGGGCGCCAACCCACAGCGCCTGCGGCGGCTGCGTCCATGCCCACAACCCGCTGATGGGCGAGACGGCGGGGATGAGGTCTTTCACGCCCAGCGGAAGGTTGATTTTTTCGCCCTCAATGTCCAGCGCAGTGCGTTGGCTTCCGCCGGCGTCCACGTAGAACAGGCGCGCCTCAGGCTGCCATTGCACCCCAAAGGCGCTTTCGGCGCTTAAGGAGCGCGGCAGTCCCCTGGCGCCCGGCAGCAGATAAACGCCGGGGCTGAAATTTTCTTCCCCGGAGCAGTCGCAATTGGTGACGTCATCCGCGCTCACGGCAAACATCAGGTTGCCGCTTTCGGGATCCTGGGCGGCATTTTGAAAGCAGCCCGTATAAAACGAGGTGGATTTGCTGCCGTCCAACGGCAACGTGCGCAGGTTGTGCGCCCCACAGGCGCCCGTTGTGCTGAACACCACGGCTTCTTCGGGCGATACCCAGCCAACCAGGGTTTCCATTTGACCGGTGGGGGCGTCCAATTGTTTGCCGCCTTCGCCGTTGGTTTTCACCGACCAGGCGCCGGTCATGTGTTCGGGGCTTTGCGCTCCAAAGTGATCGGCGGTGAAATATACCAGTTTTTGCCCGTCGGGCGACCAGTGCATGCCAAATGCCTGCCCATCTTGCAGCAGGCGCGCCAGGCGGGTGGTGCGGCTTTCAATAAAGGAATGGACATACGGCTCAACAACGGGACCGTCCATGGCGGCGGTGAAAGCCAGCGAGCGCCCGTCGGGTGACCAGGCCAGGCTGCCGGGAAGCAGAAGCGCGCGCACGGCATCCACGCCGGCGGCATCGGCGGGGGCCAGGGGGCCGCCCTGTGTGCCCAGGCCGCTGCCAATGGAAAATTCTGCTTCAAGTTCACCCCCCGGCAGCGAGCGCACCCGTAGCAACAGCGATCGGGCGTCGCCTTCCTCCTGATAGATCACATAGGCGATGCGCCCGCCGGCAGGCGACACAGCAACCGACAGGCTTTCGGGGGCGGCAATCTTTTGTGATTCCAGCAGGGTGAGGCCGTCGCCGTTGGCGGCGGCTGCCCACAGGCCGTCTTGCGCCGAAACCAACAGCCAGGGTCCGTCGGGCGCCAGTGAGGAAAGCAGTGGCGAGATGGTGGGGGTGGCTGAAGGCAAGCGGGTGGCGCGCGGGGTGAAGGTGGGGGTGGCGGTT
>CAZOKH010000056.1:0-15374 GCA_964580315.1 uncultured Anaerolineaceae bacterium | reverse complement strand
GGGGGGGGGCCCCCCCCCCCCCGGGGGGCCGCGGGGGGGCCGGGGGGGGGGGGCGGCCCCGGGGGGGGGGGGGGGGGCCGTGAACGTGCTGGTGGGAGTGATGGAGGGTGTGGGGGTGATTTTCTCTCCCAGTTGAGCATCCTGGGCGGTGATGGTGGGGGTGAAGTAAACATTGTGCGGGATGATCAGACCAGCCCGCATGCCGCCGGCGATTAGAACCGATCCCCACAGGATCAGACCGGCAACAATCAGAATCATCGTCACCGGCAGCGCCGGCAGGGCCAGAGCCCAGGGCGGCAATGAACGCATGAATTTTGATGCCGCATGTGAGGTTTGGGCAGCGCCAGGTTGAGAGGAGCCTTCCGGCAGTTCTTCAGGGGGTGGAAAATCGGCCGGCAGGTCGTCCTCTGAAGGTGCGCCCTGCACCCAGCGCCGGCCCGTTTTGCACTGCCAGGCGCCGCTTTCGGGCGCAATGCGCCACTGCCGCCCGGCGGAATCAACCGCGCCAAGCTGCCTGACGGCGGCTTGAAAGGCATCATCATCCAGCTCGCCAGCCAGCCGGCGGGCGTTCAGCAATCGATAGGCTTGCAGCAGTTCAACGGGGTTCATTCATTCCATTATAAATGGAATATGCAAAGAGTATGGGATTAGCGATCGTAAAATGTGTCCCCTAACTTACTTCACGTTTGATGATCAGCGTGGTGGTGCCGGGTTCGCCGGGACCCTGCTCATCAGACTGCACGCGCATCACCACCTGCCAGCCGTCCTGTTCCAGGTTGTGCTGCCATTCCTCGGGCGTGCAACCGCCTTTTGGGCTGCCCTTCCAATGGAAATCCACCCGGTTGATCAACCTTCCGGCTGGATCGAGGATCAATGTGCAATATTCCCAACGGGGCACGGGCGATTCTCCCTGACGACAAAAATGATAACAGAAATATTATAAGTCAAAATGCATAGAAAAGAAAAGCGCCAGAATATTCAATCTGGCGCTTTGCAAAGCAATGGTAAGGTGTTAACTCCCGGCAGTCGGCTCGGTTGTCTCAGTTGCCTCCGGGGTTTCGGTGGCTTCTCCGCCGCCTTCGGTTGTGGGTGTGACGGTTTGTGTGGGCGAAGTATCGCTTACTTTGATGCGAATAGTCAGGGGCTGAAAGTTTGCGCCGGTGTCATCACTCAGGGCATAAGTGTTGGTGACTTTAATGTTGGATGAAGGCGCTTTCATTTGTAATTTGATGTCGGTGGTTTCGCCGGGTTTGACGGTTTTATTAATTCGCTGATCGTTGTCGCCAACGTGCAAAACAACACCTGCCTGGTCAGTGGCAAAGAAGCGAATCAGGTATTCAGGCGTCCAGGTCGTTGTGCCGATATTTTTTACGGTCCAGACCATGGTGAAGGTTTGGCCTGGAGACATGGTTGTATCGTCTGTCGGTGATTGCGATTGATACTCTGCCAGGTTGCCGCTGGAGGCGGTGGGAGCTGCAGGTGGATTGGTGGGCGCGGTTACGGGGGGCAGCGTGGCAACCGGCATGGTGGCAGTGGGAACAGCCACAGTGGGCATGGGCGTCTGGGTGGCGGGAGGCAATTTGGCAGCGTCAGCCGTCAACTGCACGCTCACGGTTTGCACGGCTTCGGTCAAAACGGCATTGGGGTCTTTTTTCTCTTTCTTCGATCCGCAGGCAGCCAGGCTGGTTGCCAGCAAGATTGTCATTACCACGAGAATTGTTTTTTGGTACGGGTGTTTCATTTTTTCCTCTTTTTCCATTTTCTCTGCCAGGCATGTTTCCATTCGTCAAGTTCCCAGGCAGATTGTGCTTGTGCGAGGCACTATTATAGTCTGTCGCACAATGCAAAAAACCACTTTAATGATCTGTTAACGAATAATCTCAGAACGATGTGTCGCTTTCGATATAAGTAAAAGGCGTGTATTCGACGTTAAAGCCTGCTTCTTTTAGCAAATCGGTCATCTCCATACCGGCGCGTTGATTCCAGCTATGCACAATCACATTGCCCACCACCGGGCGGTTTTCCACCATCCAGCGCACCACTTCCATGCCGCAATCTTTGCGGCTGCTTTCCACAAAAAATTCACCTTCCAGGTCGTGATCCAGCATGACTGTATCAAAGGTTTCTTTTTGCAGCGCCTCAATGGCTGCCTTTGCTGTGGTGACCATGTGCAAATCATGTTCACGTTGATAGATGCGCCGGGCGGTGTCCAGGCGTCGTTCGTCGTCATCCAGGAACAATATTTTCACGAAAAATTTCTCCTATTAAGCCTGAACCAGTCCTTCTTTTACCAGAAGTTCAGCGTTATAAATGGAACCGCCGGCAGCACCGCGAATGGTGTTGTGCGACAGGACGATAAATTTTATCGTAAAAAGTGGATCTTTGCGCACCCGCCCGATCACAGTGGCCATGCCGTTGCCTTCCATACGATCAAGACGCGGCTGGGGTCGATTTTGTTCCTCGCGTAGCACGAAAACCGGTTTGGGGGCTGAGGGCAAATCGCGGCTGCTCTCGGGGGCCTGGTAGCTGCGAAATACTTCAATGGCTTCTTCGGGTGTGCAGGGTTTTTCGGTCTCGACCGAACAGCACACCAGGTGGCTGTCAGTGACGGCCACGCGGTTGGTGTGGGCTGAAATAACAAAATCAGCCATTTCCAGCTTGCCGTCGCGCACAGTTCCCAGCATCTTGCGCGGTTCCCATTCCACTTTTTCTTCTTCACCGCCGATGTAGGGCACCACGTTGTCGATGATGTCCATTGAAGGCACGCCGGGATAGCCCGCCCCCGACAGGGCTTGCAAGGATACCGCCATCACCTTGCGCAGGCCGAAGGCGTTTTGAATGGCTTTCAGGGCGATGGTCAGGCCGGTGCTGGTGCAGTTGGGGTTGGTGGTGAGGCAGCCTTTCCAACCGTGAGCGGCGCGCTGGGCTTTGACCAGCTCAGCATGGTCGGCGTTGATCTCCGGCAGCAAAATGGGCACATCCGGCTCGCGGCGGTAGGCCGAGGCGTTGGAGCAGACCGCAATGCCAGCCTGCGCGAATTGCGGTTCAATGTCTTTTGCCTGGTCGGCGGGTAAGGCTGAAAAGGCAATTGCGGCATTGACCGCAGTGGGAGTGGTGCCTGTGATCTTCATCCCGCGCGCCCAGGTCGGCATACCGCCAGGGACAATCCACGAACAGGCTTCACCGTACAGTTTGCCTGCCGTGCGTTCTGAACCGGTTAGCGCCACCACTTCGAACCACGGGTGCCGGTCCAGAAGCTGGACGAAGCGCTGCCCCACACTACCGGTAGCAGCTAAAACAGCCACAGGAATTCTTTTTTGCATTTTTATCACTCCCAATAAAAAGTTTTTCCCAACAAGCCAGGGTTTCCAATCCTGGTCTCTGGAATGCGCAAAATCATAACCGCGGTGTGGGCGGTTCGGTTTGTTCGGGAAGGGTTTCCACGATCAGTTCATGCAAAGCCAGCATGGCGGGCTTCAGGTCTTTGGCGTCCACTACCATGCTGATGGAAACTTCAGATGAGCCCTGTGCAATGGCAATGACATTAATGCCGTGCGAACCGGCGGCGCTGAACACGCGCCCCGAAACGCCGTGTGTGTTGCGCATGCCGCCGCCCACCAGGGTGATGATGGCAACATCTTGCGAAGCCCAGATTTTATCGATATCTTTCTTGGAGATTTCTTTTTCAAAGGTTGATTTCAGGGTTTTAATGACCCGGTCGGCTTTGTCAGATGGCACTGAAAAACAAATGGACTGCTCGGAGGCGGCCTGTGTGATGAGTGTGACGCTGGTTCCGGTGGAAGCCACCGCGCTGAAGGCGCGCCCGGCGACGCCCGGCACACCCAGCATACCGCGTCCTTCCATATTAATCATTTTCATATTCTGAATGGCGGTGACGGCTTTAATGACGCCGCTTTTGCTTTCCAACTCGTCAGACACCAGGCGTGTTCCGGGATAGGACGGATTAAAGGTGTTGCATACCCACAGCGGAATGCCGTCATCAATCAACGGGCGGATCGATTTGGGGTGCAGAACCTTGGCGCCGGCATAAGCCAGTTCGGCCACCTCACGGTAAGATAATTCGGGAATGGTGAGCGCATCTTTCACCAGGCGCGGATCGGCGGTCATCACGCCGTTTACATCTGTCCAGATCCACACCTGGTCAGCCGGCAGGGAAACGCCCAGCAGCGAAGCGGAATAGTCGCTGCCGCCGCGCCCCAGGGTGGTGATGACCCCGGAGGAGGTTTGACCGATAAAGCCGGTTACCACGGGTACGCGCCCCTGATCAAGGATGGGCATCAGCACCTGGCGGGTGCGCCGCACAGTAAGCTCCATATCTGGATGGGCGGAGGTGTAATAATCATCGGTGATGATGAGCTGGGTGGCTTCAACAAATTGCGACGGAACGCCCGAAGATTCGAGCCCGGCGGCCAACACGCGCACGCTCATGCGTTCACCCAGCGAGGCTACCGCGTCCAATGCGCGCGGGGTGGCTTCACCCAGCACCGAAATCGCCTGGCACAGGTTGACGAAATCAGCAATCAGGTGATTAACTTCCTGCTCGACGCGCGAACGGTCAGCCTGGTCTTTAACCAGCGCCTGGATGATTTCATAGTGGCGCGAGCGCAGTTCCTGGGCAGCCTGATGGAAGGTGAGCACATCGCCCTGGGAGGCCAGTTTGGCGCTGTCGAGCAGCAGGTTGGTCACCCCGTTGAGTGCAGAAATGACCACCACCAAGCGCGGCCAGTTTTGTTTTGTCTCGCGGACAATTTTCACGACCTGGTGCATGGCTTCCAGCGATCCAACCGAGGTGCCGCCGAATTTCATCACCAGCGTCTTGTTTGAATTTTGGTCTTTCTTTTCCTGCCTGGTCATTGAATAATTCCTTGAATACGAATTCTTGCGACAAATGACAGGGTGCTTCACCCCGATTAGCAGATGATTATAACACCAGTGGAAAGTGGATTGCGCTTTGACGTGGTACTATTGTCTGAACAACCACCCCCCTGTTGTTTGTGTTGCTGTGAGACGCTGCCAGTTATTTTTTTAAATGGACATAATCATGCCTGATCTGGTTTTGCTGATTTGATTATAAAAATACTCCAAATTTGTTAATGTGATTCTTGTAAAACACGCTTACAATTTGGTAGAATCATTTTAATAATGGAATGCCTGCAATTGAGCAGGATGGTTGATTGGGAGACTGATCTGCAAGAATCAAGGTTGATTGATCAGCCGGCAGACTTTCTCCATCGGTAAAGTTTACAGGTTTTGCTGATTGTTTTGCGGCGAAAAAACTGCGAACCGATCAGGTTATTTAGTAAGGAGAATCCCGTGGCTGGAATGGAACGTTTTACCCAAAGGGCCCGCCGTGTGCTTACCCTGGCTCACCAGGAAGCCGAACGCATGCACCAGGAGCAAATTGGCACCGAGCATTTGCTGTTGGGTTTGCTGGGCGAAGAAGGCGGTGTTGCCGGTCGTGTGTTGCGCGACCTGGGGCTTGAATTTGACCGGGTGCGGGAGATCACTGAGAAGCTAAATCCACCCGGCGGTTTTACACCCGGTAAAAAAGTTGATCTTTCCCCCGGCGTACAACAAGTGTTGGAATACGCCATTGATGAAGCCCGTCAAATGGGCGACCATTACATCGGCACCGAGCATTTGCTGCTGGGGCTGGTGCGCGATCCTGAAGAAGCAGCCATGCGCGTGCTGCGCAAGGTGGGCGTTACTGCTGAACAAATTCGACGGCAGACGCGCCGCGTGCTGCAAGAAGGCAGCAAGGCGGCTTCATCTACCGGGCCGCAGCAAAGCGCCGCCGGCAAGGAAAAAGACAAAGAACGCAGCGGCGGCAAGACCCCGCTGCTGGACCAACTGGCTGTGGACCTGACTGCCCAGGCTGAACAGGGCAAGCTGGACCCGGTGATCGGCCGCCAGATGGAAATTGAGCGTGTTATTCAAATTTTGGCGCGCCGCACCAAGAACAACCCCGCCTTGATTGGCGAACCGGGTGTGGGCAAGACAGCCATTGTAGAAGGCCTGACGCAGCGCATTCTGGACGGCGATGTGCCCGCCCTGCTGCTGGATAAGCGCGTGCTGCGCCTGGATGTGGGCTCGTTGATTGCGGGCACCATGTACCGCGGTCAGTTTGAAGAGCGGCTCA
This sequence comes from uncultured Anaerolineaceae bacterium, assembly GCA_964580315.1. Lineage (GTDB taxonomy): Bacteria > Chloroflexota > Anaerolineae > Anaerolineales > Anaerolineaceae > CAZOKH01. The sequence continues at coordinate 9,214 of CAZOKH010000056.1, read as the reverse complement.
AGCGCGTGATTGATGAGATCAAATCGACCGAAGCCATCCTGTTCATTGATGAAGTGCACATGCTGGTGGGCGCCGGTGCGGCCGGCTCGTCGGTCGATGCCGCCAACATCCTCAAACCGGCGCTTTCACGCGGCGAGCTGCAGGTGATTGGCGCCACCACACTGGACGAATACCGCAAGCACATTGAAAGCGATGCGGCCCTGGAAAGGCGTTTTCAACCGATTGTAGTTGAAGAACCTTCTGTGGAAGAAGCGATTGAGATTCTGCGCGGTATCCGCAGCGCCTATGAAGAGCATCACCGCCTGTCCATATCGGATGAGGCGCTGGAGGCTGCGGCGCGGCTTTCGTCGCGCTATGTGACCGGGCGTTTCCTGCCCGACAAAGCCATCGACCTGGTTGACGAGGCTGCCTCACGGGTGCGCATGTATAAAAGCCCGGCGGCCACCTCCAGCAAAGAACTGGTGAAGGAATTGCGTCAATTGCAGGCTGAATATAACCTTGCCCTTGAAGACGACCGGCAGGATGATGTCCAGGAAATTTTGAGCCGCCAGGAAAAGATTAAAGATGAACTGGACCGGCTGCGCACCGAGTGGGACCGCGACACCAGCCCGGTGGTTGGTCCGGATGACATTGCTGAAGTGGTGTCAATGTGGACCGGCGTGCCGGTGATGCAAATGGCGCAGGAAGAATCGGAACGCCTGCTGCGTATGGAAGAAGAGTTGAACAAACACATCATCGGTCAACCCGAAGCAATTGAGATCATCTCCAAAGCGGTGCGCCGCGGCCGCTCAGGCATGAAGGATCCGCGCCGCCCGATTGGCTCGTTTATCTTCCTGGGACCCACCGGTGTGGGTAAGACCGAGCTGACCAAAGCCCTGGCCAGTTTCCTGTTCGGAAGCGAAGATGCCCTGATCCAGTTGGATATGTCGGAGTTTATGGAACGCCACAACATCAGCCGCCTGGTGGGTTCGCCTCCCGGCTATGTGGGCTTTGAAGACGCCGGGCAGCTCACCGAAGCCATTCGCCGCCGCCCCTATTCCATTGTGGTGTTCGATGAGATTGAAAAAGCGCACCCCGAAACGCACAACATGCTGCTTCAGATTATGGAAGAAGGGCACCTCAGCGATGCGCGCGGGCACAAGGTTGATTTTCGCAATACCATTATTGTGATGACATCCAACATCGGCGCCGAAGATATCAAACGCCAGTCGGCTTTTGGTTTTGCACTGCCGCGTGATGAGAGCGCGCAAGAATCGCAGGCTTACGAAGAGATGCGCAAGAAGCTGCTGGATTCACTGAAGAAAATCTTCCGCCCTGAATTCCTCAACCGGTTGGACGGTGTGGTTGTCTTCCGCGCCCTGAACAAAGAGGATATTCGCCGCATTGTCACGCTGGAATTGCGCAAAGTGTCTGACCGGCTCAAAGACCACAACATTGTGCTGCAAGCCAGCGATGCGGCGGTGGATCAACTGGCTGACGAGGGTTATGATCCCGACATGGGCGCGCGCCCGCTGCGCCGGGTCATCCAGCACAAAATTGAAGATTACATGTCTGACGCATTGCTGTCGCACGAATTCAAAGATGGCGACATCATCCTGGTTGACCTCAACGAGGATAAAGAAATTACCCTGCGGCGCAAGGAAGAATTGCCCGCCCCTGAAGAAGTGGTAAACGCCTGACGGCGTTTACTTGCATGAACTGAAAGCGACAGACACCCTGTTACCAAGGGTGTCTGTCTTGCTATGCAGATAGAATAAGGTAAGATAGAACCATACCCTGTTCAGGAGCCTGCCATGAGCAAAACACAGACCCATTATGTTTGCCAGCAATGCGGACGTACTTCTCCCCGCGCCCTGGGGCGCTGCCCCTCGTGCGGGGCGTGGGACAGCATGGTGGAAGAGGTGATACCGGGCGAGTTGACCGATACCAAAAAAGGAGCGCGCGGCCTGGGTGGGCGCAGCACGCCCCAGCGCATCGGCGATGTGCAGAGCGATGCTGAAGAGCGCATGCCGCTGCCCATTGGCGAGTTTGCGCGCGTGCTGGGGGGCGGCATTGTACCCGGCTCGATTGTGCTGGTGGGCGGCGACCCCGGCATTGGCAAATCGACCCTCACTTTGCAAATGGCTATGGAAATGGCTCAGCAGACCACCGTGTTGTATGTTTCGGGTGAAGAGTCGGAAAAGCAAATCAAGATGCGCGCGGTGCGCCTGTCGAAAGGCGAAGATGGTGTTGAGCGTCCTTTGCCCGGCGCATTGTTCCTGCTGACCGAAACCAACCTCAACCTTATCCTGGAACATGTGATGAGTGTGCGCCCCGGCTTACTCATCATAGACTCAATTCAAACAGTGTATATTCCGGAAATGGAATCGACCGCCGGTTCGGTCAGCCAGGTGCGCGAGTGCGCCAACCGCCTGCGCGAACTGGCCAAGTCCAGCGGCATTTCGGTGTTTGTCATTGGGCATGTGACCAAAGAAGGGGTGATCGCCGGCCCGCGCGTACTGGAGCATATCGTGGATACCGTGCTGTACCTGGAAGGGGAACGCTTCCAGTTTTTCCGCCTGCTGCGCTCGGTGAAGAACCGCTTTGGCGCCACTTCCGAAGTGGGGGTGTTCGAAATGCGCGAGCGTGGCATGACCGAAGTGCCCAACCCGTCGGAGGCGTTCCTGGCTGAACGCATGGTCAGCACACCGGGAAGCGCCATTGCGGTGACCATGGAGGGTACGCGCCCGCTGCTGGTGGAACTGCAAGGGTTGACCAGCCCCACTGGCTACGGCAACCCGCGCCGCACTTCCAACGGGATTGATTTCAACCGCCTGATGTTGATTGCCGCGGTGCTGACCCGCCGCCTGAATTTGCGTCTTTCAGACCAGGATGTGTTTGCCAACGTGGTGGGCGGGCTGCGCATTGACGAACCGGCCGCCGACCTGGCGGTTGCCGCTGCCATTGCTTCATCCGTGCGCGACCTGCCGGTGCGCGCCGATGCGGTGCTGATCGGCGAGGTGGGGCTTTCGGGTGAGCTGCGCTGGGTGGGGCAAATGGATGCCCGCCTGCGCGAAGCCGCCAAACTGGGCTTCAAAGCTGCCATTGTGCCGCAGCGCGTGCGCCGCAACGAACCGCTGCCGGAAGGTATCCAGGTGCTGGAAGCGCGCTCACTGGCAAAGGCGCTGGACCTGGCGCTGGTTAAGAATCAAAAGGAATGAACTGGCCGTTCATCCTATTAAATTAACGCATGTTGCCATCCATGTGTCATCGCAAGCCCCGATGTTTTTTCGGGGCGTGGCGATCTCAGATTTTGATATTGAGGCTGCCGCGTCGGACTCACGCCCTCCACGCAGTGATTGGAGATTTATTTCTTTAACTGCCGGGCGGCTTCCTGCAGGGCAAGGTCTTCCGGTGTGGCGGGGGAGATAACCAGGTCATGCGGAGTGGGTTTCCCATTTGCATCCACGTGCACAAAAGTCAGAAATCCTTGCACCATTTGCTGTCCCTGGGCAAATACCCGCACACTCACGGTCAGGCTGGTGCGCCCGGCGTCGATTACTATGCTTTCAAAGCGCACAATTTCACCCGCGTGTACCGGGCGGCGAAACTCCATACCGTGAATCTTTAGACAGACTACCGAATCGGGCGTGGCAAGGCTGGCGGCGGCAATGAAGCCGGCTTCAACAAACCATTCGGCGGTGCGCCCGGCATACAGGGTGCCGTGGTGGTTCAAGTCGCTGCTTTTCACCAGGCGGTGCGTGGTGATGATGGAGGGTTGAACAACGCTGCTCATTCTTTAACCTTTTTTCCCAGTGTGGCAACATAGATGATAAATTGGTTTTCACCATCCAGTTTGAGGGTGTTGTTAAGCTGCTCGTCATTGTAGGCTGCCACAGCGCACACACCGCAATCGACGGCTTCGGCTGCCAGGTACAGGTTTTGGCACACATGCCCGGCATCCAGGAACAGGTAGCGGTAGCCGCGCTCGCAGAAGCGCCAGGTCATGCGGAAAGGAACTGCCGCCCAGAAGAAACTGACCGCGCTGAATTTGATCTTGGACTGGGCTTCACAGGCGTTCACCAGCCTTTCCGGCAGGTCGGGTGAGCGGTCCATTTCGATCAGGCAGTGTTCGCTGGCGAGGTAGCGGTACAGGCCGGGTTCCACACCCTCTACCCTGTTGATCAATAAATAGGTTTCAAAGGCGTGGCGCGCGCCGGCTGACGGCACCATGCGTCGGAAGGAGGCTTTATCATCAATGGTTTTAATCCCCTGGGTGCACCACAGCAAAAAAGCCAGTTCTTCCAGGTTCAGCGGTTGGTCGCTGTATTTGCGCACGGACTGGCGGTTTTCCAGGGCGGTGCGCAGGTCAACCGGCGGGATGTGAAGTTCAGCAGGTTTGGGCAGCGCAATGCGGCGTGCGCCTTCGGGAACCGGCAGCTCGGGAGATGGTTTGGGTAATTGCTTCATCTCTTCAGGCTGAAGCAAACAATGTTCGGGGGCAGAAGCGTGCATAAATTCATACACGGATGGATGTAGTTTCATGTTTTCCTCTCAGGACAATGAAATGTTTATTGTGTTTGGACGATTTTCATGATTTGTTTTGGATGGCAGCTCAGGCGATCTGTCCTTTTTCCTGTCCCTTACCACCCGGCAGAGGGGGATGTATAGCCGTGTTTTTACCCACGGTTGCCACATACACTGCAAACACTGCCTGCCCGTCAATGTCGAGGGCTGAGTTCAGCATGTCGTCGTCAAAGGCGGCAATGGCGCACACCCCGCAATCCACCGCTTCGGCAGCCAGGTACAGGTTCTGGCAAATGTGCCCGGCATCCAGGTGCAAATAACGGTATCCGCGCTGCCCATAGCGCCAGGTCATGCGCTCGGTGACCGCCGCCCAGAAGAAAGCGGCGGCACAGTAAAACACCGTGCGCTGGTTGAAGCAAGCATAGGTCAACTCGGTGGCAATGGAGGGTGTGATTTTTACCTGCGCCAGCGCATGGCGGGTGGCCAAAAAACGGTACAATCCCGGCTGAACCCCTTCCACCCGGTTGAGCAGCAGGTAGGTTTCAAAAGCGTGGCGGGCGCCCGCCGAAGGCACTGTGCGAAACGTGACCGGTTGGCTGTTGATTTCTTTAACGCCCTGGGTGCACCACAACAGGAAGGAAAGTTCAGCCAGGCTCAGCGGGCAGTCGCTGTATCGGCGCACCGAGCGGCGGTTGTTGATGGCGTTGCGCAGGCTGATTTCGTTGATTTCTGTTTCCCGGGGGTCAGGTAGATCGATGATCAGGGCATCGGGCGGACAGGGCAGTTCCAGCGGTGGACGCGGTCGTCCCAGTTGCTGGGCAGATTGTCCCAAATGCGAAGGCTTGGTGAAGCGCATAAAATCAGGGCCGATGTCATCGAGCATAGTGTGTATCTCCACAAGGATATATTTAATTGTATCTTAGAAATTCGGCAGTGATAACACCGGGTAATGGAAATTGTCATTTTGCAACATTTCCAGGCTTTTTCCGTAGATAGAATAGTTGTGCATGTTTCCAAGATTCACAGGGAATGGATTTCTTTATTAGGAGAAAACATGAAAATTTTGATCGTGTTTGATTCAGTGTTTGGCAATACCGAAAAACTGGCGCGCGCCATGGGTGAAGCCCTGCCCGGCGCTCAGGTGGTGCGTGTGACCGATGTAACGGCGGAACATCTGACGGGGGTTGAGGGTTTAATTGTCGGTTCGCCCACGCGCGCTTTTCGCCCCACCGCTGACCTTCAAAAGTGGTTGAAAGCACTGCCGGCGCACAGCCTGAACGGTGTGCGGGCAGCGGCTTTTGACACGCGCGCCGATCTGGATGAAGTCAATTCCAACTTTTTGCGTTTCATGGTGGGCATTTTGGGCTATGCCGATAAAATCATTGTGAAATGGTTGGGAAAAAAGAGCGCCACCCTGGCGCTGCCCAGCGGCGGTTTCTTTGTGCAGGGCAGTGAAGGCCCCCTGAAAGAAGGAGAAGTGCAACGCGCCACAGCTTGGGCCAGGGATGCTTTCCCGGTTGGGTAATGGGTGTTTATAGTAGCGGCTTCAGCCGCCTTTGGTCTGCGGATGAAATTTTCACGTCTGCATGAAAACCGCTGAATCGGTTACTACAAAAAGATTTTTGGATGAAATTGGTATGATGGAGATTATCTTCCAATTTTGGATCGCAGCACATTCCAACCCCAGCGCACTTCGGGGGTGCGCTGCATAACCAGCAGCGCCGCATAGACGGCCACCCCGATTGCCACTGCCCCCAGGGTGATCAGGTAAACGGATAAGCCGCGGCTGAACAGCAGCCACCCGGCCACCCCGGCGCCCATGCCCGCGGCTGCCAGGCCGGCTTGCGCCACGGCTTTCCACACCCGGCTGCCTTCCAGGCCGTTCAGGCGGCGGCGCATCAGGTAGAGCAGGCCGATCATCTCCAGAAACGTGGCCAGCGAATTCGCCAGCGCCAGCGCGCCGTGCGGCATGAGGCCCCAGCGGGTGAACAGCGCCGAGAAAAGCAGGCTGAAACCCAGGTTGAGGGTCATGGCCGCCACACCCACCATCACGGGTGTTTTGGTGTCATGCAGGGCATAAAAGGCGCGCGCCACAATCTCGACCACGCAATGACCGATCAAGCCTGCGCCGTACCACAGCAGCGCCCAGGCTACCAGTTCGGTGGATTCTGCGGTGAAGTTGCCGCGCTGGTAAAGGGCGGCCACCAGCGGGCGCCGCAGCAGCACCAGGCCGAGCGAAGCGGGCACCGCCAGCAGCAGCACACCGCGCAGGGTGGCCGCCAGCGAAGAGCGCATTTCTTCGGCTTTGCCGCGCGCCACCTGCGCCGAAAAGGTGGGCAGGGCGGCCGTGGCAATCGACTGGGCAATGGCTGCCTGCGGCATGATCATTAAAGGGAACGCCAGGTTTATGCCGGTGACGCTGCCGGCCGGTTGCAGCGACGCCAGGTAGGTGTTGAGCAGGAAGTTGAGCTGCACTACCGCCACTCCCAGCAGGCGCGGCGCCATCAGGCGGCCAACCTCACGCACGGCAGGCATTTTCAACCCCAGGGAGGGGCTCAGCCTGCGATGCGGCAGGCGCAAAAAAGTGGGCGCTTGCACCACCAGGTGCATGGCTGAACCCAGCACCGCGCCCCAGGCCAGCCCGTCCACGCCCATGCGCGGCGACAACACCAGCAGGCCGGTGATCAGGCCGATTTGATACATGGATGGGGTGAGGGCGGGCAGCAGAAAATGCTGGTGGGCGTTGAGAATGCCCATGAGCAGCCCGCTGACGCCGAAGATGACCGCCGAGGGCAGTTGAATGCGCAGCAGGCGGATGGTTAGGGCTTCTTTGGCGGGGTCGGCAATGCCAAAGCCGGGCGCCAGGATGTAACGCACCACCTGCGGGGCAAAAATGGCTGCCAGTGCGCTGAGCACAGTGAGGATGATCAGCGCCAGGTTGAGGATGGAGGAAGCCAGCTTCCAGGCATCTTCACGCTGTTCGAGCGCCAGGAAACCGGTGAAGGTTGGAATGAAAGCCGAAGCCAGCGCACCGCCTGCCACCAGGTTGAACAGGATTTCGGGGATGCGGTTGGCGGCGTAAAAAGCTTCACTTTCCATGCCGGTGCCGAAGGCGTTGGCGATGAGCATTTTGGCTGCCAGCCCGAACAGGTTGCTGAATACAAAGGCGATCATGACGGTGCCGGCAGCGCGGGCAATTTGTCGGTTGGCAGACGAGGCAGGGGCGGTACTTTGCGGCGAGGATTCCATGCGGTGGATTATATCATTCGATCAGGTGAGAGGATTTCATGTAACCACAGATCAACACAGATTGATACAGATACACGATGCTTTTATCGCAGTGACGTATACAGGAGTATTTTCAGAGCGTCAAATTGAAGTGGTTTGCTAAATAAAAATCCATTCGTGTTCATCAGTGTTTATCTGTGATTAAATCTCGTTGATTCTGATGAAACTTTGATTTGCCGATTGTCATCCAGGGTAATATACTTATAGAAAGCCTTGAAAGAGGTGCTGCCATGCTCCCAATTCGCGATACGATCCGTTCAAAATCTTTTCCACTGGTAAACACGCTGCTGATTGTGGCCAATGCGTTTGTGTTTTTCATTGAATTGTCGCTGCCTGCCGATCAATTGGATCGCATGCTGACCGTGTTCGGCGCGTCGTCTGCCCGCTTAGACCTGTTCAATCCACTCACTTACTACCCGCTGGTGACCTATATGTTCCTGCACGGCGGGTGGCTGCATATCATCAGCAACCTGTGGGTGCTGTTCATCTTTGGCGATAACGTGGAAGACCGCATGGGTTCAACGCGCTACCTGCTTTTCTATTTTCTGGGCGGCATTGCCGCCGGGCTGCTGCAATTGTTTACCTCACCGGGCAGCGACGTGCCTGCCATTGGCGCCAGCGGCGCCATTGCCGCGGTGATGGGAGCCTATTTTGTGTATTTCCCGCGCGCCAAGGTGATTTCGCTGATACCGATTTTCTTCTTCGCCTGGTTTGTCAATGTTCCGGCTGTGCTCTACATCGGCATCTGGTTTGTATCGCAATTGTTCTCAGGCCTGACTTCGCTGGCAAGCGCTGCCGGAGCCGCCGCCGGGGGCGTGGCGTGGTGGGCGCATATTGGCGGCTTTCTGTTTGGCGTGCTGCTGGCTTACCCTGTTTGCATTGGCAAGAAAACCGCCTGCTGGCACACTGACGAATATTATCCCTGGTAGTTCAAGGAGGTCATTATGGAATTCATGAATCTGTTATGGATTGTGCTGTTAATCTCTTCGTTTGTTCCGCTGATCCGTCAGCGTATGTTGGAGGCTTCACGCCTGCGCTTAATGCGCTCACTGGAAGAAAAACGCGGTTCGCGGGTGATTGCCTTAATTCACCGCCAGGAAAGTATGTCTTTCCTGGGGTTTCCCATGGCGCGCTATATTGACATTCAAGATTCGGAAGAGGTGCTGCGTGCCATCAAATTGACCGACCCGCAGCTTCCCATCGATATGATTCTGCACACACCGGGCGGGCTGGTGCTGGCTTCTGAGCAGATTGCCTATGCCCTGTGCCGCCACCCCGCCAAAGTGACCGTGTTTGTGCCGCATTACGCCATGTCGGGCGGAACGATGATTGCCCTGTCAGCCGACGAAGTGGTGATGGACGACAACGCCGTGCTGGGGCCGGTTGATCCGCAGATCGGGCAGTTCCCGGCGGTTTCCAT
>CAZOKH010000055.1:0-24622 GCA_964580315.1 uncultured Anaerolineaceae bacterium | reverse complement strand
ACCCTCGACCTCTTCAGTGCGATTGAAGCGCGCTCCCAACTGCGCTACAGGCCCTCAATCAGAGTAGCCAAATTCTACTCTAAGCCCCCCTGCCTGTCAAGGAAATGGATTTCCAGATTTATCCTTTTCTTCAAACACGTTTTACCTTATGGTATAAATGATTTCAACGAAATTATTGTTTATCTATGGATTGAAATTCCTTATATTAAAATTTCGCCAATGAAGGAAAAAGCCCATGTCTAATTATTCCATCGTTCAGGTTCCTGTTAATGGTCAACGCATTTCCAAAGATGGCAATCAGCTAATCGTTCCCGACCATCCCATCATCCCTTTCATTGAAGGTGACGGCACCGGTCCCGACATCTGGCGGGCTTCACAGCGCGTGCTGGACGCAGCCGTGAAAATCGCTTACGGCGGTAAACGCCAGATTGAATGGATGGAAGTGTACGCCGGTCAAAAAGCCTTCGACCGCTTTCAAACCTGGCTGCCCGAAGAAACCCTGACCGCCTTCAAAGAATTCCTGGTGGGCATCAAAGGGCCTCTCACCACACCCACTGGCGGCGGCATTCGCTCATTGAATGTTGCTCTGCGCAAAGAATTGGACCTGTATGTGTGCCAGCGCCCGGTGCGCTGGTTCCAGGGAGTGCCCTCCCCGGTCAAGCATCCCGAATATGTCGATATTGTGGTCTTCCGCGAAAACACCGAAGACATTTACACCGGCATTGAATTTGAAAACAGCACGCCCGAAAATCAAAAATTCAAAGACCTGCTGAAAAAAGAATTTCCAAAAGAATATGCCAAAATCCGCTTTCCCGATTCAAGCGGCATCGGCATTAAACCCGTTTCGGTGGAAGGCACAGAACGCCTGGTGCGCGCCGCCATCCGCTGGGCGTTGGATAATCACCGCCGCAATGTTACCCTGGTGCACAAAGGCAACATTATGAAATACACCGAAGGCGCCTTCCGCAACTGGGGCTATGCCCTGGCTGAACGCGAATTTGCGGGACAGGTTTATACCTGGCAGCAGTGGGAAAAGACCAAAGCCGAGAAAGGCGAAGGAGCTGCCAACCAGGAACAGGACGCTGCCATCAAAGCTGGCAAACTGCTGATCAAAGATGTAATCGCCGACATTGTCTTCCAGCAAACCATCACCCGCGCTCGCGACTTTGACGTTCTGGCAACCATGAACTTGAACGGCGATTATCTTTCCGACGCCCTGGCTGCCCAGGTGGGCGGCATCGGCATCGCCCCCGGCGGCAACATCAACTACGACACCGGCAATGCCGTATTCGAAGCCACTCACGGTACTGCTCCCAAGTACGCCGACAAGGATGTGGTTAATCCCGGTTCCGTCATTCTGTCAGGTGAAATGATGCTGCGCTATATGGGCTGGGTTGAAGCTGCCGACCGGGTTATTAAGGGCCTGGAAAGCGCCATCCAGGCCAAAACCGTCACTTATGATTTCCACCGCCTGATGGATGACGCCGTACTCCTTAAAACCTCTGAATTTGGCGATGCCATCATCCGCCACATGCAAAATTAGCAGGAGGTTAAACGAAGAATGTCTGAATGTCTCAATGTTCACAATACGCTTCAAGTTGGCGGGCAAGCCTATTCCATCCACGATTTGAATTTGCTGGAAAAACAACTGGCCTGCCGGTTGGACGTGCTGCCCTATTCCATCCGCATTCTGCTGGAAAACCTGGCCCGCCATTGTGACGGTAGAACGGTTAGCGCGGAATCGATTGCCGGGCTGGCGGCATGGGCGCCCCAGGCAGTTCAGCGCGAAGCAATCCCCTTCACCCCCGGCCGGGTCGTCCTGCAAGATTTCACCGGCGTTCCCGCGGTGGTTGACCTGGCGGCCATGCGCTCTTTTGTCGCCCGCCTGGGTTTCGATCCGCAAAAAATCAACCCGGTGGTTCCGGTTGACCTGGTCATTGATCATTCCGTCCAGGTTGATTATGCCGGCCTGCCCGAAGCCTATCAAAAGAACATTGAAAAAGAATTCGAACGCAACCGCGAGCGCTATGAGTTCCTCAAATGGGGGCAATCCGCTTTCCAGAATTTCAGGGTAGTGCCGCCTGCCACTGGCATCATCCACCAGGTGAACCTGGAATACCTGACGGATGTGGTTTCGGTTCGCAAATTGGGTCACAACATGGTTGCCTTCCCCGACACCCTGGTCGGCACCGACTCGCACACCACCATGATCAACGGGATTGGCGTGGTGGGCTGGGGGGTGGGCGGCATTGAAGCCATCTCAGCCATGCTGGGTCAGCCCATCGACGTGCTCACCCCTGATGTGATTGGCTTCAAACTCACCGGCGCCCTGCCTGAAGGCACCACTCCCACCGACCTGACCCTCACCATCACCCAGGCGCTGCGCGCCAACGGTGTGGTGGGCAAATTTGTCGAATTCTTTGGCTCCGGTTTGTCCTCGCTCAGCCTGGCTGACCGCGCCATGATCTCCAATATGTCGCCCGAAAACGGCGCCACCATCACCTACTTCCCGGTGGATGAACAAACCCTGGCATACCTGCGCTTCACCGGCCGCTCACCCGAAGTGGTGGCGCGCGTGGAAACCTACTGCAAGCACCAGCGCCTTTTCCGTGAGAATTCCTCGCCCGACCCGCAATTTACCAAAGTGATCGAACTGGATCTCTCCACCATTGAACCGTCGCTGGCGGGTCCCAAACGCCCGCATGACCGGGTTCCATTGAGCCAGGTTAAGCAGAACTTTGAAACCTCTTTTATTAAACCAAAAGCCGAACGCGGTTTTGCCCGCCAGCCTGACGAAATGCAGCTCACGGTCGATGTGACGGTTGGAAAAAAGACCGTCAAACTCACCCACGGCTCGGTGATCATTGCGGCCATCACCTCTTGCACCAACACCTCCAACCCGTTTGTCATGGTTGCTGCCGGCCTGCTGGCACAAAATGCTGTCAAGCGCGGCCTGTCCGTTCCGGCTTATGTCAAAACCAGCCTGGCGCCTGGTTCGCGCGTGGTGACCGAATATCTTCGGCACAGCGGGCTGCAAGATTCCCTGGATGCCCTGGGGTTCAACCTCATTGGCTACGGCTGTGCCACCTGTATTGGCAACAGCGGCCCCATCGCGCCGGAAATTGCTGAGGCAATTGTGCAAAATGACCTGGTTGCTGCAGCCGTCCTTTCAGGTAACCGCAATTTCGAAGGACGTATTCACCCGCAGGCACAGGCCAATTACCTGGCCTCCCCTCCGCTGGTGGTGGCTTATGCCCTGGCTGGCAACATTCACACCGACCTGGTTCACGATCCTGTTGGTTTTGACCCGGATAGTAAACCGGTCTATCTCAAAGAAATCTGGCCGACTTCACAACAGGTTCAAGAAGTGATCGCCGCTCACCTCACCTCCAACTTATTCCAGAGCAGTTATGCCGGTTTGTACCAGGCCAATCCTGAATGGAATGATCTGCAAGGTGTTAGCGGGGCGCTGTATCCATGGAATACGCAATCTACCTACCTGCAAGAGCCGCCCTTCTTTGAAGGATTATCAACCGAAAACGTAACACCCGATATCCTGAATGCGCGCGTCCTGGCGCTGTTTGGCGACTCCATCACTACCGACCACATCTCCCCCGCCGGTTCCATTCCGGTGAAAAGCCCGGCAGGAAAATATCTGACCGAACACAGCGTCAACCCGCAGGATTTCAACTCCTACGGCGCGCGGCGCGGCAACCACGAAGTGATGATGCGCGGCACATTTGCCAACATCCGCCTGAAAAACCTGCTGCTGAACAATGTCGAAGGTGGCTACACGATATACTTCCCCACCGGCGAACAGACCAGCATTTACGACGCCGCCATGCGTTACCAGGCTGACTCCACCCCGCTGATCATCCTGGCTGGCAAAGAATACGGCTCCGGCTCCAGCCGCGACTGGGCAGCAAAAGGCACCGCATTGCTGGGTGTGCGGGCTGTCATCGCCGAATCCTATGAGCGCATCCACCGCTCCAACCTGGTGGGCATGGGCGTGCTTCCGCTGCAGTTCAAACCCGGTGAAAATGCCCAATCGCTGAATTTGAGCGGTAACAAGCAATTCTCCATCCGCAACCTGGCACAGCAGTTGGGCGTCGGCGGTGAAATCACAGTTGAGGTTTGCTTAAAGGATGGCACAAACCGCGCCATCCAGGTTTTATGCCGCCTGGACACGCCCTTTGATTTTGACACTTACCGGGCTGGCGGCATTTTGCAGCTCTTCTTGAAAAATACCTTCAATCTGGATTAGGTCTTGTTTTCGTGCTCCAGGGGCGGCTGGTCAGCAACATCAGTCGCCTTTTTCTTTTTCCGCCGCCGCAGCAAAGACAGTCGCACGCGGTTTTGCCGTTCGCGCGTGATGGGGAACCCCCATGCAAAAAAGATGGCTAGCAGCAGCAACACCACAATGAAAGGCCCTGTCATCACGCGAATCGCCAGGATCGCCTGCGGCGGTTGCGTAAACAACATGGCATCTTTTGGCGGCGATTGGTAACCGAACCACCCCAGTGCCTGCAGCGCCAAAAAAATTGCCAGTGCACTGCTTAATTTCCGAGTAAAGTTGATAGCACCGTAATACAACCCTTCTCGGCGCGCATTGGTGGTGAATTCGTCCCAGTCAATCACATCCGGGAAAATGGCATCTGGAATGATATGCGCGGTTGAGACGCTCAATCCCGCCAGCGACACAAACAGGATAATGAGCCAAACCTGCCCGGGCTGCAAACCGAACACGAAAAATTGCACCACCACCCAGAAGCTCATACCAATGATATAGGCCAGCCGTTTGCTGGTGCGTTTGGCAAACCAGCTCCAGAAGGGAATGGCCAGGGTGGCTGAAAGCAGCAGGAATCCCAGCACCACCGACTCCAGGCTGATTTTGACGCCAAAAAGGTTCACCTTTGCCAGCAAGTCGCCCTGCGCAATCCAGTACAGCAGGAAAAAGGGAATCATCAACCCTTCCAGGTCAACCGCAATCCAGTTCAAAACATAAATGCCGGTGGCAGAACGAAACGGCGTATTCTTCCACAAATGCGATAAAACCTGGGTAAACGTGAAATTTTGGGCGGTCACTTCCTGTGATATTTCCCCTTCCCGCACAAAGAAGAAAACCAGGATATAAGGAACGGCAGCCAGGCTGCCGAATAACGCGGCAATGATCAAATAGGCCTGCTGCAGAGTTGTGCCGGAATGCACAGCAGCATCCATGATGGAAGGCGCCGCCACGGCTGTAACCAGTGAGGCCGCCAGGTTGAAAAACATGCGGTAACTGGTAAGCGAGGTGCGGTCATCATAACCCGATGCAATTTCAGGCGTCAGCGCCAGGTAAGGAACGGTGATGAGCGTTTGAATGGTATCGCTTACCATGTAAGCCAGGGTTACATGCAGCATCAACAGGAACTGGCTTTCCCACGTGGGCGCCCACCACAAAAGCACAAAAGCCAGGATAAACGGAACCGAGAAGATCAATAAAAACGGTCTGCGCCGCCCCCAGCGCGTGCGCACATTGTCGCTCAACGCGCCCACAATGGGATCATTAATCGCGTCCCAGACAATGCTGATCAAAGCCGCAAAAGAGGCCAACCGCGCATCCAGTCCCACCACATCGGTCAGGAAAATGGCGTAAAAGAATTGTTTGATGGTGTTAAAACTGGCCCGCCCCCAGTCCCCGCTCCCGTAAACAATTTTTGTCCAGCGGCTCACTTTGGGCTCTTGAGTTGTGAGTGTGTTCGAATCAGCTAAAGGCATGGTGGACTTCACTCCTCTCAATAAACAAAAAGCAATTAACGATAATTGGACACACGAATGGTTTAAAATTCTAATATCAATTTTACAATTCCTTCACATTTTTTTGATATGATTCTGATACGGTTGCAGTATAAAAAATTCGTTGACAAATGATCAAGATGATAAACCTCACAGATCAGGAAAACTTACGATCTGGAGAATTTGAAAGGTAAAAAATGTTCTTCAATTTCGGATATGGTCTTTACTTTCTTTTCGGCCTGCCCGCCCTGCTGCTGGGTATCTGGGCGCAAATGAAGGTGAAATCGGCTTTCAATCAATATTCACGGGTTCACACTACCATCGGGCTGAATGGGGCAGATGTTGCCAGGCGGTTTTTGGATGCTTTTGGCCTGCAAAATGTGCGCGTTGAACAAACCAACGGCCTGCTGTCCGATCATTACGACCCGCAAAAGAAAGTTTTACGCCTCAGCCGCGATGTTTACAACAGCCCCAGCATTGCCGCAGCCGGTGTGGCTGCCCATGAAGCCGGCCATGCTTTGCAAGACAGCCAGGGGTACGCCCCGCTGAAATTGCGCTCAGCCATCGTGCCGGGTGTGCAAATTGGATCCTGGCTTGGCCCCATCATCTTCATGGTTGGCCTAATGCTGGACTCCATGTCGCGCAATTCGGGCTTTGGTTTACAAATTGCCTGGTTTGGTCTGATCCTGTTTGGCGCCACTGCCGTATTTGCCCTGATCACACTGCCAGTGGAATACAACGCCAGCAACCGCGCCAAAGCCTGGCTGTCTACCAGCGGCGTGCTTTACCCCCAGGAGATGAAAGGCATCAATGCCGTTTTGGACGCCGCCGCCCTGACCTATGTGGCTGCCGCCGTGCAGGCAATCTCAACCGTGTTGTATTACCTGTTCCTGCTTATGGGAAGAAGGCGCGATTAGACAAAATTCCAAGTTAATCTAAAACGGCAGATGGTTGTCTCTCCATCTGCCGTTTTTCTTCGTTCCGTCTGTTAAGCCATCAACAAATTGCGCCGCAGGACATCTTTCATGTTCAAAGCGCGCACGGCGCCTTCGGCCGTGCAGGTGGTCGGATTATCCACCAGGTAAGCCGGGATGCCCAGCGATTTGGTAAGGTATTTGTCAATGCCGCGCAGCAGGCATCCTCCGCCGCACAAAGCCACACCGCGGTCAATAATATCCGAAATCAACTCGGGGGGAGTTTTCTCCAGCACTCGCTTCACCGTTTGAGCTGTATCTTTCAGCGGGTCTTGCAGCGCTTCCACAATTTCATCCGTAGTCAATTGCACCGGTCGCGGCAAACCCGAAACCTGGTCCTGTCCCTGCACTTCCATCATTTGCTGTTGATCTTGCGACAGCGCTGCGCCAATTTGAATCTTCAGTTGTTCAGCGGTCGGTTGACCAATGATCACACCATATTTGCGGCGCACAAAAGAAACAATGGCGTCATCATATTGCAAGCCGCCCGTTCGCGAGGTTTCAGCTGTCACAATGCCATTCATGGCCAGCACGGCAGCCTGAACAGTGCCCCCGCCGATGGAGAGGATCATATTTCCAGAAGGCGTGGCGATGGGCAAATCAACACCCAGCGCCGCCGCCAGCGGCTGGTGTATAAGAATCACATCGCGCCCGCCGGCGCCCAGCCCCGCTTCGTGCACTGCGCGGCTCTCCACGCTGGTAATACCATAGGGTATGGTGATCATCAAACGTGGGCGAAAAACCAGCATCGGCCCGCCCACTTTCTTAAGCACAAAATTTAACAATTTTTCTGTGATTTCGTATTCAGCAATGACACCGTGTTGAACAGGCCAGACCACCTCAATCGATTCAGGTACCTTTCCAACCATGTCTTTGGCTGCCTGCCCCCATTCAACCATTTTCAATTCATCTACAATAATGGCGACAACGCTGGATTCTTGAATCAGAATCTGATTACCCTCCGCAAGGACCATGTTCACTGTTCCAAGGTCAATGCCCAGTTCTCGGGTTAAAAATGGCATAACGATCTGTAAACCTGTTTATGAGCCTTTCTTGCGCAGTTCTTTGCCTTCTCGGTAACGGCGCACCGCTTCCAGGCGTAAATTTGATCGACGTAATGCCGCCCAAATGGCCATATATTGGTCACGGTCCTGGTCAATTCCCCGATTCAACAATTCTTGTGCGCGAGATTTGGCTGCTTCAGCTCTCTGTTCGTCAATTTCTTCAAGCTTTTCAGCAGCATCCGCCAAGACAGTAACCTGGTCGGGCTGCACTTCAACTATGCCGCCCGCCACGGTAAAAATCAATTCATCACTATCTTGCCGAACCCTAATAATACCATACTCTAGTTTGGTAAGCAGTGGAGAATGATTGGGCAAAATGCCGAGTTGCCCGCCCACTGTTGGCAGGATAACAAGATCAGCATCCCCCTGATAAACAATGCGGTCCTGTGAAATGATCTCACAACGGATCGTCATGATAGCTCCTAAGCCACACTCTTCGAGATCTTTTCAGCCTTTTCGATGGCGTCGTCAATGGTACCCACCATCTGAAAAGCCTGTTCGGGCAAATCATCATGTTTGCCGTCGAGGATTTCTCTGAAACCGCGCACCGTTTCTCGCAGGGTAACATATTTCCCCGGATAGCCGGTGAACCCTTCAGCAACAAACATGGGTTGCGAGAAGAAACGCTCAATTTTCCGGGCGCGTGAGACGATCAATTTATCATCTTCGCCCAGTTCATCCATGCCCAGGATGGCGATGATATCCTGCAAATCTTTATAGCGCTGCAGCACCTGTTGCACCTCGCGGGCGGTGGCGTAGTGTTCCTCACCCACAATGCGCGGGTCCAGAATGCGCGACGTGGACGCCAGCGGATCAACTGCCGGGTAAATGGATTTGGCTGCAATGGAACGTTCCAGGGCAATGGTGGCATCCAGGTGGGTGAATGTGGCCACCGGGGCCGGGTCTGAATAGTCGTCGGCCGGCACGTAAACCGCCTGCATGGAAGTGATTGAGCCGTGCCGTGTGGACGTGATGCGTTCTTGCAGTTCGCCCATTTCGGTCGCCAGGGTCGGCTGATACCCCACCGCTGACGGCATACGTCCCAGCAGCGCTGAAACTTCAGCGCCCGACAGCGTGAAACGGAAAATGTTGTCAATAAACAACAACACGTCCATGCCCTTATTGCGGAAATACTCTGCCATGGAAAGCGCGGTCAACGCCACGCGCAGGCGCACACCCGCGGTCTCGTTCATTTGCCCAAACACCATCACGGTATCTTTCAACACGCCCGATTCCAACATCTCGCGGTAAAGCTGGGTGCCTTCGCGTGTGCGTTCTCCCACGCCGGCAAACACCGATTTTCCCTGGTGAACGGTCGCGATGGAACGAATCAATTCCATAATAATGACCGTTTTACCCACACCGGCCCCGCCAAAAATACCCGTTTTGCCGCCCTTGGTAAAGGGAGCGATCAAATCAATTACTTTTAAACCGGTCTCAAAAACTTCAACCTTTGTCACCTGGTGACTCAAATCAGGCGCAGGGAAATGAATGGGATAATAGACCTCGGCGTCAACCGGGCCTTTTTCATCAACCGGTTCGCCCAGTGCATTGAAAATGCGGCCGAGTGTGGTGGGTCCCACCGGAACTTTGATGGGGCTGCCGGTGCGTTTAACAGGCAAGCCTCGCCGCAAACCATCCGTGGTCCCCATGGATACACAGCGTGCCCAGTTGTTGCCCAGTTGTTTTTGAACTTCTAGAATCAGCGGTTTGTCATCATTGCCCCACACCTCTAAAGCCTCAAAAATTTCGGGCACATCGCCATCGGTGAATTCCACATCCACCACACTACTCTGTATTTGAACAATTTTTCCACTGGCATTCATACGATCTTGCTCCTGGTCGTCAAACGATCATTATCCACAATAATTAGCGCCTTATTTCCTGATTTTCTTTTGTGCGCTTGCACCACCCGCGATATCAAGAATATCGTTGGTAATCCCTTGCTGCCGGATTTTGTTGTATTCCAATTGCAGGCTGGTGATCAATTTTCTGGCATTTTGAGAGGCGTTGCGCATTGCCACCATCCTGGCGGCATGTTCACTGGCCTGTGAAGATAAAATTGCCTCATGTACCTGGAGTGATATAAAACGCGGCACTATCGAATCCAGAATATCTTCACTGCTGGGCTCATAGGTAAAAACAGCCTTCGTTGGATGCGTCAGATTATAAGATTTTGTGTTGTAATCATATTCACATTCAAGCGGTAAAATTTTTCGGACAACGGTTTCTTGCTTCAACATATTCACATAGTCGGTATATGCCAGGTAAACCTCGTCAAAGTTACCCTTCAAAAATTCGTCCAGCGCAATATGCCCAATGGCAGATACATCCAGGAATTTGGGCGGAGAAGGGATATTGCTGAATTCGGCCAGAATTTTTTGTTTTCGGCGCAACAGCATATCCCGCCCTTTTCCCCCCACGGCAATATAAGTAACCGGGGATTCTAAATGCTTAAAGAAGTTCAAAGTTTTGCGCATGATATTCACATTGTAAGCGCCAGCCAGGCCTCGGTCGCCGCTGACAAAAACCACCAGCAAATTTTTCGCATTTTCCCGGCTGCTAAAGACAGGATGATGTCCAGCCCCCCCCGGCTGTCGGGCAAGGTGAACCAAAACTTTCCATGCGCGGTCAATGTACGGTCGTGTAGAAAGATAGGCCTGGGTGGCTTTGCGCACCTTGCTCGCGCTCACGGTCTCCAACGCCCGGGTAACCTGGGCGATACTTTTTACACTCCGAATCCGCTGACGAACCTCATGTATGGATGACATAATCGCCCTATTGTTGCCAGGTCTTGTTGAAAGTATCCATCAAACCGCGCAATTCGGTGGTCAATTCATCAGTCAACATTTTGGTTTCGCGAATTTTCCTCAAGGAATCCGAATGCGCTTCAACGTACGCCAACAAATCATCCTGCCACTTTTTAATCCTATCGGCCGGAATATGATCTGCGAACCCCTCCGTACCGGCAAAAAGAACGATCACCTGTTCTTCCAACGACATGGGGGAATATTGCGGTTGTTTTAGAATTTCCTGTAAGCTGCTGCCGCGATTGAGCTGCGCCTGGGTGGCTTTATCCAGGTCGGAACCAAACTGGGCGAAAGCCGCCAGATCACGATACACAGCCATATCCAGGCGCAGGCTGCCGGCCACTTTTTTCATGGCTTTCACCTGCGCGGCGCCGCCCACCCGTGAAACGGAAATACCTACATTAATTGCAGGTCGCACACCGGCATTGAACAGTTCTGACTCCAGGTAAATCTGCCCATCAGTGATGGAAATCACATTGGTTGGCACGTATGCAGATACATCGCCTAGCGTGGTTTCAATGATGGGCAATGCAGTCAATGAACCGCCTGTGCCTTGCACCTTCACGATCTTGTACGCTTCATAATCTTGCATTGCCTTCAACTCGCGCTGGGCTTCTTCATGGGCAACCGTCCCTTTATACACTTTGCCATTCACCGCATCGCCAGCCTCTGCAAAAGGATGGGGGTAATCCTTCCCAACAATCACATAACTGTAAGCCAGGCGGGCGGCGCGTTCAAGCAATCGGGAATGAAGATAGAACACATCTCCAGGGTAGGCTTCACGCCCCGGCGGCCGGTTGAGCAATAAGGAAACCTGGCGGTAAGCCCAGGCATGTTTGGTCAGATCATCATAAACAACCAGCGCATCCATCCCGCTGTCCATAAATTCTTCACCAATGGCGCATCCTGAATATGGGGCGATGTATTGCAGCGCTGCCGTATCATCCGCCGAAGCGACCACGATAATGGTTTTTTTCATGGCGCCGTTTTTTTCCAGGATGTCAATCGTGCGGGCTATGGATGACTTCTTTTGGCCAATTGCCACATAAATACAGATCAAATCTTTATCTTTTTGGTTGATAATGGTATCAATGGCCAGGGCGGTTTTGCCCGTCTGGCGATCTCCAATAATCAACTGGCGCTGACCGCGCCCAATTGGCACCATCGAGTCGATGGCAATGATGCCTGTTTGAACCGGAGTATCAACATCCTGGCGGTCAATTACACCGGCTGCCAACCTTTCAATGGGGCGCAAAGTCATGTCCGCAATCGGTCCTTTGCCATCCAGGGGCTGTCCCAGTGCATCAACCACTCTGCCGATCATCGCTTGTCCCACCGGAACAGAGGCAATTCGGCCTGTTGAATGGACTTTCATCCCCTCAGTTACCGAACCGTAATCGCCCAGGATGATGATGCCAACCCGCTCTTGTTCCAGGTTAAATGCAATTCCCATTACCCGGTTCTCAAATTCCACCAACTCCTGAGATCGAATTCCGGACAAACCACCCACTTGCGCAATGCCATCACCCGCTTCGATCACGGTTCCAAAATCACGAACTTCATAGCGGGGTTCATGCTTAATAATTGACTGCTGCAATTCACTGGTAATCTGGCTGATTGAGGTTTCGCTCATTGCCCCTCCACTAATTGGTAATCTCATATAATTCAATTAATACACCCTGGGTGCTCTTGGGATGCAAAAACGCCATTTTTCTCCCCTCCAAAACCAGCGGCGTTTCATTGATGAGTTGAACATTTTTCTGTTTCAGCTCATTTAGTTTTTCTTCAATGTTGTCCACTTCCAGGCAAAGGTGATGCATACCCGGACCATTTTTTGCCAAAAATCGGGCAGTGCCGGTGTCATCGGCAGTGGGCATCACCAGTTCAATCTCGCTGTCGCCAACCGGGAAAAATGCAACTTTGGCTTTTTGACTGGGGACATCTTCCACATGGCTAAAGGGTATTCCCAGGGTATCACGCCAGAATGTTAGCGCACCTTCAATATCACTCACTGCAATTGCAACATGGTTAATTTTTTTTATTTTTGCCATTTATCCTCAGTCATCTTTACCAGGCATTTGCCTGATATTCTCCCCAGATTTTCCGCAGAACATTGCACACCTCACCCAGGGTAACCCGATTCTCCATGCATGTAATGAACAGCGGCATCAAATTCTCACTGGTTCGAGCGCAGGTATCCAACTGGGACAATAATTCGCTGACTTTGGCCTGATCACGCGATTCCCGTAAAGCGTTCAGCTTAGCAATCTGGTTTTTCTCAACCTCAGGGTTTACTGCCAGGCTTTCCAGTTCAATTTTCTCATCCATATCAAATTCATTTACGCCAACGACAATCGCTTGCTTGTTCTCAACAGCCTTCTGGAATTGATAGGCTGATTCCTGGATTTCATTCTGAATATAACCATTTTCAATCGCCTTCAGCGCCCCGCCCATTTCATCAATTTTGCGAATGTACTCGGAAGCCTGCCTCTCAATCTCGTCTGTCAGGTATTCCACCACGTACGACCCGCCCAGTGGATCCACCGTGTCAGCCACCCCTGCTTCATGCGCAATGATTTGTTGGGTGCGCAAAGCCACACGCACAGCTTTTTCAGTGGGCAGCCACAGGGCTTCATCCATGCTGTTGGTGTGCAATGATTGCGTGCCGCCCATCACTGCCGCAAGAGCTTGAATGGTTACCCGCACCACATTGTTTTCAGGTTGCTGCGCGGTCAGTGTAGAGCCGGCTGTCTGCGTATGAAACCGCAAAAGCATCGACTTGGGATCTTTAGCCCCAAATCGCTCGCGCATGATTTGCGCCCAAAGGCGGCGCGCAGCCCGGAATTTTGACACTTCTTCCAAAAAATTATTATGAGCATTAAAAAAGAAGGACAATTGCGGTGCGAATTCATCGATCGATAAGCCCTTATCCAAGGCCGCCTGGACATAGGCAACGGCATTCGCCAGGGTGAAAGCCACTTCCTGAACCGCGGTTGAGCCTGCCTCACGGATATGATAGCCGGATATGCTGATGGTATTCCAGTTGGGAACATTTTCCTTGGCATATTGGAAAATATCTGTAATCAACCGCATGGACGGCTCCGGTGGGAAAATGTACGTTCCGCGCGCCACATATTCTTTCAGAATATCATTCTGAATGGTCCCGCGCAATTGTTTTTCAGATACACCCTGGCGGCGCGCCAGCGCAATATACATAGCCAGCAGCACAGCCGCTGGTGAATTAATGGTCATGCTGGTTGAAACTTTATCCAGCGGGATATCTTTAAACAAAATTTGCATGTCATCAATGGAGCAAATCGACACCCCCACCTTGCCCACTTCGCCAACCGCAATGGGATCGTCAGCATCATACCCAATTTGGGTTGGGAGATCAAACGCCACAGAAAGACCAGTTTGCCCCTGGCTTAAGAGGTATCGGAAACGCCGGTTCGATTCTTCAGCCGTGGCATATCCGGCATACTGGCGCATGGTCCAAAATCGGCCGCGGTACATATTCGGTTGGATGCCGCGTGTGTATGGATATTCTCCAGGTAAACCTTCCTGGCTGTGATAATCACGTTCTTCAGGTATTGAAACAGGGGGCAATGGGATGCCCGATGGCGTTTGAAAGCCTGATTTTCTCTCAGGGAAACGCTTAACGAGAGGTTGGTAAACTTCCTTTTCCCATCTTGAATATTCGGATTTTAAATCCATGCATACCTCAGACTTTGAGAGATTTCTTTTCTAGTATACAACACAAGGTAACAATAAGTTGATAATCGCTATGCAATTCGTAGTAAATTTTTACTAAAAATCCTCCCGCGTTTTGGATCATTGGAAAAAACTGAATTTGTCAGAAAAAAAAAACGGGTATAAAATTCAACAATTGCATTCATACGAGCAAAATCGTGGAGGATTTATGATTTTTAAACACAGGCTGTCTTTCGGTATTGTTATGTTCCTAGCAATTTTTCTACTAACTTCCTGTTCTCAAGCTGCAAACACCGCACAACCGCCAGCACCCGTAGAAGTTGAGGTGACTCGCGTGGTGGAAAAAACCGTGATCGTCACCCAGGTGGTTGAAAAGGTTGTCACCGCCACCCCGCTTCCCACTACCCCGCCCGATTCGCCTGAAGAGAGCGAAATTGTCGAAGCCGCCTCAAACCCCGCCGCCAATTCAGCCGGCATCGAGGCTTGGTGTTTAAAAACCCGTCCCGGGGCAGGTGAATCTCCTTCATTCCAAATGCCAGACAAAGCCTTGCCGGCAGAAATGACAGAAGAAGGCCTAACCCTGACCAGTGAGACTGCCTCCTGCACAATCGTTTATACTTTCGACCAGGCAGCATCAGAGGGAATGATCTTGAAAGTCTATGACACCCGCAAAGACCCCTGGATTAATGCCCCACTGACAATCTCTCAAGAAAACCCCAACCAGGCAGCCGTGGTTTTAATGCACCCCTATGTAGTGAATCCTCCTTTTTGGAACGTGGATTATCGTTTTTCACTGTGCGATGCGCAGGGAAACGAAATCCGCAGCGACAAGATTACCATGAAACGCGGCTGGATCCCGAAAAAATGTTTTGACGGTTCATATCCCGATCCGGTTACATTAATGTGTCCCCCCCTGCCAGAAGCCCACCCCTGGGATTCCTGGTATGGGTTTGAGCAGCCCTACGGTAAAAAAGATTGTACCAACGAAAAATGTGATTAAAGTAAAAAACTGCGGAGGACCTCCGCAGTTTTTTTATTCTTCCAAAGTCACCACTTGATCAAAATCGAATGTATCCAACTGGATTTCTCCATGCTGGATCAGCCAGTCCGAAAGGAACGCAAAACGATCACGCCAATAATAATCGCCGCTTTCAGAAAGAACCGCCCCGGTGTACTCCTCCCGATCTGGGAACACCAGTATTCCGCGTTCCTGGTACTGGTGTAATTCTTCAGCCTGATAAGATAAACCTGTTTTCAAATTGAGCCAGGCAGCCATTTTCTCATTTGATTCGGCTGGTTGAGCATCAATAACTTCCAAGCCCCGGTACCAGACCTGCAGGGTTTTTTCAAGAACCTCGGGGTTTTTATCCAAAAAATCACGGGTGGTGAACAAGCCGCTAAATTGCAGAGTAGCTCCACCCAGGTCACCTGCTGTGATCACATTTTGAACACCGTTTTCTTCCAGGAAAACGCGCTGTTTAATTCCATCTGAGAAAAATGCTGCACTTCCCTGCAGAAATGCCCTGGCGCCCGGTTCCGGTTCCATATTGACCGGGTAGATTGACTTCACATCCAACCCGCCGATTTGCAGAACCGCTTCCAACTCCGGGTGAAAAGCCGAGCCGCCCGGCACAAGGATATATCGCCCATTCATTTGTCGTATGGTAGCTGCAAGGGCTTCGTCTCTGTTCTCAATATTTTTCAATATATCTTCAAAAGTTCGCGCTTCGCCTTTTCGCGCCATGACTGAAAAACCAGAATAAACGCTCTGCAATGCGGCCATTTGCAGGTTTTCATGCCGGGCGGCCAGTTTCAAAAACGCCCGGTCGTTGGACGCAGCCAGGTCGATTGTTCCGGCTTGCAGGGCATCAACTGCTTCCTGTTCATTGGTAAACACCCGGAGATGCACAGTAAAGTCATCCTCTTGATGCTCCTCATCTACCGCCAGCACCCAGGGTGCAAATTCCGGGTAAGCCGGAACGCCAATCCAAACCTCTTTCAAGCGGGTATCCTCGGTTGGGGTTGGAGCCGCAAGAATTACCTCTTCACTCTCAGGGCTTTCATGCACAGGTAACGCGGTCGCTTCATCGGAAGTTTCTTGAACAACCTCTGATGGAGATGAACAAGCTGCTATCATCAAGAGTAAGCCAGTTGTGAGTAATGCTTGTTGGATTTTTTTCATTTGCCCTCGATAAAATCGATCGTGTCCCATTATTTTATTATAGGTTGATTCTTTTGTTCAGCACCCATTTCAATCGTTCAAAACGAGATATACTTAATTTGAATTTTGCAGAAAGTTTATCGGTTCTCCTGTTCAGGTTTATCAATACCAATTGGAGGTAATGGCGCGATGGAAAAAATTGACTCAATAGCCACAGTCACCCCCTGGTGGATACGGACAAATGCTCCCTGGAGCGGACAAATCTTCAACAACATGCTGCTAAGCGCTGAAGATCCTGAAGAGCAGCGCATTCAATTCATTCGTGAACTGATGGTGCCGCTGTATCGCGACGGCAAACGCCGCCTTTCGATCAACCAGGCTTTGATCATCACCCATTCCTACCAGGCTACTGAAGGTATGCATCCCGCCATTCGCCGCGCCCTGGCCACCCGGAAGGTTTTCCAGGAACTGCCCATCGCCCTCACCCCGCGCCAGCTTCTCATGGGCGGCGCTTCCAGCGGGCCGCACATCGTCGATTTCACCCCCACCTTCATTCCCCTTTCCCCCGAAGAATGGGAAGAGGAAAAAGACCTTGAAACGGCTTTCCGCGGTGCAGAACAACGCTATGTTTTTGAAGTTGAAGACCAGGATATTTTTGTCAATGAAATCTGGCCGTATTGGAAAACCCGCGCCCGCGAAATCTATTTCTTCAACGAACTGCGAGAACACTACCCCGAAGCCTGGCATTTCATGCGTTATGCGCAAACCGCCCGCTATTCTCCCCTGATTGGCGGCGGTCTGGCCCACTCCCTGCAAGATTACAAATCCATCCTCACCCGTGGTCTGGCTGCCATCAAAGAAGATATCCAACAATCCATTGACACCCTGGACGCATCCAATCCAATGGGAGTTGAAACCTTTGACCGCCGAAATCAGTACGAAGCCATGTTGATCGTCGCCGACGGTATCATCGATTATGCCAACCGCAATGCTGACCTGGCGCAAAAACTGGCTGCTGAAGAACAAGATCAGCAGCGCAAAGCTGAATTGCTTGATATGGCGCGCATCTGCCGCAAGGTGCCCGCCCAGCCGGCTGAATCATGGTGGGAAGCCTTGCAGGCATTCCACTTCCTGCGCGCCGGCACTGCCCTGTCTGAAGGCGCCGATTCGCACTCCGCCGGCAGGTTCGACCAGTATATGCTCTCATACCTGTCCAACGACCTCGAGTCGGGCAAGCTACAGGACAAGAAATCGCAAGAGCTGCTCGAATGCCTGTTCCTCAAGTGGAATGAAACCCGCGCCTTCAAATTGAAGCTCAGCGTCGGCAGCGCCGGCGGCGGCAACAACGATAAACTCAACATCGGCGGCATGGACACGCACGGTAACGACACCACCAATTTCCTCTCCTATCGCATCCTGGAAGCCCTGGCGCATGTGCATCTTATTGATCCCAACATTTCACTGCGCATGCACCGCAGCACACCCGATGAATTCCTGCGTCAGGCGCTGGAAGTTATCCGCCTGGGCGGCGGGCAGCCCATTTTGATCAACGATGACGTCATTGTCCCCAGCCTGGTTTACTCATTTGGCGCGAAACTTGACCACGCCCGCAACTACGGAGACGTTGGCTGCCAGGAAAACAACATCGATCCCAACATGACCGGTGTAGATAGTAATGGGCGCAACAATTCGGGCTGGATCAACCTGCCCAAACCAATTGAACTGGCTTTATATAACGGTGTCAATCCAGTGAACAGCGTTCAGGTTGGACCGCAAACAGGCGACCCGCGCACATTTGCCTCAATGTCTCAATTTGTCGAAGCCGTGCGCACACAAATTGAATATGCTGTGAAAATTAACGCCCTGATCAATAATGTTTATGATTACGTTTTCACTCGCAATTTTCCCTGTGTCTATCACAACTTAATGTATCCCGGGCCGCGCGCCAGCGGCATTGACATCAACGCCGGGGGCTGTATGTACAATTCCACCGGATGCCTGGCAGTCGGCATCGCCAACCTGGGCGACATGATGTCCGCCATCGATTACCTGATTTACCAGCAGAAAACTACCAATTGGGACGAACTGCTGGCGGCCTTGAAGGCTGACTGGAAAGGTCACGAAAAACTTCACCAGGCTTGTATTGCGGCTCCCAAATACGGCGCTGATAATGAGTATGCCGATGGATGGGTCAGAACCATGCTCGGCATGTACTACAAAGCGTACGAACAATACGCCACCACGCATCACGGGCATTTTGTGGTCGGCTTGTTATCCATGGGTAATTACATTCCCATGGGAAAAGAAATGGGCGCCACTCCCGACGGGCGCCGCATTGGCGAGCCTCTGGCTGATTCCACCAGTCCCTCCACCCTGGCGCCGGTGCTGGGGCCCACCGCCACGCACCGCTCGGCTGCCCGCGCCATCGACGCCTGTCACACACCCAACGGCGTCACTTTCAATCAGCGTTTCAATGCCGGCTCATTGATGAGCCAACGCGAACTGAGCAAATGGGCTGACCTGGTGCGCAGCTATATGGAAGACGGCGGGATGGAAGTTCAATATTCCATCCTGGACGGTGAAACCCTCAAATATGCCCAGCAAAACCCCGAAGGTTTTCGCGATCTTCTGGTGCGGGTGGGCGGTTACAGCGCCGTGTTCGTTGAGCTGAGCAAAGATGTGCAAGATTCCATCATCGCCCGCTCGGAGCTTTCCATTTGAAAGGTTTGATTTTTAATTTCCAGCGCTATTCCATCCATGATGGCCCCGGCATTCGTACGCTGGTTTTTCTAAAAGGCTGCCCGCTGCGCTGCATCTGGTGCTGTAACCCCGAGTCGCAGACCCTGGTTACAGAAATTGAATTCCACCATCACCTTTGCACGCAGTGTGGAAAATGCGTCACCGCCTGTCCAACCGGCGCCATTAACCCGGATTTATTCTTGATAGCCTCTCCCAAAATCGACGCTGCCAAATGCCAGCACTGCGCAGCCTGTGTTGATGTATGTCCTTCCGGCGCATTAAAAAAGATCGGTGAGTGGTACACGCCTGAACAGGTGATGCATGAGGTGTTGAAAGATGCTGCCGTTTTCCGACGTTCTGGTGGTGGAGTAACCCTTTCAGGCGGCGAGCCTATGGCGCAGCCCGGGTTCACCTTTGAGGTTTTGAGAGCTTGCTACGAACATAACATTCACACAGCGCTTGAAACTACCGGGGCTGTGCGTTGGAATTTATACGAGAAGATCCTCCCGGTAACCGATTTATTCTTGTACGACCTCAAGCACATGGATTCGCACATTCACGAAAAATTAACCGGGGTGCCCAATCAACAAATCCTCGATAACGCCTGCCGCATCAGCTACAATGGCAAAGACCTCATCATCCGCATTCCTTTCATTCCGGGCATCAATACTGATGAGCAAAACCTGCATGCACTGGCAGAATTTACCGCGTCCATTCAGCCGCTTGAAATTCATCTAATGCCCTTCCATCAACTGGGCAAAGACAAATACGAACGCCTGGGATTGCCCTACGCATTAAAAGAACATCCCACGCTGCACGAATTAGATAACGGGGCAGAATTACTCAACCATGCCCGGCAGATATTGTCACAAAATGACATCCCGGTTTTTATTGGCGGATAAGAAAAAATCCCCTTTCAGTTATCCGTTTGAAAGGGGATTGGTTTATTTTCGAGTGGCTATAATTTTTCAAGCATTTGAATGGCATTGGTCAGCCGTTCCATCACGACCGGTTTACCCAGCAGTTCCATGCTTTCATATAACGGCGGGCTGACCTTCTGTCCTGTTACAGCTACGCGCAATATACCAAATACCTGCCCCGGTTTTAAACCCAGTTTCTCGGCCAGTTCGCGCATGGGCGGTTCAGCCGTCTCTGTCTTCAAATCAGGCGCTGCTTCCAAAATTGCATAACTCTGGCGGGCAATATCCAGCGCCTGTTGAGCAGTGAGACCTTCCGGTATCAGCTCTTCAACTGACGGTTCAACCTTCTCCTTGAAAAGAAAAGCCGTTTTCTCGGGGGCTTCATCCAGCGTGACCATTCGTTCCTGAAGCATCGCAGCAATTTTCACCAGGCGGTCACTGTCCACGTCTTGCCCGGCTGCCGTGTAAAAAGGTTTCATCCGCTCTGCGAGCTCGTTAAGTTCCAGGTTGCGGATATGCAGCCCGTTGAAGTGATCCAATTTTGTGAAATTAATCGCCGCCGGTGATGGATTGAGATGCTCAAGATTGAACTGGCGCACCAAATCATCCAATTGAAAGAATTCGGTATGATCGTCCAGGCTCCAACCCATCAGGGCAATCCAGTTCACCACACCTTCAGGCAAATATCCCAGGTCTTTCAAGTCTTTGACAAAAATGGAATAACCGTCCTTTGCCAGGTCGGCTGCTTCTCGTTTGCTCATTTTGCCTTTACCGCTCGGTTTCAAAAACACCGACAGGTGAACCCAAATGGGCTCCTCCCAACCGAACGCGCGATAAACCATGCTGTGCAGCGGAAACGTGGGCAGCCATTCAGAACCACGGATAACGTGGGTAATTTTCATTAGATGATCGTCAATCATGGCAGCCAGATGGTATAACGCCCATCCATCTGACTTCACTAGAATAAAATCATCGATGTTGCTGTTTTCCACCGTAATCTCGCCCCGCAGCAGGTCTTTCACCGTAGTCGAGCCGGTTTTGGGTGATTTGAAACGGATTACAAATTTTTCGCCCTGTGCAATGCGCCGGTCAGCCTCCTCCAGTGGAATTTCACGACAGGTTCCGTCATAATGCGGATTAATGTGGTTTTTCATCTGTTCGTCGCGAATCTGTTTCAACCGTTCTGGCGAACAAAAGCAATAAAACGCTTTTCCTTCTTCCACCAACTGCCGGGCATATTTTTGATAGATTTCTTTGCGTTCTGATTGCCGGTATGGACCGTATGGGCCTCCCACATCAGGCCCCTCATCCCACTCAACACCCAGCCAGCGCAGGCCGTTCATCAACTCTTCCTCTGCGCCCGGCACATAACGATTCCGATCTGTATCTTCAATCCGCAAGATAAATTGACCGCCTGTTTGCTTTGCAATCAGGTAATCATAAAGGGCGGTTCGGGCTCCTCCCAGATGCAAATGCCCGGTGGGTGAAGGTGCAAAACGCACACGTGCTGGTTTGACAGCAATCTCTGACATGGAAGACTCCGTTATAATTCGATTTTTTTCTGCCGGGCAGCAACGCTTTCAACCAGTCCAATTCCTAAAACCAGCGAAAGCAATGAACTACCCCCATAACTAATAAAGGGTAACGTTAATCCGGTGACCGGAATCAGGTTCAAATTTACTGCAATATTTACAGCCCCCTGGAAAAAGATCAAGGTGGCAAATCCGTAGGCGATTAATGCCCCATAACGGTCACTGGCAAGTCTGCCGGCACGCAAACAGCGCAAAATGACAAAAACAAGAATGCTGACAATAAGCACTGTCCCAACAAACCCAAACTCTTCAGCCATTGCTGAAAAAATAAAGTCAGTGTGACGCACTTTCAGAAAACGCAATTGAACCTGGGTTCCGTGTCCATAACCCTGCCCAAACCAGCCACCAGAACCAATAGTAACCAGCGCCTGGTCAACATTATAGGTGTTACCGTGCCGCGCATTTGGGTCAGGGAAGAGGAAATTGATGATGCGAAGTTGTTGATATTCTTCTAGGAAAGGAAATGCCGCCAGTCCAACAATCAATCCGCCAATGCCAAAAATGACCAGATAGCGCGCTGGCAACCCGCTAATCCACAACAGCGAAAACCACAGCACAAAGATAACGATGGATGTGCTCAAGTTGGGTTGCAATAAAATCCAGACCACAATCCCAAAAGTGAGAAGAAAACTCTCAACAATCCAGCGCATGGAACTTTCATCGCCACCACGCCTGGCAAAATAATCGGCCAGGACAAGTATGATGACAATTTTTGCCAGTTCAGATGGCTGAATGAGGATGAGCCCGGTATCCAGCCAGCGTGCAGAGCCAAAACGTGCTGCGCCTACAATGAAAATAACTACCAGGAAAATCACTGAAGCAATATACATGAGGCGTGAGAGTGATGCCCAGTAATGATAGTCAATTACTGACATAACCATGATGACAATAAAGCCCAGGCTTACAAAGATAATCTGACGGGTTACATGTTCAGAGAGTGCAGCGTTACCGGCAATGGCTGAACGAATCATCACAATGCCGAAAACACACAGAAACAGAACACTCCCCAATAACCAGTAATCGAATTGCCGCCAAAACTCTCGTCTCATTTTTAATACATCAAACGCTCAGGTTTGCCAGTTTTATCCCACCCGCCGGCGAACGGCGGCTTTCAGAGGAATATCTGCAACCAGTCGTTGTTCTCTTCCTTCTTGAGCCATTGAAATCTTTACTGCTTCGGGGTCAATTTCAATGTAACGCGAAATAACCTCGAGCAAATCATTTTTCAACATCTCCAGCTCTTTTGCAGTTAAATCAGTGCGATCATTAATTAAAACCAATTTTAACCGCTCCTTGGCAGTGTTGGCGCTAGTTGGCTTGCGCATGGTTAATCTGTCGATCCACCCGGCCATGAAAGCCTCCTATTGGCGAAGGATGCTGGATAACTTCTGGAAGATATCCTTCTTCTCTTCCAGGTCTAAGAAGGGAACATCTGCTCCCATAATTCTTCTGGCGATATTGCGAAACGCCTGACCGGCTCTGGATTTATGATCCAGCACAACCGGGTTGCCGCGGTTGGTGCTCACAACCACCTGTTCATCTTCCGGCACCACGCCTATCAATTTCACCGCCAGCAGTTCAAGCACATCCTCCGGCGTCAACATATCGCCGCGTTTTGCCATGGCCGAATTGATGCGGTTGATCACCAAATTGACCGGTCCCTTTTCTTCAGCTTCCACCAGGCCAATGATACGGTCGGCGTCGCGCACTGCTGATACTTCAGGATTGGTAACCACGATGACTGAATCTGCCGGGGCAATAACATTGCGGAAACCGCGTTCAATGCCTGCCGGCGAATCAATGATCACATAATCGACTTCACTGCGTAATTCATTGCAAAGGCGAACCATATCGCTGGGAGAAACCGCCGATTTATCCCTGGTCTGAGCTGCCGGTATGAGATACAACTCGGGTAATCGCTTATCCCGGATCATGGCCTGTTTAAGTCGGCAGCGTCCTTCCACCACATCCACCAGGTCATAGACAATTCGGTTTTCCAACCCCAATACAACATCCAGGTTCCGCAAACCGATATCGCCATCAATTAGCGCCACTCTCTGACCGGCTTCAGCCAGCGCCAGGCCAACATTGGCAGTTGTTGTTGTCTTTCCAACCCCACCTTTTCCAGATGTAACAGTAATTACTTTAGCTGCCATATTCTTTCCTCTCTATGCTCCAGGCATCAACAACAACTTGCCCATTCAATATATATGCCGTAGCCGGATAACCGCCGCCCTTCGATATGGGAGGCTGAGCGATCACCTCTGCAATCCGCAGCAGTGTGGGCTGCATTTCCAATGCACAGACTACGGCATTTTCGTTGCCTTCAGAGCCTGCATGAACCATGCCTTTAAGCCTGCCCCACACCACAATATTTCCCGAAGCAACAATTTCAGCCCCCGGGTTTACATCTCCAATCACAATCACATGCCCATCATAACTGGTTTTAAAGCCGGAGCGCATGGTTTTGTGAACCAGCATGGCTTTTTCACCGCCTACGGCGGTGTCCATGGTGCGAATAACTCGTTCAGCCCTGGGGGCCGAAATGCGGGTTGCCAATCCCAGATTTTGAGCCGTTGTTTCCGTTGTCGGAGAACTGGAGAGCACCGCCCACAGGGTTACGCCAAATTCGGATAGCTGGTCGCGAAGGGCACCCATGTCAGCGGCATACATCACAGTCCTGCCCACATCCAGGGCAATGCGAGCGCCGTTGAAAAAAGCCGCTTGCGTCTGGATATGTTCCAACAGGTTATTGACAATTTCTTCCCGCGTGCCTTCTCCAAAGGAAATTAACAGGCCTTCTTTAATTCCTTTAATCTGGAGTGCGGCTTTCTTTTCCTGAATATCATTATCCAATGGTTCTTACCTGCCCA
>CAZOKH010000054.1:0-26036 GCA_964580315.1 uncultured Anaerolineaceae bacterium | reverse complement strand
ATTTGCCGCACAACGCATGCAAAATCCAGGATGGAAGGCCGAAATAATGCCCCCACTCCAGGGCATGCAGCGCCTCAGGCGAAAAATAATCCCGCCAACTGATCATCTCAAAACCAGCCTTTTGCAGACGTTCTCGCCACACATCTGGTGAATCACAATGATGATGCCGCGAAATGCGGTTAAAGAAACTTCGATAGGCTTTTGCCAGTGCATGCCATCCAATCCGGTCCAGCCAGTTCGCAATGGACAAAGTATCGAGAAATCGCTGGTTGGGAACCGTGAACAGGAAAATCCCTCCGGGTTTCAAAATTCGCGCCAGGTCTTTCAGCACCGGGTCCAGATCGGGAATATGCTCCAAAACCGAATTGCTCACGGCCGTTTGAAAGGTCTCATCGGCAAAGGGAATATGGTCGCCGGCGGCCTGCACCGTCAATCGATACACATCCCGCCCGCCTGCCTCTCTGACCGGCGCCGTCCATGGATCCAAGCCCACATCAATTTTCTGGTTGAATGTGACTTCTGCAAAATGTCCGTCGCCGCATCCCAGGTCAAATACCGGGGGCGTAAGGGTGAATTCCTGGTAAGCCCTGGCTTCGACAGCGCGCAGCAGGGCGCGAAAATAGGGTAACCCTTTCAGGTTATTCCATAAATAGTCAACGGTTTGAAGTGAAGATTCCAATCCAATTACCTTTTTCGCAAAGTTGGGTTTAGTGATTGAGCAGCTCATGAAACAACTGCTCATAGGCTTGCGCCACCTGGTCAGGAACGTATTGGTGCGCAATGGCAACAGGGTCTCTTTGATAGGCTGCCTTGTCCGATAGAACAGCATTGAGCGCATTCCCCAGTTCCTGCGCGTCGCCAATGGGAATAATTTTTCCCATCTCATGCATCTTCACCGGTTGGCGCACTCCCGGCAGGTTCGAGGCAATGCAAGGAACACCGTTCATCATCGCCTCAATTTGAACCAGGCCAAACGCTTCGGTTGAATTCAAACTGGGCAGCACCAGCACATCGATATTGCGATAGAACTGCGCCATGCGCTCGGGAGACAGCACCCCCAGGAAGCGCCAGTTGCCGCTGGAAATGTAACGATCTATCATGGGAGATAATTTCGCAAAATACTGTTCTTCGCCAATGATATTCTGGTAAGGACCGGCAAATTGAACCAGGGCATTGGGAAATTTTTTTAACACTTCCGGCAGCGCGTTGATCAAAACTTCCACACCTTTTTCAGTGGCAAAGCGGGCTGCCATGCCAATCACCGGGCGGCGGTTTTCAGGGTTGTTCTCCTGTGCAAATTGGGCGGTCTCGGCATCTGAAACCTGCGGCAATTCAACCGGCGGCAAAATCGTGGTTAATTTGCCCAGGTAGTGCCGCAGGAATGGGGAGTTTTCAGCATAATCGCGGGTATAGGTCACTAACTTGTGCGTGAAACGCGCCGCCAGGTGATTCATCAGGTGAACCGCCTGGTTGGCGGTAATGCTGAGCAATCCCGGCGGCATAATTAAATCGCAGTGATAGGTTAACACAGTAGGTTTGCCCATCAGACGGCCGCGCAGTGCAATGCCGGCCGCGTCGAACTGGGGCAAATGCAAATGCACCACATCATTTTCAGCCACCAGGCGGCTGGCCAACCAGCCAATGGTCGGCATGATGACGCCCTTGCTGATGCGCATGACCACCGGGGCGCGCACAATGCGCACGCCTTCATCCACTTCCTCGGCAGCCAGCGCCGCATCGTAACGCGAGGTTAGCACCGTCACCTGGTGTCCACGGCGCACCAACGCTTTCGCCAATCGCTCGGCGTATATGGTCAACCCGCTGGTGTGCGGGCGGTAATAAGTGATTCCAACTAAAATACGCATGTTTGTTATGACTTGAAAAGACCGAGGTTATTCTTCACCCATTCACCCAGGCGCTGCACACCTTCTTGCACGCCAATGCGCGGCTCCCAGTTCATCACCTGTTTTGCCTTGCGAATATCCGATATATAGATTTTTTGGTCGCCCGGCCGCCATTCTCCCCATTTCACAGGAATGGGATGACCGACAAGGATTTCAAGCAGGGGTGCGAATTCTTTCCACACCGAAAGCGTGTGCGTGCTGCCGCCGCCAATGTTGAAGATTTGCCCGGCGGTTTTATCCAGGTTCGCCAGCGCGGCATCATAACCATTCAACAGGTCATCCACAAACAACACATCGCGCACCTGTTTGCCATCGCCATATATCGTGATGGGTTTACCGGTGATGGCCGCAATCACAAACCAGGCTATCCAGCCCTGGTCTTCCACACCAAATTGTCTCAATCCATAAATACAGCTTTGGCGAAAAACAACTGTGGGCAAACCATAAATGCGGGCGTAATCGCGCACATACTGGTCGCCCGTTCCCTTGGAACAACCGTAAGGCGAATGAAAATCCAATCCCTGTTCTTCAGAAATTCCATAAGGCAAATCGCCGTAGGCATAATGCGTGGCCTCTTCCACCACAGAAGTCTCAATCATTTCACCGTAAACCTTGTTGGTGGATGCATACAAAACCGCCGGCTGCCGCCCAGACTGGCGCGCAGCTTCCATCACATTAAATGTACCCTGGGCATTGATTTCAAAATCTTCACGTGGGTTGGTCACCGAAGTGGTCACTGCCACCTGAGCCGCCAGGTGCACAATCGCATCGGCTGATCTGACCGTTTTGGAAACATGTTCAGCATCCCGAACATCTCCAACCACCAGTTCAAACGCCCCTTTACCAAGGTCGTTTTCCAACCATTGAATATTCTTTTGAGAACCAGCCCGTGAAAGATTGTCATAGACAATCACATTTTCTCCACGCTGCACCAGCCGGTGAACATAATTTGAACCAATAAAACCGGCCCCCCCGGTAACAAGGATTGTTTTTGCCATAAGGATGCCTTCCTTAGATTAGGATACTTCGTTGGTTTGTTGATGATTAATTTGCTTTAAATCTTTCGAGAAGAGATTTTTAATCGAACGTCCTTCTCGAATTAATCCAAACAACCCCAAAATGCCTGTTATGACAAACTGCATGGCATGCATGGTGATGGCATAAGCCAGCGCAGAGGAACTGGGAATTCCCAGTAAAGCCATCGACGCCACCATGGACGCTTCAAATACACCGATGCCGGCCGGCGCCGAAGGCATGGCCAGCCCCATAGCCAGGAAACTGTCCACAAAAGCTCCCCACCACAAAGGCGCACCAGGAGCAATGGACAACAGCATCACATAATAAATCGACACCCAGATAATCCAGGTAACCACCACCCAGAACAGACTGGCAAAGAACTGCGAGGGGCGTGTCAAAACTTCAAATCCGCGCAGCAGTGATTCGAGTTGGGGCACAATCCAACGCTGAATCAGGCCAGATTTTTGACCGAGCCAGCCAACCATCTGGTGCACCCGCTCGCGATTGTTTGCCATGAAAAACAAAGCCACAAATCCTGCCACAACCAGGCCTAATGTGATGACGGCTGCCGATTTGGCCCACTCCATTCCCAGCGCCATTGGTAGTGTTGCCAGCAGCAAACCGGCCGCAATGCCAATATCAAATGCGCGCTCGATCACAATGGTCGATAACACGTGAAAAGCACCCAGGCCGGATGTTTGCCCCATGAACACTGCCCGACCAATCTCACCGGCGCGCAGTGGAAAAATGTTATTTAAAAGATAACCTTCATTGACAATAAAGAAGGTTTTCCAAATACTCACGCGGTTATCCAGTAAGGTTCGCCAGGTCATCGATTTTGTAATCAAAGACAGCAGGGTCAATCCAATTGCCGCCGCCAGATAGACCGGTTGAATGGCTTGTATGGCTGTGGAAAGGTCCTGCCAGTGTGTAAACTTAAAAACTGCGACCAGCGCAATTGCACTGATCACAACGCCCGGCAGCCATCTTCCAATACCAAAACGGCGCGGACGATTGATTTGCGATTCGGTCAATCTTCCTCCAATCGCAGCACCGCCATAAATGCATCCTGTGGAATTTCCACATTTCCAACCATCTTCATGCGTTTCTTACCGCGCTTTTGTTTCTCAAGCAGTTTCTTCTTGCGGGTGATATCGCCGCCGTAACATTTCGCTAAAACGTCTTTACGCAAGGCTTTCACATTGGCGCGCGAAATAACCCTGCCGGCCGCATACGCCTGTATGGCCACATCATAAAGCTGCCTCGGAATGAGCGCCTTTAGCTTGCTCACCAATGCCTGCCCCTTGTGATAGGCATCTTCGCGGTGCACGATGGTAGCCAGCGCATCCACCTGCTCGCCGCCCACCAGCATTTCTAGCTTAACCAGGTCGCCGTGCCGGTAATCAGCAATGTGATAATCCATGGATGCATAACCGCGGGTACGTGACTTCAAATCATCAAAGAAGTCCACAATCAACTCAGAAAGGGGTATTTCATAATTCAATTGAACACGGTCCGGAGCCGGGTATTCCTGGCTCACAAAGGTTCCCCGGCGCTTTCTCACCAGTTCCATGATGGTGCCGTAATACTCGGTTGGCGAGAAAATTTGAAGGCTCATCCAGGGTTCAAGAATTTCCGAGATTGTACTCTCGTCTGGTAATTTTGCCGGTGAATCGATCACAATTTCTTCGCCGCTGAGCAAAATGACTTTATATTCAACTGACGGCGCGGTTACCACAATATCCAGGTCGTACTCGCGCTCCAGGCGTTCCTGGATAATCTCCATGTGGAACAATCCCAGGAAACCGCAGCGGAAACCATAATTCAACGCCTGCGAAACCTCCGGGGCATAGATCAGGGAAGCGTCGTTCAATTGTAATTTCTCCAACGCCTCCTTCAAGTCTTCATAATCATCGCCGTCCGAAGGATATATGCCTGCAAACACCATGGGTTTAGCCTGGCGGTAACCCGGAAGGGGTTTATCGGCCAGCCGGGCTGCGCTGGTGAGCGTGTCGCCCACGCGGCATTCTGAAACCGTCTTCAAGCCCGAAGCCACATAACCAACATCACCGGCCAACAACTCCTGGGTCGGCGTCATAGCCGGAGCGAACACACCAATTTCAACCGGTTTGAGAGATGCGCCGTTTGCCATCAAACGCAGCGTGTCATTTGAGCGAATCAATCCATTGGCTACACGAACGTATGCGATCACGCCCTTATAGGCGTCGTAATGCGAATCAAAAATCAACGCCTGCAAAGGAGCATCCTTTTCACCTTTGGGCGGCGGCAGTTTGGTTACAATCGCTTCAAGCACCTGGTCAACATTGGTGCCATCTTTAGCTGAGATGCGAATGATTTCATCCGCCGGGGTGCCGATCAATTCGCCAACCTCTTTGGCAACCTCATCCGGTCGGGCTGAAACCAGGTCAATTTTGTTCAAAACGGGAATGATCACCAGGTCGGCTTCAATCGCCAGGTACAAATTCGCCAGCGTCTGTGCTTCAATGCCCTGCGTAGCGTCCACAATCAGCAAGGCGCCCTCACAGGCTGCCAGCGCCCGGCTGACTTCATAATTAAAATCCACATGCCCGGGAGTATCGATGAGGTTTAACTCGTATTGCTCGCCGTCTTTGGCCTGGTATTGCATGCGCACGGCCGATGCTTTGATGGTGACCCCTTTTTCACGTTCCAGGTCCATGGAATCCAGTACCTGGTTGGTCATATCCCGGTCTGAAATGGTGCCGGTCATCTGCAGCAAACGGTCAGCCAGGGTTGACTTGCCGTGGTCAATATGCGCAATAATACAAAAATTCCGAATATGATCGTTCATTGGTGGCTTGAAGTATACTCTAATTTTTCGAAGCGACTATTTTAACACACTCTCCATCTCGCCAATACTCTGAAAAACCGCTTCAATCATCGGCTCAATCTCTTTTTGCTGCTTGCGGGGAAAAACCAGGTGCACCAGGAATTCAATGTTGCCCTTGGGTCCCAGCAGCGGCGACTTGGCCAATCCACGAATTTCATATCCTTCTTCCTGGGCGGCAAACATCACGTCTTCAAGCACTTTGCGGTGCACCTGGTGGTCGCGAATGACACCCTCTCCCCTGGCCGCGTCCTGTTTTCCAGCTTCAAATTGCGGCTTGACCAACGCCACCAGTTGCCCTCCGCCCGGCCCAAACCAGTCTTTGATCACCGGGAAGAAGATTTTTAACGAAATAAAGGAAGCATCAATGGTTACAAAAGACACCTCCTCATCCAGTTTTTCCAGGTGACGGGCATTGGTGCGTTCCATCGACACCACGCGCGGGTCGTTGCGCAACTTCCAGTGCAGCACGCCATACCCCACGTCAATTGCATACACTTTTGGGGCGCCGTGCTGCAGCAGGCAATCGGTAAAACCGCCCGTCGATGCGCCCACATCAGCGCACACCATGCCTTCCAGGCTGCCAATTCCGAATGCTTCAAATGCGCCTTCCAGTTTTTCTCCCCCGCGGGAAACGTATTTTGGGCCCTGTTCCAGTTCAATTACCGCATGGGGTGAATACCTGTCAGCCGGTTTCAGCGCCACATTTCCATCCACGCGCACCTGGCCAGCCATGATCAGGCGCTGCGCCAGAGACCGGCTCTCGGCAAGTCCCAGTTGCGTCAGCAGCACGTCAATTCTTTCTTTTTTTTCCGTCATCTCAAATCGCGTCCATAAATCGCTCGAATGAATTTATGATATGATAAGTTTTATGTTTAAAGCGCTCATCAAATCCATGCGTCCCCGCCAATGGGCAAAAAATGTTTTCTTGCTGGCAGCCATAGTATTTGACAGGCAACTGACCAATCCAACCGCCATGTCGCGCACATTGGTCGGTTTGATTATATTCTGTTTATTGTCCAGCACCGTTTATTTATTAAATGATATCGCAGACATTGAAGCAGACCGTAATCATCCCATAAAACGGCTGCGTCCCATTGCGTCCGGCGCCTTGCCATTAAACACCGCCATTGTCACCAGCGTTGTCTTGATGCTCATATCCATCCCGGCGGCTTACCTGCTGTCGCCGCGATTTGCCATTATTGCCGCCATCTATTTTCTGCTCAACCTGGCTTATTCAAAATATCTAAAACACATCCCCTTGATCGATGTCATGATTCTGGCTGCCTTTTACGTGATTCGCGTGGTGGCGGGTGTCAGTTTGATTCAGGTGGAGCGCTTTTCTCCCTGGTTGTACGTGGTAACAACTTTACTGGCGCTGTACATCGGGTTTGGCAAGCGGCGCGGTGAAATCTTGCTGCTGCAAGAAGCAAACATGGATTCAACCCGCAAAGTGTTGGAAGGGTATTCGCTCTCCTTCCTCGATCAATTGATTACCATCGTATCGGGTACCACCATCGTTTCGTACAGTCTTTACACATTTTCAGCTCCCAACCTGCCAGAAAACCACTCCATGATGCTGACCATTCCCTTCGTGGTGTATGGAATTTTTCGCTATCTTTATCTCATTCAGATTAAAGGTGAAGGCGGAGCGCCTGACGAACTTTTCTTGACGGATAGACCGCTTCAGGCTACCATTTTCTTATTCGGGGTTGCAGTTTTAATCATTTTCTACATTTTCTAATAAGGAGCAACCATATGCCCGCCATTTCGGCCTCAGCTCCAGGAAAAGCCATCCTGTTTGGAGAACATGCAGTCGTCTATAAACGGCCTGCCATCGCTGTTCCGGTTACCCAGATCGAAGCCAGGGCGGTGATTACCCCGCTCCCCTCCGAACAACCCGGAACAATCCGCCTGGAATCCCCTGAAGTGGACCTGGATACCACCCTCGCCAGTCTTCCAGGTGAGCATCCCATGAACGTGTTGTTTGAACAAATCAAACAGCATCTACGCATTTCACATTTTCCAGCCATGCACATTTACATTGCCTCGACCATCCCGGTTGCTGCCGGGTTGGGCTCGGGAGCGGCTGTTTCCGTGGCAATCATTCGCGCTGTATCTGAATACCTGGGAAAGCCGCTGCCCGAAAAAGAAGTATGCCAGCTTGCCTATCAAGCCGAGAAGGTTTACCACGGCACACCTTCCGGCATTGACAACACAGTCATCACCTATGCCCAGCCCATTTACTTTGTCAGCGGGCAGCCGTTTGACCTGCTGCAAGTTTTTGAATCTTTCACACTGGTCATTGCCGATAGCGGTGAAAAAAGTCCCACCGCGAAAATCGTAAACAATGTTCGCCACCAGTGGGTGGAAGATACCGTTCGCGTTGAAGGCATTTTTGATACCATCACAAAAATCGTCAATCAAGCCCGTGAAAAAATTGAAGAAGGTCCGCTGAAAGACCTGGGTCCCCTGATGACAGCCAACCACTCATATCTTCAGGAACTGGGTGTTTCCACTCGCAAACTGGATTTTTTGGTGGATACTGCCATCAAGGCAGGTGCGCGCGGCGCCAAACTTTCAGGCGCGGGCGGCGGTGGAAACATGATTGCACTGACAACCGCAGACAAAGCCCCAAAAATAGCCGAAGCGCTCTACCTGGCTGGCGCTGCCAGAACATTTATCTCACAGATATCCGTAAACCATGATCTCGCGACGGAATAATCAACCATGCTCATCCTTCTAAAATTGGGCGGTTCACTGATTACCGATAAAGACATTCCCCGCACCCCACGGTTGGAGGTTATTCAGCGGCTGGCTGAAGAAATCGCGCAGTTTGTGAATGCCAATTCCTCCGTCCAGTTGATCCTCGGGCATGGCGCAGGTTCATTTGCCCATGTGCCAGCCAGCAAATACAAAACCCGGCAGGGAGTCCGATCACAACAGGAATGGAAGGGTTTTTTTGAGGTGTGGCAGGAAGCCCGTACGCTTAACCACATCGTTCTGGGTGCACTGCATCAGGCCGGGTTGCCGGCCATTTCCTTTCCACCGTCATCCAATATCATTACCTTGAACGGGAAAGTGAAATCCTGGGACACGGCGCCCATTCAG
This sequence comes from uncultured Anaerolineaceae bacterium, assembly GCA_964580315.1. Taxonomy (GTDB): domain Bacteria; phylum Chloroflexota; class Anaerolineae; order Anaerolineales; family Anaerolineaceae; genus CAZOKH01. The sequence goes on along the minus strand of CAZOKH010000054.1, from coordinate 17,138 downwards.
GCGGCCATATCCCATCAATTGATTCCGGTGGTCTATGGGGATGTCATATTTGATGAGGTTCTCGGCGGTTCCATCCTTTCCACCGAAGAGCTCTTCATGCATCTGGCAGTCCAACTGCATCCCCGGCGCATTCTCCTGGCAGGTCTAAATTCAGTCTGCTCTGATTTTCCAGCCTGCAAACAAACAATTGACTTCATCACAGATGAAAATTTTAAGGACTATTTGCCCGCTCTAGGCGGGTCGGCATCCACCGATGTGACCGGCGGCATGGTTCAAAAAGTGACCGACATGCTAAACCTGACACATCAGGTTCCCAGCCTGGAAATTCAGATATTCTCTTCATCACAACAGGGAGTTTTGCTTGAAGTTCTAAAAGGTAAGAATTTTGGCACAATCATCCACCAGGTTAAGTAGGTATCGTTTTTCTAAGAATTCACCCAGATGACTATTCGGGAGGGGTAAAGATGGGATTTATCAACCGTCAACAAATGGAAACATTCGAAGATCAATTTCTATCGCCCTATGCGATTCATGCCAATCAAAGTAAGGGCAGGCATTTTCCCGAGGAAGAAGCCGATTACCGCACCTGTTTTCAACGCGACCGGGATCGGATACTGCACACCACTGCGTTCAGGCGGCTGGAATACAAAACCCAGGTTTTCATCAATTATGAGGGCGATTATTACCGCACCCGGCTGACACATACCCTGGAGGTCACTCAGATTGGACGCACAATTGCCCGCGCCCTGGGCGCCAATGAAGACCTCGTGGAAACCATCTGTATGGCTCACGACCTGGGACATCCCCCGTTCGGTCATTCGGGCGAATCTGTCCTGGCAAAATTGATGCAAAACCACGGTGGCTTCGAGCATAATAAACAGTCCTACCGCATCATCACCGAATTGGAACAGCGCTACATGGAGTTTCCGGGGCTCAATCTGTCCTATGAAGTCCTGGAAGGCATCATCAAGCACGAAACCGAATATGACCGCTCGGATGCCAAGGACTTTAACCCCGAACTGCGCGGCAGCCTGGAGGCACAAATTACCAACATTGCCGACGAACTGGCTTACACAGCCCATGACCTGGATGATGGTTTGCGGTCTGCCATGATCACACCGGATATGCTGAACGAAATTGAACTCTGGGAATTGCTGGCGGTTAGTGTTGGCTGGAGCGGAAACCAGCTGGATGAACTTAGCAGGCACCGACTGATCCGCAGGCTGATCGGCCTGGAAGTGAGTGATATGTTGCAGGCAACCTCCAGCCGGATCGCTGACAGCCGCATCAAATCTGTAGACGATTTACAACGGCTATCGTATAATGTTGCAGGCTTCAGCGAAGAAATGCACCGCCGTAACCGCCAGTTAAAGGATTTCTTGTATAAAAATTTATACCGTCATCCTCGTCTGATCCGGGGAGAGCAGAAAGCTGACCGCGTCATTACTGATCTTTTTAATTCATACCTGTCCCGCCCCGAAGTGCTCCCCTATCATATTCAAACAATCATACCGGTTCGGGGGTTGGAAAGAACAATCTGTGACTATATCGCCGGCATGACCGACCGCTTTGCCATCGAAGAACACAACCGGCTTTATAATCCTAATGTGTTGGCTTGATTTACAAATTTTAAAATTCTGTTTGGAGAGTGTATGTCATCTGAAACCAGTTATCTCACTGCTGAAGGCGCAAAAAAACTAAAAGAAGAGTTGGAAAACCTGAAAGGTCCCGCCCGCGAGGAGCTTTCACACCGCCTGCGCACTGCCATTCAACAGGGAGACTTATCGGAAAACGCCGATTATATTCAGGCAAAAGAAGAACAGGGATTTCTCGAAGGAAGAATTATTGAACTGGAAAACATACTGCGCAATGCACAGATTATTGAAGAACTGCAAACCGACAAATCCATTGTCAGCATTGGCGACACGGTTACCATTCAGGAAGGTACGTATGAACCCGAAACTTATTTCCTGGTTGGTCGTAAAGAAGCCGATCCCAGCAATGGACGCATTTCGCACGAATCTCCCATTGGTCAGGCAATTCTTGGGCACCGCGTCGGCGACACAGTGACCGCCCAGGTCCCTTCGGGTTCCATCTACTTGAAAATTTTGGAAATAAAATAACCCGCAATTTACCAAAAGGAGGAAGAATGAAGCCCATAGAGATCAAACCCAATATCTATTGGATTGGCGTTAATGACCGGCAAACGGACAAATTTGAATCCATGTGGCCCATCAAAGAAGAGGGCATTTCATACAACTCCTACCTGATTCTTGATGAGAAAAATGTCTTAGTTGATTTAAGCAAAGAAATCCTCGAAGAACACTTTATCGATCAAATTCGCGCCCTGGTCGACCTCTCAAAAATTGACTATATCGTGGTCAATCACATGGAACCCGACCACACTGGCGCCTTGCACCGCATCATGACACTGGCGCCGCAAGCCACAATTTTGTGCACCGAAAAAGCCAGAAAAATGCTTGAGGCTTATTACGGTATTCGCGATGGCGTTCGTGTTGTGGCTGATGGTGAAACGATTTCACTGGGCAAGCATTCCCTGCAATTTTTGCATATCCCCTTTGTCCACTGGCCTGAAACTATGGCCACCTATGAAGTCACGGAGAAGATTCTTTTCTCGTGCGATGCTTTTGGCGGCTACGGCGCTCTAAACGGTTACATTTTCGATGACGACAACATTGATTTGGATTTTTACCTCAGAGAATCGCTGCGCTATTACTCCAACATTGTGGCTTCATTCAGCAAACCCGTCATCAACGCCGTAAACAAATTATCCAACACCCCCATTTCGATCATCGCCCCCTCGCATGGGTTAATCTGGCGCAAAAAGCCTGAGCTGATTTCCAGTTTATATAAAAAATGGTCTGAATATGTAATCGGACCGGCAGAAAAAGGGATCACGCTTCTGTATGGTTCCATGTACGGCAACACCGAGAAGTATATGCACCGCGTGGCGCAGGGTATCGCCTCTCAAGGGCTTCCTGTGAATGTATTCAATGTCAGTTACATTGACCCAAGCCACATCCTTCCCTCATTAATCCTCTATCAGGGTGTTGCTGTAGGAGCGCCCACTTACAACGGCGGCCTGTTCCCTCCCATGTCCAGCTTACTGGAAGAAGTGGGCATCAAGCGCATCCGCAGCCGGCAGGCAATTTTCTTTGGCAGTTATGGCTGGGGCGGCGGCGCTGCCGGCGGTTTCAAGCAAATGGCCGAAACGCTGTTGAAATGGGACATCATCGCATCAAATGATTTCCTGGGAGCTCCCCTGGGTGAAACCTTGCAGCAGGCTGAACAACTGGGCACATCTTTTGCCCAACTGATTATGAATCCCAGGGCTTAAATTTTTCTGCAATGAAATTCAAGGGAAAAACCATCCTGATAACAGGGGGAACTTCTGGGATTGGATTGGCTGCAGCCAGGCAATTCGCTTCCGAGGGTGCCTATGTCGTGATCACCGGTCGCAGCCTGCAGAAAGGGCAGGCTGCCGTTCATTCATTGGCTGCTGATTATTCCCCGTCCGTGGAATACCTCACCTGCGATGTGAAATCGACTCAGCAATGTGCCCAACTGGTTGAGCGCATTGCAGCACAGCAGTCATCCATTGATGTGCTGGTCAACAACGCGGGTATCATGCTGAATAAATCCATTCTGAATACAAATGAAGAAGAATGGGACGAAGTTTTGGACACAAGCCTGAAAGGCAGTTTTTTCATGTCCAAAGCCGTCATCCCTTTCATGCAAAAACAGGGCGGCGGTTCCATCATCAATGTCTCATCCATCTTCGGACTGGTCGGTGGAAATGAAACCGCTGCTTATTGCGCCGCCAAAGGCGGTGTGGTGCAATTGACCAAAGCCATGGCCGTCGAGCTGGCGCCGTTCAACATTCGGGTCAATTGCATCTGCCCGGGCAGTGTAGATACTCCCTTGCTGCGCGATGAGATCGATACCTTTGGCGACCAGGCAGTTGTCCGCCGGCAATTTGCCGCCAGGCACCCGCTCAACAGAATTTCAACCCCCGAAGAACAGGCCGAAGTAATCGTATTCCTGGCATCTGATGCCTCATCTTTCATCACCGGCGCCGCCATTCCCGTTGATGGCGGACGGTCAGCCTGGTGAAGCGAGAATCCATCAAAAGATAAAAAAGAACAAGCCCTGCGATTGCAGGGCTTGTGTTTGTTTAATTTAGGGACAGGTTATACCTTGGACCAGACTGCCAGTTCCAGAGTCAGGCGTTCAAAGAAACTGCTTTCGGGCAAAGCACCGTGCCCATAGTTCAAATCAACCACGCGCGCTTCCAATTGCAGGGTTGCCGTTTCCAACAAAACGGTCTGCCCCGCTTCAATTCGCACCGGTTCACCTTTTGACAAAAGCCGTTGGCTGATGGTCGGATCATTGTATGCGTGATCGCTCATCAGTACCTTGGTAATGGTCTGAATATCGTTTTTATCGAACAGCCACACCTCAAAAGCGGTTACTTTTTTGGGATCGCCCACACCAATGGTGTCGGAAATACCCACACCGCACTCGCCTAAAAATTCGCCGGTTGGTGAATCGATGCTAAATGAATCATCATACAAATCGTCACCCAGCATATAGGTGGTCATAAACTGGGCAACCGGCATCTGTTCGCCCTCATCCTCGTAAGCCGCCTGATCGGCTGCATGGGCTGCAGATGGGCGGATTTTTTCGACAGCCTGCGCTTCTTCGTCCGTTTCTTCATCGGAAGTCACATCACCGCCCCCGCTTGGGCGTTTCCGAATGATAATCACATAAACCAGCGCGCCGCCAATCACCAGGGTCAGCAGGCAAAAAGCGCCCAGCACATAAACCAGGTTTATGCCGCCCGCTTTTGTGTCGGTCGTTGGCGTGCCTGCTGCCGGGGTAGTTGCCGCCCCCGGTTGGCTCTGAGCAGTATCAACACCACCCGGTTGTTGAATAACACCATCCGGCCCTTTAATCGCATTGGAAAAATTCGCCAGGTTGTTGGCATTATAGGTCGGATCAGCCTGCGCTGCTGTAAACAGTTTAACAGCATCTATTCCCAGTTCATTCCATCGCTGCTGAGCCTGTTGTTTGTTCTGATTAACCGCATACGAATCCACAGCCATTCGCAGATAATCAGATTTTAAATCCTGGCGTAAGTGCGCCACTGAGGCATCTTTCCACTCTACCGGAAAGAGCCACCAACCCAGGATGGGTAACCCCAGAATCATGCCCAGAATTAACCCCAGAATAAAGGTCGTCAGCGGCTTGTTTAATTGTCCGCGCAGGGCATCAAGGTTAATATTCTTGAGACTTATCGGATTGGATTTTAGTCTATTCATAGTTCCCTCAATGACTTTATTCATCTATTGTAGAACAGATTGAATAATAAAGCAATAAAAATGGATAGGTCTATAAAATTTACGCTTTGGTTTCAACATTCTTTTCAGCAGCTTCTTCCAGGTCATCAAGCAGAAATGTTTCCTGGCACTTCTCGCACTGTGCTTCTTTTTTATTCAGAATGAGGAGCAACCCGCCGCATTTTGGGCATGGAATGGGAATTGGTCGTTTCCAGGATGTGAAATCGCATTCTGGATAATTCGCGCAGCCGTAAAACACCCGTCTCTTTCGAGTTTTTCTTTCCACAATCTCGCCCCCGCATTTGGGGCATTTTACACCAATTTTTTCAAGCCATGCTTCGGTGTAGCGGCAAGTAGGAAAATTACTGCAACTGATAAACTTGCCGTATCGCCCCCAGCGAATCACCAGGTCGTGTCCGCATTCAGGGCAAACCCGTCCAACCTTTTCCAGTTCAGCTTTCGCGGTGGGCATCAACTCTTCGGCTCGTTTCAACTCGGGGGCAAAGGTGTCGTAGAATGTACGCACCACATCAGTCCATTTTCTCTCGCCCGATGCCACCTGGTCCAATTCTTCTTCCATTCCGGCTGTAAACTGTGTATTCACCACATCCGGGAAATGTTCAACCAGCATATCATTGACCAGGAATCCGGTATCCGTCGGGAAAAGTTTCTTCCCGTCGCGGATCACATATCCCCGGTCTTGAATAGTCGAAAGAATGGCAGCATAAGTTGATGGACGGCCAATCCCATATTCTTCCAACGTTTTGATTAGAGTTGCATCGCTGTATCGCGGTGGGGGTTGGGTGAAATGCTGCTCTGGGATCAACCTCTCCAGGTTTTGTTTCTGGTTTTCTTCCAGGTCAGGCGGAATATTTACATTATCAGCATCTTCCGATTTTTGATCTTCTTCCAGCGATTCTTCGTAAACAGCCAGAAATCCCTGGAAACGCAACGTTGATCCGGTGGCGCGCAGCGTGTAGATATGTTCGTCTGTTTTCCCTTCCACCTCAACAGAAACCGTGTCATAAACCGCAGGCGACATTTGCGAAGCGACAAACCGCTGCCAGATCAACTGGTACAAACGAAACTGGTCGCGAGATAAGAATTCTTTAACCGTATCGGGTTGCCGCAGCGTGCTGGTCGGGCGAATGGCTTCATGCGCTTCTTGTGCGCTCTTTGCCGAGGTGCGATAAACCGGTTTTTCATCCGGAATAAATGTATTCCCGTATTTCTGCTGGATAAAATTACGCGCTTCACCCTGAGCCTGTTCGGCCACGTTGGTTGAATCAGTACGCATGTACGTAATGAGACCAGTAACCCCGCCAGTTCCCACATCAATACCTTCATAAAGCTGCTGCGCTATAGCCATGGTCCGCTTGGCAGTATAACCAAGCCGGCGTGAGGCTTCCTGCTGCAGCGTGCTGGTTGTGAATGGAGCGGAGGGTTTTCGGCGTCGTTCACTTCGCCTGATTTTCTTAATCTGGTACGCGGCAGTTTCCATATCATTTAAAATGCCGTGTACGGTGACTTCATTGGGGAGTTCAGGATCTTGATCGTCGATCTTGGCCAACCGGGCGATGTAGGTGTTTCTGCTGCCCTCGGGTTTTAATTCAGCACTGATTGACCAGTATTCAACCGGAACAAAATCATTGATTTCACGTTCACGCTCCACCACCAGGCGCAGCGCTATTGACTGCACCCGGCCAGCCGACAGGCGGCTGCGCACTTTTTCCCACAACAATGGGCTGATTCCATATCCCACCAGGCGGTCCAGCACCCGGCGAGCCTGTTGTGCATCCACCAGGTGCATGTCAATATCGCGCGGATGGGCAAACGATTCGCTGATCGCGCTGTCAGTGATTTCATGAAAAACCACTCTTTTGGTCACCTTCGGGTCAATGTCCACTGCCTCTAAAAGATGCCAGGCAATAGCTTCACCTTCACGGTCAGGGTCTGTCGCCAGGTACACTTCTGCCGCAGTTTGTGCAGCAGCTTTTAATTCCTTCACAACCTGCCGCTTCTCATTGGGCACGCGGTACTTGGGCGTAAAATCATTTTCCACGTCCACCGATAACTCTGACCGCAGCAAATCGCGCACATGGCCAATAGATGCCTTGACATTGTATCCATGCCCCAAAAAACGCCCCACTGTCCGCGCTTTGGCAGGAGACTCAACAATAACCAGTTTTCCTTCGCGGTGAACTTCTTTGGGCTTTCGTTGGGGAGCAACTAAACCGTCATGCGCCGGTGTTCTACCAATACGAATGATTTTTGTACCGCAGGTTCCACAAATCCCACGGGTTATTGGTGCACCGGCCGCGTTAAAATCGGCCTGCGGATTTACAATTTCCCGTTTTGCTTTACATTTCACACAATATGCTTCCAAGCCTGTTGCTCCTAAAGATAATTCTCTTGTTGCTGTTGTTTTAACATCGTAACAATTTGTTTGATTTCCTGGCTTCTTTCTTTCGGGCAAACCAGTAAAGCGTCAGGGGTATCAATGATAACCAGGTTATCGGCGCCAATGGTTACAATCAACCGCTTATTTTCAGAAGATCCAATTAAGGTGCCGTGCGTGTCCAGCCCCATATGGTTGGCGCCCAAATTAATATTGCCATTTTCATCGCCCGGTAAAACCTCAAACAGCGATTCCCAACTGCCCACATCATTCCAATTGAGGTTTTCAGCAGGCAACACTGCCACCCGCTCGGCTTTTTCCATAATACCATAATCGATCGTTTCCGGTTTTATGGTACCCCACACTTGATGTAAAACAGTATCGCGTTGATCTGTTTTCCAGGATGCCGCAATCTCATCCAATTTTTCAGCCAGTTCGGGCATAAGCTGGTGAAATTCCCGCATAATGCGTTCAACCTTCCAGAAGAACATGCCCGAATTCCAGTAGTGATCTTTGGCGTCGATCATTTGCTGTGCGCGTTCAAGGTTGGGTTTTTCAGTAAACCGTAAAACCCGGTAAGCCGGTTTTCCATGAAACTCACCCAGGCTTTCAGCGCGCTGCACATAACCATACCCCGTTGATGGGTATGTGGGTTGGATGCCCAGTGTCACCAGGTAACCATTCTCGGCGCAGGCATACGCAGATTTTAATAGCTGTTGGAATAAATCAACATTCTGAATAAAATGGTCAGCCGTTAAAACTGCCATCACAGCCCGGGGGTCAACCGCCTGGAGCGCAAGCCCGGCCATTCCAACCACCGAGGCTGTGCCGCGCGGCATGGATTCCAATAAATAGTTTGCCCGGGGAATTTCGGGGCATTGCTGCTGCAAGGCGTGGGCCTGTTCTTCCACGGTCACCACAAAAATATGATCAAAGGGAAAAATACCCTGCAAGCGATCAACCGCCATTTGAAACAGGGTGCGCTCGCTGCCCAGTTTCAACATTTGCTTGGGCTGTTGACGGCGCGAGAGCGGCCACAATCGTGTGCCCCCACCCCCTGCCATAATCACTGCATAAAAGTGTTCCATAATTATTATTCCGTTCGGTACTCTGTTTCAGCGTCATGGATTAGCATATAGGTCATCCCACCAACCTGCCGCACCATGCCTTTTAATTCCATTACTGCAAGTGTAGCGGATACTTTTTCAATCGGCAAGCCTGAATGTACACAAATTTCGTCAATATGATAGGTTTCATTACCCAGAATCTTGATTACCTGTGTTTCCAACTCATCAGCCGGTAATGAAACACGTGCAGATTGAATGTGTTGAATTTTATCCAGGTTGAGCAATTCAAGAATTTCCTGCCTGTCAACCAGCGGCCTGGCGCCTTGAACAATCAACCGGTTGGCACCTTTGCTTTGCGGCGCATAAATATTGCCCGGCACGGCGAACACATCTCTGCCCTGTTCGGCCGCAAATTCAGCCGTAATCAGAGCGCCGCTGGTTTCCCCGGCTTCCACCACTACCGTGGCAATCGATATGCCAGATATGATGCGATTGCGGGGAGGAAAATTCACACCGTCTGGTTCCGTTCCCAGGGGATAATCAGAAATAAGAGCGCCGTTTTCCGCAATCCGCTCCGCCAGGTTGCGGTGCTCCGGTGGATAAATTCGATCAAGCCCGCTGCCCAAAACAGCAAAGGTTCTCCCGCCAGCGCGCAGGCAGGCTTCGTGGGCAATGCCGTCAATGCCTCTTGCCAGTCCGCTGACCACCGTAATTCCATTTTGAGCTAAAAACGCCGCCAGGTCTTCCGTAACCTGCCTGCCATAAGCCGTTACACGCCGGGTGCCAACAATGGCAACAGCCCATTCATCTTCGGGTCGAATGTCTCCCGAAACAAATATCACCGGTGGCGCCTGGTTGATTTCTTTTAAACGGCGCGGATAATCAGCATCCTCCCGGGTAAAAAATCGAATTCCAGCGCGTTCATACTTTTGCTCCAATTGTTCCAGGTCAACATCCTGTCGAACGCGCTGAAAATTTTGAAGAATGCGGTCAGACAACCCTGAAGTCTGCCATTCAGCCATGGGTGCTTTCCAGGCAATTTCCAGGTCTCCAAAATGATCCAAAATCGCCTGAAGTCGAACTGCTCCAATACCTTTTACCAGGTTGAATCCCACCCAATAGAGCCGTTTATCCATTGGAATTTATTCCCACTCTGGAGGTTTCACGCGAATTATTTTTTCTTCCAAATTTACATGAAGCAACACAGAATCAATCAACGGGATGAGCATTTCTTTGTCATCAGGCGTCTGAATTAACATCACATCATTCGCCCCTGTGATCAGAATCTCCCGCAAAACACCAATTTTTTCACCGGCTTCATCAACAACCGTCAAACCAATCAACTGGTGATGATAGAATTCACCCTCGGGCAATTGAGGCACGTGGTCAATCGGTTTATAGATCAGCACGTTGCGAAAAAAACCGGCGGTTTCGGGCGTGTCGTAACCGTGAAATTTGATGAGTAAATATTGATTATGCCAGCGCAAAGACTGGATTTTTACAGGTTGATGATCATCACCCGCGTAGAGTGTGCGGCCAATTTGAATGCGCTCGGGAAAATCGGTCAGCACTTCCATCACCAGTTCACCCCTGATGCCGTGCGGCCGGCGAACTTTTCCCACAATCAAGAAGAGAGGCTCGCCCGACCGGGGCGAGCCTTCATCATTCATTCTGGTTGGGTTAACAGGTTCACTGTTTTGATTCATTTTGGCTCAACCACGTCCAGAGAAACCTGCTTCCCTTCACGTGCCGCCGCCACGCGCAGCAGCACCCGGATGGAATTGGCCACCCTGCCGCCCTTGCCGATAACCCGCCCCATATCTTCCTTGGAAACCTGAAGCTCAATGCGCACTTTGTTGCCCATCCGCTCCTGATTAACCCACAATTGGTCAGGGTCATCAACAATTGAACGACTAATATATTCAACCAGCTCTTTCATGGATCTTTCCTCCATGTCGCCAATCAGGCATTTTCTTGTTTATGATTAATCCTACTTGGCTGCCTAATCGCGGCGAGTTTTCTCATTGATGCCGCGGCTTTCCACCTTGGCTTTACCTTCAGCTTCCAATGCATCAGCCGATTCGCCTTTCTTGAAACGGTCAAAACGCTCCATCAAGCCGATGCTGTTGAAAACTTTCAGGGTTGATTCGCTGGGCTGAGCACCTTTGCTCAACCAATCATAAATCCTGGCTTCTGCCAATTTGATGGTTGAAGGTTCAGTGCGGGGATTGTAAAATCCCAAAATCTCAAGAAATCGACCATCGCGCGGAGCTTCTTTATCAGCAGCCACAATGCGATAGGTGGGTTGTCTGCGCAAACCAATACGGCGCATGCGAATTTTTACCATTTGGAAACATCTCCTATTTAATGAACAATTTAATTGATCCAGTGTTATGGGAGGCCCAATTCGTCATCTCAGGTTGAGGGGGGCGCTGAAGGGGCGCTGCTAATCCTGTTTATGATGAATGATTTCTACCCAAATAATCGTGGAATACCACGCCCACCGGTTTTCTTAATCGTCTTAATCAGCTTTTGCGCTTCTCGAAACTGCTTCAAAAGCCTGTTAACATCCTGTACTTCCGTACCCGATCCACTGGCGATGCGCCGCCTGCGGCTGGCATTAAGCACATCCGGGTTGCGTCTCTCGCCAGGAGTCATTGAATTGATTATAGCCTCAACTTTGCCCAATTGTTTCTCGGCATCTTTTGGAGAAACTTGAGCTGCCATTTTGCCCATATTCCCGGGCAGCATTTCAAGCAGTTGTGAAAACGGCCCCATCTTGCGCACTTGTTTGAGCTGATCCGCAAAGTCCTGCAGCGTCAGTTCGCCTTTCATCATGCGCTCGGCCTGCTTTTGAGCCAATTCCTGGTCAAGGCCGGCTTCAGCTTTCTCAATCAACCCGATCATATCACCCATTCCCAAAATGCGGGAGGCCAATCGGTTAGGGTCGTATGATTCTAACGCATCCAGGTTTTCACCGGTGCTCAAATATTTTATTGGCACTCCGGTAACCGAGCGTACCGAGATGGCGGCGCCGCCGCGTGAATCCCCATCCATCTTGGTCAAGATCAAACCAGTTATTGCCAGTGTGTCTCGAAAACCTTCTGCGACATGCAGAGCTTCCTGGCCGATCATCGAATCGACCACCAGCAGCACTTCGCCAGATTGAACTCGTTTTTGAATTGCACGCAGCTCGTCCATCAATTCCTGGTCAAGCTGCGATCGGCCAGCCGTATCAATGATCATGACAGAAGCGCCGCTTTTTCGGGCGCTGTCAAAAGCATGTTTCGCCAGGTCCGGCGGTTTCACCTGGGGTTCAGTAAAAACATCCACGCCAATTTGTGCACCCAGGGTCTGCAATTGTTTCACAGCCGCCGGGCGATAAGGATCGGCGGCCACAAGCAAAACCCGCTCACCCTGCGATCGTAATAGCCGGGCTAATTTTCCCGCGGCGGTGGTTTTGCCAGAACCCTGAAGTCCAACCAGCATTACCACGCGCGGCCGTTCTCCACTCAGGTTAAGCGGCTGCGGCATTCCCAGCGTAGCAATCAATTCTTCATGAACAATCTTGATCACCTGCTGCGCCGGATTTAATGCACGTGAAACTTCAACGCCAATGGCTCTTTCACGCACGCGTGAAGTAAAACCTTTAACTACGTTATAATTCACATCGGCTTCTAATAAAGCCAGGCGCACTTCACGCATGGAAGCATCAACATCAGACGCCGTTAGTTTTCCCCGGCGCCGAAGCTGTTGAAAAATGGTATCTAGCCGCTCCGAAAGCGATTCAAACACAGTAATTCCAATTGTTGGTTAAAATAAAATACGAAATCCATTCCCTGGATATTGAGATTGGAATTTTAGCCTGTTCATAACTAATGGTCAAGGGAAAATCCACAAAGAAGGAACTTACTATGCGAAACTACCCGAATATTGCTGTTCAAATCCCCGATATTTTCCTGCCAGACAAAAACATAGACCTCCAAAAATGGGCTGTAATCGCCTGTGACCAGTTCACATCTCAACCACAATACTGGCGTGAAGTGGAAACCCTGGTCGGCAGTTCCCCCTCAACCCTGAAAATGATATTGCCTGAAGCCTACCTGGGAAAACCGGAAGAAGCTCAGCGCGCCGCTGACGCTCAAGCAGCCATGCAAAACTACCTGCAACAGGGTGTGCTGGAACCCCACCAGGAAGTTATCCTGGTCAAACGGACCATCCATGGAAAAAGCCGGCATGGAATTCTTCTCGCGCTCGATCTGGATCAATATGACTACTCACCCGGTTCGCAAACCCTGATTCGCGCCACTGAAGGAACCATCATCGAACGCATCCCGCCGCGCATGCGCATTCGAGAAAACGCCCTGCTCGAATTGCCGCACATCCTTGTTTTGATCGATGATCCTCAACACACCGTATTACAGCCATTAATGGAACAATCATCGCAGTTTGAGTCCATTTACGATTTCGACCTGATGCAAAACAGCGGTCATTTGAATGGCTACCGTGTTCCTGACCGTCTGGTTGAGAACAGCCTAATCCCTGCCCTTGAAAAACTGGCCCAACCCGCCAATTTTCGAGCGCGCTACGGGGTTGCTGAAGACAAAGGCGTTCTGTTGTTTGCGGTCGGAGATGGCAATCATTCGCTGGCAACAGCCAAAGCCTGCTGGGACAAGATCAAAACCACTGCAGGGCCTGATCATCCGGCGCGTTATGCGTTGGTTGAGATTGAGAATGTGCATGATGCCGCCCTCGAATTCGAACCCATTCACCGTGTCTTATTTAAACCGCAGCTCGAACTTGAAACCGCTCTCAAACAGTTTTCGGATGTTTCATTCACACTCACGCCCTGCGAATCGCGCGACCGGATGATTCAGTCTGTAAAACAGAATAGCACAGGCAATCAACAAATCATCGGAGTTATCACTGCCAGTGGATATTCCCTCTTGAGCTTTACAAATCCAACTGCGAACTTGCCAGTGGGCACCCTGCAAGCATTCCTCGATCGCTGGATTAAAGACGGCACTGCCGGGGAAATCGATTATGTGCATGGCGAGGATCCCGTGTGCGATCTATGCACTGAGACACAGAACATTGGCTTCTATTTGCCAGCCATGTCCAAAAGCGACCTGTTTAAAACAGTAATTCTCGACGGTGTTCTTCCGCGAAAGACATTCTCCATGGGAGAAGCATACGAGAAAAGGTTCTACTTGGAGAGCAGGCGCATTCGATAACTGTATTCCGCCATCGATATCAAAGGAACAAGGCAAAATTCAGCCTTGTTCCTTTTCATTATCATATCAAATGAACTTTGCTTTACCTTCTACTCATCCTCAAAACCGGAAAATGATCCAGTTTCAGACGGGTTATTGGTTTGATTGCCTATGCGGTGTTCGGGAAACTGACTCGCAACATTTCCGTTTGTTTCGGCAACTCGCATCATTTCTTCGCCGTAAAACAGAGTACGCACGCGCTTATTGAATAAGAATAGTAGGACGAAGATATCCAGGAATGCAATCAAGGAATATGCGCACAGGGTAACCAATCCAACCAGGCCAACTGAAACCCAGTTGGGGTTAACCGTGTTGGTCAGCGCTGACGCAAACGATCCCATCGTGCCCACAAAGCCGCTGACCAAACCCAGCAGGCTGAGGAATATGGCTGCCAGGCGGGAAGAATTGCGCAAACGCAGCAGCCCCGTTCCCACAATCGCATAGATGCCCCCCAGAACAACACCAAACACCACACCCGTCAAAGGCAGAAATAATTGTTGCGCCATTTGATCGCTCTGACTTTGCATTGGCGGTAAAACCGCGAACACAAAGATAGCCGCTGCTGCCAGCAGGCATAATGCAGTCATGAAGAAGTGATATCCACCTGCAAGCGTAATTCCATCCCGCATAGCCTGATTGGACATTTCGCCCTTTTCCTTAATCCCAAGTGCATCCAGTAGTTTTATTGTTTGATTTGCCATAGGTCAATATTTGTCATATCGCAAAGCGTGCCATAATCAGAGCTTACACCAGAAACAATTGTGAAGCCTAACCCCTCAAGCGGGAATCCGATTTGCTTGCGAAATATCTCTTTCTCATTGAAATAAATGGTGATCTGCTGATCTTCGACAGCAACGACCAGTTCGCCCTGACCGTATGTGCGGTCAACGGTGTAGATGGTTGACCGTCCCAGGAGAGTGGCGCCCCCACCTGCCACACGGTATAAACGGGCGCGTCCATCCAGGCTGTAATACACCAGGTAATACGCAGGAGAGTCTTTTTCAAAAATTACAATGCCGCAGCCCGATTCAACCCAGTTGCCGCTGTTGTTATAAACCTGCCAGGCAGCATCGGTTCGAACCACAAAATTTGACGAATCTAAATCGGTCCTTTTCACCGAATATTCATTGGGTTTTGCCCAGCTTCCGCGGTAATCTTGCAACCTGGAAAATTCGCCTTCATTTGTACTGATCACGCCCTTATTGAAAATATCATTGACAACCTGAGCCATGCGCGCTGCCTGAGCAGTGGCATCAATTGTGGCGGTGGCAGTGGGAGGCGCCAGGGTGGGGATTGGAGTTTCTGTCGGTGTGGCTGTGGGGGGTTCAGGGGTTGACGTCGCTGTCGGGGGTGCTGATGTATTGGTGAAAACCAGCATCTCTTCAGGCGGCGTCTGTGTGTTCACAACAACAACCAGTGTTTCCTGAACAGGAACATCTGTACTAACCGCAACCGGGGTAATACCAGCCGCGCCCAGGTTTGTCACCAAAAATGCAGTAGTCATTACTGCTGTGGATAGCACAAACATGCAGCACAATAATATTCCTGCCAGAACCAAAACCAGGGTTGTCACAGTTGGGACATATTCTTTTAATTGAAGCTGTTTTTCTTTATCTTCCATTCTCCTGCTTTCCCGTTCACGATAAGTTATGGGATGCTGTAATCTTTAAACAAGATCATTGGATCAAAGGGTAAATAATCACCGCTCATTCGCCAAATGGTATAACTTTCCAATTCCTCGTCGGTGGCGTTGGTCGTGTAATAAGCCATCTGTTGAAATACCGTATTGCTTCTACCAATGCGCATTTCAAGGTGCAAATGCGCTTCAGAAGTCTGGCTTATACCCACTTCACCAATGATTTGGCCTTTTGTAAAGGTGTCTCCCACCTTGTTGCTCACTGGTTGATCCAAATGGGCATACAAAGTATAGAGAGATTCCCCTTCTCGCACATCCAGGAAGGAAGCAATATCAGCCGGCAAATCCTCATAGAGCGTCTCAATAATGACCAGGTTTCCCAACGGCGGTCGATCGTTGGATGAACCGGCGAATTTACCCGAAAATACCGCCGTCACAGGCCAATTCATGATGTTTTGTCCATCAATATCATAAGAGCCAAAATCAACCCCGTGATGTCCAAAATCTTGCAAAACATTGGGAACATTATAAGGTTGCGAGATGATCGTTTCCAATTGTTGGTAAGTCAAACCCAGCAATGGAGAACTCATTTCAGTGCCGCCCAGGAATATTCCACTGGTCGGCGAAGGTGTGGGGGTTTGTGGAATGGACGTGGGTGTATCTTCGGGAGTCGCCGTGGATGTGGGCGATGGTGTAACAGTATCGGTTGCTGTTGGCAAAGGCGTGCCGGTCTCGGTAACCGTTGCCGTAAATGTGATGGTATCAACCGGGGTCATTGTAAGGGTTGCGGAGGGCTTGGGTGTTTGAGTTAAAGTAATCGTTGCTGTACTTGTGGGAGGTGCCATTGTGGCGGTCGGTGCGGGAGGAAATAACGTCGCAACAACCTGTTGAGGATTTATGTCAATGACAGGTTCCCAGTTGAAATCATAAAAAATAAAGCCTTTACTGGGCTTCGCTTCAACCGGGGGGAAAAAGGGAGAAATTTGAGGAGATAATCGATAATGCAAAAACAGTAAAAAGAATCCAGTAAATACAGCAATTCCACCAAGAATTTTAATTAATCCAATGGCAAGCACAGAATAAACCGTTAGCGTGTTTGTACTGGCAGGCAAATCTTCCAGTAGCCGCTCAAATCTCTGGGTAAACTGCATGATCCCAATACTCCATGATGGAACAACTTATTGTGATCAATGAGAGTTGTTCATCTTTACAATCCATTTTCACTATTCAACCGCCCTGTGAAGTAAAAATTATATCAAACTTTCTGATCATCAACCTTGGCGATTGAGATGTTCAATATTTATAGAAACGCAAAGAGTATAATACATGTAGTATACCTATTAAAGAAAACCGATTACGCAACCTTTTTTCTGTAAATTCGAGTCAGAAATATCCACAGTTCTT
>CAZOKH010000053.1:0-26449 GCA_964580315.1 uncultured Anaerolineaceae bacterium | reverse complement strand
GGATCTATTGAAAAATCGATATCTAATGGAAGAAAGGAAGCCATTTTATTCATCATTTTGTCTCCAGTTTTGATATTTTGAACCCGACAAATAGTATTATAAAACACTTGCAATACAATTGCAAGTGTAAATTAATATTTTTTTACACTTTAGTGGGAGATTGTTTGGAGGGTAGGAAAAAAACTAAACCAGGATGATGGACGGGTTTTCCAGGGCTGTTCGCAGTGTATGGAAGAAATGAATTGCCGCCGCCTCGTTGATATTGTCTTTGTTTACCACAAGCGTGATTTGTCGGGTGGATTTTGATTGTGCGAGTTCAGGGTCAATGCGAATTTGATGTTTGTGAATTGTGCCTGCTGTGAGCAATGCCAATTGCGAGCCGCTTGGATAACTGATGCCCCGATCAATGCCATAGGTCAGCAGGTCCAGGAATACAAACTTGGGGTCATTTTGAAAATCTGCCGGCGTTTTTTGGCCTTGTTGATACCTGGCCTGGGCATTTGATAATTCATTGGCTATTTGCCCGCATGTTTTATGCGCTAGGTTGCTTATGCCATGCACAATGCTTTGAGAAGGTAGAATGAAACTGTAGCCAATGCCAAAATCTTCGGAGTTCGTGAAAGGCGAGATAAAACCTTTCTCATGCTGGAGAACCCAGTCTATGGTTTTTAGAAAAATGGCCGAATAACCGTATGTGTTTAATGAATCGCCATCGGAAATCAGTTCAATGGTTTTTGATAGCCATTTCTCCGTTTGAGAAAAATCGAAAATTGCCTCAAAAACCGAGAAATGCTCAATGCCTGGTTGTGGTTGTTTTTGAATTACCGGAGTTGGCTCTTGCTCTTCAGGGGGTAGATTTGTAATCCGTGGGATTTTGATTGGTTTCCTCTCCACCACTTCATTTTCACCGGCGAGCAAGGCTTTTTCAATTTCTGCTGCGAGAGCATCTTCAGGCGATTGACTATCAAGAATGCTGTTAAGGGTATTGGAAACCAACTCGTTATCATCCGATTCGGAAACAGTTAACCTTTGGTTGTCAATTTCAAGCAAGGAGTGGGTGAAATAACGGATGACATCCTCATCGGTGATTTCACCATTTTCACCGGTTGCTTGATCAGCCAACAGCCTGAGATCAATTTGATGCTCACTGGCAAACTTGACGGCCGATTCAGTTGCTTTGATGGATTGGGAAACAGCACTCAATCGGTTTTTTTCACTTGAAACTGCCAGATCCTTTTCGTTTGTTTGTGGGGCAAAGAATTCAAAGCCGGCAATCCTTTCACCAGGTTGAACAACATCTCCATTTTGCTTGTAGATATTTCGTAAGATTCCAGCACCGCTTGCCTGAATGAGCATGTTTGATAAGCCATCCTCAATTTCCAACAAGGATTCGTTATCGGTAACAAACTCTCCTTCTTGTTTAAACCAGCGGACAATCCGGATTTGATTGGTTAAATCGTCGATTTGAGGTATTTGCATGTCACTTGTCATGATGCATCCCTAAATTGCTGGTTTAATGATCATCGGATTGTTAGTGGAAAAAAACGCTCCAGAAACAGTGTTTATAATGCGTCTATCACCAAAGGGTCAAGGCCGCGCACTGCTCTGGAGCTGACCATGATGGATTTACTATTTAATTTCTGAAATATCCAGGTCGCTGATATCTTGATTTTCCAGCGTCCAGGTTCCGCCGAATTTAATTGTCGCTCCGCAAACAGTACACGTGGCGGTGCTGCCGTTTCCATCAGGATTTTTGGTGATCACTACTGAGCCCAGTGAATCACTTTTACCGCCGCAGGAACATTTGCGATAGATTGTGAGGATTTTATTACCATAAACAGTGGGTTTCAATTTGCCCTTTTTTTTGGGGGCTTCTTCGGGTGCCATAGTAAATTCCTTTTTAACAAATAAAGAACTCTATATTCTTATTTTACTACAAGTGATTCCATCAATTGCAACTTATGCAGAACAGCCTCAATACAAACATGGAGGGCTATGGGTTAGTGTGTCTAATTCTTCTTTACATAATCTTTGGCGCGGGCGTTGGGATCACATGCCTTGACCCAGCGGTCTTCGACCATTTCACAAATTATGTGCATTAAAAGATAATGGATTTCTTCAATATTTTGAACATCGACCGAATCGACGGTGACCGGGTAATCGGAAATATCTTTTAGAGAGCCAGTCATTCCGCTAAAGCCGACCACAATTGCACCTTTTTCCTGCGCTGCTTTAGAAGCTTCGATGATATTGGGGGATGTACCGCTGGCGCTGTAGGCAATGAGGACGTCGCCTTTTTCAAGCATGCATGTAATCTGGCGGGCATAACTGTTTTCATAACCATAATCGTTGGCAATGGCGGTGAAACCGCTTTGCCCGTTCAGGCTAAATGCTGCAATCGGTTTGCGATGATAGCGAAAACGCCCGGTTAATTCACCAATAAAGTGATCGGCATTGGCGTAACTTCCACCATTTCCAATGGCAGTAAGTTTTTTCCCATTAATCAATGCATCGGCAATGGCCTGGGCGGCATTATCGACTTGAGGAACCATGCGTTTATCCTCAAATAATGCAACAATTTCTTTCAGCTTACGTTTTAGTACGACTTCATATGTGTCCATTTACGTTGCCTCCATAATAGTAATGAATGACCTAAACTTGACCATTATACCTTGTAACAAATGTGAAAAGGTTGCTTCTCCCCTGAAAAATTATGAGAAAAAATTGATCACCTGATCAATATTTATCCTATTTTCTTCAGCAGCCATTGATTTCAATGCATTCTGAAAGATTCCGGCTTTTTCCTGGTCAACATTTTCGGGCAAGAGAAAAATTAATGGGATTTTTTTTGAAAAGCATTCTTGAAGGCAGTGGGTTTCCTCGATTGTTTCACCATTTGAACTCAATGGAAGATTGATCACCACCATGGTTGAATTGGAAAAATTTTTGATATTATCCATTGTTTGATTAATGGATTGAATATCAAACTGTTTTTCAAGAATTTTCAATGATTTTGCAATGTAGTGTTTATTGTCCAAAATGAAAATTTTGTCGAGATGCTGCTGGTTTGCCAGACGGTGGATAAGAGAGGACATTTCTCCGGGCTCAATGGGATTGATCATCATTCTTGCCTGGGGGAACCAGGCTGAGATTTGCTCTTTGGGGTCATGAAAAATTGGGACAATGGGTGTGTCAGATGCTGAAATTTCATAAAGACAATCGTTGATTTCTTGCCATGTCGCTTCATAATCAGCGAGGTTAATAAAGCAAGTATGAATGTGGCTTTGTCCCAATTTGTCCATTTCTTTTTTATTTTTAATTTGGATCAAAGTCCAATCCAGTTGACTGGCTGCTTCTTTTAACTCAGATGGTATTGTTTGACCTATCAGCAGCACAGTTTGTTTTTCAACTCCGCTTTTCTGCCCACCCGGAATATTGGGATCTTCAATTACCGGGACTTGAATATGGATGTTTGAAAACCTATGATTTGTGTCCTGTTCAAACAAAACCTGTCCCTCAATCTGGTCTATCCAATGTTTAATAAAAAATTGGTGAAGCCTTGCAGATTTTTGTGTCGCAACCGAAGGGGGTTTCCCTTTTAGCGAAACGCTGGTTTGCGGATGGATAAAGAAATGAAGTGTTTGTGAATTTTGATCTGTAATTGCACTCTCTACAGCGATCACAATTTCTTTATCAAATAAAACCATTAATTCAAGGGAGTGAATGATGGAACGGCGCAGAAAAACCGAATCAGTGAAAAGGTTGGGAATTTTGGACGGGCAATTAACCTCCAGGCTGATCACCCCCCGGTATTCACCTTTCAGGAAAACGGTTTGGATCTGGGTCAATAAATCCTGAACAGAAAAAGCGGTGTTCTTCTTGGCGTCGTTACCCCGGGAGCGGCGGGAAAGTTCTTCGATCTCTTTAAGGAGAAAACTTTGTGCTTCACTAATTCTCCGAATGGAAGTAACATCCGATAATTGCTGTTCTTTTAATGCACCGTCGATACCTTGAATAAGCAGGTTGGATAATCCATTGATTTGGCTGAATGAATTGAGTATGTATGGGATTAGATCAATGGTTTTGTTGATTTCAATTAAAGTGTTTTCGTCCACGCCGGGTTGTGATTCGGTTCTTTCAACCGGGTTTGTTTTTTGAATAGCTTGCTGAGAAATTTCAGGCTGCAATGCACCTGTTCTATCATCAACAGACGATTCAAAGGTTGTGGTAAGTGGAAGATCCTGTAGGTTTAACTCCAGGAAAATTTCCTCAATTTGGTGTTTTAGTTTTTGTTTTGACATAATCTAGAATGTCCTGAGCCACAGACCGATACTGTGCAGCGGCGCGACAATTGGGTGAATGGGTTAAAACGGGAACGCCTGCAATGGGGCTTTCACGTAACTTTGTGTCTATGTTGATTACCGTTTCAAACAATCCCTGTTTGAAAGTGCGATTTAATTCTTCACACAACATGCGGTGTGTGCGATTGCGAAGATCGACCATCGTTAATAATAGACGATAAGCCAACCCGGGATTATTCGTGAGCCTGACCTGGTTGACCCATTTCATCAAATTACGCAGGGCGTGGATGGAAAAAATTTCGGGCTGAGTTGGGATGATCAATAAATTCGACGCACACAGCGCATTCATTACCAACATTCCCAAAAATGGCGGGCAATCAAAAATAACCAAATCATAACTACTTGAAATTGGCTGAAGAACGTCCCGGAGGATCAATTGCCCGCCAGGATGGTTGTGCAACATGCTTTCAGTGATTCCAAGGTCAAAGTGAGCCGGGATGAGGTGAAGCCCGTCTATACTTGTCTTCAGGATTAACTTGGAGAGCGGAGTGTGATCCTGGAAAACAGCCAGTAAGGATTGATTGGAATTTTCAGGTTCAAGTTTGAATGCCTGTGAAAGGTTTGCCTGTGGGTCAAGGTCAATGAGTAAAACTTTTTTTTGATGTTCCACAAATGCACCGCCGAGCGAGATAGCAGTGGTGGTTTTTGCAACGCCGCCTTTTTCATTGGCAATGGTTATTCCAAACATATCATGATCACGCCTTTTTTTATCGTTCTTATATTTTATTGTACAGGAAAACTGCAAAGTTATTTGTCACACTGCATGTGGTTGAGGATGTTGTTCTTTAGGTCTGCGTCAGAATTTGTGCGGGTATCGAATTCATTCCAGAGGCGACATAACATTTCTTGATATTTGCCGTCCATCTCGTAGCTTTGCAGGGTGAGATCGTAGGCTGTTTGCCAGTCTCCCAACCTGGCGTAGCCCTCAATGAAAGGCAGCCATTCACGTGGTGAATTGGATGAACCGGCTGAAGGAGAAAACCCCTGTGCGGCCGCCTCATCGCCCAGAGTTTTGATCTGATGCCAATCCTCGAATTGTAAGGCAAGGTCGGCTTTTTCGAAGTAGTAACACCAATTTTTCCCGGGACTTGTTCCAAACAGAACTTCGGGTGGAAAGCCTGGCTGCGGCGGGTCAGGGTTGATGCGGCTTAAATTTGAAATGGGTAAAAATTGTTTCAGCGTGTCACTGAGATAGGGATTGTAAAGGTCATCTGTATTGAGCAACCACCAGCAGTTGCCTTTTGTCGGGTCGTACGTCATTAGCAGGCTGTTTGTGGTGTTGCCCTTGAACATGAGGGATCGAAAACGGGGCGACAGGGAGACGTTCTGTGGGGTGGGCAGACTGTGAACATAACGCGGGTAAATGGAAAAGACCCAGAAATCCAGCGTAGGAGAACCTGTGTCTTGAGGATAAATCAGATTCACGGCGGAAGAAGTGGAAAAAAGTCCCTGCTCGGGGAAGGGTTCATCTTCCATAAATATTGCTGTGTCAGGCTCAATGGATGGTGCACGCCATTGAAGCTGCCAGTAGAAGCGCAATTGATCTTTCCACAGCCAGCGGTAATCATTGGCAATTCGCAAGTGGTAGCTGGAGGCAAGCCCAATCAGCGCGGCAAGGACGATGATTTTGTGTGTGCGCGAGCGGATAATGGTTTCGATTAATACGACCAGTAGAAGGCTGGCTCCAAACATGGCTGGCATTGCGTATCGGTTTGAATGAAAATCGTAAACCACTTCACGACCGGTAATCCATGCGGGGATGGGGCCAAAAAGCAGCGCCAAAAACCCCAAAAGAAATGCCTGAGATAACCATTCTTTTGAAGAGGAAGTTGAATCACTCAAGGGATACTGTTGTTGCTCTTTTTGGGTGCAAAAGTAGAAGAGAAAAATGGAAATCGCAATAACAAATCCAATTCCCCAGGAAAAAAACGTGAAACGAGCAATGCCTGGTTGAACACCCGAGCCGATTACCTCAGACCAGCATGCGATCAGGATGTAATAAGTATCAACAGAAACCATGCGTAAAAGGTTAATCAGCGTGGGAATGGGTTGGCTGATCAGGTCATACAACGTGTTGGCGCGATAGGGATCGTCGCCGCTTAGTTGAATGAAAAACATGCGCCAGATTACATAGACCACAAAGAAAGCTATATAGGGTAGATAGTGTTTGAGTGTTTGTCCAAGATGGTTCTTCCAGGGTAAATTCTCTTCCTGGTTTTTTAGGATTAGCCCGATTACAACAGGGCGTAACAATTCCAGTCCGACGAAGTATTCTGTAATGGATAACTGGACGGCTAACAATAAAAGAGACAGGATGGTCAACCACCAGTAGTAATGGATTTTTTTAATTGCCAGGATGGTTGTCGTAAGGGATAGGAAGAAAAGACAAAATTGCAGCCACTGTTGGTGGAACGTAACCGGGATGGATTGTTGTGTGAAGACCGGATAAACCAGGAATGCCAGCGCGACAAAACTGGCCTGGATTTTCCTGTCATTCCATAATTGCCTAAGGAAATAATATATCGATAATGAGGTTAGCCAGCGTAGCATAAGCGTGAATATGTGCCAGTGCAGCGGTTTATTGCCAATCAGGGTTACAAAGAGAATATGGGTCCAACTTGATGTTGGGCGATCTTCGGCGTAATAATCAGCGTATCCTTCCATGCCGTAAACAACATTGACCAGCGTCTTTGACCAATCGTCCCAATAGAAACCCAATTGGGGGATGAGCAGCCCAAATGTTAAAACACAAACCGCCAATAGAAAAATGGGAAGCAGCCAAAAAGGGAGATTGACCTTTTGAAGGGATTTCATTGAAGCGAAAGCTCCATTTCACTGTTCAGAATATTGATGGCATTCCAATTCATCCAAAATCGAAGCGGCCTCAGGATTCTCTTTGTGTGAAGTGGAGATTTTTTGCCATAACACGCATAACCGGTTTCGATATTTCTCGTCTGTCTGCAACGATTGGATGGTCAGATCTTGCGCCCGCTGCCAGTTGCCGGCTGCGGCATAGCCTTCAATAAATGGCAGCCATTCCTGGGGTGAGTTAGAGGAACCGGATTGCGGAGAATAACCAGCCTGCTGAGCCTGATTACCGAGTTCCACAACCTGTTCCCATTGTCCGAATTGCCGGGCGAGATCAGCTTTTTCATAATAGTAGCACCAATCCTGGTTCGGCTGGCTGCCCAAAATGTCTGTTGGCGGCACGGTGGGGTTGTTGTTGTGCGGTTGGATACGATCGAACCTGGAAAGGGGTAATGCCTCCCGCGTGTTTTGTGAGATGTAAGGGTTGGTTGCATCTTCGCTATTTAGCAGCCACAGGCAGTTCGATTGCGGTGTTTTGAAATAGAGAATCAATCCATCTGTGCTCATGCCGGTATAGGTAAATTCCCGGTGGTTCTCCGAAAGTTGTTTGCCATTTAACCAGTTGCCCGCATCCACAGAAAATTCTCGATTGAGCTGGTAAAACTGATAGGTTAGCTCTCGGGTATTTTCTGGTTGAGAATACAAAACATTAAATGCAAAAGTAGGCGCGACATAAGGGAAAAGCTGGTTTTCTGCCAGAAAAACGGTGTGAGGTTCAATGGCTGGTGCGCGCCAGTAGAGTTGCCATAATAATCTTTTTTGGCGTGTCCATGACCAACGATAATCATTGGCAATTCTGATTTGCAGTGCTACCCCCAGCATGATTAAAAAGCAAAGGATTATTTTTCGGGGCAATGTATCCTTGACCGCCCAATCCATGAGGGCGACAAAAACCAGGCTGGCGCCTGACATGGCGACCAGTCCAAAACGGTCAATATTTTGCCCGGCTGCGCTGGCCTGGCGATAGGTTACCCAGGCTGGCAATGTTCCTAACAGAATTATGGCGACCCCGATGAAGAGAGCCTGGATAACCCAGCGGTCATGCCGGGGTGAGGCGTTTTGTGGTATGGATTCTAATTTTGAAAGGAATAAAAATACCAGAACTGCTATGAGAAATGCCATGCCCCAGGAAAAGAGATTGAATCTTTGAGTCAAATCGATTAATTCGGGCGACAGGGTTTTGTGCCACGTAGATGCCAGAATAAAAATTCCGTCTTGCAGCACCATCTGGATAAATTGGATGATCGTTTTCAGCGGTTGGCTAATGAGATCAAAAAGCAGACCGGGGCGGTTGTTGTCCTCAACTGCGCCGAGTGTGTATATCATGCGCCAGGAAACAAAGGCCAGTAAAGTAAGCAGGTAAGGAAGCCAGTGAAGCAGCGTGTGTTTGATCCGTTTGCGGTTTTCACTAAAGGTGGTTGAGAATAGAATCCAGAGTATGACCGGGCGGAGCAGTTCGGCGCCGACAAAATATTCGAGAATGGACAAATGCAGGCCTAATGTCACAATGGAAAGAATTGTGAAAAGCCAGTAGAAACGCGGCAATTGGACTGACCGAATCATCATCCACAATGAACCAAAGAACAATAGATATGCCATCCAGTGTTGATGATAGGCAACTGAGATGTATTGTTGTAAGAAAATGGGATATATGGCAAATAAAAAAGAGGCGAAAGTTACTTCGCGCTTTCTCTGAGGCCACACATTGCAAAAAACCAGCCAGAAAAGGCAAACCGTCAGAGAGCGGAGTAGAAGTGTGAAAAGCTGCCATGCAACGGGGCTGGTTCCCAGGAAGGGGCTGGAAATTATGTATGTCCAGGCAGCCAGGGGGCGGTTGTCACTGAAATATTGCCAGAACTCGGATAAGGGAAATTGGCGGATGATGAGAATGGTTTCCCAGTCGTCCCAATAGATACCCAGCGATGGGATGAGGATGCCAAAACTCAATAAACAAAAGGTGACAAGGGCAATTGGAATTGACCAGTGAGGTAACTGGAATTTATCGAACCGGTTCTTGACTTGCTGGATAACGGTCATTCGTTTTTTGACAAGTATGTTAAGGTTGAAGGATGAATGCCAGGGCGTCGGCTGCCACATCACCAATTCCGCTGCCCTTGATATTCATGGTGACGACAAAGCGAACGGTTTTGCCATAGAGCTCCGGTACCGTCCAATAGCCTAATGATACCCATTTTCCGCCTTCCCAACTGCCTTGTTGTGTTATGGGGGGCGTTCCGGTTTCTTCGCGGTCAAAATCAAAGCCGTTGCCTGTGAGGCTGTAGCTTACTTCGGGATTGCCTTTGATTTCTGGTATCCAGGCCAGCACTTCGTACCTGCCGAACGGAACAGTATCGGGCAGTTCCCAGATGACGGTTTCATCAGCCGGCGGGTTGATGAGATCCATAAAGCTATTTCCCCAGGCGGTTTTGTTGTCAATGGTAATCCAATCTTGTTTGTTGCCAAATGTTGCCGAGTTGTCGTCTATGATTACTCTAAATGCGCCCTGGGGGAGAGCGTCAATCAACTGGCGCGTTGATTCGGGTAGTTTGACAATTAATACCCTTTCAACGGCAACCGTAGAATATTCATCCCGATTCTGCCAGGAAGATGCAACTGACAGCAACCCCGAATCGGTTACGTCGAAAACACCCAGGCTGTGCCAGATATCAGATTTTTGAGGTGGATCACCTTGCAGCAGCCGGTAATCTACACGAGTTGAACCGATTAACGGGTTGATTTGTGTTTCTCCAACGCGGACCTGAAAATCTAACGAGCCGCCGGAACTATACAGAGTATCCAGCACGTACACTTCGTACAATCCCGGGTTTAGTGGAACGTCCATGTTCCACATGATGGAACCACTTGCATAAGTGGCGAAAAATGGATGCGTGAACTCAATGCCGACACCATTTGCCAGCATGTCTTTTTCGATTTGTGATGATGGGTACCAGGTTTGTTCGGTGAAGTCTGGCGCCGCAATGGCGTCGTCTGGCACGCTCAAAACGATCGCGGTGCTTTTTATTCCGGGAATGGCTGGCTGCAATTCATCCAAATCATAGACCAAATTGGCAGACGGGGGCAGGCTTGTTGCGGTTGGCAGCGGGGTTTCGGTGGGGGTTGGGGTAATGGTCGCTGTGCGGGTGGGTAAGGGAGTGCGGGTAGGTGGGCGGGGTGTGGGGGTGAAAGTGCCAATTGCCATTTGTGTCAAAACTGGCAATCGCAGCCAGAGAACAAGCAGAAAAATCAACCCAATAAAAACAACCAGGATGGTCAGGAAAATTCTGACACCGAGCGGATATTCACCGTCGGTGATTTTTTTTTGATCGGCTTGTGGACTGGTTGTGTTGTTTGGATTCTCGGTCATTGCGGTTGGTTATCCGTTTTTGATTGAAGTCATTTAATCAATTTGGGATGATACCATAAAATGATTGATCTTTTCATCTAATTGAGATAAAACATCCCCCGCTTTGCCCTGAAGGAAAATGTCTGTCACAGTATGCGTGTATTCACTTGGATTCAGATTAATTTCGATGATTGAGCTTCCCAGGCGTTTGGCTTCAAGCGGAATGGCGGCTGCTGGATAGACTTCTCCGGTTGTTCCAATGACCAACCAGACGTCAGCCAGATGGGTTTCTTCAAAGGCTGCCTGATAAGCTTGCGAAGGAATATTCTCGCCGAAGAATACGATATCAGGTTTTAGAATGCCGTGGCAATCCGGGCAAATTGGGGGGAGTTCATTAAGCATCGACTCTTTGAATGGAAAAACCTTGCTGCACTTTGTGCACTGCAGCCGCCGATAGTTCCCGTGAAATTCAATCACATACTGATTACCTGCGCTGGAGTGTAAGTTATCAATATTCATGGTAATGATATCTTTTAGAATTCCCTTTTTTTCAAGCAGGTTCAAACATTGATGCGCTGGATTGGGACGAGCAAGGTTAAGTGATGGATAAAAAACTTCTTTGAGAAATGACCAGGTGGCTTTGGGCGAAGCATAAAAATTTTGAATATCCAAAATGGATGGATCGTATTTCGACCATAAGCCATTTGCTCCACGAAATGGGGGAATACCGCTTTCGACCGAAATTCCGGCGCCGGTGAAAGCTGCCAGCCTTTTTGATTGCAGGATTAGTTTAGCGGCCTGTTCCAGATGAATTGAGAGCGTATTCGACATAGGTTTATTGTAATTGAACTATGCAAACAAAGAAATCGCCGGGTTGCTCCGGCGATTTCTTTGTTTGTTTAAAGGTTTATTTTAGACCATCAACATTTCCCGAATATCGAGGATTTTTTCAACATGAGGGGTAACAGCTTCTCGTAATGCCGCCATTTCAACTTCTTCAACTTTGATGGTCACTTCGCGGTTAGCTGTACTCTCGCCCAGGAATGTGCCAACTGCTTCAATATTTCCACCGATTTTGAAGATGGCTTCGGTTACTTTCATCAGAGCACCCGGGGTTTCTGGTAGCAGAACGGTAAGCCGAACACCAGGATTGCGGGCGCCAAGCATTTCAAGGAAGATTTTGAACAGGTCTGTCTCGGTGATCATCCCCACCACTTTGTCATCTCGGACAACGGGAATACCCGAAAAATCCTTGTCCACCATAATTCGGGCGGCTTCTTCCAGCGGGGTGTCTTCGGTGACGGTGGTGACGTCTCTGGTCATCAACTTCTCAATCGTGATTTCTTTTAGGAGGTAATTCAGTTCCCAAACGCTGAGCGTGGTTGCTTCAGATGGATATTCCTTGTATAACTCTCTTTCTGAAATAATCCCGACTAATTTGCCTTTTTTGTCAACAACCGGGAGCCGGTGAACATGCTCTCTTTCCATCAATTCGAGCGCATCTTTCATGGACGTCTCGGGATGGATTGTTATAACAGGTTTAGACATTCGATCTCCAACGAGCATATTGTTCTCCTTGCAGGGTGAATGATTTATCCTACAATTTTATTTTACAACAATTGTCTAGAAAACCTATTTAAACGATATTAATTATGTATTTAATTTTTGAAAAGCTGCCAACCTGTCAATACTTTGGGATATTCTTTCGCAATTGGTTGTCAGTGAGATGCGGACGTAGCCTTCCCCCGATTCACCGTAGTAACTGCCTGGTGTTATGCTGACCAAACCTTGCTCAAGCAAATCGCTGCAGAATTGAGCGCTGTTCCTGCTTTCGGAGGCCGGCAGTTTTGCCCAGACATATATTGTCGCTTTGGGGGTATCCACCGTAAAACCCAAAGAACGCAATCCATTCACAACCAGGTCGCGGCGTGCTGCGTATTCTTGATTGCGTGGAATTAACCAGGATTGATCGGAGGTTAAGGCTGTGCCGCCTGCATCCCAGATTCCAAAAAACTGGGATGAGTTGCTAATTGAGCTGTAGATGCGCAATAAATCAATTAATTGAGGGTTCCCAACGGCAATTCCAAGACGCCAGCCGGCAATGTTATACGTCTTGGAGAGCGAATTGAATTCCACACATACATCCAAAGCACCGGGAATTTGAAGTATGGACGGGGGCTGGTAATCTTCAAAGCAAACTTCCGAATAGGGATTGTCGTAAGCTATGATGCACTGGTTCTCACGGGCAAATTGGACGGCTTCTTCTAAAAATGACATGGGAGCCAGTGCGCCAGTGGGATTATTGGGATAGTTTAACCATAATAATCTGGCGTTGTGTAAAATTTCCGGGGAAATGTCCTTCAGGTCGGGTAAAAAATTCTTTTCGGCAAGAAGAGGCAGGTAGTATGGTGTAGCGTCCGAGAACAGGCTGGCATTTGTATAAGTGGGATATCCAGGGGAAGGAATTAGTGACACATCACCCGGATTAAGTAATACCTGCGCAAATGAAAACAGGCCGCTTTTTGAGCCCAAAAGACCAAGAATTTGCGACGAAGGGTCGAGTTGGACGCCAAACCGCTTTTGGTAATAGGAGGCGGCAGCCTGCTTGAATTGAGGTGTTCCACCATTGGGAGCATAACCATGCCGGTCAGGATTTGATAATGTATCTTTGATCGCATTGACCATGAAAGCCGGGGGAGCAAAATCGGGTGATCCCATATCAAGGCGTATGACATCTTTTCCCTGTGAGCGCAATTGAGAAACACGCTGACCGAGTTCCACAAAAAAGTCGGTTTTGAACTGGGAAATTCGCCTGGAAGGTTGAATACTGCTGGTGATGCTCATTCCGATCATGGTATGCGCTCCGTTAAAAATATTCATTGTTGACAAATTGATTTTTCAACGATATTATAGACTACAAAGAAAATAAAGACTATGTTATTCAACCTTCCTTTCCGCTACTATTTTTATTATTATCGCGTTCCTAATCGGTGCGGTTAGCTTCGGCGTTTCTGGAAGGTAAAAAAAGTAGTCGGATAGAAAAAACCAGAATTAACCAAAACGTGGAGCCAATCGCTCCACGTTTTTTTATTATTCCCGGAGGAAAAGTTATGACAATTCGAGGTATTCGCGGTGCGATAACAGTCGAAAAGAACGATCAAAAAGAAATTCTCTCTGCTGCCAGTTTGCTGGTGAAAACGATTCTGGAAAAAAATGAATTGAACGCTGACGACCTGGTGTCCATCACATTTACTGCGACCAGAGATTTGGATGCGGTTTACCCGGCGAGGGCGGTGCGGGACATGGGGTACACAAATATCCCGCTGATGTGCATGCAGGAAATGGAAGTTATGGGAAGTTTAGCAAAATGTATCCGCGTTTCGATTTTATGCGAGACTGAAAAAAGTAAGACTGAAATTGTCCATGTTTATTTACGCGAAGCGCGGTCTTTGAGACCCGATTGGGTAAAGGAGGAATAAATCATGATTATCATTATGAAGCATAAAGCAAGTGAGGGGCAGATTGATGCAGTAAAAATCCGAATTGAAAAAATGGGATGCAGAATTCATCTGTCGCAGGGAGAAGAACAGACCATCCTTGGCGTCATCGGGGATGTTCGCCTGGTGGATGATGAACAAATTGGGCGTATGGACGGGGTTGACCGGCTGGTCAGGATTTTGCGCCCGTTTAAATTGTCCAGCCGGGAATTTCATCCGAAAGATACCATGATAAGGGTCGGAAAGATTAAGATTGGGGGAAACCAGATCGTGGTCATGAGCGGCCCGTGTGCTGTGGAAAACCGGGAACAATTGCTTGAAACAGCTCAGGCAGTGAAAAAAGCTGGCGCGCATTTGCTGCGCGGCGGCGCTTTCAAACCGCGCAGTTCACCCTATAGCTTCCAGGGATTGGGAGAAGAGGGATTGCGGCTGCTGGCGGAAGCAAGGGAATTGACCGGGCTGCCGGTGGTGACGGAAGTAATGGAGCCGCAGATGGTTCCCATGGTGGCTGAATATGCAGATGTGATTCAGATTGGAACGCGCAACATGCAAAATTATTCCCTTTTGCAGGCCGTGGGAAAGATAAATCACCCTATACTTTTAAAGAGGGGAATGATGTCAACCATCGAGGAACTGTTGATGTCTGCAGAGTATATTCTTTCAAACGGAAATGAGAATGTGATGTTGTGTGAACGTGGGATTCGTACCTTTGAGCCATACACACGAAACACACTGGATATCAGCGCCGTTCCAGTTCTGAAGCAATTGAGTCATTTACCTGTTATTGTTGATCCCAGTCACGCAACAGGAAAATGGGATCTGGTTGACCCGGTTTCGCGCGCCTCAATTGCAGCCGGGGCGGACGGTTTGATTATTGAGGTTCATCCACGCCCTGAAGAAGCACTATCAGATGGAGCCCAATCTTTGAAGCCGGAAAAGTTTAAAAAACTGATGCAAGCGTTAAAACCCATAGCTGAAGCTGTAGGAAGAACCTTATGATTTCTTTGAATGAGCTGAATATAACAGTTGTTGGAATGGGATTGATGGGGGGATCGATTGCCGGGGCTTTACACGGCAGATGTCGTAAAGTTTGCGGAGTTGACCGAAATCACACCACAATTGATATTGCTCTTCAAAAGAATATCATTGACCAGGGTTATGTGGAAATAACTGAAGAAATCCGTCAGGCTAATGTCATCATTCTGGCGACGCCTGTCAAAACCATCATTCGTTATCTTGAAGTGCTGGCTAAAATTGCGGATTTGAAATGCGTGATTATGGATCTGGGGAGTACGAAATCTCAAATTGTGCAGGCGATGCAGAAACTCCCTGATAACCTTGATCCCATCGGCGGGCACCCGATGTGCGGTAAGGAGAAGGCCGGAATTACTTATGCAGACCCCGGCCTGTTTCGGGGAGAAAAATTCTTCCTCACACCGCTTCAACGCACTACACAAAATGCCAAAGAAATGTCCAGGTTAATTGTCAATGCCATTGGGGCGATCCCCATTGAAATTACACCTGAGGAACACGACTTAACAGCTTCAAGAATTTCTCATTTGCCTCACGTGGTGGCGTGTTGTTTAATGAATGTTGTTCAAGAACAGTCTTTGAAAAATCCGCAAACCTGGAATATGGCAGCTGGCGGTTTGAGGGATACCAGCCGGTTGGCCGGCAGCGACCCAGAAATGTTGTTCGATATGTTGAGCACAAATAAAGAATTTGTTACGGCGGCACTGGATGAATTTGAAGCAAACCTTACCAGGTTTCGGGCGGCTCTTAACCATGACGAAGCGGAACTTCGTGAAATCATTCAAAACGCACACAACGCCAGGAAGGAACACTATGTATGAGTGATATTCTTGTTAAGCCATTAAAGAAAATGCGGGGAGCGATTCAGGTTCCGGGCGATAAATCAATCTCTCACCGTGCGCTGATGCTGGGGGCTTTAACGGATGGTTCAAACCCTGTTGAAAATTTCCTGCCCGGCGGCGACTGCCTGGCTACCCTGGGTTGTCTGCGGAGCCTGGGAGTGACGATTGAGGAGGAAGGGGCTACAAAAATAATTGTCCATGGCGCTGGAATTCATGGATTGCATTTGCCTGCGGGAGAATTAAACTGTGTGCGTTCTGGAACGACAATGCGGTTATTGATGGGATTAATGGCTGGACAGTCGTTTGACAGTGTTTTAAGTGGTGAAGAACAACTGAGACGCAGGCCAATGAACCGGGTGGCTGAACCCTTGATGAAAATGGGGGCTATGATTCAGACAACAGACGGAAAAGCACCCGTGAAAATTCAAGGACAACCTTTGGTAGGAGCCGACCTGGAATTGAAAGTGGCTTCGGCACAGGTTAAAAGCGCCATAATCCTGGCGGGGTTGTATGCTGAGGGTATCACCACAGTTCGTCAACCCGGCCCGGCTCGCGACCATACCGAGCGCATGTTGAAAGCCATGGGGGCGTCGCTGGAAATTGAGGCTAACACAGTTCAGATTCAAGCTGCTCAATACTTGAATGCCATTCATATCCGGGTGCCGGGAGATTTTTCTTCAGCAGCGTTTCCGCTGGTCGCCGGAGCCATTGTTGAGAACGCAGAAATTGAAATTGGTAATGTTGGATTGAATAGCACTCGCACAGGGCTGTTGGATGTTTTGCTGGAAATGGGTGCGGATATTTCCATTCAAGGTCATCGTGTTGAAAACGGCGAAGAAATAGGCACAATCCTTATTAAGAGTTCAAATTTGAAAGGGACAACGGTTGAAAAGGATGTGGTTGTGCGCATGATTGATGAGTTCCCTGTTTTTGCTGTGGCAGCTACGCAGGCATACGGCGAAACCATAGTGCGCGATGCGAGAGATTTGCGCGTTAAAGAAACCGACCGCATTGCCGTTATGGTTGGGGAATTGAAAAAGCTGGGTGCGCATATTGAAGAAACCGATGACGGTTTTGTGATTGAAGGACCAACACCGCTAAGGGGCGGACGGGTTAACAGTCACGGCGATCATCGTGTGGCAATGGCATTAACCATCGCTGGATTGATTTCATCAGCAGAGACCATCATTCAAGATGGGAATTGTGTTGGTGATTCATTCCCGGGCTTTTACGATCTAATGAAACAACTGGGAGTTCGATATGGTTGATGGAAAAACAAATTTAGTTGGCATAATGGGATATCCACTGGGACATAGTTTGTCGCCAGTGCTGCACAATGCCGCATTCGATTTTCTAAAAATGAATTGGTGTTATGTGGCTTTGCCAGTTTTGTCATCTCACCTGGAGGATGCTGTGCGGGGTTTGGCAGCGCTTGGATTTAGAGGAGGTAATGTTACCATTCCACACAAAGAGTCCTGCATGCCATTTCTGGACAGCATCCGTGATGATGCCAGAGATTTGGGGGCGGTGAATACCATTGTTGTGAAGCTTGAGGAAGAATCAAATAAGCCCATTTTATTTGGAACCAACACGGACTGGGCCGGGTTCCGAAAATCTTTGTTGGAATTTGGATTCAAAGACCTGCCGCCTTCACGGGCGTTGGTGGTTGGGGCTGGTGGAGCTGCCAGCGCTGTGATTTATGCGCTGGGGAAAATGGGCGCGTCGGAAATTCACATTCTCAACCGCTCGCGGGAAAGAACGGCGCGGCTGGTTGAGCGGATGCAAAAATTGTTTCCTGATATGAAAATATTGGATCATGAATTAACCGATGCAAACCTGGTAACCGCTTCTGAAATGGTTGATCTCATTGTCAATACCACTCCCCTGGGAACAACCCCCAATATTCACGAATCAATCTGGCCGGATAATTCTTTATTCCCGAAAAATGTACTGGTATATGACCTGGTTTACAATCCGGTCAAGACCAAATTAATTCAACAGGCTGAAAGAAGCGGGGCGCCAGCCATGAATGGCCTGGAAATGCTTGTGCAGCAGGCAGCGGTTGCATTTGAAATGTGGACAGATCGTGCCGCTCCTGTTGATGTGATGCGTAAAGCCTGCGAGAAAGCACTGGAGAACTAGAACATGTTGAGAATGTTAACTGCTGGCGAATCGCATGGTCCATGCCTTACCGTGATCCTGGACGGGTATCCATCGGGCGTTGAAATTGGCGAGGAACAAATCAACCTGGAACTGGCACGAAGGCAAAAAGGTTATGGTCGCGGTGGACGAATGTCTATCGAAAAAGACCGCGCCAGAATTATTGGCGGTGTTTTAAGAGGAAAATCAACAGGTGCGCCAATCGCTTTGCAAATTGATAACCGTGATTGGGCAAACTGGCAGGATAAATGGGAAAATGATTCGTTGGAGCGTTTAACCGTTCCGCGACCGGGTCATGCTGATCTGACAGGTATGGTGAAATATCAATTGGATGATGCACGTTTAATTCTGGAGCGCGCCAGCGCCAGAGAAACCGCGGCGCGGGTGGCGGCCGGAGCAGTAGCCCGTCAGCTGCTCATGAGTTTTGGTATTCAAATTGGCGGTTATGTGGAAGAAATTGGCGGCGTAAAAGCGAATGTTCAGGGACAGGATTATGCAGCCCTTTTTGGCAGTGCCGAAATCAATGAATTGCGCTGCCCTGACACTTCAGCAGTTGCTGAAATGATCAAGACAATTGATAAAGCCGGTGAAGAAGGTGAAACACTGGGAGGGGTGTTTACCATTATAGCCCTGGGGGTGCCGGTTGGGCTGGGGAGTCATGTGCAATGGGATCGGCGGTTAAGCGCTAAACTGGCGATGGCCATTATGTCAATTCCTGCAATTAAGGGGGTGGAATTCGGTGATGGATTTGAAACAGCCCGAAAATGGGGACGCCAGGCGCATGACGACCTTTATCCGGCTGAAGACGGCTCAATCGTGCGTAAGACCAACCACGCAGGAGGCATTGAAGGAGGAATAAGTAATGGCGAACCCATTGTTATTCGGGCAGCCATGAAGCCAATTGCCACCACCAAGGCAGTCCACGAATCGGTGGATTACTTTACGCGAAAACCAAGCACGCCAATATATCAGCGATCTGACGTGTGCGCTGTTCCAGCGGCAAGCCTGGTGGGTGAGGCAATGGTTGCTTTTACCCTGGCACAGGAGCTGATTGAAAAATTGGGCGGTGATTCTCTGGCGGAGATGAAACGATGAGGAATCTCGTCCTGACAGGTTTTATGGGAACCGGCAAAACGACCATTGGAAAAATGGCGGCGCAGAGATTGAATTTTCGTTTTATCGATATGGATGACGAAATTGAAAAAAGATTACACAAAACAGTCAGCCAGATCTTTGCCGAAGAAGGAGAAGAAGCGTTCCGCGGGGCAGAACGTCAATTGTTGGGTGAATTGATTAAGAATAATGGGCAGGTGAT
Organism: uncultured Anaerolineaceae bacterium; assembly: GCA_964580315.1. GTDB lineage: Bacteria > Chloroflexota > Anaerolineae > Anaerolineales > Anaerolineaceae > CAZOKH01. The sequence goes on along the minus strand of CAZOKH010000053.1, from coordinate 7,031 downwards.
TGCCACCGGCGGAGGAACACTGGTTGATGTTGAAAACCGGGTGTTGGCGCTCCATGATGAAATTTGCACCATTTGCCTGACTGCATCGAGTGAAGAAATTCTCAGGCGCGTCAGTGGAGATGAAAAAAGGGAACGCCCGCTGTTGAGGGTTGAACAGCCTATCGAACGGGTTGAAGAATTGTTGAATCAACGCAGGTCTGCCTATGAAGCAATTCCATGGCAAATTATTACTGATTCGATTACCACCAATGATGTCGTTGGCAAAATTCTTGAAATTTGGAATGCTCAAAAAATTGTTGTTCACCACACCAGTGGGGAGTATCCCATTTGGATTGGAACGGGAATGATGGATGCCGCGGCGGGCTTCATTCATACTACCGGCGCGAAAAAGGGAAGCCGGATTGGGATTGTGACCAATCAAACCATCGCGCCGCTGTACCTGGAAAGACTTAAGAAATATCTTGAAGATTACGGTTATGTAGTTTGCCCGGTTATCCTTCCGGATGGCGAACAATATAAAAACCTGGCCAGCATGGAAAGAATTTATCATGCATTGGTAAAGGCTGAATTTGACCGCGGCGACACGCTTTTAGCACTGGGCGGGGGTGTGATTGGGGATATGACCGGTTTTGCGGCTGCCACCTATATGCGCGGGATTCGATTTGTCCAGGTTCCCACTACCTTGCTTTCCATGGTGGATGCCAGCGTAGGGGGAAAAACCGGCGTTGACCTTGTTGAGGGAAAAAACCTGGTTGGCTGTTTTAAACAACCTTCAGCGGTCTTTATTGATCCGGGTGTGTTGAGAACTTTACCCATGGAAGAATTGCGTTCCGGGATGGCCGAGTTGATCAAACACGGAATCATTGCTGACAAATCTCTATTTGAACTGTTGAAGCAACTCAATGGCAATTATTCTGTGTTGTGGGAAAAACCAATCGGGGCAGAGTTGATTAGGCTATCCTTGCTGGTCAAAACATCAATTGTTGAAAAAGACCCATTTGAGAATAATATCCGGGCGGTGCTAAACCTGGGACACACCACCGGTCACGCACTGGAAACAATCAGTAATTACCGTTTGAAACACGGCCAGGGGGTAGGGATTGGGATGATGGTTGCCTGTGAGGTTGCCAGAAGAAAGAACCTCATTTCAACTACTGAAATTCAAAGGATCGAAAACTTGTTAAACACCTGGAATATTCCAACCACAATTCCTGAAGGAACTCAAGTGGAAAATATTCTTAAAACGATGACACACGACAAGAAAAAAACCGGGAAGAAACTCAAGTGGGTTTTACCGGTGTGCATTGGTCGGGTTGTTTTGGATGACCGGGTAGATGAAGGAATGGTAAGAGAAGCTTTATTTCAAGCGGGAGCGGCAAAAAATTATGAATCCGGAAACCAATAATCAAAGTCAAAAAATTCTCGTTTTGCATGGTCCCAACCTTAACCTGCTGGGAATGCGCGAGCCTGATGTGTATGGCAAAATCACACTGGCTGAAATCAACCAATTATTGAGCGAAAAAGCAACAGAATATAACTATCAATTGCAAATCGAGCAGTCCAATCACGAAGGTGTGCTCATTGACAGGATTCAAGATGCGAAGAACTGGGCGGACGGCATTTTGATTAATGCAGGCGCTTATACCCATACCAGTATTGCCATTCGCGATGCTATCAGCGGAGTGCAGCTTCCCACGATTGAGGTGCATTTGTCCAATATCCATGCCAGGGAGGCGTTTCGGCATGTTTCCATGATTGCGCCGGTTTGTGTGGGGCAAATTTGCGGGTTTGGTTTTAACAGTTATCTGCTCGGTTTACAGGCTTTGATTGATTACTTGAAGGGATATGGCGCGTAATTCCAAAGGCTGTTAGAAGCATAAAAAAACCAGCGCTGTCAAACAGGATGAAACGATTGACAGTGGTATGCAAGTTCGGATGCGAACCCGTAAGCTGGCTTAATAAGATCGATTCGCCGACCACGCCAATTAATTGCATGATGAGCGCCTCAATCATGGAAACCCGATTTTTTACCGGTTGGCATAGTGCGAAGACATAGGGTACATTCCACATGATAAACAATAATCCTATGCCTTGAACCATGGCGCTTCCGGGACTGCCCGTTAATTCAAATCCAATTCTAAAAAAATCGGGTTTTAAAAGATATTGAACGGCGCAATTTATGTTAACCAAAAGAACCAGGCCGATACAAAATCTTGCTACAAGCAGCCTGGTTCTCTGATTCATTTTTTGGATCTCCTGCTTATGAAATATCCAGTCCGTAGGAGCGGTGACGCTTCACCCAGTTGACTCCCATGGTTTCCATGTCTGATTTGCTTTTGAAGTTGGCTTCGTCAACCTGCACGATTTCGGCAATCTCAAATTTGTACTGGCGAATGGTTTTTTCCAACTCGGTGTATAAGAGCGCATTTGCACCCAATCCCTGATATTGAGGGAGAAGACCGACGCCATTGACGGTGACGGCGCGCGTCTTTTTCATTTCCTGCATCACCTTGATCCAGCCAAAAGGATACAATTTCCCCTTGATCTCACGGACAGCGTTTGAGAAATCTGGAAAGCAGATAATGAATCCGGCGACATCGTCACCTTTCATGATGGCTTTTACAAGGTTGGGATCAAACAGCACAATCAAATTGCGGGCTAAAAGTTCGAACTCTTCCCTGGTGGAGGGATAGTATCCGGGATTGTTTTTAAAAGCTTCGTGATGGACCCTGTTAACAATCGGGATAAATTTCTTCATCTCGGCTTTTGAGGTAAAAGATTTTACCCAGAAGTTTCCGCGTTGTTTAACCTTTTCTGCAATTTCGTACACTTTATCGGGAAAGCGTTGAGATTGATTCATGTATCCCGATAGGTGATCAGTAATTTTTTGAAAACCGTAATCCTCGACCAATTTTTGATAATGAGGCAAGTTGTAGCCGATTCCAATCGCCGGTCGATAATCAAAACCTTCGATCAGGCAGCCTACACTGTCTGATCGCAAAAAACCACGCGGACCGCGAATGGATGTCAATTTTTGTTTTTTAGCCCAATCGGCCGCGGCGTCAAACAAACCCCTTGAAACCTGCAAATCATCAACACATTCGAAGTAAAAATAAAAACCAACTTGAATATTGTGATGGGCACAATAATTCTTGTTGTGCAGCGCGGCAATCGTTCCCAATACCTGTCCTTCGCTTTCAGCCACAAAAAAATCGGCCTGAGAGTGTTGGTAAAAGGGATGCTTGTTGCGGTCAAAAACCAATTTCATTTCTGATGAGAACGGCGGCACCCAGTAGGGAGAATCTTTATAAAGCTCAAATGGAAATTGCGAAAAGAGCTTTTTGTCCAATTGGTTTTCGGGGTTAATTTTTCTGATTTGCATAAATAATGTCCATGTGGAACGTTAGATGGGGTCGCCAACGGTGTGCAGCATGGCAAGATTGGGCGGGCGCATTTCACCCACCGGGAAACCGGAGATTAACACAAATTGTTGGCCGGGTTGAAGTAATTTGTTTGACACCATGATTGCTTCGACATGTGAAACCATGCTTTCAACATTCGAGGCATACGGTACCAGAAATGGTGTGATACCCCATAGGATGTTCAGGCGTTGATAGGTGGTAATCTCAGGTGTGAATGCAATGATGGGAACATCGGGGCGAGTTTTGGACATCAACCGGGCGGTTTTTCCGCTGCGTGTGAAGACTGCGATACAGGCAACGTTTCGATCCTTCGCCAATTCGCGAGCGGCACGGGTGATGGAGACGGCGTCATCCTGAGTGGGTTCTGGGACTAGTGTTGGGCAGTGACCCCATTTTGCGAAGTTTGCCTCCGCTTCACGGATAATTTCCACCATCATGCGAACGCTTTCGAGGGGGTATTTGCCGGCCGCGGTTTCGGCAGAAAGCATCACGGCGTCGGTGCCATCCAGAATAGCGTTGGCTACATCAGAGGCTTCAGCACGCGTGGGGCGGGGATATTGGATCATTGAATCGAGCATCTGGGTGGCGGTGATCACAATGCGTGCATGATAATTAGCCGTCTCAATAATCCTCTTTTGCATAATGGGAACATAGGCTGGTGATGTTTCAACGGCCAGGTCTCCCCGCGCAACCATAACACCGTCGGTAACTTTCATAATCTCGTCCAGGTTGTCAATTGCCTCAGGACGTTCGAGCTTTGAGATGATAAGGGTTGATGTCTTTTGAGGATGAACGCGTTGAATGTAATCGCGAATCTGTAGGACATCTTCAGGGGTGCGTACAAATGAAAGGGCAATGGCATCCACACCAGCCCGCAAGCCAAAATCAAGATCTGCCTGGTCTTTGGGGGGCAGGCTGGAAATTTGAATGGGGATTCCGGGAAGGTTTACGCCTTTGTGAGAAGTCAGTAAACCTCCCAGAATCACTTGCGCTTCAATTTGATCTGCTTTGATATCTGTAACTTCCAGTTCCAGGTATCCGTCATTAAGCAAAATACGTTTACCTTTTTGAATGACGGAAACCAGGTTGGGCACTTCCAGCGGAATGATGGTTTTTCCGGGCTCCAATTTGAGTGTACATTCCACTTTGTCAGGCGCGCACAACACTAAACGCTGCCCGGTTTCAAGCCAAATTCCATCAGGAGGCAAGTCGCCAACCCGCAATTTTGGGCCCTGCAAATCTAAGAGAATGGTTATGGGTTTTTTTAATTGATCGGATAATCTTCGGATTTTCTCAATGCGAACAGCGTGTTCTTCGTGGGTGCCATGGGAAAAATTTAGACGTGCAACATCAACGCCGGCTTCGATCAGGCTGCGTAATACTGCATCCTGTTCTGAACTGGGTCCAATTGTGGCAACAATTTTCGTTTTTCGATCCATTGTCATTCCCATTTTCGAGTAAGTTGTGACCAGAGTGGATTACTAATCAGCCAGCAGGAAAGCCAGGATGCCTTTTTGTGCGTGCATGCGATTGTGGGCTTGCGGGAACAATGCAGAATGCGGACCATCTGCAACCTCATCGGTGATCTCCTGTCCGCGATGAGCGGGGAGACAATGCATCACAATGGCGTCGGGCTTTGCCAGTGATACCAGTTTTTCATTAACCTGGTATTTTCCAAAAACCTGTTTGCGCTTTTCCGTTTCGGATTCCTGTCCCATGCTGGTCCATGTGTCAGTGTAAATCACGTCGGCGCCTGATACTGCCTGGTCGGGGTCGCGCAGGAACCTGAACTGGCTTCCGGTTGACTTGCCAATTTTTTCTGCAATTTGAATGGCGTTTTCTGGCAGATCATATCCTTCGGGACTGGCGATGACAAAATGAGCGCCTAACTGCGCGCAAACATGCATCATGGAAACCGCCACATTGTTTCCGTCTCCGACGAAAGAAACCGTTCGACCGCGCATGTTGCCAAACTTCTCAACAACGGTCAGGGCATCGGCCATTGCCTGGCAAGGATGGTTGTAATCGCTCAATCCGTTTATGACCGGTATGGATGACCATTTCGCCAGTTCAACCACGTGCTGGTGATCAAATACGCGAGCCATTAAAACTTCAACATAGCCTGAAAGAACGCGAGCTACATCTGCAATGGATTCGCGTTGTCCCAGGCCAATTTCTGCCGGTGAGAGGTAAAGCGCGTCACCGCCCAGGTGGCGCATTGCCATGTCAAAGCTGACGCGAGTGCGGAGGCTGGGTTTTTGAAAGATCATTCCCAGAACTTTATCTTTCAGGATGGGCTTATTAGGACCCTTTGCCCTTTCAGCTTTTAGGGAAAGACTAATATCAATAATTTTTTCAATATCCTGCGATGAATAATCTGACACGGCGATGAAATCTTTTTTCATAATAAGCTCCTCATTTGATTTAATGGATAATGAATTTTTGATGAAGACTAAAACCAATCTCGCCTGATGAATAGGAAAACGACCAGGGCTGAGATTGCCATTCCAATTCCAATAATGATTAAATATGCATACGGATTACCCTGGAAGGGCAATGCCACATTCATACCGAAGTACCCGGTGAGAATGGCTGGGATGCTTAAAACAATGGTTATGGAAGCCAGAAATTTCATAACCACATTAAGGTTGTTGGAAATGATGGAGGCAAATGCATCCATCATGGAACTTAAAATGTTGCTGTAGATGCTGGTCATTTCCATTGCTTGCTGGTTTTCAATGATTACATCATCCAGCAGGTCCTTATCCTCTTCAAACATTTGAAAAATCTGGGTGCGCTGCAATCTTTCCAGCATTAATTCATTGGATTTCAGGGCGGTGGTGAAAAAGACCAGGCTTTTCTGATATTTAAGAAGTTCAAGGACATGAATGTTCTTCATCGACAGCGTCAGTTGGTCTTCCAAAATATCTACAGTTTTGTTTATATCATACAAGTAAGTGAGGTAGGTGTTGGCAGTTAATAATAAAATCCGCAGAACGAACCGATTCCGTTTGCGTGTAGACAAATCACGAATGGCTTTTGTTGAGGTGAGTTTATTGATTACATCATTTTTTACTTTTCCGATTGTGATGATGCAGTCATTTGTCAAGATGATGCCCAACGGCACAGTCGTGTAGGGTACATCGACATCTTTTCCCGCGAAATAAGGGATACGTAGAAGGATGAGTAGCGTCCCGTTGTCTTCGCGCTCAGTTCTTGGGCGTTCATCCATATCCAGCGAGTAGGTGATGAAATCCAGAGGGACATCCAGGTTTTCGATGCGGGTAATCTCTTCTTTACCGGGGTTGGTTACATTAATCCAGCAGCCGGCAGAAATTTCATCTTGTCTTTCCAGCCCTTGCGCGGTCGTTTTAAAAATTTCCAGCATATATGCTCCAATTGGGGAGAAGATGGCCAAGACAGTGTGCTTAAAAATCAATTTTACTCCATCCTACCCAAAAGGACTTAATGAATGGTGAAACAAAAAAAGAGGGTATAATACGATCACTGGGGATGACTGGCTTCGACGGGGGAGGCTGGCCCCGGATTGCGAGTCGAGAGGTGCCGACCTCGTGAAATCAGCACAAAAAATCAAGTGCCAATCGCACT
>CAZOKH010000052.1:4073-26600 GCA_964580315.1 uncultured Anaerolineaceae bacterium | reverse complement strand
GGGGTTTCTGATGAAGAATTCAAAACGATGATCGAAAAAACCGGCCTGAAAGTGGGCAAGGGTGTCACAGGATGGGTGGCCAAACATGGCGAAGTTATTAATTTAACCGATGCAAAAAGCGATCGACGCTTTCTGGCAATTATTCCACAAACATCTTCAGAATTGTGCGTTCCGCTGCTGGCCGGGGAAAGAGTGATTGGTGTTGTGAATGTCGAATCGCTGCGTTATGGCGCTTACCATGAACACGATGTGAATATGCTGATGACAGTTGCAGGACAAATTTCCATTGCCATACAGAATATGCAGCTCATCCAAACCCTTCAAGAAAGACGCGAACATCTCCGCGCATTGAACGTCCGTCTCAAAGATGCAGAAGAAGCTGAGCGGAAAAGACTGGCAAACGAATTGCATGATCAGGTGGGCCAGAACTTGAGCGCCATAAACCTGAGCCTAAATCTTATCTACAGCCTTTTGTTGCCGGAGCAAAAAAACACGCTGGGAATGCGGATTGATGATGCGTTGAAACTGCTTGAAGAGACTGTGCAGCGCATCCGGAGCGTTATGACCGAACTCCGACCATCCATTCTTGATGATTATGGGCTGGCGGCTGCTTTGCGATGGTTGGGAGACCAATTCACCTGGCGCACAGGTGTACCTTTCAATCTCAAGGACTCCGTCGGTCAAAGGTTGCTATCAATGGCTCAAGAGATCGCACTCTTTCGGATAGCCCAGGAAGCCTTGACCAATATTTCCAAACATGCCCAGGCAAAACAGGTGAAAATCACCCTGGTTAAAGTAGCCAACCGGGTGAGAATGATCATTGAGGATGATGGTATTGGTATCAAACAGGCCAACCCGAAGGCAACAGCAGCATCGTCCAGATGGGGTTTAAAAATAATGCAAGAGCGCGCCGAAGCCATTGGTGGTAAACTGTGGATAAGAACTACCCCGTTAACCGGAACGCATGTTGTTGTGGAGGTTCCGCTGCAAGGAGAAGAAAATGACCATTCAGGTATTGTTAGCTGATGATCATGCCATCCTTCGAGATGGATTACGCGCCATTCTGGAATCACAGCCCGATATTAAAGTGGTGGGCGGCGCTGAAGACGGGCGCCAGGTGCTGGCGTTGGCACAAAAAATAAAACCGGACATTATTCTGATGGACATAGCAATGCCTCAACTGAATGGCATTGATGCTGCGGAACAAATCCTTGCTTTTCATCCAGATATCCGTATCATTATGCTGTCCATGCATTCTACGAGCGAGTATATTCAACGGGCTTTTCGCGCCGGCGCAAAGGGATATTTGTTAAAAGACTCTGCCGGTCAGGAAGTGGTGCAGGCTGTACGCAAAGTTTTTGAGGGTCATTTTTATATTAGCCAGAAAATTTCTGACACAATTTTTGAATTAATGTTTACGGTTTCTCCACAAACACACTCAACCAGTTCACTGGATAAGTTGAGCATGCGAGAGCGAGAAGTTTTACAACTGGTAACTGAAGGCAAAACCAGTCTGGAAATCGCTGAAATTCTCAGTCTTTCTCCCAAATCTGTTGACACCTATCGCAGCCGGATCATGCAGAAATTGGAAATAAGTGATATTGCCAGCCTGGTAAAATATGCCATTCAACATGGTGTCATCTCGCTGGATGGATAATTCTTAGCCAGTTGTCAACGTCCATCGTTTTATTGAATACCTTGCGGTATTAATAATTGATCTAATCCAAGCTCAAATCGCAGTAGAAATTTTTCGTTAATCAAGAATTCCCTACAGCTTTTGTCAAAGTTTCCCCTATAAGATTTCATAGTTCTTCAAATTGAATTATCCTCATCTCCCGATTGGGTATAAACACACCCAATCGTATGATTATATTTGGGAGGGATAATCTCATGGGTGGATTATTCTCTTTGATGATTGGTTAATGGGCAATGTTCATTTTGCTGGAACGATATTACAGGCGGACAAAAAATTACTCAGATCAGATAATCTCATCAACTGTTAGATTAATTATGCCGACCTTATTCGTGATTGAGCCGCACGCTGGAATGCGCAATTCCATTCTCTGGTGGCTGTCACACGCTTCCCCCCAGTATAACGCAATTGGTTGCAGCACAATAACCGATGCTCTTTCCCTTTTGCCTGAAAATTCGGCCGATGTATTTTTAATTTCTGTTGATCATTCAGTTGACAGGCATTTGCAAGAGATAAAACAATTAAGAACTGGATACCCTGATGCGCTCATCATTTTGTTGACCACCTTTGATGATGTCGAATCGCGCGTGGCGATTAACAAAATTGGAATTACCGCCCAGATCTCCAAACAAAAAATTCATCACGAGCTGGGCAGTTTGATAAAAAACATGCTGGCAGAAAAATCTTCTCATATTAATCCCAATCCTGAATAACAACTGGAGAACTTTATGAAAACAATAAACAATCTAAAAATGAGCGTCAAATTGATCGGTTCGTTTGTAGTCCTGGCGATCATTGCCGCAATTGTGGGCATCATTGGCATTTATTATATTCGTATCATTGATGCCGCAGACACCAGGCTGTACCAGAATTACACCGTTCCCATCACGCAGCTTGAAGAAATGGGCATTGCCTTTCAGCGCATCCGCGTCAATATGCGGGACGCCATTCTGGTGCCGGATGTAAAAGAAAATCAAAAGCATTACGAAACCATTATTCAACTCTCGAGTGAGATGGATACGGTTGCAGCCGAGTATGAGGCATTGCTGGAGACCCAGGAAGGGCGGGATTTGTTCAACATCTATGCTGCCGCCAAAGCGGAATTTGATCCTTACCTTGACCAGATGATTGCGCTGGACAAAGCCGGCAACAGCGATGCGGCCCTCGACATCCTGTTGGGAGACGCTTTCCAAAGCGCCCAGACCACGCAGGCTACCCTGACCGAAATGATGAGTTCAAAAGTGACTCTGGCAAAAGAAATTGCCGATCAAAATACCGCAGCCGCCAATCAAGCCACAACCATTATGGTCATTGTGATTATTGCAGCGGTTTGCCTGGCGTTGGGTTTTGGGGTGGTCATTTCCCGCAGCATCAGCGCCCCCTTAGGCCAGGTGGTTCAAATCTCCAATGCCCTGGCGGTGGGCGACCTGGTGCGCAACCTGAGCGATGAAGAAAAAGATAAAGTGCGCCTGCGCCGGGATGAAATCGGCGAGGTCGGCAAAGCCCTGGATGCGGTTATCCTCTATTTGCAAGAAACCGGCAAAGCAGCTGAGACCATTGCCAGCAATGACCTGTCCATTCAGTTCACGCCAAAGTCTGATAAGGATGAAATGGGACACGCTTTTGTGAAAATGATCGCAAGCCTCAACCAGTCGGTGGGCGCCGTGGCTGAAAATGCCAGCCAACTGGCTGCAGCCTCGCATCAACTGGCTGTGGCTTCCAACCAGGCCGGCACCGCCTCATCACAGATTGCCACCACCATCCAACAGGTGGCTAAAGGCACCGCTGACCAGACCGAAGCCGTCACCAGCACCGCCACTTCGATGGATGAGATGGTGCGTGTGATTGAAGGTGTGGCGCGCGGCGCGCAAGAACAGGCCAGCGCCATTGGTAAAGCATCCGAGGTTACCACGCAAATCAACAATGCCGTGCAAATTGTGGCGGGCAATGCCCAGGCAGTGACCCAGGATTCGGCAAAAGCCGCTGAAGCTGCCAGCAAAGGCGCAACCGTTGTCACTCAAACGGTGCAGGGCATGCAGTCCATCAAAGACAAAGTGGGGTTGTCTGCCCAGAAGGTGCAAGAGATGGGCGATCGCTCGCAGCAAATTGGCATGATTGTTGAGACCATTGAAGACATTGCCTCGCAAACCAACCTGCTGGCGCTCAACGCCGCCATTGAAGCCGCCCGCGCCGGCGAGCACGGCAAAGGCTTTGCTGTGGTGGCTGATGAGGTGCGCAAGCTGGCTGAGCGCTCGAGTAGCGCCACCAAAGAGATCGGCGGGCTGATCAGCGGAATACAGGTCACCGTGGCAGAAGCCGTGGAGGCCATGCAGGCTGGCGAAAGCGAAGTGGAAAAAGGCGTGGCCAGCGCCCAGGAAGCCGGGCAAAGCCTGGAAGAAATCCTGAGAGCTGCCGAAGCGGTGTTTGCCCAGGCAACCCAGGCGGCTGAAGCCACCGGTGAAATTGGTATCATGATGTCTGACCTGGTCAGCGCGGTGGATACGGTATCGGCGGTGATTGAAGAGAACACGGCCGCCACCGAAGAAATGGCCGCCGGCGCCAGTGACGTGAGCCGCGCTGTGGAAAGCATTGCCAGCGTCAGCGAAGAAAACAGCGCATCGGTTGAAGAAGTGTCAGCCTCGGTGGAAGAAATGAGTGCGCAGGTAGAAGAGGTCAATGCTTCAGCCCAATCGCTGTCTGACATGGCAAACACCCTGCAGGAAATCAGTTCTCAATTTAAATTGTCCACGAATGGAATAAGCCACTGATTTGACGGTCTGATCTTCTAGCATAAGGATTCTGTGACTGCCTCATGTTATCGGCAAGGTAACAGGGCAGTCACACAATCGTTTTTACAGGAAAGGTACAATATGGAGCACCAACTCGTTGTATTTGGATTGGCGGAAGAATTGTTTGGCGTTGAGATTAACACTGTTGAAAGCATCATTAAAATTCAAGAGATTACCCGGCTGCCGCAAATGCCTGCCTCGCTGTGTGGTGTCATTAGTTTACGCGGACGAATTTTACCGGTAATGGACTTACGCTTACGCCTGGGGCTGTTGCCAACCCCAAGCACAATCCATTCCCGAATTGTGATTATCAACCATGCTCAAAACAAAATTGGGATGATGGTGGATAGTGTAGAGGAAGTGGTTAGTGTGCCGGATGCTGTGATTGAAGCAGTTCCTTCCATTACCACTACTGTGAATACGGAATTTATTGAAGGAATAGCAAAGTTGGAAGATAAATTGATCGTCCTGCTAAACCTGGAATCTGTTCTGGCGGTGTCAATGCAAGCTAGTGAAATAATATAAAAAACATCCTTTCCGGAAAGAATTGTGCCATGAATCCTCCAGACAATAACCACACTCCAAGCTCAAGTGACTCTCTGATAAGTATGTATAGAGGGTTGTTTGATCCGTCTGCAGATGGTGTTTTCTTTGTGGATGATTCGGGCAGGATTGTCGAAGTAAACCGGCGGGGGTGCGAATTGTTTCAATATGCACATGAAGAAATTTTAGGTTTGTATATCCAGAACCTGATTTCCCCACAGGATCTCCGACAGGACCCATTGAAATTTCTGGAAGTTCCGGATGATCATACACTGGTTAAAGAAAGAAGGTTAGTCCGCAAAGATGGCAGCGATTTTATCGCTGAAGTTCAGGGAAGACGGCTGGCTGATCATTTGATTCTGGGTATTTTGCGCGACATAACCGGTCACCGGGAAACCCGCGAAGCCCTTCGGCTGGCACAAGAACGATACTGCCAGATGGTTGAAACGGCTAATGAAGGTATCTGGAGCATGGATAAAAACCATACCATAAATTATGCCAACTCCAAAATAGCCAATATGTTGGGATATTCTGCCGAAGAGATGATGGGTAAACCGATGGAATACTTCATGTTCTCCGAAGATCTGGAGGATCATGAGCAGAGAATGAAATTGCGGCACACTGGAGAACCGGATTCTTATGAGCGCCGCTTCAGGAAGAAAAATGGCGCCGTTTTGTGGACAATTGTTTCTGCAACGGCTGATGTGGACGAAAAGGGAAATTTTCTCGGCTCGTTTGCCTTGTTGTCTGATATTACTGCTCAGAAATTGGCGGAAACAGTCCGAGAAGCGCGCCTTCATCTTATGCAATTTGCCCTCACCAGCACATTAGATGAAGTGCTGCAAGAAACACTCGATACCATTTGTGCGTTGACTGGTAGTGAAATCGGTTTTTATCATTTTTTGGAAGATGATCAGCAGACTATCTCACTGCAGGCGTGGTCAAGCAGCACGCTAAATCGGTACTGCAAGATGAATGGTAAGGGTTTGCATTACAGTGTCGATCAAGCCGGAGTATGGGTGGATTGCGTTCGCGAACGCAGGGCGGTGATTCATAATGATTATCTGTCTTTACAACATCGTAAAGGGGTTCCTCCAGGTCATGCCAAAGTGATCCGTGAACTGGTGGCGCCAGTCATGCGCGGCGAGAAAATTGTTGCTATCCTGGGAGTTGGAAACAAGGCAATCAATTATGACCAGCAAGATGTTGAAGTGGTTTCCTCGTTTGCAGACCTGGCATGGGACATTGCCGAACGAAAGCGCATGGATGAACAGATGCGCGCCAGTGAGGAACGTTTTCGCTCTTTTGTTGAAAATATCAATGACACAGCCTACATGATTTCACAGGATGGGATCCTGACTTATATTTCTCCAAATGTAAAAGATTCGCTGGGAATGGATGCGGGAGAATTGATTGGAAAATCATTCAGGGATATTGTTCACCCGGAGGATTACTCCATTTGTTTGCAATCCATTCAAAAGTCTTTTGCAAATGCTGAAAAACAAAGCGGGGTTGAGTTTCGTATTCGGGCCAAAAACGGTGATTGGAGATGGCAGACTTCCAATACATCTCCTGTTATCGGAATTGACGGCAAGCCCGTTTCTGTCATAGGGATCTCACGTGATATTACTGAGCGTAAACTGACCGAAGAGAAGCTCAGAAATCGTGAGATACGATCACAAAAACAATTGTTTGCCATAACCCGGCCGGAAGGAGATATCGGCGACCTGGAACTGGCAGATATTTTTGACTATGAAACCATGCAGTCGTTGATGGATGATTTTTATGAACTGACGCACGTAGGTATAGGCATTATTGACATGAAAGGCAGGGTGCTGGTTGCCAAAGGATGGCAAACCATTTGCTCGAATTTCTTTCGTCAGCATCCCGTAACTCTAAAGCACTGTATTGAGAGCGATATCGAGCTAACGAAAGGTGTGAAACCGGGTAATTTTATTGGTTACAAATGCAAGAACCATTTATGGGATTTTTCGACGCCAATAGTGCTGGGCGGGAAACACTTTGGGAACATATTCCTGGGGCAATTCTTCTTTGAAGACGAAATACCTGACAGAATGTTTTTCCGTGAACAAGCCCACTTGTATGGGTTTGATGAGAAGGCATTCCTGGAGGCGTTGGACCAGGTGCCGCGCTGGAGCCATGAAAAAGTGGAAACAATCTTGCGTTTCTATAGCAAATTGGCAACTGTAATTTCCACTTTGAACTACTCGAATTTGTTGCTTGCACGTTCGCTAACTGAAAAGGATGAGTTATTAAAGCAACTTGCCAAAAGTGAAGAGCGCTACCGAACGGTCGCCGATTTTACCTCTGACTGGGAAACCTGGGTTGATCCTTCGGGGCATTATCTATACTGTTCTCCTTCCTGTTATAGAATTACGGGTTATACAGCTGAAGAGTTTATTCAAGATCCAAACTTGCTAATCCGAATTATTCATCCCGATGATCTGATTTCAGTAGAAGACCACTTTAAGAAACGACATTTTGATCATGAATCTCAAGTCATTACTTTTCGCCTGATTACAAAAAATAACCACATCCGTTGGGTTGAACATGTTTGCACTTCTGTTTATGGGGATTCTGGGGATTACCTTGGCAAACGCGCCAGTTACCGCGATGTTACCCAGAAACATGTGGCTCAAGAAAATCTGGAAAAACAGGAAAGAATTCTAGAAGCATCCCAAAGGATAGCGCATGTCGGCAGTTACCTGTTGGATTTTGAAAAGAATGCAGTTGAATGGACGAAAGAAACCTTTAATATTTTTGGACTGGGAGAAACCGATCAACCACCAAGTGTTGAAGAGTATAAATTATTAATCCATCCTGAAGATATTCAAGTGGTCTACGATCATTTAAGCGAAAGTATTACCACCGGGCAGAAATTTGACCTGGTTTATCGAATCATCCGCCCGGATGGAACGCTGCGCTTTGTGCATAGCCTGGGAAGCCCGGAGATGAATGGTGATGGAGTGGTCGTTCGACTTTCTGGCACTTTGCAAGATGTTACTGAAAGCAAGTTAATTGAAAACGAACTAAAAAGCTCGCTAGATGAAAAAACTGTGCTGATACGTGAAGTGCACCATCGTGTGAAGAATAACCTGGCTGCCATCCTGGGCTTAATTGAAATTGAAAGCCACGCGCTTAAAGACCCTGCTGTCAGCAAAGTTATGATGGAACTTGGCAACCGGATAAAATCGATGGCGGTTGTGCATGAACAACTTTATCGCTCGGACAATCTTTCTCTCATTGGGTTTGAAAACTATCTGAATTCTTTTATCCCTTATCTGCACCAGTCTTTCCAATCCGTAGAAAATATCGACATTCAAGTCAATGCACAGGATATTGAGCTGAGCCTTGACCTGGCAGTGCCCTGCGGATTGATTGTGAATGAGCTGCTTACCAATGCTTTAAAGCATGCCTTTCCCACAGCGCGTGAAAGTTCGACCGATCTTGAACCCCGTACCATCTCCATTACCATGCGAAATCAAAACGGGCATTATGTCTTATCGGTTTCTGATAATGGCATTGGTATTCCGGATGACTTTGACTGGCGAGAAACACAAACACTTGGTTTGCGTATGGTGCGCATGCTTTGTGAACATCAATTGGGCGGGAAAATGGAACTTAATCAAACAAATGGCACCCAATTTATTATTCATTTCTCGGGTAGAAGACAAAGGATTGAAAATGGCCAGAAATAAAATTTTAATTGTTGAGGATGACGCAATTCTTGCCATGCATCTGCAAGATTTTCTAAGCCGCCAGGGATATGATGTGTTGGAAACGATCTCAACTGGAGAGAGGGTGTTTCAAACCGTTGCAGATTTACAACCTGATCTCGTATTAATGGACATTGAGTTGGCCGGTGAAATGAATGGGATAACCGCCGCTGAACAGTTGGCGGCGGTTACCGAAGTGCCTGTCGTGTTCCTGACAGGTTATTCACAGGATGTGCTGCTGCAGCAGGCAAAAATTGCGGCGCCTTATGGTTACCTGGTGAAGCCGGTGCCTGAACGCGAGTTGATTGCCACCATTGAGATGACTTTAAACCGCCACCAGCTCGACTTGCAGCTAAAACGCAGTGAAGAACGCTACCGCTCACTGGTTGAACAGGCGTCGGATGGAATTTTTGTATCAGATTCGGACGGAATTATCCTGGACGTGAATCCTGCGGGGTGCTCCATGCTGGGGTTTGCGCGGGACGAAATTATTGGCCGCGATGAACGTGATTTTATGGTTCCCGAAGACCTGGCTGCCAACCCACTTCGTTTGAATCAATTAGTCGCCGGCGAGACCATACTATCTGAACGAAGGTTAGTGCGGAAAGACGGCACATTGTTCTATGCTGAAATCAATTCAAAAATGCTGCATGATGGAAAAATTCAAGGAATTGTGCGTGATATTGATGAACGAAAGAAAAACGAACAGAAACTGGAACATTTTCAAGAATTGCTGAGTTATATTTTGGCGCACAACCAGAGCGGTGTGGCAATTCATGATAAGAATTTGAATTACATTTATGTCAGCCAGCGTTACCTGGATGAATACAACATAAAAGAAGAAAATGTGATTGGCAAACATCATTACGAAGTCTTCCCGAATCTACCGCAAAAATGGCGTGATGTTCATCAAAGGGTTTTACGGGGTGAGGTCTGTAAGGAAGATGAAGATCCTTACTACCACGAAGACGGAACGGTGGATTGGTCCAGGTGGGAATGCCGTCCCTGGTATGAGGCTGATGGTGAAATTGGCGGGATAGTGGTTTATACCGAGATCATCACCGACCGTAAGCGGATGGAACTGGCTTTGCAAGAAAGCGAAGAACGCTATCGATTGATTGAAGAAGCCAGCCAGGACTTGATATTTAGTTTCGACTTGCAGGGCAGGTTCACGCACGCCAATTCAAATACGTGCCGCCAGTTAGGTTTAAACCATGAAGACGTGCTGGGAAAAACCTACCAGGATTTGCAGCCGTCTAAAGATCGTATTCAGGACTGGACAGACTTATTAAATCAGGTGATCCAATCGGGTGCTATAGAAACATTGGATGTGACCTTGCAGAAGAATAATGGAGCCGAGCAGTACTTTGAAATTACCATGAACCCAATGCGCGATGGGTCGGGTGAAAAAATTGGCGTTGCGGCGACCATGCGTGATGTGACTGAGCGGAAACAGGCTGAACGTGAAAAATCAATTACTCAAAACCGATTGCGTAGTATTTATGAAATTTCACAATATGACGCCAAAGATACCCAGGATTTGCTGGATTTTGCCCTGGAAGCAGCCATCAATCTGACCGACAGCAAGATCGGGTATATCTACCTGTATGACGAAGCCACTGAGCAGTTCACGCTTAATTCCTGGTCGAAAGACGTGATGAAAGAGTGCCAGGTGCTTGAACCGCAGACGATTTACCAGTTGGATAAAACTGGAATCTGGGGGGAGGCGGTGCGGCAGCGCCGCCCGATCATTGACAACGATAACCAGTCGCCGTCGCCTTTGAAAAACGGATATCCGGAGGGGCATGTAAAACTGTCGAAATTTCTTACAATCCCGGTGCTGGTGGGGCATGAGATTGTGGCTGTGGTTGGGGTGGCAAATAAAAATCAGAATTATGACGACATCGATATGCTGCAGTTGTCACTGCTGATGGATTCGGTCTGGAAGATCGTGGAGCGGAAGCGGTTTGAAGAGGAATTGCTTGCCAGTGCGGAGCAATATAAGGCATTGATAAATACCTCACTGGATGGTTTTCAAATTATGGACAGGAAAGGGCGATTTTTAGAGGTAAATAATGCTTATTGTCAAATGATTGGATATTCAAAAGAAGAACTTTTGCAGATGGATCTTAGTGCTATCGAAGTCATCGAAACCCCGCAGGATACAGCTATCCGTATCCAGAAGCTTATTGCACAGGGGCAAGACCGGTTCGAGAGCAGGCATCGGCGGAAAGACGGCAGACTGATTGATGTGGAAGTTAGCGCCACTTATATACCTTCCGGCGACTATTTTTTGACATTTTTTCAAAATATTACCGAGCGAAAACAGGCGCAGCAGAAATTAAAAGAACAACTCGACGAACTTCGCCGCTGGCAAACCATTATGCTGGGGCGTGAAAATCGGATTGTTGAATTAAAACGTGAAGTTAACCATCTGCTTGAGCAGGCAGGACAGCCGAACCGCTATCAAAGCGTGGAAGGCAGGGAGATGGTGCAATGATTAATCAAATTATTCTGGAGCTTGTTGAAAATGCTGCCGTCTTGTTAACAGTGGCGCTGTTGTTTGACATTGCCATTGTGCGCTGGCACAAAAGTGATCAAATTCTACGGCAGATCGTAATGGGCATCGTTCTCGGCAGCATCGGGATTGTACTGATGTCCACTCCCTGGATATTTGCCCCCGGTATTATTTTTGATACCCGCTCGGTGCTGCTGGGGATAAGTGGTTTATTTTTTGGAACCATTCCGACGCTGACAGCCATGGCGGTGACCAGCGCATTCAGGATTTTTCAAGGAGGGGCTGCAGCATTTACCGGGGTTAGTGTCATCCTTGTAACCGGGAGCCTGGGATTATTGTGGAATCGATTGAACAAAACACCCCTGGAGAAACTTACTTTTCAACGATTCCTCGTATTTGGTTTTGTAATTCACGTTGTGATGTTAGGGTTAATGTTCACAATGCCGTTGGAGACTGCCCAGCGTGTTGTTTCAGCCATTGCTTTGCCAGTGTTGACCATATACCCCGTGAGCACTGCTCTGCTCGGAATCATCCTTCGCGACCGTTTGCGGCGCGAACTGATTGGCGAAAAATTGAAGGAAAACGAAGAAAGACTGCGCCTGGCGATCGCATCTTCCAATATCGGCTTTTTTGATCGGAATTTCCAGACAGATAAAGTTGTGCGCAGTAAAGAGTGGAAAAACATTTTAGGTTTTTCGGCGGATGATTTTTTGGATGATCAGGAAGAATGGCAACTCAGGATTCATCCAGACGATTTGGAGCATGTTACAAAAAAAATTGAAGATTGTGTTCAAGAAAAATCTTCTGACTACGAGGTTGAATACCGTTTACGCCACCGCGATGGCAGTTACCGCTGGGTACTGACGCGGGGAGTGATTCATGCGGATAATAACAGTCATAAGCGTTTGATCGGATGTATGTTAGACATAACCAAACAAAAAGAAGATGAAGAAAAGATCATAGCCAGCGAGAGCCGGTTTCGACGCCTGGCTGAAAGCAGCCAGGATTACATCATGCTGTATGACCGTGAATGCCGGCATGTTTATATGAATCCTTCAGGAATGACAGTTTCAGGTCTGCAAGAGTCTGACGTCATTGGAAAAACGCACCGCGAAGCCGGTTTTGATAAGCAGTTGAGTGATGTTTGGGAAGGGGACATTCAAAAAGTTTTCCAAACTTCACAACCCACTCAGAGAATTTTTGAATGGGAAAGTGCGAATGGAACATTAACTTTGGATTGGCGGCTAACCCCGGTTTTTGACGGCTACGGAAAGGTTGACCTGGTGCTGGCAATCTCACGCGATATCACGGAGATGCGAAGAATTGAAAAGGAAATCCAGGACAGCGAATCCAATTTCCGCACGTTCTTTGAAACCATTGGCGATATCATCACCGTCGCCGATGAGCAGGGCAACATTTTGTTTGGCAACAAGGCGGTTTTTGATAAGCTGGGATACAGCCTGGATGAGTTGTTACAAATGACCATTCAAGACTTGCATCCCGTGGAAAAACGACAGGAAGCGGTGGAAATTGTCCAGGCTATGCTGCGCGGCGAACGATCCAACTGTACTTTGCCATTGCAAACCAAAGACGGCTCTTTAATTCCTGTTGAGACGCGCATTTGGCAGGGAAGGTGGAACGGCAGGAATTGCCTGTTTGGAATATCAAAAGACCTGACGTCAGAACTGGAAGCACAGCAAATTTTTGAAAGCCTCTTCCGCAACAATCCAAACTTGATGGCAGTCTCAACGATCCATGACCGCAAGTTCATTGATGTCAATAATGCTTTCCTTCGCAAACTTGGTTATTCGCGTGAGGATGTGATTGGAAAAACCATTCAAGAGCTGGGGGTGTTCCCGCAAACTGATGTCCAAAATGCGGTCAGGGATAAACTTGCAGCCAATGGGAAAATTCAGAATGTTGAGCTGAAAGTAAAAACGAAAAACGGACAATTTTTGGATGGCCTGTTTTCGGGTGAGACGATTGAGACCAAAGGGGAACTATGTTTCCTGACAGTGATGGTGGATATCACGGAGCGTAAACAGGCAGACGAACTCATGCAGTCTGCCCAGGAGGAGTTGCAACGCCTGCTTCATGAAGCTGAACAGTCGCGCAGGGCTTTGCTGAGTTTGGCTGAGGACCAAAAAATTGCCGAAGATGCCCTGGTGAAACTTTCTCAAGACCTGATTTTTGCCTATGACGCAACCCTGGAGGGGTGGTCGAACGCATTGGAATTGTGCGAGCGTGAAACTGCCGGTCACAGTCAGCGTGTGGTTGAGCTAACCGTTGAACTTGCAAGAAGTTTTGGAATTGATGAAGAAACTCTCAAGCACATGGAGCGCGGTGCGCTGCTGCATGATATTGGCAAGATGGGTATCCCGGATAGTATCTTGCTCAAACCAGGTCCGTTGACGGATGAAGAGTGGATTATTATGCGGCAGCATCCCATTTATTCTTACCGGCTGCTGGCAGGTATCCCATATCTCCAGCCCGCCCTGGATATACCATATTGTCACCATGAACGTTGGGATGGCTCGGGTTACCCGCGCAGATTAAAAGGAGAGGAAATTCCACTCGCTGCACGCATTTTCGCATTGATTGATGTGTGGGATGCATTATCGTCAGACAGGCCTTACCGCCCGGCGTGGACGGTTGACGCAATCTTGAACTATTTGAAAGAGCAGTCGGGAAAACATTTCGACCCTGAGGTGGTCGAAAAATTCCTGACCCTGGTGACATCTCCAATTGTAATAAATCACTAATAGGTTTTCAAAAGGAACCTGGATACACACGCCATTTTTCGGGATGATTTTATGGGTTTTGTAAAAATTAATTTTTATTTACTCGCGTTGGTTATTGCTGTTGTGTTTTTCAATATTGCCGTATTTGCCTATCGACATCGGGTGATTCCAGGCGCTTACGCTCTGGTAGCGCTTTTACTGGCTGCAATGGGATATGCTGTGCCTTACACCCTGCAGTTGACCAGTTCAAACCTCACCACGGCTCTATTCTGGTACCATGCATCCATTCTCGGGGCCAATTTGCTGGCGCCCGCCTGGCTAATTTTCTCGCTGACCTGGGCAGGAGGCGAACAAAAATACTCAAAAAGCCAGGTTGCCACTTTTTTAACCATGCTTTTGATCATTCCTTTCCTGGTTTGCCTGGCAGCCTGGAGCAATTCACTGCATTTTTTGTACGGTGCAAATTTTCAATTTGATCTCACCAATCCACTGCCGGTGCTGGCGTGGGATTTTGGATTTTTCTACTGGGTAGGCTATGTTTATGCGTATAGTGTGTTTTCAGTTGGTTTAATCATACTGCTGCAAAAGATTTTTAAAAGACAGCGCCTGTTTTTTCAACAATCTATGCTGCTGCTGGTTGGCGCGCTCATTCCGGTGATTGTCAACATCGCGTTTGTTGCTGGTTTCTCACTAATTCCAGGATTCGACCTGGCGCCATATACTTTCCTGGTCACGGGCATCGTTTGGACCATCGCCATCTTTCGATTCCATTTTCTGGAAGTTGTGCCCATTGCTCACCGGCAGGTTTTTAAGCAAATGCCTGTGGGGATGCTGGTTTTGGATAATCAACTGCGGGTGATGGACATCAATCCTGCCGCCCGTGAAATGATGCACATGCCTTCATTTCTAGTTGTTGGGCGCCAATTGCCGTCAGAGTTTGTTGCCTGCCTGGGGAACCTGCTTGAGGATGGCGATGCCGATTTCACCCAGGAGAATCATCACATTGTTCATCTTTGCCAGCGGGAACAACCGCGTTACTTTGACATCCAGAAAACCAGGCTGCATGATCACAAAATGAATTTAATAGGCAGCCTGATTCTTTTCAATGATGTTACAGAACAGAAGCAGTCTGAGGAAGCTCTTCAAGAAAGCGAAACAAAATTTCGCAACCTGTTTGAGGCGTCGCCAATTGGGATTGAATTGTTTGATGCGGATGGGATTCTGCGAGATGCAAATGTAACCTGCCTGCAAATATTCGGGTTGACCAATATTGCCGTTGCCAGAGGATTTAAATTATTTGATGACCCCAATGTTTCCGAATCGATAAAACGCGATTTGACTTTAAGAAAATCAGTCCGATACGAAAGCGAATTTGATTTTGATCTTGTTCGCAAGAATAACTTATATTCCACCAGTAAACAGGGAAAGATTTTTCTGGATACGCAAATCACGCCATTAATTTCCAGCCAGGGCGCCATCACTGGGTACATGGTTCAGCTTCAAGATGTCTCTGAACGAAAAAAACTGGAAGAAGAGTTGAAATATCGAAGTACGCATGATGCGTTGACCGGGTTATTTAATTGGCATTTTTTTGAAACTGAGATTGAAAGATTGCAAAACAGCCGCAAATACCCCATTGGTATTTTGGTAATTGATATGAATGGATTGAAAAAAATCAATGATACCCATGGGCACAGCGCGGGCGACACATTGCTTAGGCAAGCTGCCGATGTGATTAAGAAATCTTTTCGCCCGGATGATATGGTTGCCCGGATTGGCGGCGATGAATTTGTGGTAGTTCTGCCGCAGACAAATTCAGCAGCGGTTGAGCGGGCGGTGAATCGTTTGAAAGAAAACATTCGAGAGAATAACCTCAATGGTTTGCCTGATCATGAAATTAGTTTATCGATTGGAACTGCCATCTGTGAGAATTATCAAACCAGTTTGAAGAAGACGTTTAAACTGGCTGACAGGGCGATGTATGTTGAAAAAGCTGAAAGTAAAACGCAGATGGGAAAACCAAATGTGCGCTCAGGGAGTGTCTATGAAGAAAAAAATGGATGAAACAGCAAATGCAGCCAAAGAAACAGCAGCCCAGGAGCCCAGCCATTATGTGGCAATTGGCGCTTCGGCAGGTGGCTTGGAAGCCATTGAAACATTTTTTGCGCACATGCCCGGTGAAAGTAATCTGGCGTTCATTGTGATTCAGCACCTTTCACCTGATTATAAAAGTTTGATGGTGGAACTGCTGTCCAAAAAAACCAGCCTGCCGGTTCACCGCATTGAAGATGGCATGCAAGTGCTTCCCAATCATATTTATTTAATCCCTCCCAAATCCAACCTCACGATATTTCACGGTAAATTGCTGCTGAGCGAGCAGGATCATAATCGGGGAATAAACCTGCCGATCGATATTTTTATGCGTTCCTTGGCTGAAGACCAGGGCGAAAAAGCGATTGGCATTATTCTTTCTGGAACTGGCAGTGATGGTATGCGCGGTGTGCGTGCGATTAAAGAGTTTGGCGGAATGGTAATGGTTCAGGATGAGGCGACTGCCAAATTTGATGGCATGCCGCGTGCCTCCATCTCAACGGGTCTGGCTGATTTTATCCTTGCCCCTGAAGAAATGCCTGTTCAATTACTCGCTTTTTCCAAGCATCCCTACTTCAGTACAGCTGACCGATCAGAAACCCTCCTGAGTGATGAAGATAAGCTGACGCGAATTTATGCCATATTACGTGAAAAATGCAAACTGGATTTCACTTATTACAAACCCAGCACTGTAATCCGCCGAATTGAACGCCGGATGACGGTGAACAATATTGATGAACTGGGCGATTATGTCAGCTATTTGCAGAATTATCCTGGTGAGGCGCCCGCGCTATACAGAGAGTTATTGATCGGGGTGACCAGATTCTTCCGCGACCCCGAAGTGTTTGACACTCTGGCAGACCAAATACTTCCTGAGGTCTTAAAAAATAACCCGACTGAACCGCTGCGTTTCTGGGTGGCAGGATGTTCCACTGGAGAAGAGGCCTACAGCCTGGCAATACTGGTGCAAGAATTTACACAAAAAATTGGTCAATTCTTTGACGTAAAAATCTTTGCCACCGATATTGATCGTGACGCTTTGCAATTTGCTGCAACCGGGGTCTATCCCGAGAGCATTGCCGCGGATATTGATCCGAGGCTTTTGGCAAAATATTTCCAAAAAAAGGATGATAGTTTTCACATTATTCGCAAGGTGAGGGAAATGGTGGTTTTTGCCCAGCACAATCTGATCAAAGATCCACCTTTTACCAATATATCTCTGGTGAGCTGCCGCAACCTGCTCATCTATTTACAATCGATGCTGCAGCGAAAGATTTTGGAGTTTTTTAATTTTTCACTTAATCCCGGCGGCGTTCTGATGCTGGGCACCAGTGAAACCACCGGCGAAATGGCCGATTTTTTTGAGGCTGTTGATACAAAATTGAAGATTTACCGAAGTAAGGGCCGGTTAAAACAGATAACCACATCTCACCCCACCTCGTTAATTGCAACGGACACACGTTCGCGTGAGTTGAAGGACCGTATGGTTGGGGTTCGACGGGCGATTCGGTCTGTTGAGGACGAAAATGTCCTTGAGCGATACCTGGAAATTATTACCGAGCATTTCATCCCACTGGCCGTCATTGTCAATGAAAATATGGAAGTGCTGCAAATTATGGGGGAAACGGAAGGTTATTTCAAGCTGCCGTCTGGGAAGTTGGTGAATGATATTTCCAAAATGGCGGTGAAAAAATTGGCGATACCGCTCACCACGGGTATTTCGAAATCCTTTCGGCAAAGACAAGAGGTGCGCTTTTCCAACATTGCGCTCACGACCGGCAGTGTTCAGCGCATGGTTGAGCTGCGCATTTTGCCGATGTCGCAAAAGAAGGGACAGGAATCGCTGGCGGCAGTTTTTATTACAGAAATTAAGAAAACTGAAGCAAATGAAAATAAACAGGCGGTTCAAACCTTTGACCTGTCGCGGGAGACAGAAGAGCACTTTAAAGAGCTTGAGCAGGAACTGCAATTTACCCGCGAAAATTTGCAGGCTACCATTGAGGAGCTGGAGACTTCCAACGAGGAATTGCAGGCCACCAATGAGGAATTGCTGGCCAGTAATGAGGAACTGCAATCGACCAATGAGGAATTGCAATCCACCAATGAAGAGCTTTTCACAGTCAATGCTGAGTATCAAAGCAAGATTATTGAATTGACCGAACTGCACAATGACCTGGATAATTTAATGGCATCATCGCAAATCGGGCAGATATTATTGGACGAAAATATGGAATTGAGGCGGTTTTCGAGAGGCGTCTCGCAGATCTTCAAGATCTTGAATGGTGATATCGGCCGCCCGATCACGCATATTCATCATAATTTGGTAAATATTGATCTGGTTTCAATTATCCAGCAAGTTCAAAAAGAGGGCAAATCGGTTGAGCGCGAGGTGCTTTCTCATGATCGTAATTGGTATATCATGAAAATTCTCCCCTACTCCGTAGCCCCCAAGGTTTATTCAGGCACCATCATCGCCTTTGATAACATTACCAAAATCAAAGAAACCCATGCTGCGCTGCAAGAAAGTAATCAAAAATTCAAAATCCTTTTTGAGACGTTATCACAGGGAATTGTCTATCAATCCAGGTCGGGGGAAATAACTGCCGCCAACCCGGCAGCAGAGAGGATTCTTGGTCTATCGCTGGATCAAATGAAAGGCAGAAATTCCATCGACTCACGATGGCAGGCTTTGCGGGAAGACGGCACTCCTTTTCCCGGAGAAGAACATCCTTCCATGATTGCCCTGCGTACCGGAAGAGAAATTAAGGGGACTGTGATGGGGGTGTTCAATCCGAAACTGGAGCGAGTTGTGTGGATTAGCATAAGCGCGGTCCCTCAGTTCAAGCCGGGAGACTCCGAGCCGTTTGAAGTTCATACAACATTTGACGATATTAGTGATCGCATCCAATCACTAGAAAATTTACGTGAAAGCGAAGAGCATTACCGGCAGTTATTCAATGAGATGCCCAATGGTTTTGCCATTCACGAAATCATCTGTGACGAAACGGATCACCCAATTGACTATCGCTTCATAAGGGTTAACCGGGCATTTGAGGAAAATGTCGGCTTGAAGGCAAAAGATGTCATTAACAAAACAGCCCTGCAGGTTTTTCCCGGCATTGAGCCGTCGTGGATAGAGCGCTATGGAAAAGTTGCCCTGAATGGCGAGACAATCCAGTTTGAAGATTTTAGCCAGGTGTTTGGAAAGCACTTTCAAGTTCGGGCTTTTCGTTATGCGCCTCGCCAGTTTGCAGTGATTTTTAATGAAACCAATCACGCTGAAAAGAAGTAAAAAATTACCGAGATACACAATTTTTAATGAAAGCGCCTGACATGAACAATCTCTCTGAAGATTTTTTGAAACGATTGCGAGAAAGAGCTGAAGCAGTTTTGGCAAATGCGTCACACAATGACCGGCAGGTTAATGCCCGGGATATTTCGGAACTGGTTCATGATCTATCGGTTTACCAGGTTGAATTGGAATTGCAAAACGAAGAATTGCGACATTCTAATCAATTGTTGGAAAACACGCGGGATAGCTTTGCCCAGCTTTACAATCAAGCGCCGGTGGGCTATTTGACCGTTAGTTCACAGGGGATCATCTTGCAGTGCAACCAGACATTTTGTGATTTCACACAGGGAAAATGCGACCAGGTAATTGGAAAACCACTGGCTGACCTGCTGACCGAAGCGGACCGAAAGGTTTTTCTCAGCCGTTACAAAGCAATTTATCGAAATCCGCACGGAAAAAGTATGGATGTTTGTTTTCAGAGAAGCGATGGAAGTTCGTTTTACGCTCAATTGACCAGTCGCGAAGCCATACAAACTGTGATGCCGCCAACCAAAGGATCTGCTGATGGAAATTTGCTGGTAATTGTCACAGATATCACTTCAAGAAAGAAAATTGAAGATGCCCTTGTTCAAAGTATGGCCCGCCTGGATCAGGCTCAAGAGGTTGCCCATATTGGCAACTGGGAACTGGATGTCCAAACGAACCGTTTATGGGGTTCCGAAGAGGCTTTTCGAATTTATGGGATTGAACGAGATGATCCCTACCTTGATCTTGAACAGGTGCGTGGTATTCCATTAACTGAAGACCGCCAAAAAATGGATGAAGCGCTGCAAGACTTGATTCAGAACGATTCAAATTATGATCTTGAATATCGAATAATGAAAGAAGGTGAAGACCAGCCGCGTGTGATCCACTCTGTTGCAAAGATATTGCGGGATTCAAACGGATCAGCGTTGCGAGTGGTCGGCGTTCTACAGGATATTACTGAGCGAAAGCTGGCAGAGGAAGCCCTGCGACGAAGCGAATTGTACTTTCGGGCTCTTTTTGAACAAACCGCCGTGGGTGTGGCTGTCACCGATGCCCAGACGGGAGAATTTCTAAAAGTCAACCAGCGGCTAAGTGAGATTCTTGGATATTCTCCTCATGAGTTAAATGGTGTTACTTTTAAAACCATCACTCATCCAGATGATGTTTCCATCAGCATTGAGGCGATGAATCGATTGCTGAGCGGCGAAATCTTTAATTTTGTATTGGAAAAACGATATCTTCGAAAAGATGGCAGCACGGTTTGGACAACTTTGACGGTCTCTGCAATGTGGGATCCCGGTCAATTGCCTACCAGTTATGTGGTAATTGTTCAAGATATTACCGATCGAAAAAATTACGAACAAAAATTGCAGGAAAACCTGCATTTTCTAAAAACCCTGATCGATACAATTCCCAACCCAATTTTCTTTAAAGATTTGCAGGGGAATTTTACTGGCTGCAATACCATGTTCGCGGAACAAATTTTGGGACTGCCGAAGGAAAAAATCATTGGTCGGGCATTGACAGGTCTTGGAAATGTCATCCCGGCTGATCTGGCTGAGTATCACCACAATCAAGATATTCACTTGCTGAAAAATCCAGGCATTCAGGTGTTTGATGCCGAAATTGTGTGCGCTGATGGCGCATACAGAGATTTTACTCTTTATAAGTCCACTTACAGTGATGTGCAGAATCAAACCTCTGGACTGGTTGGTATCATGATGGATATAACCTCGCGCAAGAAAATGGAGGATGACCTGCGCCGAAGTGAAAAAAGATATCGTTCTGTGGTGCAAACCGCCACGGATGCGATTATTATGGCCAACTCGGCGGGCGAAATTGTTGCCTGGAACAATGGCGCAAAGGCAATATTCCAGTATTCGGAGGACGAAATCCTTGGGAAATCATTAACCCGGTTGATGCCGAATCAAATGATAGAACCTCATATCGCTTCGATGAATTATGTAGTTGGAGGCGGAGAACCCCGATACATTGGAAGGGCAGTTGAAGTGATGGCGTTGCGTAAGGATCAGACAGAATTCCCAATCGAACTTGTGCTGTCAACATGGGAAGAGGATAACGAATTGTTTTTTACCGGAATCATTCGTGATATTACCGAAAGAAAGTTGTTTGAAGAAAAATTACAATTTCAGAATACCCATGACATTTTGACGGGCTTATTCAACCGGCAGTATTATGAAACAGAAATTCAAAGACTGCAAAATGGCCGCAGGTTTCCTATCAGCATCATCGTAATGGATATGGATGGGCTTAAAAAAATTAACGATTCTTTGGGCCATTCAGTTGGTGATGAACACTTGCGCCAATTGGCCGGTCTATTAAAACAATGCTTCAGACCAGAAGATTTGATCGCACGAATTGGCGGTGATGAGTTTGTGGCTGTTCTGCCTGAAACGAATTTTACTTCAGCCGCGAATGTGATTAAGAGATTGCGAAACCACTTGCAAGAGATTAATGAAAAGAAAAATGACCTGTATATCGTTGATTTGTCGATCGGTTTGGCGACATGCGAGAATCAAACTGAAAGATTAAGTTATGTTTTTAAGCAGGCTGATCGAGCCATGTATGAAGAAAAGAACAACAAAAAGCGGTAATACAAAAATTTTAAATGGGCGTCTCAGGAGAGGTGACGGCGGGATGGAGAAATCATCCCTGTAGTGCACCGTGTAAATGCACCATTCATTTCTTGTTTGTAAATTTGTAATACAGATACAGGTAAAGGATATTTTTAATATTTATAATGTTGGCAGGAGAAAATCATTACAATGACCATACCAATACGTAAGGAAATTCAACCTGGAATGCGTGTGATGATCGTTGAAAAGCATAATCAGAGATCCGGTCTATTGACCGAAGGTGTTGTCATGCATATTCTCACCAGTAGTCCTGTGCATCCACATGGTATTAAGGTTCGTCTGGTTGATGGGAAGATTGGGCGTGTTCAAGTAATTGTTAAGTGATTTGAAATATTCCTGGCACTTAAATAAGATTGATATGAAAAAATTGTCGCGTTAATTAAGAAAGACACTTAAAAAAGCGCCTGTTGTTGAGAGGCGACGATGGGATGGTGAAATC
>CAZOKH010000052.1:0-3973 GCA_964580315.1 uncultured Anaerolineaceae bacterium | reverse complement strand
GCTTTGAAAGCGCCTGTTGTTGAGAGGCGACGATGGGATGGTGAAATCGCCCCTGCGGCGAAACCCGTGATTAAATCAAAAGACGCTTTGAAAGCGCCTGTTGTTGAGAGGCGACGATGGGATGGTGAAATCGCCCCTGCGGCGAAACCCGTGATTAAATCAAAAGACGCTTTGAAAGCGCCTGTTGTTGAGAGGCGACGATGGGATGGTGAAATCGCCCCTGCGGCGAAACCCGTGATTAAATCAAAAGACGCTTTGAAAGCGCCTGTTGTTGAGAGGCGACGATGGGATGGTGAAATCGCCCCTGCGGCGAAACCCGTGATTAAATCAAAAGACGCTTTGAAAGCGCCTGTTGTTGAGAGGCGACGATGGGATTTGAACCCATGATCAGGGTTTTGCAGACCAATAACGGCGGATAAGTGACATCTTATCCGCTAAATGACACTTATCCGCCATGATATAGCTCTATTCTTTGTTTATTTGACTATTTAGTGGACTGAATCTACGATGTATTTCAACCAACTCTCTTTTACTCCATCTTGCATAGTATCGAGCAGTTGTGATGATGGTTGTGTGATTCATGAGTTGACTGGTTTGAGATAAATCAGCGCCGGCTAAAAGTGTATCGCGAGCAAAGGCATGTCTAAAGGAATGCGGATTATGTCTTTCATGCTTTACACCGGCTTTTTCTGCGAGAGTATTTAGCGTTCGGCGAATACCAAGATGCTTTAGGGCATAACCCTTGGTGTTTTGAAATAAATAGTTATCGTTACAGATTTGTCTGTTTCGCACTTCTAACCAGTTCTTTATTGCACCTATCGATGTTTGGGTAAGAAAAAGGCAATTTAATCGATCACCTTTATCCCGCACGGTTACGACACCGGTTTCCAGGTCAATGTTTTCAATTTCGATACGGGCGATAGCTCCACAACGACCACCGGTATCTCGCAGGATTAGGAGTAATGCTACATTTCGTAATCTTTCCCAATCATTAATTATTTTCTGTGCAGATTCAAGTAACTGTTGAAATGTATTTTGAGTAATCGCTTTGGGATCCGGGAAGGGTTCTTTGATATTGACAAGTGTTATCTTGGTTAAGAGACCTTGATCACAGCCCCATCGCAAGAAGTGGCGAACGGTTGTTAAAACCGTTCGAATCGTAAATGGAGAAAGATGCGCCTGGATAATTTTCTTCCCGCGAACTTTTTCCCGGCGATTGAGAATCCACTTTCGAAATCCATCGATCGTCTTTTGATCAATTTGAGAAAGCTGATTTTCATCCAGATACCTTTGTAAATACTGCAATTTATTCCAATAAGCAGCAGGTGTCTCGTTGGTTTTGCCAGCGCAGACATCTTCAACAAACATTGTGAACAGATCTTTTGAAACTAAATTTTGTTGCATCCTTACCTCGATAAAAAATATTCAAGGTAAATCGCCATTTATAACTGATTTTGGACGGTTTTGCAAAATAAAAATTGCGTAAAAAGCAGATATGACAAATATCGTAACAGGTTTAATCTTGTCTCGCAAAGAGAAATGTTGCAAAACTGCATAAATTGAGAATTCAATGACTATTCTCAATCTCAATAAGATAATTCCAACCGTTGTTTTCTGGTCTTAAAAATTTTGGGGTAAACATTAGGATCTTGACTGGCGTGAATCTACAGTTGTGAGCAAAGAGCGCAAACTATCGGACTTACAGACCTTGTTTGCTGATGATCTGCAAGTCAGCCACAATCCGATGGGCAGCCTGACGACCCCGAGTGCGATCATTCCTGGTCCGAAAGTGATGACCTGGGATGATTGGGTGAGCCAGAAGACAGTGGTGGTCAGATGGACAAGGAGAAAGGAGGTAGTTCCGGAGGGACAAATGGGATTTGGAATATAGTAAAAACGGCTCTTGATTTTTTATCAAGAGCCGTTTCTTTTAATATGACTTCATTTGTAGAGAATCTGTTAAAGCTCAGGGCGTAAACACTTATCAAGACATAATTTTGACTGAGTTTTAGTAGGGTGGTCAATTCATCGGATTAAGCGACATAATGCAGTCGGTGCAGTACTATTGATGAATTTATTATGCGATTCCAACAAAGGAATAATTGGGTCTGGTAAAGAAGAATCAATAATTATTGAACCAGCACAACATTTTTTATCTTCATACCCTTGGGCACTCAATCCACTTAAATGAGTTGGTGATTCCATAGGTAATCGATTTGCACAAAAACCAGATAGCTCTGTGCACATGATTCGAATATCTTTGGAGTAATTAAAAAGCGTTGTAATGATTTCTGGTCTGGGGGTGCTGTATCGATCGCTTCTCTCAATAGAAAAAATCACAGTATTTGGATTTATTAAAGTAGATAGTCGAAGAGTAAAACTCTCAATATTTTCTCGCGAACCTGGTAGACCGCCATGGTGGGGGAAAATTAAAATCGGCGTAGATGCATCAGGTTTATGCTCGATCAAGTCATCTAATCCAATTTCATCTATGTCACCAGGAAGCAATAAGATCGGAATATCCTTATCATCTAAAATTCGGATTACGGCACTAATAGAATTAGTTGTTATCTTTCGGCCTTGTCGATCTCTGCTTCCAGGGCCTTTAGCAGCAAGGTAATTACTTGGACCTAAAATTTGAATTTTGTATCCGGTAAGGTTATATTCGTCTATGTCATTAATTGTTAGACTTGGCCTGAAATCTAAACCACTTTCTACTCCCATCCGGTCCAGTTCATAAAGCAAGTCATCCCATGCATCCGTGCCTTTTAATGAGTCAGTGTTAAGACGTATTTTCCCTATACCGAATTTTCCAGAAGAAAGAATAGCGACAATTCCTCCAATGTGATCCTGATCTGCGTGAGAAATTAAAATAGTATCTATATGTTCTATTCCTTGCTCTAAAAGAAACTCAAGCAATGTGCTTTTTGTCCCCGCATCAATAATGACAATACCAGCCTCATCTTTAATAATTGTGCTGTTTCCATGACCGACATCAAGAATCGCGACAATCCTGTTACATAAGGGCATATAATCCTCAATCAAGTTCCCAGTTGTCAAAATATATTTCTTGATGAAATTCAGCTCCAACATTGACCAACGCGTGAAATCGTGATTTTCTCCCCAATTTTTCAAGCATCTTATTGGGGAGATCGGTTTTCTTAATCCTAATAATTTGATTTGGATCCCACGCCGGCACAATTACATAGAAATAACCGTTTTCTTCATCTAGATCATCAACACGAACTAAAGTTCGCCAAGGTTTTCGATGTGTGGAATAATTATCAGTGAATTCGTTGATGCATATTTCAAACCCTTTAACAAGGCTGCCGGGATTTAGTTCATTTGGCTTCATCAACACAGGAATAAATCTTCTAAATTTCCTCATATCGTCAATACTTGATTGCTCATATCTGGTACATAAAACCGCAGGGAATTGGTTTTGATACATTAATGCCACTGTCTCAGCCCCATTGAACCCTGCATAATTCCTAACTCTGAGCTGAAAATCGCATATTGCAGCATCAGCAACCCCCCTAGATTGTTGAATAAAATCTGCCAATATGGGCAAAGGTCCTTCTGCCATGACAGGTAATGCGCTTAATTCTTCAACAGGATACTCGTACGATGCCCTAACATTAGGATCGTCGTCAATTATTTGAATTCGATCAATTGATCTACCTGAAATAATCATTCCTATAGCTTAAACTCCCACCAATGGTAGTTGGACAATCAATTCAGCTCCTCCCAATTCCGACTGAGTTCTTGCGTCGACCTTTCCCCCAAGATCCATTGCAGTATCTCTAACAATAGATAAACCTAAGCCTGTACCGTTAGGTCTTGTTGATTTTCCAGGAAGCCATATATCTCTCAAACTTATGCCTTTTATACCAGGCCCATTATCAATTACCCTTAAAGTGAATATATTATTTTCAACCGAGGTATAAATTTTAATCTTTCTTTGTATGACATT